>NZ_CP020991.1:1597224-2197224 GCF_002874775.1 Monoglobus pectinilyticus | reverse complement strand
CAACCAGCTTCTGCTCAGTAAACTCTTTCACACGGCTTTCCGGCTCAGCAATTTTAGGTCTTTCAATGATTCCCAAATTTCTGTCGGAGCTGATATGCTTATCAAGGCTCTCTAAAACCTTTTGAATTTCTATATCTCCTGCCAGCACCAAAATCATATTTCCGGGATTGTAAAAAGTATTATAGCATTTATATAAAACGTCATCGTCAATCTCAGCAATACTATCAACAGTTCCGGCAATATCTATTTTTACAGGGTTATTATGAAAAAGCGCGGTAAGCGTGTTAAAAAACACCCTCCAGCCAGGATCGTCGTCATACATTTTTATTTCCTGACCTATTATTCCTTGTTCTTTCTCAACATTTTCCTTAGTAAAATACGGATGATTTACAAAATCAATTAAAATATCCAAATTCTCATAAAACTTATCAGTACAGCTGAACAAATAAGCTGTCAGGTCAAAACTTGTAAACGCATTGCTGGAAGCCCCTGTCAGCGCAAAACTGTCAAATGCGTTGCTGCCGTCAGGCTGTTCAAACATCTTGTGCTCAAGAAAATGAGCTATTCCGTCAGGCACTACAGTGGTCTGATTCTCTCCCGGAACAACAAACTCTCTATCGGTTGATCCATAGTCCGTTCCATAAATAGCGTAATATTTACTGAACCCCTTTTTCGGGAACACATAAACTCTAAGCCCGCTGCTGTGCGTTGCAAAAAGCATTTCCTCGTCTAAGTTCTCGCTATACAGTCTTTCAATATTGTATCCTCCCATTATTCGTCACCTCCGTCACTTGCACAGCCTTTAAGAAAATACACAGTATCTATCTCTACCTTGTTGAAAGCTTCAACAATTTCTTCTTTAGTAACCTTATTGGTCATTTCTATCAGGTCGTCTATCTCGCCCTTATTATCCATAATCGCCTGAGATAAATAATAGTCTTCCATTGTTCTCAAACCGTCTTTCATGGAGTTGAAACCATTAGTCAGATACAGCTTTGAATTCACTACCTCGCTGTCAGTTATATCACCGCTTTTCATTTTATTAAACTGAACCAGTATCTCGTCATAGGCCGCCTGATATTTGTCAGTTTCAATGCCGCTGCTGATAAACATTGTGCTCTTAAACCTCTCTGTTCTCACAGAAGCATAATATGCAAGGCTCAATTTTTCACGAACGTTGGTAAACAGTTTTGAAAACGGACTGCCGCCGAAAATACATCCGCCGAGCATAAGCGCATAATATTCTTTGCTTGTAGGTTCTATACCACACTTTAACCCAATACAAAGCTTACTCTGAACAACTGCTATTTCCTCAACTATTCTGTTTATTTCTTTTCCTTCCGGAACAGCGATTTTAGTCTTAACATAGCCTGAATCTCTAGGCTCAAATTCTCCGGCGAGCTCCGTCTTCAGCATTTCCACAGTTTCGTCCGAAAAATCTCCGCTGGCAAAAATATCGACTTTTGTATCGTTTATAATATGCTTATAAAACTCATATAAGTTTTTGGAGGTAATATTCGGCAGTTCTTCAGCAAAACCGGCTTCAAACATACCGTAACCCTCGCCTCCGAACATAGCTTCACGGCACTTAACCTCAACATATTCCTTTTTATCGTTTATAAGCCCCTCAATAGCATTCTTTAAATTTTCTTTTTCTCCGTTTAGATACTCTTCAACAAAACCATCATCGCCTGCAAGCGGACAGAATATAAATTCTTTCAGCAAGTCCACAATCTTTTGTGTCAGGTTCTCACCTATAAATTTATCCCTTATATACTCAACAGTGAAGTATATAACCTCGCCGTCGCCCTTGCTCCTGATACCGGCACGCAAAGTTGCGCTGTACAATTCGTCGAGGTATTTTGATATCTCATTCATGGTTTTGTGCTTTTCTGTTCCTCTTTTCATGACAGACGGCAGCAAAGCCGCTTTTGTCACCGTGCTTTTTGAAAGCGGAATATTAAAGAAAACACTGATAACATTTGTTTTAAACTTTTGTGCCGGAATTAATCTGAAATCCACACCGTTTTTAATATGCTGAATCATTCTCTTCATCCTCTATATATAAATTTAAGTTGAATAATACTCTGAATTTACATGTTTCACAAAATAAATATACCTCTGCACCATCCAGAATTTTCCTAAAATAAGTACAGAGCTTAACTTATATTATATCACCTTTTTTTATTTTGTGTCAATTTTGCTTGATTTGTAATAAAGTGTTAACCGAATATTAGTATTACCAAATTTTTATTATGTATTACAAATACCTACGCGTTGTCAATTGCCTGTTTACAATCCTTTATTATGGTTTTTGTTATGTTATTTTAATCATGTACATCAAATATTCATATAAAATAAATTAAAAAACTTACTATTTCAGATTATTTTCTGTTTTTCTAACAAGAGTCTTTTTATAATTTGTCATCTACTTATTGGACTTTACTCTGCAAAAACTACAGCAAGACATGCCGGCAGCGGATAAATTTTAGATTTTATTAAATAATAATTAGAGTTTTAGCATCATAGTTTATATATATAAATTAAACAAAACAATAAGAACCAATTTTTTATTTGGAAAATAAAGATACTTTATTAGGTCGATTAAACCTCTGCGGCGCTCTAATTCTTATACATTTATTAAACGCCTAAATTAATAAACTGCGGCTGAAATTTATTTCAGCCGCAAATTTTATTATAAAAATATTCACTTGACTATTATATTATACTTTAAATATATCATTTTTCTATTTTTTATATAAAGTTATTTTTATATTTATACTTAGTTATCTATTGATATATTTGACCATGTAACCGTAAATTTACAGAATTTTCATTTTTAAAACATTTTATAACTTATATTTTTAACTTTTATGTATGAACTTTGCTGTAATGTCCATGAATATCAGGTTCATTAAAATCATCACAAAATATTACAGTCTTATCTTTTCCGGTTCGTTTTGCTGAATACAACGCTTTGTCGGCATTATCAAGCAATTGCTCAAAATTTGGTTTACAATTATATTTTATAGGTACCACTCCAATACTAACAGTAACAACACCTTTACTTACAGCAGAATGTGAAATATTTAAATTCCGAACGGCTTGATTTATTTTTTCGAACACACTGCTTATATCCGCAATATCAGGATCATGTAAAACCGCTACAAATTCTTCACCTCCGTATCGATAAAAAGTTAAATGATAAATCCCTTCTAATTTTTTTAAACATAACCCGATTTGTCTAAGGCAATCATCTCCGGTCTGATGTCCGTAAGTATCATTATATAGTTTAAAGTCATCAATATCCAGTATCGACATAGCTGTAACTGGTTCTTTATAAACACCATTCTCATATTCAATAAAAAAATCAAAAAGTTTACGCTTATTAAAAAGCTGTGTAAGAACATCTGTCGTTTCACGAATATGAGCTTGCCTTTCAAGCTCAAAATTTTTTAGTCTGACGATTCTAAAATATTCACCTAAGGTAACTCCTAACACAAAAGAAAAAATTGAATTAACTATTTCATCAATAACCAGCGACGGCGCTTTATGTAAATAAATCATGCTAATATAAAATACCAAGAAAAAAAACTCAGTAAGTATTATTCTAATTGATTTATCAAGTACAATAATAGGAAATGTAAGTAAAAGCGCCAAAACCATAACCCCAATATCATTTGGGGTAATAAAAGAGCCTGTTAGAGTGAAACATACAACCGCAGCTGTGAAAACGACGTAAATGCTCCAAATCCCAACATACTTCTCACGAAGTTTAATCAAAAGATAAAAAGCTGCTAAAATCAAAAATACGCTAAAATATACAATTCTCAGATTGTAATATGATGGTATAAACATAGACGTAATAAAAAGCATAAAAAAGCAAAATCCGCCTATTTTAAGTATAACCTTTGTAAAGTCATTATTACTATCAACAACTTTTTCATAATTATCAGCCAGCAATTGCTTTTCTTTATATACCTCATTAGTATACAGGTTTTTAAATTTCATAACAACCCCCCCCTTTAACAAATATTTACTAAAATATAGAATTCTATTATTAAAAACGACAACTATAATTCCAATTTTTAAATGAAAAACACAACTAACAGAGTTCAAGACAACTTGTATTTATTAAAAAGCAACACCACAAATTTCAACTATTTTAAATACATTTTTAACCAAACGCTGTCTTTTTAAATTATTTTTTCATACACAAAAAGCTGTTCAATTCACCAACCAATAAGTTCATATGAATCAAACAGCTTCACCCAAATTATGTTATTATATTCCGCATATTATAAATTAACTTTCCTTAAGCGCTTTTACCTGTAAGTAGCCGACGCTGCAGTTTCCTCCGTCTTTGCGAGCCTGCTGCAAAGCTTCGCCAGCCATGTCCAGAAGCTTCTCAAACTCGTCGCACTCGCATTCCACAACGTCGGTATAACCGCAGCTTACTGTAATCTTTTCTTCCTCAGTTCCCTGGAACTCAATATTAAGACCCTTTATAAGGACGGACAAGCCCTGGCACACCCGCTGTATTCCCTTATAATCATGTATGAGACTGACGGCAACAAGACTTGTTCCGCCATACCTGTAGACGATAAGTTCACCCGGGTCAGAAATCTTCAGCATACAATTACCTATTTTTCTAAGACATTTATCTCCCATTTCCCGTCCATATTTTGTATTGTATTCTTTAAACATATCTATATCAATAATAGCCAAACTGCAGAGAGATTTTGCAATCCTCGTATCGTTCTTTCCCGACAAATCCTCAAGCAGCTTTTTATAGTTAGGCAGACCCGTGAGTTCATCAACCTGTGTCTGCCTTGCCAAAATCCTGCTGCTGTTTATTCCGCTTATTCTTATTTTAAATATCTTAGCGTTTATTAAGATACCCATTAAAAGTCCTGCGGAAGAATTCAATATATCAAATGAAGAATATTTAAAATCTTTAAGCATAAATGTCGCACCACAGAAAAGCAGCCATAAAACCACCGAAAAAGGCAGAACATGGGATTGTTTATCAAATATAAGCATTGGCAAAAACGAAATCAAAACAATAAAAGCCGTTGCAGTGCCTTCCGGAGTTTGATAAATCCCGGCTATCGCGCCATACGCCATTATCACCGACGTCAAAAAATATGTCAGCACAAGCGAATACGGCAGCAGTGCGTCAAAAGCCACGCAGGTTAAAACAAATATAATTGCCGAAACTAAAAATTCCATAAAATAAGTCATTCTCAAATCGGCTATAGACGGCAAAACTAAACTAACAAGATAAAGCAGCAGCATAATTAAACCCGATGTAAAAGAAATCTGCTGCAAAAACAATAGGTTTGTTTTTTGTATTTCATCATGATTTATTTCAAACAAAGACGCGTCAGTATTAAGACCTAACAAATTCGCCAGTCTGTATTTAATATTTTTCATCAGTATCACCCCGCAGAAATATAGTAAATTATAACATATTGGGTGAAAAATATCAATAGTTAAATATTATGAACGCCGGCTCAGTCCTGCTGTCCGCCTAAAAGTTCCGCAATTTTAAACTTTATTTTTATTTCCGGACGGTCTGACTCGGTTATCAGCTCATATTCAGACGCAGTCAGCTGGGATTTTAAAAGCTCGTCCGTCTCATCCGGAACGCTTGCAACCCCGTCAACAAAGCATAGCGGAGGATACATAACACACCACCAATTTTTCCCTTTGGCGGCGCCTATTTTTATGTTTAACGCATTATATTCCCCTCTTGGAAGTGATACCACACTATCTCCCGGCCGCTCATATTGTTTTGTGGGAAAAGAACACTGCGTAACCTGACAGTCGGCATCATAATTATAACCATTTTCGGTTATGACCTGCTCAGCAACATATTTTATAAATCCTATATTATCAGCGGCGGTTTTGATTGACTGTTCCGCGGAAACACAGTTTTCAAACAAAAATCCGCATCTGTCCACCACTTCATCCCTAACCTTAAGTTTAAGCGCCTGATCCTCATCTGAGTCACTGTTTGCAACGATATGTAATCTGAGCACACTATCCTCAATATCGTTGACCTGCCACGAAATATAAGAAACTGCTGTGACAAGAACCAGCGCGGCAGCGCAGATAACTCCGAATACTCTCATCAAATTTACTTTTGGCATAATTCTTCCTCCTAAAACTTTTGCTCTTTAAAATTTTAATGTAATAAACTTCCTATTCTTCCATAAGTTATATCATGTTATAGATTTTTAACATATTTTTATAAATTATACCTATTGAAATTATCGCGAAATATGTTAAAATAGATATTTAGTGCTGCGGCTGTCAAATCCGCAATAACATGAAACTTTTTGGAAAGAAGGTTATTTATTTGGAAAAATTAAACGTATGCGTCATTTTCGGCGGCGTGTCAAGCGAACATGAAATCAGCAAGATATCCGCCGCTACGGTTATTGACTCTCTTGATACTGCCAAATATAATATACATAAGATTTTTATTGATACTGAAGGAAACTGGATTTATTTTGATAAACCAACGTCTGAAATATCCACTCTGCCGGCCGGAGAATATGACAAGGCCATCATTTCTCCATCGCGCGGCGATAAAGGGCTTTTAAGATTTAAAAATAATGGAGACATTGAAAATATAAAAACAGACGTTATTATCCCTGTTCTCCACGGCAAAAACGGCGAAGACGGAACGATACAGGGACTATTTGAAATTGCCGGCATCCCATATGTTGGCTCAGGAGTTCTAGGCAGCGCTGTATGTATGGACAAATGCGTGGCTAAAATTCTGTTTAAAGAAGCAGGGATACCCCAAGCAGACTGGATTACCGTCAGAACCTCGGATATTTCAAATGATAACTGGATAAAAAATGTTGAAGAAAAACTGGGCTTCCCTTGTTTTATAAAACCTTCAAACGCAGGCTCATCTGTGGGTATCAGCAAGGCGCATAACAGAGAAGAGCTTATCGAAGGTGTGAATCTCGCCTTTGAACATGACAGTAAAGTTCTAATTGAGGAATTCGTTGCCGCAAGCGAGGTTGAAAGCGCGGTCATAGGAAACACAGACCCTATGGTTGCCGAAAATATTGGTGAGATTGCTCCGGCTAATGAGTTTTATGATTTTGATGCTAAGTATAATGACAGCAGTTCCAAAATAACCATACCTGCCAATGTGACCAAAGACGTTGAAGCCAAACTCAAAGACTATGCGATAAGAGCGTATAAAATATGCGAATGCGGCGGTCTGTCTAGAGTTGACTTTTTTGTTGACAAAGAGAGCGGCACAGTCAGATTAAACGAAATAAACACTCTCCCAGGCTTTACCTCCATAAGTATGTACCCTAAAATGTGGGAAAAGAGCGGTGTCGGCAACTTTAAACTGCTTGACAACCTTATAAATTACGCCCTAGACAAAAACAATAAATAAGGTGATATATAATGGATAATAGACCAATAGGTATTTTTGACTCCGGTCTAGGAGGTCTTACATGTGTCCGCGAGGTCATGAAGATAATGCCGAATGAAAACATAATTTATTTCGGCGATACCGGAAGAGTTCCGTACGGCACAAGAAGCTCCGCTACTATAGTAAAATATGTGCGGCAAGACATAAATTTTTTAAGAAAATTTGATATAAAATTTATAGTCATAGCCTGCGGAACCGCCAGCAGCGCCGCCCTTCCGCATATCACAACAGAATACGACACCGATATTATCGGAGTGGTGGAACCTGCCTCAAAATTGGCAGTGAATGCTACCAAAAACGGACGCATTGGAGTTTTAGGCACCAGCGGAACAATAAACAGCGGAAAATATTCCGAAAAAATCGGGAACTTAAATCCCGAAATAAAAGTCATATCTAATGCTTGCCCTATGTTTGTTCCGGTGGTAGAAAATGGATATTCTGATTCTAAGATAGCGAGAATGCTTGCGGAGGAATATCTTGACGTTATGCTAAAGAATGATGTTGACACCATTATACTGGGCTGTACCCACTATCCTCTGCTGAAAAAGACAATACAAGATGTGGTTGGGGACGGCGTGACCTTGATTGATTCAGGCGCCGCTGCGGCCGGTGAGGCTAAGAGGATAATGGAAATGCACAGACTTCTGTCCGGCAGCAATGAGATTGGCGGTGCAAAATATTATGTCAGCGACACAGTTCACGGATTTGAAGAACTCGGAAGCCTTTTTCTCTCTAAAAAAATTGAGGGCGACGTTGCAAAAATTGATATAGAAAAATACTGAGAGGTGAAAATATGGAAAACAATGCAGTTATATCCATACGCACAAACCAGGAGTTAGACGGTGAGCAGGAGACAATTGCTCTCGATACAGTCGGCAAGTATGCTATCAGAAACAATAAAATATATATAATTTATGATGAAAGCGACATGACCGGTTTTGAAGATACGACCACTACCATAAAAGTCAGCGACGGTAACGTGAGCGTTCGCAGAAGCGGACGTTATACTTCAAAAATGAATTATCTGACAGGTGAAAAAAGTCTCTGTCTGATAAATACGCCGTATGGACAAGTCGGCGCCGCAATAACTACCGAAAATATAAATTTTGACTTTGGCGATAACGGCGGAACTCTCAATATGAATTATCTTTTAGACGCCGACAACCAAAATTTTATAAAGAATAATATGACGGTTACAGTTAGAACAGACAGCGTCACGGAATCAAAATCTGAAATTAATTAGTTGTCCGCTCCGGTTTTCTGATGTTTCTGTGTTGAAATGCGAAACGGAATTTAATAGAAAACCGTCGGCGGAAAATATTTAATAATAAAACTATATACGATTACAAAGGGGAAAACCGAATGAGTATCATAGACGGTATAAAAAGTGAAATAATCGAAAAAATCAGCGCAGGCTATAAAGAGGCCGTATCAAACGGCAGTTTGCCTGAAACCGATGAAAATATAGATATAAGCAGCCTTGCTAAACTTGAGGTGCCTAAGGACAAATCTCACGGAGATTTTGCCTGCAACATAGCCATGGTTTTGGCAAAACAGCTCAAAACCGCGCCTAGAAAAATTGCAGACGCTATAACCTCGAATATTGACAAGTCCGGAGATATAAAAGATATCGAGGTTGCAGGAGCCGGATTTATAAACTTTTACCTTGCCCCTGACTGGCTGTACAGAACTATGGAATCTATCGAAAAAGAAGGCAGTGATTACGGAAAGATTGATCTCGGCAAAGGCAAAAAGGTGATGGTCGAGTTTGTCAGCGCAAATCCTACAGGTCCTATGCACATGGGCAACGCCCGCGGCGGAGCTCTCGGTGACTGTTTGGCCTCCGTGCTTGAATACGCCGGATATGATGTAACGCGTGAATTTTATATAAACGACGCCGGCAACCAAATTGAAAAGTTCGGCAAGTCGCTCAGTGCCCGTTATATCCAGCAGTTAAAAGGCGAGGATGCAATTGAATTCCCTGAAGATGGTTATCAGGGCGGAGACATAACCGAACACGCAAAAGAGTTTATAAAGCTTTATGGAGACAAATACCTGGACTGCGGCGAAGATGAACGCAAGCAGGCTTTGATAGATTATGCGCTTGAAAAAAATATATCAGCACTCAAAACTGACTTGGAAAAATATAGAATCAATTATGACGTGTGGTTCAGAGAAAGCCTTCTTCACAAGAACGGCGAGGTAACGTCTGCAATTGAACGTCTGCGCAAAAACGGATATACTTATGATGAAGACGGCGCTGTTTGGCTGAACTGTGAAAAGATGGGACTGGAAAAGAATGAGGTTCTTGTCCGCCAAAACGGAATACCTACTTACTTTGCCGCAGATATTGCCTATCATATAAACAAACTTGAAACCAGAAATTTTGACCTTGCTATAAATATTTGGGGAGCCGACCATCACGGCCATGTTGCCAGAATGAAAAACGCGCTCTCAGCAGTAGGAATTGATTCCGGCAGACTGGAAATTGTGCTTATGCAGCTTGTCCGTCTTATGCAGGACGGAGAGATTGTCAGAATGTCTAAACGTACCGGAAAGGCAATAACTCTGAACGACCTCTTAGAAGACGTTAGCATTGACGCGGCTAGATTTTTCTTTAATATGCGAGGCGCCGGAAGCCATTTGGATTTTGACCTCAGCCTTGCAAAGGAACAAAGCAATGACAATCCGGTATTTTATGTTCAGTATGCGCACGCCAGGATTTGCGGAATACTGAGACTTCTGAGTGAAGAGGGAATTAACGTCAAACCTTACGCCGAAATAAAGCCCGAACTTTTAACTGATGAAACCGAGCTGGATTTATTAAAGAAGCTCAGCGATTTGCCTGAGGAGATAAGAATATCGGCTGAAAGTTTGGAGCCGTCAAAAATGACGCGTTATGTTATGGATTTGGCTTCCGCTTTCCACACGTTTTATAATGCCTGCCGTGTTAACGTTGAGGATGAAGACCTGCGTGACTGCAGAATGAAATTGATTGACTGCACAAGACAAGTTATTGCAGGGGTTCTGAATATGCTTAAGATTACTGCCCCTGAAAAAATGTAGGAGGTGCTTATGAAGAAACTAACAGCAGGACTGCTTATTGCCGCATTAATAATAGTTTCAGCCATGCCGGCCTTTGCGTTTGATGAAAACAAGATAATAACGAACCTATCGTCATATACCGGTGTTCTGTTTTTATCTGACTGGAAAGATGAGGGAATCGTTCTTAAAAATGTAAAACCTGTAATTGTGAATGAAGAAAACACTGCTATTGCCGCACAGCTTGAATATACTGAAATTCCTGCCTTTGGAGGGAATATCAAAAACGGAAGCAATGGCGAAGAACTGGACCTTAGTTCCCTTGCATGGTTTTTGGATATGAATGTAAAAGTTACAGTAGCCACTCTTGCCGGCGGCGGTTATAGAATAGTATCAGTAACTACAATATAATATAAATTTTATGGGGGCTTTCTGCCCCTTATTATTTTAGGAGGTATAAAATGAAAAATTTCAAAAGATTGTTAGCCGCTGCGATAGCGGCCTCCTGTTTGGTTCTCCCATTTGGCGGAACCGTAACGGCGGACGAGCCTGAAACAGCTGTTTCGACTGCGGCTCCTGCAGATCAGTCTCAAAACGGGGAATTTATATCTGATTACGTAAGTCAGGTTATAGACTATCTTTCTGTCTATGCTAAGGATGGTGTTAACCAGCTCTCATTATATAAAGCAGGACTGCTTGAGATATTAAAACAGCATCCGGAACTTTATGAAACCGTTATGAGCGCGATTTTAGGCTCAATAGATGAACATTCGGTCTTTTATAAAAGCGGAGAATTTGAACAGTTTATTTCACAGCTTGAAGGAGCTGTAGGCGGTATTGGAATAACATTTAATGAATCGAACGGAAACCTGATAGTAGGTTCAGTATATGAAAATTCTCCGGCAGCTAAAGCCGGAATCCTGACAGGAGACATACTCTACAGCGCTGACGGCAATAATCTTCTCGGCGTTAGCATAGAAGTTGCACAGAAATATATCAGAGGTCAGGTTGGATCCCCTGTGACCGTCGGAGTTTTACGTGAAGGTGTCGACGATGTTTTGTACTTCACTTTGACCAGAGAAGAAATCGGTGAGAAACAATCTGTGGCGTATAAAATTGTTTCCGCTCCCGATGAACAGAACGAACAGAATTCAGCTAAAGTTATGTATATAAAAATCTATGGTTTTATGGACAATACATCAGACCAGTTTGACGCTGCCGTTAAGGAGGCTGACAGTCAGAATATAAATAATATTATTATAGACGTCCGCGATAATGGTGGTGGTTATATAACCCAGGCGGTAAAAGTAGCAAACTACTTTGTTCCGAATGGAAACGTAATCGTTACTGAGGACCACAAAGTTGATCTTTTTGATATTACATACAAGTCTAACAATGAGAGAACTCAGAAAAATGACGTAGTTGTATTGGTAAATGAATACTCTGCCAGCGCCTCTGAAATTTTAGCGGCCGCAATAAAAGAAAATGAAGTTGGAGTTTTGATTGGAACAAAAACTTACGGTAAAGGGACAGTTCAGAGCAGCGTCTCATTAAAAGACGGCGAAGCTATGAAATATACTGCCGCATATTATCTGACGCCGAGCGGAGAAAATATTGATAAAATAGGAATAACGCCCGACGCCGTTGTTGAGAATGGTTCCGTGCCGTTTGATTATTCAGGTTACGAGGATTTTGATTACAGCAGAATATATAATCCCGGCGATAGCGATGCTAATATATCCAAAGCTAAAAAGATACTGAATGTCTGGGGCAGGTATAACGGAAACATCAATGACCCGTATTTTGACAGCGAACTCGAAAGCGCTGTAGCCCAGTTCCAAAACAATCAGGAGCTCTTCCCATATGGTGTGCTTGACTTAACAACACAAAGAGAGTTGTATAACGCGCTACAGAACACTACAGTAATTGTTGACAACCAGCTCGAAGCCGCATTCAAGCATTTTGGACTAAAAGCTGAAATTATTGAATAAAAAGTAATACAAATTTAACAAAAGACGGCTGAATTGCCGTCTTTTTTTATTGAACTTCTTAGAAAAATATGGTATAATACCATCTGTAAGTTAAATATATATTAATAAATAAAACTTTAGAGGAGGAAGTAAAATGAGAAAGTATTTGTCTGAGTTTATAGGAACGGCCGTATTGGTCATCTTTGGCTGCGGCAGCGCTGTTGCTGCCAACAATCTGATTGGTGACGCCAATTTGGTTATGACCGGCAGCGCGCTGGCGCTTTCTACATTACTGATAGCATTTGCTTTTGGTTTATCAATTGTTGCCATGGCATATTCTATCGGAAACGTATCAGGCTGTCATATCAACCCGGCAGTTTCAACCGGTATGCTGGTTTCGGGTAAAATGACGGTAAACGATTATATCGGATATCTTATTTCACAATTTTTAGGCGGTATAGCCGGAGCTGCAATTTTAGCTTTACTTTTAGGAACCGAGAATGGTTTGGGTCAAAACGGATTTGGTGAAGCAAGCGCTCTTGGCATAGGAATGTGGCAGGCATTCCTGGTTGAAGTAATCCTGACATTCGTATTTGTCATAGCTATTATCGGCGTTACGTCTAAAATAGAAAACGCCGCTGTTGCCGGTTTAGTAATAGGGCTTACCCTTACGCTGGTACATATCTTAGGTATTCCATTCACAGGCACTTCAGTAAACCCAGCGAGAAGTTTCGGACCGGCGCTTATAATGCTGTTTGCAGGAAAGAGCCTGCCTATGGCACAGGTTTGGGTGTTCATTGTTGCTCCTCTGGTCGGAGGAATTTTAGCGGCATTAGTTTATAAAGTTATCGCACCATCGAATAAAAAATAAATACAGTTTAAATATTAAACGGCATGCTATAATATATAGCGTGCCGTTTTTACACAACTATTTAGTTCACATAAAAAACTCAATGCGGCAAACTACTACTGCTGCTTGATATTCCTATAGTGTCAATAATTCAAATATGCAAACATTAAGGTTATTTTTTAAATCTTGTTTACATCGCTAAGCAGCAGTATCATTATTGAGAATATAGAATTATCTTACCTTCCGCCGACACCCATTTATAATTTAAAACACAAAATAAATCTAATAAAAAAGCCTGACATTCAGCCAGGCGAAATTTTAAATTATCATAGAATATCAACTTTTTTGTTCTCTTCTTCCTCTTTCTTAAAAAAGTTTAATTTAGACTTTCCAGTATCACCAACGCTTTCCCTCTCATCGCGCTTGGTCAATAAATATTTTCTTATAGCAAATAGCGCTGCAATGGCCGCCACTTCAATAAGAATATCCAAAGCTGATTTATGAACCAGAACCAACTGTCTGGCAATCGCAAACAAAAGAACTTCCACCACTGTTTCGGGAGTATGCCGGCAAAGCATTTTTATAAACTCTACGCCGATAGCAAGTATCATTGCCTTGTCAAGAATAGTCTCTAATATTTTATCCCCGCCGCTGAACACGCTGAGGTTTATCATCTCAAGGAATAATCTGACGCCTAAAATCACAACTGCTATACCTATCACGCAGGAAATTAAAAGTTCCAGCAGATAACAAAATTCAAACATCTTCTTCTGTATCTTTTGCCTCATATCCTTTCCCTCCCAATATATCTACATACTAATATAATACCAAACATATTAATTTAATAAATAAATTATAACATTTGGAACAATAAAAGTAAACAGTTATATTTTGTCTTAAAATTTATCTTTACCGGCAGTAAAATATATATAATTGACTTTGATGACTAAACTTGATATAATTAGACTATATTTGTAATTTCAAAAGGGGAGAGATTATGCGAAGAATTAATAATGAAGACGTATCTCTTAAAAAGAAGCGGGATAAAAGAAAAATAATTCATACTATACTTAGTATTTTGGTCATTTTGGTTATGGTAAGACAGTTCTTTATGGAAAACTATGCAAATGTCTTTACATGCGTACTGACCTTGATTTTATTTATGATTCCATCATTTGTGGACAGAAAATTAAATATAAAACTGCCTATTGCTCTTGAGGCCGTAATAATGTTTTTTATTTTTTCAGCCGAAATTTTAGGCGAAATTCAAAGCTTTTATACAATAATTCCGCTTTGGGATACAATCCTTCATACCATAAACGGATTTATGATGGCCGCTATAGGTTTTGCTATGATAGATATTCTTAATCAGGACCCGCACTTTCATATCAATATGTCTCCTCTTTTCGTAGCGTTTGTGGCGTTTTGCTTTTCCATGACTATAGGCGTCATTTGGGAGTTTTTTGAATATGGAATGGATCAGTTTTTTCTGACCGACATGCAAAAAGACTGGTATGTTCCAAACATTTCCTCTGTCTTGCTGAACCCCAGCGGGTTAAACGACCCTATCATAATAAAAGATATTACCAAAACGGTCATATCGGGAACGATAAACGGTGTTCCGCAGGATTATGCCATAACCGGTTCATATTTGGATATTGGCTTAATAGACACAATGAAAGATATGTTGGTTAACTGTCTCGGCGCAATAATATTCTCTATTTTTGGATTTTTCTATATAAGAACACGAGGCAAGGGAAAGGTTGCGTCAAGCTTTATTCCGCAGCTTAAAACTGAAGAAGAAATAGAGGCAACCGAGGCTATGCTGAGAGCCAGAAAAGATGAGATTAAAAATAAAAAAGATAAAAAATAGCATATCACTTAAAGCGTTTGAAAGGTGACTTTTCAAAATGATTAGAAATGCAACTCTATCTGCCTGGATATACAGGCAAATTTGACCGCAATGCTTTTAGATAATCATATAATAAAATCTTTGAAAACTGAATTTTCAGAGATTATCTCTCCCCAAAAACTCTGTTTTCTTTCTCATTTTTGAAAAATAGGTGCATGTTGGATTTGTCCAATGCCAATTATGATATGATTATTTTGAAGGAACTGAAATTTGCCCGATTGGGTATCTTGAATGAATTTTTATACAAAGAAATTTTCCGTGCTAAAGGATACTCAAAAAACTACTGCACGAATGTGAGCAATGGGCTATAAAGGCTGTTATGGTTTTACCAGTGATTGTGAACTTAGCAGCGAGACTATCAGACTGTTTCATATCAGTGCAAGATTTAAATAATCAAACGGAGTTATTTTTTCACTAAAAAACTTAAAAAACTATAATAAGAGATATATTTAATCTCCGATTGAAAAAAGGAAAGACAAAATGAATAATATTTATGACAACAAAGATTTTTTTAAAGAATATTCAAAAATGCCTCGAAGTCGGAAAGGTCTTGGCGGAGCAGGCGAATGGCACCAGTTAAAAGAATTATTTCCGGACATGAAAAACAAAACTATTCTTGACTTAGGCTGTGGTTATGGCTGGCACTGCAAATACGCGGCAGAAAACGGAGCCAAACAAATCTTGGGTATTGATTTAAGCGAAAACATGATACGGGAAGCAAAAAAGAAAAATAACGACCCTAAAATCAAGTATGAAGTATGCGGCTTGGATAACTTCTCTTATCCGAAAAACACATTTGACTGCGTAGTTTCAAATCTCGTTCTGCATTATATAAATGACCTTGATGAGATTTACAAAAAAGTATACAGAACATTAAAACCCGGCGGAACTTTTATATTTAATATCGAGCACCCGATTTTCACCGGAAGCGTAAATCAGGAATGGATTTATGGCTCTGACGGCAGTATTCAATACTGGCCAATAGACAATTATTTTTATACAGGAGAGCGGCAAACCAACTTCTTAGGTAAAGAAGTAGCTAAACAGCATCATACTCTGACCCAAATATTAATGGGTTTAATAAAAACAGGATTTCAGCTCGAGGCGGTTCAGGAAGCGGTTCCGCCGCCTGAAATGATGGATATTCCCGGAATGTCGGACGAGCTTAGAAGACCAATGATGCTGCTTGTAAAATGCAAAAAATAAGTTAGCAGAAGTCTTCGTATAGATAAAAATATTTTTATAACTGCAAATATTTTTACATCATTAAATTTTAAACACAACCCGCATTTTTTATGCGGAAACATATTAAACATTATATAAAAGGTGGTACTTATGAAAAAAATCAGTATGCTCTTAGTTTCTTTTATGATATTCATTACATCATCAGTATATACTTTCCCAGTATCTGCTGATTCAGTAACCGGACGTTTATTATATACCGATATTTCAGCATATATCAACCACTATCCTATACCTGCATATGCTTCTGACACCGGATATATTGTTGTTAAAGTCCGCGATTTGGAACACTATGGTTTCGACGTGAGCTGGGATGAAGAAACGCGCACTGCTAATCTTGATTTAAAAACTTCAGAAAATAATCAAACTCAGATTAGCGGCATAGATAACGTTATGCTCCCGGCCCAAAAAACCGGCATACAATATTCACGTTACACATTGAATGACACTAGGCTGATTTTTAACGGAAAAAGCATTGATGTATATAACGCATGCGGCTCCTCTTACATACGTCTGGAAGAACTTAATGAAGTTGGCGAAGTCTATTGGGTTCCTGAGCTTAAGGCTATGAAAGCTTGGATAAACGCGTTTTCTTCAACTGATTATGAGCCGCTGGCAAAAGCCTCTCCCGAACCAAAACCTATTATATCCGATTATTCATCGTATTACAATATAGATAACACCAGAAACGATTGGTGGTTTAGAAAAGCGCCCGGCTATTCTGAGATAGACAGCAGCGTGGTTTCTTTAATCTCAAATCATAAGGTAATATTTAGAGACACCGCAAGACCTAAAAAAATTTATTTGACGTTTGACGAAGGTTATGAGGAAGGATACACAAATCAAATTATTGACGTCTTAAACAAATATAATATACCCGCAGCATTCTTTATTACAGGCGATTATCTAAAAGAAAGCCCTGAGTTAGTTGAAAGAATGCTGGACTATGGTTATACAGTAGGAAATCACACTTTTAAACATCCTATCCTTCCGACAGTCTCTCCCGAATCCGCAGCTTATCAAATTTCAGAGTTATCCAATAGATTTGCTGAAATGTTTGGAGTTAATATGAATTATATTAGACCTCCTGAAGGAAGCTACAGCAGCCGTACTCTTCAGCTTGCGGATGATATGGGATATAAAACAGTTTTCTGGAGTTTTGCATACTCAGATTGGGATACTGCAAATCAAAAAGGAGCTGATACAGCATTCACGCAAATAGCGCCATATCTTCATGACGGCGCAGTAATGCTGCTTCACGCATGTTCATCTGATAACGCAAACGTTCTCGATCGTCTTATTCAATATATCTTATCCGAAGGTTACACATTCGGAAGCTTAGATGAAATTTGGGTATAAGTTAAGCAAACAATATTTATGTTAAAAAATAAACTGCAGAAAAATAGTTATCAAACAATAAATTGAATCAAAACATATATGAACAGTTCTTAATTTTGCCAAAACGGCTTAAATTTAAGAGCTGTTTTTTCTATTATCCTGCCTTATAAAACTGTTTGCTATAAACACTTTTAATTTTAAAATTATCTTTTATTTATAATTTTATTTAGAAACAATTTAAAATATCACAACTTGCTCCAAACATTATGCAGCTTAATCCGCATTAAAAAACATTAATTTTGATCATTATATTTATAAAGTTCTCCTCTACTTCCCTTATATTATCATAGAGACATATTATAGACACTTTTAAAAGCTCTGTTAAAAGTGTCTGAAGGGAAAACTGAACAAACGATAATATTTATAAACTGTGTCAGAGAAGATTATAGCAGACTCACTGGCGCTTAAACATAATCTTTTGTATCTATATTAATGTGCTGACCCTTATTAAAAATATATATTATATTAATATGTTCGTGCAAATGCTGATAAAAACTTAACTTACGCTCAAGGTGCTTTATAGTTATTTAGAACGTTTAAAATTTATAAAATGGAACCATTTTCAAGCCTGCCCAAAAATACTCATTACATAGCAATAATTGACTAAAACTATAATTTGTTTGACTGTTATTATACAGTGATTGATGTTAAAATACAAGTATAAAATATAAAATAAAAATAAAAAAACAGGAGGTATTTTTATGAAAATGAAAAGATGTATTGCTTTAATACTGACATTGGCAATGGCATTGTCATGCGTAGCGATATCGGCTTCTGCAGTCAGCATTGAAGATAATACAAACACAGAAAACAACCAGGTAAGTACAGCTGCCATTGACTATGGAACGGTAACCCAAAATTCTGACGGTTCGGTAATGCTCAATTTTGGACAAGATTCTATCACCGTTAAAGGCAACAGGGGTGATATTGTTACCGACTCAGAACACGGCGGAATTTTAAGACCGGATAATCTCAGAACCAATGACGACAGTATTGCGATTCTCACATTGCCAAGTGTAAACTTGAAAAATTCCGGATACGACAAACTTGACTTATACGTTGCCAGCGAGAAAAACGCTGCAGTTGTTGTAAAAGCCGGAGATACAGAAATTGCTTCTATAAGCAATATTAACACCAGCGGCTGGGAGACTTTTAATGTATTTACTCAAACTTTGACTACAACCGATGCTGAAGGTCTTATCACTCTTAACATTACTGGCGAAGGTGCAAATACATACTGCGGAAACTATATATATGTAAAACTATATAACAGTCAAGCGGCAACCGCCACGCCAAAGCCTACAACTGACCCGAACTTGCCAACTGCAACACCGGCCCCGACAACTGACCCAAATCAGGAAACACCAATCTACCTTGATACAAATTACACATTTGAAGAACGCGCGGCTGACTTAGTTTCAAGAATGACCCTTCAAGAAAAAGTTTCACAGATTGGATACAAAGCATCTGAAATTCCGCGCCTCGGTGTATCTTCATATAATTATTGGAGAGAAGCTCTGCACGGAGTAGCAAGACAAGGCAAAGCAACCAGCTTTCCTTCACCTCTTTCTATGTCAAATACATGGAACCGTGATTTGGTATTTCAAGTAGCCGATGCTACTTCAACAGAAGCACGAGCCAAAAATCCGAATACTGACTTATCATATTGGAGTCCAACCGTAAATATGGCAAGGGATCCACGATGGGGCAGAAATGAAGAATCTTACGGTGAAGACCCCTACCTTACAGGTCAGCTGGGAATACAATTTGTTAACGGAATGCAGGGAGATGACGAAAAATATTTAAAAACCATCTCAACATTAAAACACTTTGCAGCAAACAATAACGAAAAGAACCGCCGCGGCGGCTCATCAGTAATGACTGAATATAATTTTAGAAATTACTACACAAAAGTATTCCAAAATATAGCTGAAGAAGCAATGCCTGCTTCAGTAATGTCGTCATATAACGCTACAACAATATATAGAAATGGAAAGCTTTTATATAACTATAAACCATCATCTGCAAATCCATATCTCTTAACTGACCTTTTAAGAAGAAATTGGGGCTTTGACGGATATGTAACAAGCGACTGCGGAGCCGGTGAAGATATGATTAAAAATACGGCCTATAAGCAAGGTATGCTTGGTTCAAGCAATGTTTCTAACGCAGAAGCCATTGCACAGCCATTTCTCTCAGGTATGGATATAGAATGTTATTTAGGCGGAGGATGTGCTGCTACTACTAACGGTGTTGAAGCTGTTGAAAAAGGATATATGAGTGAAGAATACCTTGAGACAGTTGTATATCATCTTTTCTTGCAGAGATTTAGAACAGGTGAATTTGACCAAGGCTCAAGATACTCAGATATTACAAAAGACGAACTGGAGAAACAGGAACATGTTGACATAGCTGAAAAAGCGGCTGAGCAGTCATGGGTTCTGCTTAAAAATGATAATGATTTTCTCCCTGTTAAAAATACAGCCTCCAAGGTAGCTGTTGTGGGAAACTTAGCAAACAAACTTGTTCTTGGTGATTATTCAGGAACTCCTACTGATACAGTTACTCCGATAGAAGGTATCACTCAGGAATTTAAAAACGTAAATAAAGATACAGAGGTTGAACATCTTGGTGCAGTTTCAGAAAATGAAAAACTCTTTAATGTAAAGAGCATCACTCTTGTATTAAAGAATGGAAAAACAAGAAATGTAGATATCTCAAAAGCCAAAAATGTTAGTGGAATGACACTGTCAAACGGACAATTTGTAAATATGACGCCAAAAGCTTCAGCCTATATCCCAAGTGTGGACTTTAAAGATGTTGCTTCTGTTAAAATTGAAATGGCAACAGGCACACAGATGGGCGGCTCATTTAATATATCATACGGTCAAGGCGGACCTACCGTAGCATCGGTTTCATCACAAGCTACAGCTGACCTTAACACATATATTTCTTGTGAAGCTGCATACACAGGCGAAGACGGCGGCTATAGTGATGTTGCAGATATGTATATTACCGCAAGCCCGGCAATAGCTCCATTCTCAGTTGAAACATATAAAAATGAACTTGACGCTGCAGATGTAATTATCGCATACGCCGGAACTATACCTAAGCAGGAAGGTTTTGGAGACGCGGATTCTTCTGAATCCAAAGACAGAAATGATATTAATCTTCCATCTCACGAGGCTCATGTTCAGCAAATCGCAGAAGCTTATCCTGAAAAGACTGTTGTTGTAATGCAGACAGTAGGTCAAATGAATGTGGAACCATTCATGAATAAATGTAAAGCAATTCTTTGGACCTGCTACAATGGACAAACGCAAGGTACAGCATTAGGAAAATTATTGACCGGACAGATTAATCCGTCAGGAAGACTTTCATCAACCTGGTATAAAAATGCCGATATTTCAAAAATGGAACTTGCAAACTCATCCAAAAAGACTATTGACGGCATTGAAGGATACTATACAGACTACAATATCCAAAGTGACGGAAAAAATCCGGGCCATACATATCAATATTATACCGGCGTCCCAATTTATCCATTCGGTTATGGTCTCAGCTATACAAATTTTGAATATTCAAATATGAAAATATCCTCCGAAAATGCAGATGCAAACGGAAATTTAACATTTAGCGCAGATATAAAAAATACCGGAACTACATCAGGAAAAGAAGTTGCTCAGCTGTATATTTCACATCCGCAAACAGATTCAATTATACCTGCTAAACAGCTTAAAGGATTTGAAAAAATAGAGTTAGCTCCCGGTGAAAGCAAAACTGTTGAATTTAAATTAAATGTTAAAGACTTAAACTTATTCAGTGAAAAGGATCAAAAAACATATGTTCCTAATGGCACATATACCGCAATAATTGGTAAAAATGCTTCTGACGCCAACGCTTTGACAAAAAACTTTAACGTTACAGGAACCCTTGAGTCAACTCTAAAAACTGTAAAAACGATGCCGGACGGTATAACCGTACACGGTCTAATCCGCGAAGATGGTACAGGTTTGGAATCGATAACAAAAATCGACTCAAAACTTTCTGCTATAATGACAGATGAAGTATGGGTAGACCTTAAAAATGCAGATGTTATATATCAAAGTTCAGATTCAAACATCGCGGCAGTAGACGCTAACGGTATAGTAACATCAGGGGTAACAGAAGGTATCGCAACAATTACCGCATCTGTCACTGTAAACGGTATTACAAAATCAGATTCATACACAGTTGTAAATGAACTAAAAATTAGACCTAGCATGGAAGAAATAGCTGCAGCGAAAGCAAACCTCAAAACAGCATATGATAAACTTCCCAGACAGGCTTATTCTGAATCGAATCTTGCAAAGATTGACGATATTTACAATAACGCAGTTTCCGCTTTAGATGCAGTCACAACAAAAGATGATTTAAGCACAACACTTGCTAAAGCAATCAACGACCTGAATTCAATACCTATGGATAATCTAAAAAATGACTACAGCATTATATCAGAAAATCCAAAATATATAGAAAAAGGCGTTATAGATTATCGCGAAGACGGAATACCAATGTATGACGGAGCAGCCGGAACTGTTACGAACGCTTCTCCATATACAGGAATACAGCTTCAAGCTTACGATAAAGATGGCAATGCTATTGATAATTCAAAACTTGTTTGGCAGATACAGAAATTTGACAACTCAATCCGAAAAGTTGCCGACATTAACAGCGAGACAGGTGTTCTTACTGTATACGGAAACGGAATAGTTCAAATAACAGCAGCCAATATTGAATCAATGACCTGCGGCCTTCTAATGGTTCAAATCAATATGCAAGTTGAAGGCGAATATGCCGATAATGGTAACGGAGCAGATTTGACAGACGCACAATCCGGTACCAGCGGCGGTCTTGACGCCGGAAGCACAGGAGATGCATGGATTGAATACAAGTCGATTAAACTTTCTAATTTAAACAGTCTAAAAGTGAGATATGCGGGCAAAAATGCCGGAACAATATACGTAAGTCTCGATAAAAATAAGAATTCAGAAAACCTTATTGCCTCAGCTTCCGTACCAGCTACAGGAGCCTGGAATAAATGGTCCGAGGCAGAATTAAATCTTGACCACGGAGTTCTGAATGACGCTCTGTTAAATGGAAAGCTTGACAAATACGGATGCGCAACCGTCTATATTCAGACTAACGGAACCAATTTGGACTACTTTAGAATGAATTATATAGAAAACAATGACGATGAACCATATGTAATCGATAAAGTATTAAACAAAACAAACGGAAATATGAAAGTGACACTGAGCTACCGCGGCAGCACACTGTCATCTCCGGTTACTATGATATCAGCGCTTTACAGCCCTGACGGCGCTCTCAAAAATATGTTAACAACTGAAGTTAACGGCTCAGGTGAATATGAAATTTCTACCGGAGCCAAAGACGGCGATAAAGTCAACTTATTTATATGGAACAGCTTGAATGAAATGAAACCGCTCAGTCAAAAAACAGAAAAAACATATAAAACGCCGGCTGACAGCGAAATAGTAGTTTATTCACTTGACAGCAAGGATTACGACTATACAAAATTAACCAGTCCATCAAATTCAACAGATGGTGAGCCCTATGGAACAGTTAATGGTTTAAGCGGATACAGTTCACTTGAAAATTCCTCCAGCAGCTGTAAATACACATATACGGATGTAAATGAAAAAACCTATGACTATACCTTTACAAAAGCTTGGAAAGGCGGTATGGGACACGAAACTCAGCGCTGTTTATACTTCACTCCTAAAGCTCCATGTAAAGTAACAGTTTTATTTGACGGCGGAGAAGGACGCGAACAATATATTGTTCAAAACGGTGTTAAACTGGCAACCGGAAGATCTGTATCTGGTAAAAAGACAGCTTTCAGCGCTGAGATAACCGATATATCCACACCGGTTTATACTTACGGAAGCGGAAGCAATAAGTTTGTATCAGCAATAATTGTTGAGTATTATGGAACTTCGGCTTCGAACACAAACACCGAATTAAATGATAATAGCATACAAGATTCTAACACCAACAATAACAATACGGAAGCAGCCGGTGAAGACAGACCTGTACAGTTCACAAAATGGGGAAACACTGACGTGGTTCTTACCAAAAACGATGTGACCGGCGAAACAAAAGTATTTACTATAGCTGCAGGCGGCATTCGCATGCAACTCAGCACTGACTTTTTCTATGAATCTGACATAGATTTTCAATATGGAGATAAGTTCACCATAAACAATTTAGCTGAATATAAGGGCAGACTTTATGCAGGATGCGACGATGGATTAGTTATAGTTTTCACTGATTGCATGAAGTGCTACAAGCTAAAAAAAGCTGCGGACATAGATATTAAAGAGATGAGAATAGAAAACGGCATAATGTACGTTAGTGACGGAAATAAAAATATGGAAATCAACATGAGCGACATAGGCGGAGATTCCATAGAAGCCGATGAAGCTGAGACTCTCGTATATAATGGCGGAATATTTGTCGACGTACGTTCTGCAGAAGAATTTGCAGAAAAGTCTGTTGAAGGCTCAGTAAATATTCCGGTCGACACGATTGAAGAAGGTCTCTCGGCTTACAGCAAAGACACAGTTTTGATTTTCTACTGCAGCGCCGGCTCAAGAGCTGAAAAGGCACTGAAAACGGCAAAAGAAATGGGATTTACAAACGTTTATAATCTCGGAAGCATAGACAAACTGATATAATTTATTGTCAGCAGCATTTGAGATTAAAAATTCATTCCTTTCATAAATTTTATAGGGAACCGGAATTCGGTTCCCTATTTTTTATTGTATTTAAATCAAAAATTGGCTATAAAATACTATATTTTTCAAAAACATTTTACAAAAAACAGCGCTCTTTTCAGGCTTTGACATTGAAAAGAGCGCTGTTTTCGCGCAATTATAGAGTTTTTTGTATAATTTATTATCACGACTTTATTCTTTTACAACCCTACAACTTTAATTTATTTCTAAACAAATTAAAAACTAAAGATTTTCAACAATCTTATCGCCCATTTCTTTAGTTCCCAGGAGCTTTCCGCCTTCATCCATTATATCAGCAGTTCTGTATCCATCGTTCAACACTTTAGTTACCGCGCTTTCAACCGCTTTGGCCTCATTCATTAGTCCAAAACTGTCTCTAAGCATCATGGCGCATGATAATATTGTGGCAATAGGATTAGCCTTATTTTGACCTGCTATATCCGGGGCGCTTCCATGAATAGGCTCATACATACCAAAAGTGCCAACTCCCAAAGAAGACGATGGAAGCATACCTATAGAACCTGTTGTCATGCTGGCTTCATCAGACAATATATCACCAAACATGTTTTCAGTTACTATAACATCAAATTGAGCCGGATTTCTGACAAGCTGCATAGCACAGTTATCAACCAGCATATCCTCAAACTCAACAGCAGGATACTCCTTGGCAAGCTTGTGCATTACTTCGCGCCAAAGTCTTGAGGTCTCAATAACATTTGCCTTGTCAACGCTTGTAACTTTCTTTCTGTCACGCTTCATTGCAAGATTAAATGCGACTCTGCCTATTCTTTCAATTTCTTTTTCAGAATATTTTAACTCATCATAAGCCTCTTCACCATCATTGCCGCTGTGACGTCTTCCTCTGTCGCCAAAATATAATCCGCCGGTAAGCTCTCTAACAATCACCAAATCAAGTCCGTCTTTCGATATTTCCGGCTTTAACGGACATGCGTCTGCCAATGCATCATGTAGTTTAGCGGGTCTTATGTTAGCAAAAAGTCCAAGTTCTGAACGGAGCCCCAAAAGCGCTCTCTCAGGTCTTAGATTGCCAGGGAGAGTATCCCATTTTGGTCCTCCTACAGCTCCCAAAAGTACCGAATCGGACTCCTTTGCTATTTTAACAGATTCCTCAGGAAGAGGCTTTCCTGTCTCATCAATAGCACAGCCACCGGCAAGAATATCAGTATATTCAAAGCTATGACCAAATTTTTCACCTATCTTATCTAAAACTTTTTCAGCCTCGGTAATTATCTCAGGTCCGATTCCGTCACCTTTTACAACTGCTAATTTAATATTCATCTGACATCATAATCCTTTCAAATTCACTAATGCAGCCTTTGCCGCATTCTTATCATGCTTGTTTATTTTCTGTAATGGTAAAATCTAATAATTCATTATTCCGGCGGCAAAACCCAACTGATAAAATAATGACTAATACCGCCGCTAATATATATACTAATTCTCTTTAGTTATAGAGTTAAGCAGTCCGTTTTTATTTATTATGTCTTTTATAAATTCCGGGAACGGTTCCGCCTTGAACTCCTTGCCAGTCGTTATATCTTTAATCACACCGGTATCAAAATCCACTTCAACCTCATCACCCGGATTTATATTTTCTGCCGCTTCACGGCATTCCATAATCGGCAAACCAATATTTATCGCATTACGGTAAAAAATCCGGGCAAAAGTAGCGGCAATAACACATCCGATTCCCGACGCTTTAATCGCTATTGGGGCGTGCTCACGAGATGAGCCGCAGCCAAAATTGTTGCGTGCAACTATTATATCTCCCTGCTTCACATTATTAACAAAATCTGAATCTATATCCTCCATACAATGAGCCGCCAGCTCCGACGGATCAGACGAATTCAAATATCTAGCCGGAATGATTACATCAGTATCAACGTTATCCATATATTTATGGACGGTTCCATGTGCTTTCATTTGAAAAAACCTCCTTATTATAGTATCAATCTATATTTCTATAATTCATCAGGACTGCAAATATAACCTTTGATTGCCGAAGCCGCAGCCACTACCGGGCTTGATAAATAAACCTCGGATTTCGGATGGCCCATACGTCCCACAAAGTTTCTGTTAGAAGTAGAAATCGCTCTTTCTCCCTCTGCCAGAATACCCATGTGTCCGCCTAAGCAAGGACCGCAAGTCGGAGTAGAAATTACACAGCCTGCGTCCATAAATATATCAAACAGACCCTCGTTCATAGCTTCACGATATATCTTCTGTGTGGCCGGAATAATTATAGTCCTGACATTCTTTGCTACATGTCTTCCTTTAAATACCTCAGCCGCTTTTTCCAAATCCTCAAGTCTGCCATTGGTACATGAACCTATAACACACTGGTCAATTTTAACTTCTCCAACCTGGTCGATTGTCTTTGTGTTTTCAGGCAGATGCGGAAATGCAACAGTTGGTTTCAGCTCAGACAAATCAATGTCATACACCTTCTCATACTCTGCGTCTTCATCAGCAGTATACACTGTATATTCACGGCTAACCCTCTCTTTAAGATAAGCCTCGGTTATATCATCAACCTCAAATATTCCATTCTTTCCTCCGGCTTCTATAGCCATATTTGCCATAGTAAGACGGTCGTCTATAGATAAATATTTAAGACCGTCTCCGGTGAACTCCATAGATTTGTAAAGAGCTCCGTCAACGCCAATCATTCCAATTATATGAAGAATAACATCCTTGCCTGAAATCCACTTTCCGGGCTTTCCGGTAAGATTAAACTTCAAAGCAGCCGGAACCTTAAACCAAGCCTCACCGGTAGCCATACCTGCTGCCATATCTGTTGAACCAACCCCGGTAGAAAACGCGCCCACCGCTCCATATGTACAAGTATGGGAGTCGGCTCCTATAATAACCTCACCCGGAGCCACCAAACCTTTTTCAGGCAGCAGTGCGTGCTCAACGCCCATTTCGCCCACGTCATAAAAATTAGTAACATCTCTCTCAACAGCAAACTCACGGCACATTTTACAATGTTCCGCCGACTTAATATCTTTATTAGGCGTAAAATGATCCAAAACTATAGACACTTTATCCTTATCAAAAACTTTTTCAAAGCCTGCCGCTTTAAACTCCTTTATTGCAACCGGAGTCGTAACATCGTTTCCCAATACCATATCCAGTTTTGCACGGATTAACTGTCCTGCTTTAACGTTGTCAAGACCGGCATGTGCGGCAAGAATTTTCTGAGTCATTGTCATTCCCATATCTTTAACCTCCTGTTTCCTGATTTATTTTTTCTTCTTCCTTCATCAGCTTATATTCCACAGACTCAACTAGAGCAATCCAAGACGCGTCAATCACATCTGTGGATACTCCGACAGTAGTCCAGCTTCCGCTCTCATCGGAGCTTTCAAGCAAAACCCTAACTTTAGCGCCCGTAGCTTTCTGCGGCTCCAGCACGCGAACCTTATAGTCCGTCAGATGAACTCCGCTGAGCTCAGGATAAAATCCTTCAAGCACCCTTCTAAGCGCCCCGTCTAAAGCGTGCACAGGTCCGTCTCCCTCCGCCGCCGTAATCTCAGTTCTGTCTCCGACAGTGATTTTAATAATAGCTGAAGAACTAAAATTATTTCCATTAGGCTGGTCAACTGTTGTCTTAAAATAATTCAAATCAAAATACTTCTTTTTCTCACCCAAAACCTCTTTGACCAAAAGCTCAAAGCTGGCTTCAGCCGCCTCAAACGAATACCCTTCATACTCAAGCTGTTTAACTCGCTTGCATATCTCAGAGGTTTCAGCAGAATCCTTTGTAAGCACCGGGGCTATTTTCTGTATCTTTTTAAGAACCGTGCCGCGGCCGGCAACCTCGCTCATCAAAAATCTCCGTTCATTCCCAACGCTTCCGGGCGCCACATGTTCAAAAGATGACGACTCTTTTGTGACTGCGTCTATGTGCATACCCGCCTTATGTGAAAAGGCCGAACCGCCGACATACGGCATACCTCTGTATAAAGGCTGGTTAGCTACCTCTGAAATCCAGCGCGCGGTTCTGGTAAACCTTTCAAGATTTTTTTCGGGCACACAATTATAACCCAGCTTTATTTGAAGATTAGGTATAATAGTAGAAAGATTTGCATTTCCGCACCTTTCTCCATATCCCAAATACGTACCCTGAACATGTTCTGCACCGGCCTGAACCGCCGCAACAGTATTAGCCACAGCGCAGCCGCTGTCATTATGACAGTGAATACCTATAATGCTGTCTTTAAATATATCGCAGGTTTCCGCAGTAATCTCAGCTACTTCAAACGGCAGACATCCGCCGTTAGTTTCACAGAGAACCAGTCTGTCAGCCCCAGCCTCCGCGGCAGCCATCAAAGCCTTAACCGCATATTCCGGGTTTCTCTTATATCCGTCAAAATAATGCTCGGCATCAAATATAACTTCCTTGCCCCTGCTTTTAAAAAACGCGACAGTATCCGAAATCATATTGAGATTTTCATCAAGGCTGGTCTTGATTATATCAGTTACGTGCATATCCCAGGTTTTGCCAAACACAGCCACCGCTTCTGTTTCCGCCGACAATAATGACAAACAGTTTTCGTCATCCTCAGCTTTTATATCTTTACGCCGGGTGGAACCAAATGCTACAAGCTTGGCGTGTCTCAAAGAACCTAAATCAATTTCTTTGAAAAATTCCAAATCCTTAGGGTTGGAACCCGGATTCCCGGCCTCAATATAATCGGCTCCCACATAATCCAAGGCTTTTACTATATTAAGCTTATCCTCAACCGAAAATGTTATCCCCTCGCCCTGGGCTCCGTCTCTTAAAGTAGAATCAAATACCTCTATGTTCTTACCAATATGTCTGTCAGTTAAATCCAAGCCGTTTCACCACCATATCTGCAGGCAATTTAATTCGCTATTATGTACCAAAAAGGGTTTTCACAGACTGTTATAATTACAAAACAATCTCTGTAAAAACCCTCTGTTTTTACTTTATATAAGTATTCCTGAAATTATTTCTCATCATTCCATGAATACAGCTTTCTTATTTCAGCGCCTACGTGCTCGAGCTGATGGTCAGCTTTAATTCTTCTTGTAGCGTTGAAGTGCGGACGGTTAACAGCATTTTCTGTTATCCAGCTCTTTGCAAAAGTACCGTCCTGAATCTCTGTGAGAACTTTCTTCATCTCTTTCTTTGTGTCCTCGGTGATGATTCTCTTTCCAATCTCATAATCACCATATTCAGCAGTATCGGAAATTGACGCTCTCATCTCGCTGAATCCACCGTGATAAATAAGGTCAACGATAAGCTTCATCTCGTGGATACACTCAAAATATGCGTTCTGCGGGTCATATCCGGCTTCAACCAAAGTCTCAAAACCTGCCTGCATCAAAGCGGTTACTCCGCCGCAAAGAACAGCCTGCTCACCGAACAAATCTGTCTCTGTTTCCATTTTAAATGTTGTTTCAAGAACTCCGGCTCTTGCTCCGCCAATACCTGCTGCATAAGCCAGACCTAAATCCATAGCATTGCCTGTAGCGTCCTGAGCAACAGCAACAAGACAAGGAACGCCTTTACCGGCAACATACTCACTGCGAACTGTGTGACCAGGACCTTTAGGAGCAATCATGATAACGTCAACATCCTTAGGAGGAGTAATGAGCTGGAAGTGAATATTGAAACCATGAGCAAATGCCAATACTTTTCCCGGTTCCAAATTTGGCTCAATGCTTTCTTTATATAAGTTTGCCTGCTTCTCATCATTGATAAGTATCATTATAATATCAGCTTTCTTAGCGGCTTCTGCTGATGTATAAACCTCAAATCCAGCTTCCTCAGCTGTCTTCCATGATTTGCTGCCCTCATAAAGACCGATAATAACATTAACTCCGCTCTCTTTAAGATTCAGCGCGTGAGCGTGACCCTGGCTTCCGTAACCGATAACCGCTACGGTCTTATTGCCTAAAAGTCCCAAATTACAGTCGCTTTCGTGATATAACTTTGCCATTTGTAAATACCTCCAAATATCTTTTATTTATACAGTGTATATTAAAATTAATTGTTTTTCTGATTCAATTCTTCAGGTCTTTCGGATTTACCTCTCTTGAGACCGGTGAGACCGGTACGAACCAAGCCCTCAATATCAAACTGCTCCATCAGCTCTATAAATGCGTTGATTTTACTGGGCCCTCCGGTGAGTTCAAGCGTCAAAAGCTCCCTTGATACATCAACTACATTAGCTCTGAATATCTGACACATCTGCATTATTGACGTGGAATCTTTTGCATTAACCTTTATCAAAACATGCTCACGCAGCACAGAAGTATCCTTGTGAAGCTCGCATATGCGCTTTACATCCTCAAGCTTTGCCAACTGGTTCTGTATCTGACGGAATGTATTGTCATCAGCATGGGTGACAATTGTCATGCGTGAAATTTTAGGATTCTCTGTCTCTCCCACAGACAAGCTGTCTATATTATACATGCGCCTGGAGAACAACCCGGAAATTCGGCTGAGCACACCTGCATGGTTTTCGACATAAATTGACAGAACGTGCATCTCTTTATTATCACTCATAATACTAAACCTCCCCGCCGTCTTCTTTGATTTCAAGAATTGGTTCCTCTATCGACTGTCCGCCCGGAACCATTGGCAGAACCGTATGGTCTTGATTTATCAAACAGTTAATAACCGTTGGCTTATCTTTCGATTTAAGCGCTTCGCTCAGAGCTTCCTTAAGCTCCTCAACATTCGAAACTGTAAAAGCGTTAGCTCCTAAACCCTCGGCAACCTTGTCATAATTGGTACGCTTATTAAGTGTTGTGTTTGAAAATCTGTTATCATAAAACAGCCTTTGCCACTGCCTTACCATTCCCAATACATTGTTGTTCATAACAACATCAATAACCGGAAGCTCCTCTTTAGCGGCAGTTGATAATTCCTGTAGATTCATGTGGAAACAGCCGTCACCCGTTATATTTATAACCGTACTGTCAGGATTTGCAACCTGGGTTCCTATAGCTGCTCCAAGCCCGAATCCCATTGTGCCGAGACCTCCTGATGTGACAAAATGTCTGGGCTTATCAACATCAAAAAACTGTGCTGCCCAAATTTGGTGCTGTCCAACATCTGTAACTAAATATGTATCTTCATCTACTGCACTTTTTATTGTTTTTATTATATCCTCAGGTGAAAATTTCTCACTGCCCTTATATTTAACTGGATACTCAGCTTTCCACTCTGCTATTTCCTTCATCCATTCAGGATGCTTTTGCTTTGATAAGCCCTTGTTAAGCTCATCCAAAACTGCTTTTGCATCTCCGATTATATAAGCGTCAGTCTTGATATTTTTATCAATTTCAGCGCTGTCAACATCAATATGTAATACTTTCGCATTTCTGGCAAACGTCCCCGGATCACAAATAACCCTATCCGAGAATCTCGCGCCGATTGCAATCAGTAAATCACAATTTTTAATTGCCAGCGACGTGGTTTTTGTACCGTGCATACCAATCATTCCGGTAAACGCTTCATTGCTGGCCGGAAAAGCCCCAAGCCCCATTAATGACAATGTGACAGGTGCGTCCAGCATTTCCTGAAACTTACACAGTTCTCTAGACGCCGCAGATGAAATAATTCCTCCGCCCGCATATATAAGTGGACGTTCAGCTTCTTCAATAAGTTTTATTGCTCTTTCAAAATCACAAACTTCACTGTCTATTTTATAATTATCTACCTTCTCAGGTATCTTTTTCTCATAATCAGCAAGCTCCGCCGTAGCGTCCTTTGTTATATCTATAAGCACCGGTCCCGGACGTCCCGAAGCAGCGATCCTAAACGCTTTTCTAAAAGTAGGCGCTATATCGGAAGCCTTTTTAACCAAAAAGTTATGTTTGGTTATCGGCATGGTCACACCGACAATATCAACCTCCTGAAACGTATCTTTGCCGAGCCAGTTAGTGGCGACGTTGCATGTAACGGCAATAAGAGGAATAGAATCCATATAAGCCGTGGCTATACCGGTAACCAAATTTGTTGCTCCCGGACCGGATGTTGCAAAACATACCCCTGTTCTGCCGGTGCTCCTGGCATATCCGTCAGCCGCGTGTGCCGCTCCCTGTTCATGAGCGGTCAAAATGTGCTTTATTTTATGAGAGTACTTATAAAATGCGTCATAGACGTTTAAAATAGTACCGCCCGGATATCCAAAGACTGTGTCAACCCCCTGCTCCAGCAAGCATTCCATAACTATATCGGCACCGTTTTTCATCATATAAACACATCTCCCTTACTAATAATTTATTATTCACGCCGAACCGGATATTACGCCATTTCAACGTGGCTATTCAATTATTATACAACTATGTTTATTGATTGTCAATATGGCAACAATCAAAAAATTGACAAAATTACCGCTTCTGTTGATTAAAATTTGTGTATTTACAGCTTCTGAAAATTATGGTAATATTGGATTAATTCTGTCAATAATATCTATTGTTTTTATTTAATCCAGTCTATAAATCAGATTCGTTTTTAAAAATAATACGTATAATATTTTAGACAAATTCTTAGAGATATTTGGAGGAAGCTCAATATGGAAAAAGATAGATTTGAAAAAATATATTCACAAGGAATACTAAATACTACAGAAATTTGGGTTGATACAGAAACAGGAATAAACTATCTGTATCACAGAGATTCAAATGCAGGAGGGTTAACACCGCTGCTCGACAGAGAAGGAAAACCTGTTATAACCGCGGTTAACAGATAATCTCGTATATAATAAAATCTTTATAAACAAAAAAATTATGACATGGAGGGGTATGATTGCACGTGTTTTTAGACATGTTTTTAACATTTGCCAAAGTCGGAGTTATGACATTCGGCGGCGGTTACGCTATGCTGCCGATTCTCGAGCGCGAAGTGGTTCAGAATAAAAAATGGGCAACCGAAGAAGAACTTATGAATTATTTTGCCGTCGGACAATGCACGCCGGGAGTTATCGCGGTTAACACCGCCACTTTTATAGGCTACAAATACAGAGGGATACCCGGAGCAATTTTAGCCACGGCCGGTGTAATATTCCCATCGCTCGTTATCATAATTATAATCGCAGCATTTCTTCAAAACTTCGCCGATATTCCCTTAGTGGCTCATGCCTTTATCGGAATACGCGCTGTGGTTGCCGCATTGATTATAAACGCTGTAGTCAAATTTTTTAAGTCGGGTGTTAAAGACTTAACCGGCGTGGTTATTTTCATCGCAGCTTTTGCAGTAGCCGGAATATTAGGAGTATCATCTGTCTACGTCGTTATCGGCGCATTAATCGTCGGTCTTATTGCCGGACAACTGAGGAGGCGAATCAAAAAATGACATATCTGCTTTTGTTCTATGAATTTTTTAAAACCGGTTTATTTGCGGTCGGAGGCGGTCTTGCGACATTACCGTTTATTTATGATATAGCCGTAAGATATCCAGAGTGGATAAATATGAACGATATATCCAACATGATAGCTGTATCAGAATCAACCCCCGGACCTATGGGTGTAAATATGGCAACATTCACCGGTTTCACAACCGCCGGAGTATTCGGAGCTCTCTCAGCTACAATAGGCTTAGTAGTACCGTCTGTTATAATTATCATAATAATAGCTCACTATTTAAAAAAGTTTGAGGAAAGCCAAATCGTTCAAGATATATTTTATGGACTACGTCCGGCAGTAGCCGGTCTAATAGCAGTTGCCGCATACCAGGTTATAAAAGTCACAATTCTCACTTTGGATTTATACAATGAAACAAAAAATCTTATGAATCTAGTAGATATAAAAGCCCTGATACTTTGTGCCGTAACCTTAGTTTTACTCTATATAAAGCCCTTAAAAAAAGTTCATCCGATTATTTATATACTATGCGGAGCAATAATCGGAATATTTATTTTTTAAAAAACTTCTCATACGGTTTTAACACTAAAATTTAACAGTTTACAAATATAAAATCTGATAGCAAAATTAAGTTAAAGCAACAAAAACTCCCGCGAATGTGCTAATTCTTTGGGAGTTTTTGTTTTAGAATTTATTGGGAAGAAATCTATAAATAATTTTTAAATTATTTAACTTGTTAATAAAATTTTGAATAAAACTGCAGGAGGAGATTTCCTCCTGCAGTTTTAATTATTATTCAAAATCTTGATATATCAGTTCAATGTTGTCAAAATAATATTCCATTTTGTTAGCTGTATCGTTAAATACATCCATGTAAATATTAAAGTATAAGTTAGATAAATCTATATTTTTCGGATATTCATTGTTATTGCCGTCAGCGTCCTTAGCCGCAACCACAAAAGGTTTTTTATTTAAGATATATGAACCTGCGTCACCCGTTTTCCAATCTCTGTCATACAACGTTGTGGTTATAATTTGATTTTCAAGGTCAATGTCTGCAACAATTCTATACCACTTGTTAGCCATATTGTTGCCTCTGTTGAATTGCGTATTATCACCGTTTATTCTGGTATTATTTGCTGTGTACATATTAAACTGACTCCAGCCTTTATAAACTCCCCAGCGAACAAATCTGGTCTGATCTTCGGCTCTTCCGTCGCCGCCGTTCTTTGTGCTTGTTGCAAGGTCAAAACCCGATTGGTTATTCGGGAAATAATCTGTGCTTTCCATTAAGAAATCATAGCTGAATTTGATTGTCTTAGTATTTGCCAGTGATGAACCGCTCGGAAGCATTGAAGTCAGGTTAAAACTTGCACCGGTTTTTGCAGCTACTTTACTTCCTTCATTCTTAGTAAGTTTCAGAACCTTATTGCCGGCCTCGCCTAAATTAGCTGATTCCTTTCCGGTAACGGTATAAATACCGCCGCTGAAGCCTGACGCTGAGTTAATTGTCGGAATATAGCCTTTGCCATCAAAATCAGGGCTGCTGACAATTATCTCCTGCATTTTTTTAGCATCAATATTTAATGAAACAGTGCTTCCTATAGTACCATCGACTTTCTGAGATTCTGTTGCTATGTTGTATAAAGGATCACCTATAGACATATACGCAGTATATGTTCCTACCGGTAGGTTTTCGACTGTATAAGCCTGAGTTTTTGCACCTGCCGGAACAATTACATCAACCTTCTTTATTTGTGCCGCTCCGCTCATAAACTTGATTGTTACCGTAACATCACTTTCTGATGCTTGAGAAAGTTCAATATTACCGGAAACTGTGTATACGTCTTTTGTGTTAGTAGTAGGTGTAATTAAAACAGGTATTGTCTTCTTATCGCCATAACCGTTGTTATTATCCCTTGCATATAGCACAACGCTGGACTCAATACTATTTTCGCCTGCAGCAGGACGGACAACAGTCAGCTTAGTTCCGTCACTGCTTACAGTGGCATTTTCAGACGATGATTCCCATTTAAATGAAACTCCGGTTGGAGCCGTCGGAAGAGTAATTGTTGTTTCCTCATTCTCAGGAATTACAACTGTTGCTCCGGCTATTGCAGCATCAACATTCTTTAAGTTCTCACTAAAATTCATCGGATCCCACGCGTCGCTTCTAAAACTGTTGGTAAAATAATTTCTTGGATTGAATTCAAGAATCTGCCAGTCATTAAGGACTGTACCCATCCCTGCTTTGTCTGCCGCATTTTTAACACGCTTTGAAAGGTCTATGGTTTTTCCGCTCTTATTTTTAGTTCCATATTCAAAGAAACGTGCCTGGTCTTTCTTTATTGTCATATCATTCCATCCGTCAGCACTGATAGTTACTCTACTCTTGCCCGTTGAAGCCGAGTCATCAAGAGTTGTATTATAATAAGTAACCTGAGGAAAATCGTTCCATGGTCTTCCATAATTTGAATTTGACGTTGTATTGGAACGCATGTTATAAATCTCACAGTTCCAGAAGAGATAACCGTAAGGGTTTTCAGCACTGGTGTTAGCGGCCGTTATTGTTGCCCCCGACGTTGCATTTGACATACCCTCAGCGCCCAGCTTACAATTGTCAAATACTGCCGTTGCGTCTCCGTATATATAGTCTGTTCCTCCTATCAAATCGCAGTTTTTGAAATACATTCTTCCATTTGTAATATATACTGAATCCTGATTTCCTCTTGCGCGAACATTCTCTAATATAACCTTATCACCGTGGAGCGCAAGAGCGTGACCGCGCTCATTATATGAAGCAGACTTTGCTAAATATGCGCTCTCGCCCGCTGTTAAATTAGTCAAATTCTGAAGAGCCTGTATTCTCTTTGAAGCATTTCCATTCTCATCTTTTATGGCAAGAGCATTTTTAACTCTTGTTGTAGCGTCTTCAGGAGTGTTCTCATCGCATATTGCAAGATTATCACGATATGGGAGAACATAGCTTGTTGCAACACCTGCAATTCTGTCAAGCTGCGGCGTCAAATGAGCATCCTTCTCACCCTGCGTCACCATAACAGGAACACTGTTTACAACATTCAAATCTTTTACAATAATATTGCTTGCATTAGAGTTTACAATAAGAACACCCATTTGGTCATATGTTCTGGTAGAACCAAGATTGTTTGCATTTGGTTTAACATTTTTATGAGCCACACCATTTTTATCATAATATGAAATAGTCTTACCTGTAATAACTTCACCTATCTCATACTTTGTAAACTTTTCGTCTCCGGCTTTATAACCGTTCCAGGTTTCATCAAGTGACCAGTCAATATCAGGATTATAGTTTCCTGCAAGGTCACAGTTTGAAGCGCAGTATCCTGTGCAGTAATACCAGTGAAGTGTTACCTTCCCAGTTGTTTCCGGCGTTTGCTGCAGCGTTACATAATTAACGCCGTCAAACTTAACCTGTTCTTCATAATCCCCAGGGTTTACGTTAATTGTAACCCTTTCTGCTTCCGACTTAGGATTAATCTCCTTAGCTTTAGCAACTGCCTCCCTTATTGTACCATACTCACCGACAACAGTATTATTTTGTATAACTGCCGCCTTTTTATCGTATGGAACCATGGTTGGCGTTGCTGTAGGCGCGGCTGTTGGTGTTGCTGTCGGTACAGCAGTAGGTTTTGCTGTCGGTTCCGGTGTTGAGGTCGGAGCAAAAGTCGGCGGAGGAGTATCCCCCGGCTTTAATACTCCGGATAGAGGGTTCAAGGAATCAACACCGTCCCAAATATATAGTCTAACGGTTCCTTTTCCAGGCTTGATATAATCAAGACCTTCAGCCGTCGTTCCCTTTATATCATAACTCTTTGCGTCCAGCATTATTTCGCTGTCCGCCTCGTCATATGTACCAACGAACAACTTTCCTGTTGGATTCGCTTCATTTCCATTATATCTTAACACTACATTCAGTTTTCCATCATTTCCAAAATATGCCGATAATATATCATATATATATCCATTCGGGTCAGATGTAGGATATACATACTCCGCCGAAACATCCGCGTTTTCGTTATAATAACCATTTATATCAGCAGATTTTATATTTGCATTTCCCAAATTAAAATCAGATATTTTATATTTCTCAGACGCCGCCGTATTCACCTGTTCATCTGTCTGATTTGCAGATAACACTGTGATTCCTGGCATCATTGTCAAAAGCATCACTACTGACACAACCAAACTTACCCACCATCTTTGTTTCATTCCGTTTCTCCCTTCAAAACTATAATTTATATTTTATGATATTATTATATCAAACCGGAAATCAATATCAATAGCCAGTTAACAAATATTTTTAAATACCAGTTTGCAACATAACAACACGCGTTACAGTTTTATTGCCACAAAACATAAATATTGCCATAAATATGCAAATATGTCAAAACCAAATTCACAGTATAAATTATTATTATTTTGTTTTCGAAACGTTTTTATTATAAAAATTTAATTATTTATATTAACATAACTTTTTAATAGTATAAATAAACATATAAACTTTGATAACTCAAATCATTTATATTTGTAATTAAATTATTTTTATAATTTTAAATACCAGTTTAAATAAATGCTATAAAAAAAGCGGCCGGAAATTGGCCGCCAATGTTTATATTAAGATAATTCGATTATTTAAACGCATTGCTCAGTTTTACTAACTCCGCATAAACTCCGTCCTGCTGTTTTAAGTCCTCATGTGTTCCCAGCTGCACTACTCTGCCATGCTCAATAACATAAATTATATCCGCATTTTCTATTGTAGACAGCCTGTGTGCAACAACAATAACCGTTCTGTTCTTCATCAGGCTTTCTATACTTTGCTGCACTATCGCTTCGTTTTCATTGTCCAAAGCAGAGGTTGCCTCATCCAGCAGCAGCACCGGGGCATTCTTTAAAAACGCTCTGGCAATCGCTATCCTCTGCCTCTGACCGCCTGAGAGAGATTCACCGCGTTCACCGACAAGAGTATCATAACCGTCACTGAGTTCCATAATAAAATCATGGGCATTTGCCGCCTTAGCAGCGTCTATAATCTCTTCATCAGACGCATTTGTTTTGCCGTAGCCTATATTTTCTTTTACGCTCGCGTCAAACAAATACGCGTCCTGCGGAACATATGATATCATATTTCTCAATTCAACCGCGGAATAAGAATCTATGTTTCTGCCGGCAAAATATATCTTTCCTTTACCAATAGGATAAAACTCCGGCAGAAGTTTAATAACAGTGCTCTTCCCTCCTCCGCTGGGTCCTACAAGCGCGGCTACGGTGCCTTCCTTTACACTCAGATTAAGTCCGTCAAGAACAGGACCGCTGTCATCATAAGAAAACGAAACGTTTTCAAACGCTATGTAATGGTCGCTCGTATCGTCTTCCGGGGCTATAGCCGGCTTGCGCTCTTCTTTGTCAGTATTCAAAACCTCATGAATAAGCTCAGACGCGGCAACGCTCTCCTGCATCATACCCCAAGCGCTTCCAAAATTCAAAAGCATACTGCTTACATTTCCCTGCACGGTCAAAATAGCAAACACTGTTCCAAAATCTGTGTAGCCTTTAGCCGCCATAACAGCTCCGATAGTAATAATAACAAAAGTGTTTATAAAATTAAGAAGATGACTTATGCTGTCTATCGTGCCGACTCTGGCAATCCTTTTTATTCTAAGCCCGGCAGTTTTCCGGTTGGTCTCCTCATATTTATTTATAATAAATCCGTCTGTATCATAGAGCTTAATAACCCTGAATCCTGCCACCAAATCAGACAGCCTGCTTAAAAGAGCAGATTCAGAACGCTGAATTTTGCCTCCGATTTTTCTTAGCGGCTCGGCAAACTTAATATTTATCAGAACTGTAAGTCCGCAGGCGGCTAATGAAATAAGTCCAAGGCGGACATCCATAATCAGAATAAAAACACACGAGCCAAGCCCGCCGATAATACCCTGAAATATGTTAGGACAATGGTTGGTATATGCTCTTTTCATGTTTTCGACATTGCTGTTTAGCCTGAATATACTGTCAGCACTATGATTCTGTTCAAAATATCCAACCGATAAAAATTCCATATGTCTGAACAAATCATGTCTTAAATCAAGCATTATATACCTAATAGAACGCATATTAAAATACCGGTCCAAAACGTTTATCAAATAAACGATAACCGCGGCAACTCCCAGCCATATAGAAGAAATAAAAGCGGCGTAATTCAGACTTGTCACAGAATTAATTACACCTTTATTAAGCAAGGCCAGCATTACGTCTGCACAATAACCTAATGATATATCCAATATCAAAGTTATCCAATACGCATACTTGTGTTTTCCCATCAGAGAAAAACAGCTCTTTAATCCGTCTAAAACTTTCACAGAGCCTCACCTCCCTGCTGGCTATGCACGTTTTGAAGCTTTGCATACAAGCCGTCTTTTTTCAGCAGTTCATCATGACTGCCGCATTCAGCCACTATCCCATTATCTATCACTGCAATCCTGTCAGCCCCCTTAATGGTAGACAGTCTATGAGCCACAACTAAAACAGTTCTTCCGATGCTTAAATTATCCAATGCCTTCTGCACCTCCGCCTCCGCCTTTACATCAAGCGCCGAAGTGGCTTCATCAAGCAGAAGTATAGGCGCGTCTTTAAGCATTGCTCTAGCAATCGAAATCCTCTGTATCTGCCCTCCCGAAAGTCTGGAGCCGCGCTCACCCACTATAGTATCATAGCCATTTTCGGTCTCCATAATAAAGTCATGAGCATATGCAGCCTTTGCGGCGGCTATCACTTCTTCTTTGGTTGCTCCTGATTTTCCCATAGCAATATTATCATATATAGAAAACGGAAAAAGGTATGCGTCCTGAGACACATATGAAATCAAAGACCTGACAGCCTTTAAATTTCTGTCGCCCATATCTATTCCGCCGATTAAAATTCTTCCCGATGAAGGCCGGTAAAAACCGCAAATCAGTCCAAGAATTGTGCTCTTGCCGCATCCGCTGGCTCCGGCGAATCCCACAGTCTCACCCTTTTTAATTGATAAATTAAGGTTTTTTAATACGGGCTTATCTTCTTCGTAGCCAAAACTTACATTTTCAAATTGTATAGCCGGAACGTCTCCGTTAAGCGAAGCAGAAACTTCGCTGCCCTCCTGTTCAGAGGGTTCATTTATAATCGAAAAAACTCTCTCCGCTGAAGCGGACGCGGATTTAAGATTAAAAAACATAGAAGAAGCGCGCATAAGCGGGCTCAGCGTCTGACCGAGCAGTGACGAAAACGCTATCAGCGCGCCCAAAGTCAAACTGCCCTTGAAGCACAAATAACCTCCGAAAACCAGGCAGGTCAATGTTGGTATATTGCGCGCCAAATTAAAAATAAACGAACCTTTATACTGACACTTGTCATTTTTAAGCGCCATATTGGTTGCTCGCTCTATACCCGACTGATATTTGTCAGCAAGAGCTCTCTCCATATTATAAGACTTAACAACTGAAATTCCTCCGACCATATCGGCAACAGTGTTGCTCACCTTACCCAAATACTTCATGTATTTTTTTGAACCAACTCTAAACGGTATAGCAAAACTGGCTCCAAGTGGAATCAAGATCGGAAGAGTTGCAAAACACGCTAAAAACAATATCGGATTCAGCCAAATAAGATAAATAGCATAAAACACAATAGTAAAAGGAAGCTGAATAAGCTGTATGAAGTCCCCCTCCATAAAGCTCTGAACCGAATCGGCGTCCGTACTCATTTTTGAAAGAAGCTCTCCGCTCCTATTAGAGTTCATATAACTTAAAGGAATTTGCGAAATATGTCTTGCGCTGTCTCTCTTAACATCACGCATCACGCTGGAAGAAAAACGTCCGGCCGCATATCTGCTCAGGAAAATACAAACCATAACACAAATAATTATTAAAACGGCTTTTAAGAACTCAGGCAATATGCCGTTCACATTCCCGCTCTGAGCTAAATCCACAATTGCTCTTAATATATTTGCCTTCATTACCTCAAGGAATGAAAAAGAAACAGTTGCAAGCACGGCAACCAAAGCCCACGGAAAATATCTGCGGGCATAGAAAATAATATTCTTAAAAATTTTAGGATTTGATTTCTCTTTCATAATAACAATATATTATCACTATCCCATTTTATTGTCAAATTAAACTAAACCCATTTATAAAAGATTAAAAGCCGCAGTTACGCGACCTTTTGGGAAGAAATCAATTTATTTAATTTTTTAAATTAAATACTAATTAATACAGCTATAAACAAAGAAATAATCAGCAGTCATAATATAAAACACCAATTATTTATTGCTTACTTATACTTATTATAAATCAACAATTTTTGATTTAACAGGTCCAGATGAAAAAATTTTTATAGGTCCAGTTTGTATATAGAAAAATATCCGCGTTGACTGTAAAAAAATAAAGTGGTATAATTATACAATAAAAAAGTAAAAATAGACATAAAATCTTAACTCAATTCAAGCAAAGAAGGTGAGAGAATGAAAGACGTAAAATACAAAATTGACAAGACGCTTAGCACGCCCCTGTATCTTCAGCTTTATAACGCGTTTAAGAACGATATAGTATCCGGCAGAATTTTGGATAACGAACGTCTTCCCTCCCGCCGCAGACTGACTGAAGTTTTAGGCCTCGGAAAAAACACCGTAGATTTGGCCTATCAAAAACTAATTGATAACGGTTATGCTATCTCACAGCCCAGAAGCGGATATTTTGCGAGAAGACAAAGCCCTATAAACACTGACATCTTTGAGCCGGATTTTTATGACCTGCATGGAATCAGTTTTAACATGAGCCAAAACGGTATAGATTTGCCGTCTATCCCCAAAAACACTCTGGTAAAACTATATCGTGAAATAATTTACGACAAGCCGGAGCTATTTGAATACGGTCATAAATATGGAGAAAAATCACTCAGAAAAGCAGTGGCGCACTATTTATATGAAGTTCATGGAATATCATGCTCAACAGACCAAATTATAATCGGCGCCGGCAGCGACTATTTGATTGAACAGCTATCACACATATTTGGCAGCAGCACAGTATTTGGATTTGAAAATCCGTGCTACGCGCGAAGTTATGTACCGGTCAAAAATTCCGGAAAACAAACTACTCTGATTAACGTAGGTTTAGCTGGATTTGATGTAGAGGACTTATATAAAAGCGATATAGACGTATTATACATCTCGCCCGACGGGCAATTTCCAACGGGTTATCGTATGACAGCGGCACAGCAAAAAGAAATTTTAGACTGGGCAAACGAAAAACCTGACCGCTATATAATAGAAGCCGATTTTGACTTAGACTTTTCCGACAAAGGCGGTCTCGACCCGCTGTTTCTAAGAGATACTTCCGAAAAGGTTATTTTACTGAACTCGTTTTACAGGTCAATAGCCCCGTCAATAAAAACGGGGTTCCTGGTACTGCCCAAAAAACTAAAAGAACGTTTTGATGAACGTATGCCATACTACACAACTCTTAAATCAAGAATTGAACAGCAGGTTGTCGCCCAATATATACAAAGCGGAAAATACCAGCGTCATCTCGAGAAGCTATATAATATATATTCGTCTAAATCGAAATATCTTAAAGACAAAATCAACTCGTGTTCATTTTCAAAATACGTTACTATACACCACCAAAGCGGCGGAACTCATATTATAGTTTCCGTTGATAACGGAATGACTGAGAACGAACTAAAAATATCGGCTGCTAAAATGGGGGTAAAACTTTTGCCTCTTACAACCTTTCTGATAAAGCCAAACCCCAAACTTCCGGCAAGCACATTTGTAATGGGATACGGTCAATTATCGGAAGCTGAAATAGAGCAGGCGATAACCCGGCTTGACAAAGCCTGGGCAAATAAAAAATAATCTCTGTCCGTTTTAGACAGGGATTATTTTTTTATAATTAATATACGGCTTATTTTGCTTACTCAGAAGACTATCTATATACTTTGTATGTGGCTCCATATAATTTTTATTATTTTACTTTTTTAAAAAAATATTTATATACTATGTATATGACCCCATATAAAAAATTTTATTATTACATAATAATGGTGTTTGAACCATTTAATTATTATACAAAGACTGGGTTTGTAGTGAACATTGGTAGGGCGCATTTATGCGCCTCGTTAGGTGAGCTATCATCTGAACACGCAGTGTTCAATATATCAAGTAAATATTCATAAAAATTAACTTTGTATGTGACCCCATATAAAAAATTTTATTATTACATAATAGGGTGTTTGAACCATTTCTTTTTCTCGCAAGAAAAAGAAACGCTTCACCAAAGAAAAAGTGCTGCTCGCTTAGGTCGCCTGACGGCTCCAAGGGGCGCTCGCCCACGCTCATTTCATCATGAAGCATAGCTTCATGATGAAAAAAGCCCTACTACTTTCCCGTTGACTTTGTGTTCTACCGTGAATAAAGATAATCCGAGTTCCTATTAATTTATTCATTAAAAAAGCTAAGTTTTCAATCTAGATTAATAAACAAAAAATCAGGTTTTTTTAGTGAACATCGGTAGGCTTGCTGTGACCGCACCTATATGGTGCGTGTGAATCAAATTAATTTGTTTTGATTAACCTACAATGTCAATAAATTACTTAGTTGTGATGTATGTCAGCAAGCGCGTTAGGTGAGCCATCATCTGAACACGCAGTGTTCAATATATCAAGAAAATATTCATAAAAATTAACTTTGTATATAACCCCATATAATACATAGTATATTTATACTTATTTTATCTTCTGTTCGAGTTTATTAAATATTTCTGACGAAAAAAACTCTTCCAAAGTCATATCTAATCCATCACATAACTTTTTGATTAAAACGATAGAAACATTTCTACGAGTTTCGTCAAACATACTATAAACCAACGACACTATAATATTTTTTATTAAAGTATAAAAAATAAATTTTATAATTAATAAATATAAATAGTTTAGTTTAGTTTAGTTTAGTTTAGTTTTGTTTAGTTTTGTTTAGTTTTGTTTAGTTTTGTTTATATAATGGTCTACTATCTTGATTACTATATGACCAACTGTATTGCATATTTTTAATTAACTTTCTGCTCATTCTATAATTTGTCTGATGACCCTTTAAGCATTATCTATGGAACTGCGTCAAACGCCAAACTCATATTATCTCCAATTTTAAAGTAAGCCGGTTCTGTTATTGTTATATTAATACAAACTTTAAAAAGTTTATATAAATAATTTATATTTGATTCCTATTCAAAAATACTTTCCGGATACATTTTTATTTCATTAGTTCTATTTAATATGTAATCAGTTGAAGTATTGTAAAAGTCTGCTAGTTTTATTAAAAAGTGTAACGGTATAGTTTGAAAACCTCGCTCACAACGAGAGTATACAGTTTGTTGTATTCCTAATAAATCTGCAATTTCCGTTTGTTTCAACCCAGCATTCATACGCAGAAATTTTAATCTTTTTAAATACATTTGACCACTCCATTTATATTCTTATTTATCATCTTGTTTATCTTCATCAAAATAGAAAGAAGGCAAATTAAGATTAAGCAAGTCGCCGGGTTTAACCTCCAAAATATCGGCAATATTAAAGAAAACTTCTAAAGAAAATGAAGAAGTTATATTAGGGGCTTCAATAGAACTTAAATGTGAACGGCTAATATGTGCTTTCTCAGCAAGTTCATGTTGAGTATAACCTTTAGCCTTTCTTAAAGCAGAAATCATCAGCCCCAATTCAACGAATCGGTCTCTGTTATTAAACCCGACTTCTTTACGCATTTTCTAACCTCCTAAAAATAAATAAATATATTTGTAGATATTGAACACTACGTGTTCAGATGATAGCTCACCTAACGCGGCGGCTATGCCGCCCTACCGATGTTCACGGAAACCCCTGTTTTTGTGTAATAATTTAAAATGAAAATTCTGCTTTATTGATAAATAATCAACTGGAACTCGGCAAATCCATTTTCACGGCAGTTCACACATCCAACGGGAAAGTAACAAGGCTTTTTCATCTTGAAACGCAGATTCAAGATGAAATTAGCGGGGGCGAGCGCCCCTTGGAGCCGTTAGGCGACCTAAGCGAGCAAGCACTTTTTCTTTGGTGAAGCGTTTCTTTTTCTTGCGAGAAAAAGAAATGATTCAAACACCTTATTATGTAATAATAAATTTTTTATATGGGGTCATATACATAGTAAAATTCTAATATTTCATATCAACCCAGTCATATAATCAAATAATTTATTAAATTCATTTTCATTATTCAATATTATACATCCTTAAATTTTGTCGTGTATACGCACGTGAGTAATAAAGTAAAATTTTTTATTACAATCTAAAAAAATATAAATTAACATAAAAAAGCCGGCTTCCATTTTGGAAGCCGGCAATATATCCCCTTTTATTCCTCTATTTGTCTTACCTCAACAATCTCTCCGCCTGTCGTCGTATACTTCGACTGCGCATTAACCGTTGAGCCAGCGCCTATATACCTATTCTCGTTCGTATAAAAACCTAAGCTGTTATACTTTCCGTCAACCTGAATAGTCACATATACATCATACTTCTTCGGCACAATAAGACTTTTGTATGTACCGTCTACTAAACTTACTTCCATAACGGCATCCTCAGAGCGCACACCCGTTACCTCTCCCATATATTCCTTTGTGTCCTGGTCATATACAGGTCCGCCTTTTTTAAACGCGTCAATCGTAAAATCCCTAACTCCCTTTACCTTGTATACATACTCTATCTTCGCCTTCTCTGATGAAGAAACCGCGTCGCTGTTTGAAGTGAACTTCGCATAAATACCAAAGGCAAGAACGATAACGCACAGAACAACGATTATGTCAATAATACTGATTTTTCCAAATAATTTTCCATCTTTTGCAAATGTACTCTTTTTCTTCATAATCTCTATCTTCCTTTCCTAAAATATTTACACTACTCGCTTACGTTCAGCTGTGTGACAAAACCATATCCAGCCCAGCCCTTTGAACGAACCGCGTCTGAATCTCCAACCCTTATCGGACTGTTGTTTATGTTTATCTGCTTCCCGGTGTCTACCGCGTCAGCTTCCATGGTTACATAAATGTCATACTTCCCGGGTATCTCCTGCCACTGTGCCGTTCCCTGATTCAAATCATACGCCACCGTTTCAGCCGGAACAATTCTCACATCTGTAACCGTAGCCGGCATCTTTTCCTTAACGCCAACAGTAACCTTGTCGCCGATTTTCGGCATCTCGGTCAAATATTCTTCCTTGTTGGCAAATTCAATTTCAAACGTTGCTTTAACATTTCCGCCTGCCGATTTTCCGCTTGTTCCGCCGCCCATAGTGGACACCAAGTAGTAAGAACCGACTGCAATAATCGCGGCAATGACCAAAATAATTATAAAGTCTATTGCGTTAAACTTTGCTTTCATATCTCTTTCCTCCAATATATAATAGTTAATTTTATACCGTTTAATTAAGCAATTTCAAATAGATATCTTCAATCCTTTTGGTGTTCACCTCGGCGGTAAAACACTCGTTATATATCTCTAAACTTCTCTTGCTCATACTTTCATACAAACTCTCGTCCGTCATCAGCTTATGCAAAGTGTCAGCCATAGCGGCAGGGTCCTTTATAGGAACCATAAACCCGTTTTCACCATCCCGTATAACACCGGGATTACCGCCGAAATCAGTAACAACCGCCGGCTTTCCCAAACTCATTCCCTGGAGCAGTGAAAGACTGGTAGCTTCTGTACCGAATGAACAATTAGCCTGAATATCCATAGCGTTCATCAAAGGCTCAACATCATTTAAAAATCCCAGCATCTTGACAGTTCCAATCAAGCCCTCGTTTTTAATCTGACGTTTCAGCGCCTCAGCTGTATCTCCTGTACCGGCTATAAGAAATTTTGCTTTAACTCCGCGCTTTTTCAAAATCTTTGCGGCTTCAATAAAATATCTGTGCCCCTTGACCTCGGTCAGTCTCGCAACAATCGCAACCGCTTTTTCATCCGGCTCAATCCCAAATCCCGACCTGACTTTTTGTATATCCGCCGCCGGCTTCAACGCTTCAACGCCGTTTAATACAACGTCTATTTTATCAGCGCTGACGCCCGTGGCGGTCAGATTATCCTTTGCCGCCTCGGCAACAGCTATTATCCTGTCCGCGGTATGATTATTAATCCAGCCGTTTACCGCTTTGCCGGGGCCCTGAGAAATTTTCCTTGACGGCTCAAACACGCTGTGCCTGGTATAGACTGTTTTTATACGGCACTGTTTGGCCGCTATCCTGGCGGACATGCTTGCGTGAGTATGCACAATATCAGGCTTTATTTCCTTAAACAATTTTTTCAGGCTTCCAATAGCCTTCATATCCAGCGATTTTTCGGCCAGGTTGTCCATTTCATAAACCTTAACCCCCAAAGCTTCCGCCTCCGGCTTCAGCAGTGAGTTCTTAGGCAGGACAACAGAAACGTCAAACTGCTTTCTGTCAAAATATTTGAGAAAAGTTATTATACACTTTCCCGCTCCCCCGATATTCGAGTCAGAGGACACCTCTACCACTTTTATCACTCTTCCTCCACCGCCTTTACTGCTGATTCCTCTTTTTCGCCTTTAGCGATATACACGGCGGCGATACCAAGAGCGAGCACTATCCAAAATATTAAGAATACGCGGTAATTATAGAAGCAGTTATCAAACATTCCCTGAACACAGAACCCGGCAACTCCTGCGCCGATTGCTACAATCATTGCGCCCAGCTTACTGCCTTTGCCGGATGTTGACTGATAACCGTTAATCAGCTTCTTAAAGAACATAACAATAGTGGTTAAGAAAACGCCTATCCCCACTATACCTGACTCGACTAAAATCTGCAGGAACATATTATGTGAGTGAGGAGCAACGATACCGCTGTATGAATAGAACGGATATACCGACTTGAACGCCTGAGTTCCGGGGCCTATGCCCGAAGCCCAAAAATCTTTTACCATTGCCAGCGAGCCATACCAAATATATACTCTATACGAGGTTGACGAATCTTTCATATCTCCTACGCTGGCAATTCTGTTAATAATACTTTCCGGCAAAACCATAGGCAGGAACGGCAAAGCTATCAGCGCCAATCCCCAAATCTTTCCGCATACAAACGTAACGAACAGACCTGCGGTTATCATGAAACCAATCCAGCATCCGCGCGAGAACGTTAATATCAGAGTTGCAAACATAATGCCTGCCATGGCTATATATACCAGCTTAGCAAGTTTTTTCGGCTTCTGCCAAACTAAGCCTATGCAGACCGGCAGAACCAAAAGGATATACTCACCCAAAACATTCGGGTTTTCAAGAGTTGAATAAACTCTCATTTTTATATCGCTGAACATTTCCTCATCAACCCATGCGGCAGACGTATCCCAGCCGAAAATATACTGGGCAACGCCATAAAGGCAGACCAAGGCGCCTGACACAGCAAACACTGTCAGCACGTCAAACAACTGTTTCCTGGTCTTAACAGTGTTTATAACAACAAAATAAAACGCCATAAACAACAGATAAATTCCAAAAATACTCAAACTGTTAATCACAGCAAAAGAATTCAGGCTGGCAAACAAATATACAGCCAGGAACCCAAGCATCAAAAAGCCTACGCCTTCAAAACGCCATTTAAAGTTTCGGTCTGACACAGCCTTAACAAGAACTGAGAACAGACAAAGTCCCACAAGACCAACTATAGCCATAGTAGGCATGAGCGGCGCAAGAAATACAGTCAGATAAACTCCGGCCTGAACCGACCTGAGAATGAGAAAGACAACAAACAAGCCTCCAAGTATAACTATTGTATTAAGCGGGCTTGTAAATCCCCCTGCAACTCCGGCGGCAAATCCAATCACGGCTGCAAGCCACAAACGTCCGTTTGACTTTGTAACGTCCTTTTCAAAAATGTCATACTTAAAATCAATTCCGCTGAGATGCTCAATTATTCTCATTATCCAGGAACCCGACAGGAACTCGGTTAAATTAGCATTGGCGACAGACAAAACAGCTCCTAATATCAGCAGTGCATATACCAGCAGATTTGTCTGCTCTCCTCCTGCTATCGCAGGAACAACGGCTCCCAGTGTTATTCCGACCAGTAAAATACCGATGAATCTGGTATTAAGCGCCAAAATATTCTTTAGATAACAGTCGCAGGCTCTTACTATACAGCTTGTCTCTATCTTATTTTTCAGTTTTTCACAATACTTTCTTTGAAGCCAAGCGAAAAACGTAAACGGAGACCTCAAAATCCTTGCCGCAGCACCGTTCCCTAAAACATCCGAAGAAAAATGCTGGTTACGAAAAAAGTTGGTTATTCTGCTTCTTTTCCAAGCGCCCGAAATACCGTCGTACACTTTACGGAGGATTTTATAAACAAAGCTCTGCTTTATGTAACCCCAAATGAACAACCAAAAGGATTGAAAATATCCCATTTCATTCATGTCCTATTACCATTCCTTTCTTTATAAAGTATTTTTATTAAAACAAATCCCTCTAATCATGTTTTCTTCCAAAAATAAACTTCATTCCTATCATCATCTCCGTCACTTTAAGAATCCGAGCCAAGCCAAAATATACAACACATGCAGGCAGTGAAGCAACACACAGTTTAACTAAAGTCATTACCATACCCGTTCCCAATACGCCGTCGACAGCAAGGAATACATATTTGGCTGTTATAAACGCGAGCACACCGCAGATGAAAGTTTTCAGCAGGTTCAGCATAAAAGTGCCTGTTATCACGCCTTCACGCCTCTTGTTTATCATTATAAGCAATGCTGCGGCGATTGCCGTTGAGCTTATAGCGCTAGCCAGGGCCAGCCCTTCTATTCCTATATCAAAAACTAGAACAAATAAAGCGGCGCACCCGATATTGACTACAACCCCAAAAATTGATGTGAACATTGGCGTCTTTCCGTCCTGAATGGCGTAAAAGCTCTTATTCAAAACCTCGCATATAGAGTAACCGACCATTCCGAATGAGTAAAAGAATAGTGCAGACGCAGTTATACCGGTAGATTCAGCGGTAAACGCTCCGCGCTCAAATACGACTTTAATGATAGGGCTTGAAAGTGCAAGAAACAAGGCTGATACTATAGTGATTATAAAAACTATCCAGCCGACCGACGTTCTTGTTGTTGACGCAAAGGCTTCATTATTGTCATCAGCGTTAAGCCTTGATAACTTAGGAAAAATAAAATTCGTTATCGCGTAAGCAAACACTCCAACCATTATAATATATATCTTGTTTGCCCAGTTTAGAGCGGACACAGCGCCGTTTCCGAGACTTGAACCAAACGACATATTTATAACGTTGCAAAGCGGCTGAACCCAGGAGCTTATAAGAACCGGAAGCGCCAAAAGCGCTACCTCTTTCATGCTCCCATCTTTAATATTCCACCGAGGTTTATACCTATATCCGGTCTTAATCAGCCATGGAATTTGGAAAAACAATTGAAGAGCCCACGCCGCCAGCATTGATACAGCCACGCCCATAAGCCCCAGCTTGTCCCCAAATATAAGCAGATATGCTATCATAACACCGTTTGATACAACGCTTATCAAGGACGGAATAGTGAACTCACCATGCGACTGCAAAATTCCGACAACCACATAGGCAATAGCAGTGAAAGCTATAGACGGAAAAAGGACACGAAGCAATCTGGCAGTTTCTTCAACCTTACCCGGGACTTCAGCATAGCCGGGCACCATCATTTTAACTATAGGCTGGGCAAATACCGACCCCAAAATTGCGGCAAGAACTGCAACAGCCCCCACTATAGTGATAAAATTATTAGCAAAAGCGTCAGCGCCGGATTTTCCCACCTTTTCTAAATTTTTGTTATAAATCGGAACAAAGGTGGATAAAATTGCCACGCCCAGCACCATATCAAAAAATAAAAGCGGAATTTGGGTCGCGCTGTTGATAACATCGGAAGCATAGCCCTGACCATAAATCCCGGCAATAAGCATCTCTCTGAACAGACCCATAAATTTTGCAAGAAGTATAAGCACCGCCATAATACTGATTGACTTAACTGCCTTTCCGCCGCTTTCGCTCTTCGTCATATAAAATTCTCCAATTCAAATTAATACTAAAATATAAACAGTAGACCTAAATCAGTCTACCGTCATACATTATATACCAGAATTGCCTCAAAGTCAATATAACCCATCACAAAAACACATACTATAAATACGTTATGCTTCTATTTACTGAGATTATACTGTTTTTATTTTGCTGATTTGTTTTATTGAAGTATTTTAAAGAGAGACTAAATTTTTAATTGTTATCATTTATAAAACAAATCAATAACAAAAACATTAAGTTTGATATTATGAGCTTTATTGATTATTATATTGTTATTATTTTAAAGCTTTATAACAAAAAGAAAAACTTTTAATACATTTTTTTATTTTAAGCCTGTTTTAATTATTTCAATTTTTTTAGTATAATGAAGTATTAAAAGTTTAAAATCCGACTAGACTAAAATGAGATTTCAATAGTAGGTTAAATTCGAATTTTATCAGAATGTATTAAACAGAAAATATAAGAAACTGTATTACAATTACAAACTGTAATCAAAATTCTTTAAAGAAACCCATAAAAAAGTCGTCAAAAGTTATAGTAATTGCACAAACAACATTTTATTTTCTACACCCAAATTGTTTATAATGTTAATTTATAAAAAAAATAAAATTTTTTGAAAATTTTTCTTGACAAATTATTATATAGTTGATATAATATCAAAGTCGCAAAAATTGAACGCGGGTGTAGTTCAATGGTAGAATCTCAGCCTTCCAAGCTGATTGCGTGGGTTCGATTCCCATCACCCGCTCCACCTTTATAACCGCTTCCACAATCAAGCGGTTATAACAATTTTATGCGCCTGTAGCTCAGCTGGATAGAGCAACTGCCTTCTAAGCAGTGGGCCAGGGGTTCAAGTCCCTTCAGGCGCGCCAGCTTTTTATTTAAATATGGTGGGTATAGCTCAGTTGGCTAGAGCGCTAGATTGTGGCTCTAGAGGTCAAGGGTTCAATTCCCTTTACCCACCCCAAATACTGGGCCGTCGTCAAGCGGTAAGACACAGCACTTTGACTGCTGCATTCGTAGGTTCGAATCCTGCCGGCCCAGCCATTAAAAAACTAAATATGACTCATTAGCTCAGTTGGCAGAGCACTTGACTTTTAATCAAGGTGTCCGGAGTTCGAATCTCCGATGGGTCACCAAATCAATTAACATTCGAACAATTATTTTTTATTGATACTAGATTATTTTGTCAAATAATATGTATGTTAAAAAATAATTAGTTCCTGAGACACGTATAATGCGTGTCTCTTTTTTATGTTTAGAATATAAAATAAATTTATTTACTCTTTAAAATCGGGTAGACATAATTAGATTAATATGCTATATTTTATATATCTTAATTATTAATTTTTGGGGGGAAAATAATATGAATATTAAAAAAGACTTTCATTATATTAATATATAATAACACAAAATAAAAAATATGGAGCCATTTAACTTTGGCTCCATTTTCGCTTTATAATAGTTTATAACAAACATTTGTTAAAAATATACAAAATACATGTTTGTTTTTTGTGCAGTATTTTCAAATAAAAGTATTGACTTGTTTACAACTATATAGTATAATGTATTTGTAAACAAGAGAGAACAGAATAAAAATATAAAGGAGAAATAAAAATGAAAGTAATTTTTAAAAACAAGGAATACACACTAACGCAAGAAGCATATATAGCAGGAACTAATGAAAACAAATATTATGAAGCTGCTGCTATTGATGAAAATGGAAACAAATATATTGTTGTCTGGAACATATTAGATAATTATAGCCCAGAAGACGGAGATGATGAAGGTTGGGCTTGTGATTGGGAAGCTCCAACTAATGTTTATTCTATTTAAATTAACGGGTGGCTTATAGCCACCCTTACGCTAGGAGGTTAAAAAATGAAAAAAATAATTAATTCTAAAAAATATGATACAGAAAAAGCCAAAAAAATAGGTACCTATTGGTATCTAGAACCTGGAAATATAAACCATATATCTGAAACTCTTTATCGGAAGAGAACAGGTGAGTTTTTTCTGCATTGCTACGGAGGCGCTAACACGAAATATGCAGTATGTGTTATGTCTAATGAGTGGACTGGCGGAGAAACTATACTTCCGATAAGTTACGAAAACGCTAAAACCTTTGCTTCTCAAAAATTGACAGCTGAGGAATATGAATCAATTTTTGGGGAGAACGATGAATCAGAAATAATAAAATCCATACGTTTAAGTAAATCCACATCGTCCAAGTTGGACGATATAAAAGCAAGAACCGGGAAAAACTATGGTGATATTATATCGGATTTATTATCACTTTTAGAAAAAAATAAAAAATAAATTTAAAGGAGCAAAAACATGATAATAGAAAACAATATTTTAAAAAAAGTTTTTTATGAAGATATAGAAAACGGAACAGTAATAATTCCTGACAATGTTACAGAGATAGGCAGTGATGCGTTTGAAGGTCGCAAAAATTTAACATCTATTGACATTCCTAATAACGTTAAATATATTTGGAGCGGCGCATTTGCAGAATGCAACTTTTTAAAATCAGTACACATACCTGATGGGATCACATATATAGATAACTGGACATTCCGACATTGCACAGATTTAGAATATATAAATATTCCTAATAGTGTGAAACGAATCGGTGATTTAACGTTCGACGGTTGCACAAATTTGCAATCACTAATTATTCCTAACGGTGTTACAGAAATTGGAGCATGTGCGTTTTCTAATTGTGAAAATTTAAGTTCAATAAATATCCCAGATAGCATAAAACGCATAGGTGACAGCGCATTTGTTCATTGTGAAAACCTAATAAAAAAAGGAAATTTCAAAGCATGTGATATTATATGCGATGAAAATAAAATAACTTATTCATATCGTGATACGGAGTACGACATAGGCAGACAAATGCCTATTATTGATAATATAAAATGTTTTAGAAGAGGATATCATTATGTTAAAAATCTATACGATGTATTTAATTATTGGCATGGCAATTTAAGTAATATTGCTTTATTTGAGGTTGAACCGGGTGATATTATTGAAAAGGAGTTAATTGATGATATATATGTCACTAATACTATTAAATTGGTAAGACGTATTTCATGGAACGAAGCTTTGAAGATGTAAATAAAAATTAAAAGGAGGATTTATAATGAAAATAGAAAACAATATTTTAATTGAAGTAGACGATGAGGATATAATAAATGGAACATTTGATATTCCAGATAATGTTACCGAAATTAAGAATCATGCTTTTTGGGTTCGCACAAGTTTAGAAAGCATAACAATTCCTGATAGCGTTATCAAAATAGGAGATTGTGCATTTGAAACTTGTTATAATTTAAAAAGCATTAAACTTTCAGAAAACTTAGAAGAAATTGGAGATTATGCTTTTCAATTTTGTGAAAGTCTAGAAAGCATAGTACTTCCTGATAGTATAATCACAATTGGGTATCGTTCTTTCAAAGATTGCGAAAATCTAAAGAAAATTACGTTGCCTGAGGGATTAGCCTTGATAGGCGGTGAAGCGTTTAGAGGTTGTGAGAATCTTGTTAATGTAATACTCCCTGATAGTCTTAATTATATATCAGGCGGTACATTTCGAGAATGTACAAGCTTAAAAAACATAACTATACCTGATTGTATAGAATACATAGGGCGTGGTGCTTTTGAAAATTGTGAAAGTCTAGAAACGATAAACATACCAAAAAAAGTAACATGGATTGGGGATTATGCTTTTCAAGATTGTACAAATCTCAAAAGTATAAAAATTCCCAACGTAACAGTGATAGAACACTGTACATTTAGTGGCTGTATTAGTCTGACTAGTATAGTTATTCCACATAGTGTAATCTCAATAGAATCTTCCGCTTTTAGTGATTGTACTAGTCTGACTAGTGTAACCATGTCAAACGAAACGGAACGGATTGGGGATTATGCTTTTAAAAATTGTTATAATTTACAAACAATAATAATTCCTAATAATATTACCGAAATTGGAGAATATGCTTTTTGGTTTTGTAAAAGATTAGAAAGCATAATAATTCCTGATAGCGTTATCACAATTGGATTCGCCGCTTTTGCGGATTGCACCGGATTAAAAACATTAAAGATTTATAATAGCGAAACAGAGATTAAAAATCGTGTTTTCGCTGGTTGTAAAAATCTTAAAAATGTATCCGTTCCCGACAACATTAAAATCAACACTGACAAATTACCATATTATTGTTATGATTGTTTTAATTGTTTTGATTAATTTCAATATAGTATAGGGGTAGTTTTATGCTACCCCTTTTTTATAATATTTTAAAAAACTATCGACATAACTAATGTAATATTGTATAATAATAACATAATTAATTTTATTGAAAGGAAACTTTAAATGAAAAAATATACAATAGAAGATATTAAAAAATTAGAAAAAAACGAATATGGTATTATTGAATGTCCCAAGGGTGATTACAGCAGTATCAAGTTTAAAAAAGAGATTCTACCCCAAGACGCTATATATGTTTTTGAAGACGGCTGTGCTTTCGGGGACGGTAATGACTTTTCGGGTTATAAATTCAAAAATTATTGTTTTTTTTGCTCAGATAATAACTTTGGTAGTGGCTCAATATTCGGTTGCCATTGTACCTTTGGCAATAATAACACATTTAATAAAAACTGTACATTCGGAAGCAATTGTTCAGCTGGCGCTAATTGCACAATTGACAATAAGCCTGTGGATAATGAGTTTTTTCTACAGATTAATAAATATTTAGAAGATTTTGACAATTTTGAATGGGATTTTGAAGAACCATGTAAATCAGAATCTATAATATTTATGGTAGACCAAAATATTATAGAAAAAGAATTAATTCCAAAAATAGAAACGGAATTAAAATATTGGGATTATATAGACAAATCCTACGAAAACTCATTAGATAATTTTGTAAAAATAATTCTAAAAAAATTATCTATTCCATATAAAACACTAGATAAAAAATATAATCCGAAAATAAGACTTGACCAAAAGATATTTATATTTCAATTATGCGATTTTAATAGTCCGGATAATGTGCAATCAATTTCAAGTCTTGAAATATTTTGCGAAAGTTATGCAAAATACCATTCGGATAAAACAATAGGTGATATAGTATTAAAACACCTTGACAGCGATGTTTTTGGACATAGATTTATAAATAGTAATATATTACATGAATTTATAAATAACAATATATTATTCATAAATGGAAAGGATACAATTACGGAAAATTATTTTGAAGAAAACCGCAAAGCATTACAAAAAATATATGATTATAGCCAATAATATGTATATTAAAAAAATAATTAGTTAGTGAGACATGTATATCATGTCTCACATTTATTTTGTTCAATTTACATAAAATAAATGCGATATTTTTGTGCAGTATTTTCAAAATAAAACATTGACATTACACGCATTGCGTGCTATAATATAGACATACCAAAAGAAAGGAGGTAAAAAATTGTGGGATATAATTGAGAAGGTAGCCAAAATCTTAGCTTCAATCCTCGCTGGAATTTATAGCATGATAAAGATTATTGACTACCTCGAAAAGAAAAAGTAATACTTTTTCAAAAGGATTTGGGAGCTAAAGGCTCCCTCATCCTTACTAAATTTTATCACACAAAAACAATATGGTCAAGTTTTTAAAGAACAATTTACAAAGTATTTTTACTGTTATTTTAATGATATTATTCATTTCTGATACTAATTTTAAAAATATTAAAATTATAGACTATATTATTATAATTATGTCAGCAATAACACTGACATTTACTATCATAGAAATAATTTTAAGAAATAAGAAATAATAATTCATTAAAAGACAAAAAGGAGTGATTATAATAAATATAAAGGAGACCCGAAAAAAAGTAGGGCTATCACAAGTAGAAGCTGAAAAATATATTGGCGTTCCTCATCGCACATGGCAAGATTGGGAGCTCGGGAAAAGAACCCCTCCTGACTATGTCGAACGTTTAATAATTGAAAAGTTACTAAGATACAAAAGCGAAGATAAAAAGTAGACAAAAAATGAAGCTTTAATTTGTGCAATATTTTCAAAATAAAACATTGACATTGCACGCATCGCGTGCTATAATATAAGTAAGATAAAGAAATAAATAAATCTTAAGGAGATATTGAAATGTATAATAAAATATTTAAAACAACAATGAAAGTTTTCGGCAAAGAACAGGAAGTAACGATAAAAGTAAAACATAACGGTTTCGGGGAAGTATATGATTGTGAAGGATATTATGTTGGTTCGCTTAATGTTTACAAAACATTATTAATTTGTAATAAATAAAAAATTAAATTTTTTATGGTAATATTTATCTAATTGAAAAATAGGGCGGAGCTATTAAAAGCCTCGCCCTATTTTTCGTTTAATTACTTCCCATAAACCCCGGCGCGGTCGTTAATTATTAACATTCTCATCAAGTCATAAGTAAGCCCCAGCTTGCCCTCTTCATCACCTTTTAAAAATCCCTTGTCAACCAACTTTTGTATTGTCGGTCTAGCCCATTCCGGCATATTGTCGTCCACGTAATCATAAATTACAGATTTTGCAGTGTTTCTCAATTCTTCAAGTTCTGTTCCCATTTGGTTAATTATGTCATTCTGACGGTCGTTTTCTGCCTTTAATTCTTCATATTCTCTGCTCATTAGTTCGTCCTCGCTTTCCAATTTATATTCTATTCCTAAATAGTCGCATATACCTTTATATATCGCAACCGCACATTTATATTTTCCGTCCTCACTTGCTAAAAATCTGTTATCGTCATAATTGTCTATAAATGCAGTTTCTACCAGTATAGCAGGCATGTTCGTGTGTCTTATAACCGCAAAATTAGCGGATTTGACACCTCTGTTATACCTTTCCGTCTCCGCGGCCATATGCGGCTGTACGCACTCAGCTAACGCCCTGCCCTGAGTACTGCCTGTACAGTAATATGTCTCACAGCCATACGCTTTTGTATTTGCCGCATTGCAATGAATTGAGACAAATATATCGGCGTTCCAGCTATTGGCGGCGTTGTACCTACCTGCAAGACTGGCGTTTAACTCATGCGCTACCGTATCAGTTATATTTTCACGGCTCATTTTTACCGTTTGTCCGCTGTTAATCAGCATATTTCTAAGTAATACTCCAATTTGCACAGATACGTCTTGTTCTTTTAGTCCGTAACCTACGGCTCCCGTATCGTTTCCGGTTGGGTTGTGCCCTGGGTCTATGTATATCTTTGCCATTTTAATTATTCCTTTCTTTTATATTTTCTTTATATTCGTCTGCTTTTATAGCCGCCTGCGAAAAACTGTTATTCTTCCACCACGCTACAGCAGACGCACTAACTGTAAATATTATACTGACAATCTGATATATATCATCGTCCGCTATATTAAGCACCTGCTTACCGCTCATCGCTAATACCTGATTTGCCAGTGCCAGCAATAATACTATGGTTCTTGCTATTGTTCCGGCTGTTATGTTATTACTCATGTTCTTTTACCTCCTTTATTTTAATAAATTTGTAATTGCGAACCCTACAAATCCGCTTATAGTCGCCGTTATTAGTGCTGTAATTATAACCGTTAGAATCTGTGACGGTCGTCCGGCTATAACGTCTATTTTTTCTTTAACATCGGAAATATCTTCTTTTAGATATTTTGTTTCAACTGCCAAAGATTTAACCGATTGGGTCAGCTCCTCAATGTTGTCTATCCTGTGGTGAGCAGACTTAACGGAGGATTCAACCGCCGTCAGCCGCTCTCTGATTGCCGCTTCATTTTCGTCCATGTTCTGCCCTCCTAATTAGTTTTATAATATTCAATAGTTATTGTTTTCCCGGCAGTAATTCCTTTTGTGTACAAAAATAGGTATTCCGTGCCTGATTCTAACGTAAAATCACCCTCAAACGTATATATTGCGCTTGCGGCGTTAAACGTGCCTGTTGGCGCGATAAACATAACCGTGCCATTTTTATCATCTACATTATTAACTGCTGTTTTAAGCTGAAAAGTACAAGCATATTCGGCTTTCTCCACTGTTGCCCGAAAACGATACGCACCGGCTGATAAAGGAATACTGTACCATGTTCGTTCGATAGCTTCTGATTCAGAGGTGTGCTCTATTAATGTGCTGTAATTGCTTCCTATATGCAATGTTGCAATATCTGACGTTAGTGTTTCTCCTATACCGCTTGTCACGATACATCTGTATTTGCGTAAATTATGATATTGTTCCGCTATAAATTGCAATATGCTTGATGTGCCGTCTGCACAATTAGTCCATGTACCAACAGGGTTGTCGCCTCTCACATCAAGCCACTGCCATTTATAAGTCAAGCCTGTACCTTTTGCTATTATTGACATATTTGCAGTTTCGCCAACTTCTGTTGTTACATCTTGCGGCTGTTGTGTAATTTCTGCGGCTTCTGCCGCCGCTATCGCTGTTACTGTTAATGTGCAACTAAGTCCTTTATATTTTATATGATACGTATTTTCGCCCTCTGACAACGTTAAATCCGTTTCTTCTACAGCATAATCGGTTACAATGTTTTCTTTCCCGCTTGTCATCGTCACAGTTACTGTTATAAGCGACTTATCCAATGTGTCACCTGCTATGTTTTGTGTTTTTCCGTAACTTGCCGATATGCTTGCTTCCGTGTCCTCAAATAATCCTAATGCGGTAGCCCTTTGCACTATATATCTTACAGTATCATCGTCAGGCTTGCATTTTGTGTCACCATTTGGCATGACCCGGAACATATTGTCGCCATCGCCTGCGTAATACACCGGAGCCTTGAGCCTTGCGGCTTTAGAAAACGTTTCTATACGCATTTTTTTACTTATGGCATAATCAATAATATATCCCAATGTATCAGCACTGGGTTGATTTGCATTTGCGTGAGTGCATAATATAAGCCATTGCTTATTGGCAATGGCTGTGTCAATTTGAGATTTAGCACTTGCTAAACTTGTTGAACCGCTCTGCAATGTGTATCTTGATATTGCCATAGGCTCATTTATTTCATCATTTAGTCCCGTATCCCCACTAATCAACGTCATTCCATATTTGGCGTATCGTTTTGCAACCCTTTTTTTGATTGCTTGAGCCGTACCCCATGGATATACCATACAGTTATAATCAAGTCCATTTTCTCGAAACAATCTATCAGCGTCACCGAATTGATGTTCAAGTTGTTCTTCGTTTAAATTTTCGCCTGTTCGAAACACTTTAACATCATGACTATATGTGTGACTTTGCATATCAAATCCATCGTGAACAAGTTCTTTTATTTGTGTCCAGCTTAAAGCCTCGTAAGGGTCGCCGCTTGTCGTTGTACCTATTGGTGTTTCTGCTCTGCAAGCAACTACCGCAAAACTGCACCTAACACCCTTATCCTTATATATCGGTACAAAATTATTTAAAAACTCTATAGACCCATCATCGTCAACTATAGTAAGAACCGCTCCGTTATATACCTCATTGCCTATATTGTTACTATCATTCAGGTGATGATTGTATGTATTATTAATTTGTGTTTGGAGTTCCGTATTAGCAGTAGTGATTTTCGCACTGCTCCACGTGGTCTCTGATGAGGTTTCGGAATCATTTATAGCTGTTATATCTGCTCCGTCTTTGCCGTCTGCTCCGTTTATTCCGTCTTTGCCCGGCTGACCTTTTAGGCTTTCTAACCATTCACTTTCAGTTCCGTTAAATCCATTCTCTACGGCTATTTCATAAGCTGATTTTCCGTTTTTTTCTGTTCCTCCACCGCTATTATCTAATCTATCTAATATTTGCTCATATACGTTTTGTGTTGGTTCAGGTGGTGTTTCTCCCTCACAATATCCACTCTTTATAACAGATACTTTGCATGTGTTAGTTGTTATTCGCATTCCGTTATTCGTGCCATATGCAGATAAATTAAATCCAGGACTTTTTATAACTTCATGCGGCACAATCGCTATTTCGTTTTCATCCAAAAGAACATTATAGCTATATCCATCATATAAAAAAACAACTGTCTTTTTAGTGCCTTTCCATTCATCAGAAAAATTAAAACGGACAGCCAAATATTTTATGCTGTCCGCCACTATTAAATTTCTGCTGGTTCTGCGTAAAATTTGCGAATCAACTTTATAATCAATTATCATAATTATTCATTCTCCAACGCCTTAATTTTTTCTGCCTGCTTTTCCGTCAATACTCCGAGTGATATATAACGCATAAGCTGACTATTGGTTACATATCCTTTTTCGTATCTGTTTTTAATCTTTTCATACATTGCTTTCACCCCCTCCCAAAAGTTGTAATTCGAGGTCTGTTATGTATTGTCCCTGTTCGATTAATTCTAACTCTAAATCAGTCTGAGCCTGACCCAATGTTTTAATTTCATTAAGCAGATTTGCATTGTTAAGACGGGATTTTTCCAAAAGATATTTTATATATTCTGTTTCCCCCATTTCATAAGCCTGAATAATTTCTGTATCAAACGAGAACTCTTTACCGTCAAGCCAAATACAGTCTGATACATCAAGAGGAACAATCTCAGCTGGCAAGTCGCTGAGTTGCTGATGTAGTTCCAATGACTGATTAGTTTCAACCTCGTCCAAATGATAAAATTCAAGTTTTGTACCATTCTCATTTGTTACAACCGTTTTATATTTGCATATATGGCAAATACCATTTATTAGTCTGTATTCCATTTTAGACACCTCACTTTTTTAAATATGTAACTTTTAAATTAGGCAAACTTGAATCTGCTGCTATATCTCCAAATGTACCTTCGACATTATCAATATATATGTTAGTTAAATTTCCACACATAGAAAATGCGTTAGTGGCAAGAGATGTACAAGCATTAGGTATAAAGACCGTTTTAAGTCCATAACTAGCCCAAAAGCCTTGACTTTTAATTGTCTTGACTTTTGGCATGATTATTGTTGTCATGCCTGAATTATCGTCTATCGAACGTGATTCAACTGTTTCAAGATTTGGTGCATAAACAATTCCTTTTAATTTATTATCAGGATTATTATTGTCAGAGTATTGATATATTTGAGTTACAGTATCAGAAATAACGGTAATAGTGTTACCCAGCATTTCGAGTAATGGAACTATGTTAATCCCAGTATTAGCAAGCATTTGTATCAGCATTATCAAGCTATTATTTTGTTCCGTTATTTTTGATAGTAATTCAGTTGTGTTATTTTCCGCTTCATTGTCTAATTCATTAATTGCTTCAACGATGTTTGACCGATTAGTAGTATATAATCGGCTCAACCTGCCAACATCTTTCAAATAATATTCATCGTCTGTGGTATCATATCTAACTATTTTATATTTTCTAAATTGCAGACTTTCACTTTCGCTGTTACTGCCTTCGCATATTTGCACAGCATTTTGAGCCAAACTTTCCGCTACATCTCCTATTGCAACGGAATCAATCCCGGAAGCAATTGACCCATGTCCAATCGCCACACTGTCATTTGCCCCTTCTGCTCCTGCGCCAATTGCTATTCCATATTCTCCGGTGGAGCCTATACCACTTCCTATTGATATACTTCCGAGTTTTCCGGCCTCCGCTCCTCCGGCTATAAATCCGTTATTTGTAACTTTATCCGCTTTTTTTGATATTGACGTTATCAACTCATTTATCGCTGTAACGATATTTGTTTTAGCCGTTGTAGTAAGATTTGATAAATTGCCTATCTTTTGTTCTATGTTTGATATATTAGACATTGTTGCTATCGGAGAGAAATTACCCCAATTCGCCGGAACACCTAACACACCCAAACGGACCGAGACTTGATTTTCATGAAATAAAACTTGCATTACTACTGTTTCCTTTGTATCTTCTGCCGTATTAGTAGAGGAGACATCAAAAACAAAAAGCGTAAAATCTCCCTTTTGCTTCATGGACTGATTATTCCATATTCCTTTATAAAAACCTGGACTTATTCGTGTATTAAATACGCTTTCGGTGCCGTTCAGTGTCCCTATATCTTCTATTTCTGTTTTTGTATTTAAAACAGTGTCAATTTTATCAAAATTGTTATTAAAATCCATAATGTTATAAACATCTGTTAATGACGGTTTTTTTAAACCGTATATTTTTGTAGTTGTAGCCATGTCTAACCTCCCAAAACATTTTCTTTCAGCGCATAATGTGTAAATCTACCTAAATAATCATGCGTATATAATCCTAAAGTCTCATAGGTGTTATATAACAGCTTGACATCTATAATCATATTAAGCGGCACCATTTTTTCAATCATTTTTATAATTTCTGCTAATTGGTTTTTTCTGCTCAATGACAATCTGACCGTAACTTTATAATTTTTTACATCTATACTAACAGTAACATTTCCTTTGCCTACAAGCATTTCTAATCTTTCCAGCATTGTTATTTCCGTGTATGGCGTATCTCCAAAATATATAGACTTTATTCTAAATCTTCTGTCTTCTAACGTATCAGTTTCACGCATAGATATTTTTAATATGTCTTCCCAGCGTTTACACCCTTGCTCATTTAAAAAATTAAAGAAAAAGTTATTTAATAACTTTTCAATTTCTTTTTCGAGAAGCAAAAATTCAACGTCATACGTTTTGCATAATTCGGCAAAATCAATTATGTCATGAAAGAATTCAGGCAAATATTTTAATGTGTATATTTTCCCCATATTTTCACCTACTCCGTTATATATACCGCAGACACATTTTTAATATACGTTTCTATATCATTGGTATGTTGTGGATTGTCAGAAAGCTGTATATTAAGATATAATGAAGACGGGTCAACAGTTGACGGGAATCCCGTAACAATATGTTCTCTATTATTATATATACAAGTGAAATTCTGACGTGTAGTAAAATCAATTTTAAATTCTACAGTTACCCAATTTCCCAAAACTTTTTCATTTGCTATGTGCACCTTATCCACACCGTCGCTCGTCTTAGCACTACCGCCAATAATTTTTATTTCAGTTGTATTTGGTTCATAACCGCTTAACCGTCCGTATGTATATGTGTTTCCACCGTCGCTGTTTTTAATGATTTTATTACCGCTCAAATCAATATAGAAATTACCTAATCCCCTACTGTTTTCAGGCTGAAAAAGTTCAAACGAGACAGTTAAATATCCCGTTGCCTCTATGAAATCTGTTGGCTTTTTATCAAGAAGTCTAGCTATATCATAAGACCAACCGTTTCCATATACGTCTGAGCCGCATAAAAACTTAACAGCATTTCCGTTTCCTGATGGGTCTTTTGATATTTTGGCTTCTACCCCTGCATTTAACGACAACGGCTCCCAACCTGTAGAGCAATTAGAGACAAGTTTGCCGTCAGGCACCGAAAAATTATTTGTAGTCGCGTTCTCTCCATAAGGATATAATTTTATATCAACAACGTCTAAAACCCCATTCAAATTCAAAATTCTTTGTTCTATTTGTGTCATTCTAACGACTATATTATCAGGGTCTATATCTCCCCATGATTCGTTTAATTCAGCAAAATAATCTGATATAGTATTTTGATAACTTTCAGTTATATCGTTCCAGGTATAACCCTCTTGATACTCAATTTTGGAAATAACCTCTATTCCAACCGTTTCTACAGCTGATACAGTAACTCTATGTCCTATTGGTGCCATTCCAAAACCGTTGCCGCTGTTAACAACCGGGTCAATTAACGTTTGCACACTGCCAACCAACTCGTGAGACGGCTCGTTATATTCGCTGTCGCAGATAATAACGCCAACAGTACCGCCGCCTGATGGCGTTCTTATCAATCGGCAAGCTCCTACACCATTTATAGACCTGATATATCTCTTGTAGTCAGCACGGTTGCCGCCAAAAGGTGGGTTTAAAATAGTATCAAAATATCTGTTCCTAAATTTTTCCGTAGTCTCTGTGTCTGTACCATAAGTAGCAATGCCAACAATTTTAGCAACAGTTAATCCTTCTATGTCGGTTATGGGTATTAAGTTTCCGGTTTGATTGCCTTTACTCCCGGTTGTTTCACACATCATCAAATAATAATATAACCGTGCATTGTCCCCATCCCATTTGGGACTTTCAGACATTACTATATAATTTAATTCGCTGTCTTGTAAGCTGAATCGTGTTCCCTCAGGTATTTTCTTGTTAAATTCACCCCTAACAATGGCATAAGTGGCTTCATTCAGAGATAAATTTTTTATTTTTGCATGTCTCTTCAAATATTCTATGCTTGCGGTATCGGGAAAGGCTTCTTTTTCTATTGCTTGTAACATAAGATATATTTTTGCAAATTCCAAACTTGCCGGGGCTACAGCGTTATAAATCAATGAGCCTTGTCTTTTATCAATTTTGCTCGGCACTCTTTGCAACATTCTATTTGTTATATCTCCAAAATCATAGTTGCTAGTAATCATGCTTCTATCACCTCATTTATGTAGAGCGTATCTGATATTTTGTTCTTCACCGCAAAACTAACATCGTATTTGCCTCTTTCTATATGGTTAATTTTAAAATCTATAATGTCCGTTATCCTATCATCTTGTAATAATGCTTCACGTATTCTACATTGCAGTTCAGGCACAACAAAATCTTTTCTCATACCGTATAGAGGGTCAATATCTGTAGCATAATCCCAACTATATATTGGATAACGATACCTTTGAGTTAGTAAAATTAAGTGTATTGATTGCTGTAACGCTTTTACGCCGTCAATTGACCCAGCTATACGTTTGTTTTCCCAATCTATTTCATATGTTTTAGAGGGGTATATAACTACTTTAGTCTCAATAATTTTTTCTCTAGGCGTAGATATAACTGGTAACATTACACAACCCCCAATACAACATGTCTTTGACCGCCCTGCATTTTAAGCAGTGCAACTTTGTCTCCTACCTTTAGGCTGTTATCAATTTCTATTGTGTGTCTATGCGGCGGACTACCGCTGCTTGTAGTTGTATATGTTTTTTTATCAAAACATAGCGGTAGTATTATAAGACTTCCGCTTATAGGTTTTTCGTATCCAACATCTATTTGTAACGGCTCAGCAGAAACAACCGTCCCAAACACAGCGTTAGCCGGAACTGTTTCTTTAACAGCCTGAACGGCAACACGTTTTACCGCCCTTGTAAATTCTGTTATATCAATCATATAAATTGACCTCCTACTAAATGTAAATCCATAAAATGCTCTCCATTTTTAAATGTGTGTTTTGCACTAAAACATTCCATCCACTTTTTTTGAATTATGTCCCCTAAATTAAGCTCAACATATACCTGAGTTCCTCCTCTTACCGTTACATCTCCTAACGCTCCTTTTATATCAAGTTTTCTTATTTTATTAGTAGTAATTTTTATAATTTCCTCAGCTTTTTTTACTCCGTCTTCCCCCTCATCAAGGGTACTGCAATATTGCAGTACACCAAATTTAGGATATTCGGCAGACTTATCTCTGATATATACTTCTCTTGTACCTGTTTGGTCGTTGTCATAATATAGCTTAACTCTTGTATATGTACCCTCATTTATGGTTGTTGTATAATCAAAATCCTGGGCGGTAAAATCACATACAACATAATTTTTTTTGTACCAAAACTTAGGAGCCAAAACTAAAGAGCCAAAATTATCCCACAATAAAAAACGATAGCCGCCTTGTGCTACCGTATAATCTAAAGCATTTTCGATTATTTGAAAAACCTGAACATTGTCACAAACTGTAAGCGGTAACTTAATTCCGGTGTCTTCAAGTTGGCCATATGCTATTTTATAATCATTACAAATAGATTTTACTATTTCTGTAGCTGTACAGCCCTCAAATACAAAACAGTCACTATTCTTAAAATATCTTGTCTGGTCATAAGCAGTTACTTTTATATGATGTTGTTTTGTTCGTTGTTTTTGAAATATAAAACCGTAAAATGCAGGAGCACCCTTATATTTAAATATAACCTGGTCGCCCTCCTCAAAAGATATATACGCATCCTTGATAATAGTAAATTCAAGCTGTGCCGGACTTCCGTACGCTTCTGTTTCCCACGTTATTTCATCAACTACAACCGGTTTATATATAACTCCTTCTGCTCCTGATATATATAACTCTATATTATTTTGATTTAACATTTTTTTGCTGTTAAGAGGATTTTCTCTAAAATCTACACTGGCGCCTATATATGACATAGTCTGTATTGATGTTATACTTTTACCGCTATTGCTGTCAGCGACACCGCCCGTTCCGTCAAATCCAATAGCATATTCGGGATAATTAAAATAGTTTCCTAGATTGATAACTTTTAAAACCCCACCATTTGACGACGGGTTTTCATGCAATGGATTAGCTGACCAATTTGTCAAAAATTCAACAACAATTTGACCGTTTTCATGTCCCCATTTATTAGCCGGATTATTGTCCCAGTCTTCATATGTTTGACTTTTTTCATCACCTATTACAGCATTTATAACCCTACCGTCGGCACAATAAATATCTACATAATCACCAATATCCCCGAATGTGCTTGTCATTGCTACAACATAACGCTTGCCGACAAATCCATATCCCTCACCGTCAAAACTGTATTCATTGCGCTGTTTTGAAACGGTTATCAATTTCTTTTGCGCAGAATCAGAATTCCATGCAGAATATCCATGTTCCTCCCGGTTCCACGTTTCATATGTATATATTTTTCCAAGACCGCCGGGCAACTCAATAACTATTTCACGTTGCGGAGCTAAGGGAGCAGCACCAACACTAGAACCGTTAAAAGGCGGTGTCACATAACAATAATCTGAAACATTGCGGGTATTAGAAGCAACACTATTACTAGAGTTTCCCTCCACACTTGAGAAACTTCCATTTGCGGCGTCCGTTCTTACTATTCCTATATGTGAAGCCCAATCAACCCCGTTATAATCTTTTAAAAACAAATCCCCGATTTTTGGTGAATAGCCACTTCCTTTACCGTGAAATGTACCTTTTCCCTCATTTTCTGCCATGTATGCAAAAGCCGCCGCTGCGCCTTGAGTTCCATAAACACTGATTCCGGCTGTTTTTAAGCACCAAGAAACAAAATATGCACACCACGCTTGCCCGGTACTGTCATACTCTTTGTATACACCGCTATTTTCAGTGTATCCTATTTCCTTTTCTGCGATTTCTACTAACTGTTTTGCCGTAGCCAGTTTTGTTCACCTCTTTTTTCAATAAAAAAGACACCCTCTAAGGTGTCTTGAAAAATATTTATTTATAGTATATATTATAAGTAAAGTTTATCTATATTATTTTGAGCCTCTTTTATTATATCTTCTGGACTTTTACCGGGAGAAGTCGAAACAAAAACCTTTTCATAATCAGGAGAATTATTTATAGTAATATAATTACCGTTTTTTGATAGCACTATATCACTTTTTTTATACATTAAAATAGGAAACTTTTCTTGATATACAAACAAGTCATTTTCAAGGTATCTTCTACTAAACCCAATACTCATTAATAATTCTATATATGAATTAATTTGTTTTTCATTATATACATATTCATACGTAATAACACTGCTGTTAGAAACTAATTGTTTTTCGGTGTAATCAATGATTGATTCTAAATTATTTATCCCATATTTTAAACCAGAATATGCTCCATAATCAGGAGCCCAACTATTATTTCCATAATCATAATATATAATATCGTCTGGCTCTTCCCCTGAATACTCACTTGAAGTAGATACAAGAGAATCAAAACCATAAAATTTTACTGGAATAATATTGTTAAATATCGACCACCAATTTAATTCTCCAACATTTTCATTGTTAATTATATAACCAATATCTTCATGATGATAGCCACTTAAAGTTGTATTAAATTTACTCTTTCCAACAATAGTGGTAAAAACAAAATCATCAGCTGAATTCTCCCTATGTTTAAATATCCCATATTTATTATCATACATAGCTAAAGTACATGTTTCGGAACCAGCACTATAAGGAATAATAGAAGGAGTTATAAGTTCGGTAACCCTATTATTATCTATAGTTAAAATACCTAACCCATTATTAGGATAGTTCTTTGATGAAAACGCTAAATCTTGCACCCCGTCGTTATTAACATCAGTCATATAATATAATAAATCATTTACACTAATATATTCAGTTGTATCACCTGCCGGATGATTAAGAACTTCAATCTTTTCAACATTATTTAAATAATCACAATATATTTTCTTTTCATCTATTTTTAATTGTTCCGGTTGCTTATTCTCCTCTGAATACCCTTTTGACGTATCAATAATTACATTATCATTTTGAAAATCAACATTGAACTTATTCGTTGCCTGCGCTATATCTCTTAATTTAAAATAGCTATAACCGTCAATATTATAACCCTGTATCTGTTTTTGCTCTCCGTTAACATATATCGAATATGGATTATCGTATATTTGATTTACCGCATACACTCCAACTAAGCCACTTATAATTACTCCAACCAATAATCCGCAAACAAATTTTTTCAAAAAATTACCTCCCATATAATATATTGTAATTAATATATCATATGAGGAAAATATTGTCAATTACATTTATCATAACGGGATATAGTTTTCAGGTGTAGGACAATCTTTTCCGAAAATACCAGCTCGGGCAAAAATACAAATTTGACGTATCATGTCATCAGTCAACCCAAGTTCTCCGCTATCGTCTCCTTTTAAAATTAAAAATCCATTGTCAATTAAATATTCAATGGTTCCTATAGCATAAGACGGGAAATTTTTATCTATGTAATTGTATACCATTCGGCTTTCTATTTCAGACAATAATTCCTCGTTCTTCTGTATTTCGGCAAGAACTGCCTTTGCCCTGTCTTTGGCGTTATCTATGGCTGTATATGGTGTCTTATATTTATCAGGCACGTTCCCGCTTGTGTAATCCTGGTCTACCCAATATGCTATAGCCTCCGCTATATTGTCAGCTATAGCATTCCTTGTCTCTTCGTTGTATAATAATCTAGCGTCATTTGCATTATTTATTCGTCCTACGTGAGCCGTAACACCGCACATTATTTTTTCATTTTCATTTATTGGCAGATACCTTGTCAGCGTTATAGGTATTTTATATTCAGGCATATCAGTATTTTTCACAACTGTATTAAGTATAGTATCAGCTAAACTATAGCTCCATGCGTTCCACGTATCGTTATCAATACCCGGTGCATTTCTCTTTTCATAGTGACAGCTTATACCTCTTTCTGTACTGGTCTCTTTATTCCCGGACGGTTCAGAGCCTATCCCCAAATAAATGTAATAAGGTGTCTGCTCTCCTCCATCGTCCCATAGCTTTTCACTCTCATTCAGACGTATACGCAAGCTCTCCCACATATCTTCACTTTTCGTAGTTTCTTTTGTTTCCCGGCTTAAATGAGTTTCAAAAGATGAATATTTCTGTGAGTTCATAAATGTGTAATTATCAAGTGTTTCAGAAACTCTTTTTGCCACAAACCAGTTCATGTCTTGTTCACGCACTCCAAAATATGAAGCTCCTGCATTATTGCCGCTGTAATCTCTCAGAGGGTCAATGTACACTCTGCAAACACTCATATTAATCCCCCCAGTCTTTTTCATCTTCAGGGGTAGGACAGTCATTACCAAAAGCACCGGAACGGGCAAGAGCCGCTAAAATTCTAAGCATATCATCAGTTAAACCGAGTTCTCCGCTGTCATCTCCTTTTAACCAACCCTTATAATTTAAAAATCTTACTATTGGCCGAAATTCTTTCGGCATATTCTTATCAACATAGTTATATATCATATAACTGCTCATAGCGTTTAATCTGTTTTGATGTCCCATAACAGTCTGCATTATACTTTCGTATTGTGTCACTGTTAATCCCTCCTCAGTTATCTTGTTTACGTCTTCAACCTGTAACTTATTATCGCCAACATTGTTATTGGCGTTGTATTCATCGATATTCCCGAAACTGTCGTCAGTAAGTCGTATAGACATACCGGGGAATATCTGTGGTGGAGATACTCCCCTTTTTGCACATTCAGCATCTATGTTTTCTTTATTTATAGCGTATAGATAATCAATCAAATTTTGGTCTGCCCGTCCAAATTCTCTCATAGCTATAGTGGCTAAAGTGTCACCGTCTTTCACATCTACAACCCTGTTTATTCGCTTATCTGTACCCCGGACAATAGTATAATGCAATCCGTCTTCATCTTGCATAACGGTAGCGGTTGAATACTGTCTATATTTTTTAAAATTCAATTCGACTTTTACGTCTTGACCGTTAGTCGCTTCCTCGGTAACTGTATAATCTTCGAGTGTCACAGTTTCGTTCGTGTAATATGTATCTTCACCGCTAGGGAGTTCTCTATAAATATCAAGTTGGAACGGTAATAATTCGCTTTTTAAATATGCAAATAATTCTAAATAATGTAAAGGCGGAAGAAAACCATCTTCATAATTAGCGTATGGACGTTCTGTACACGGTAATTCAACCTCAAATGAAAACTCTTTCAATCCCGCTTTTTTAATAATATTTATTTCTCCGTCATCAACTAGTTCATACGTCTCATTTTTATTTACGATTTTAGTTGTAAAGGATGACGGCGGCACTGGTAATTTTGTTCCTGCCACAAAAAAAGAATAAGCCATTATGCTAATACCCCTTTCCACACAATTTCTGCGTTTTCTTCCATTCCTCTTGATAATTTCTTAATAAGATTATCAGTGCTCTCGCCATTTTGAACAACAATATCATTCTTTTGGGTTACAGTAACAGGAGCGTGAATATATGTACTGTTAGTAGTATTACTAGCTATAGTCTCACGCATTGCGCTGAAATCTTTTTTTCCTGAATAGTCCAGATTTGCTTTAAGGTCAGGCATTGAATTAGCCGTAACCACTGCACCCATATTAAGTGATGTGTTTTTGATAGCGTTTATTTGGTCTGCAAGTCCAAGATTAAATCCCTCAAATGTAAAGTTACCGAGTTCACGCATTACCTTTGACGGTGAATTTATGTTAAAGAATTGTTTTATAGCCCCAACCGCTTTTTCTCCCAACTCCTTAATCTTACTTGTAACACCGTTTATTTTATCCGCAATACCCATTATAAGACCGTCTATCATTTCATGTCCTTTTTGTAAAAATTTATCTTTCAAACCACTAAGATAATTAAGTATTTCCGTAAACTTGTCTTTGACATTGTTATATATTTCAACAACCTTATTTCTTACAGCTGAGAATATGCTGTTCCAGATACTAGAAACAGTGCTGAATATACTGCTTAATACGCCCGAAATTGCATTATATATACTGTTCCATATGCTCGACACTGCATCCCATATTGAGGACAATACGCCTGAGACGGCACTGTATATACTGTTCCATATGCTTGTTATAATGTTCCATATAGAGATTAGCACCCCTGAAACGGCGTTATATATTACGTTCCACACATTACTTATTACGTGAAATATTCCCTGCATTATGGTTGAAATTATTGTCCATATTATAGTGAATATCGTACTGATTAAATTCCATATAGCCATAACTATTGGAGAAATAGTATTCCATATAGCACCCCAAAATGTAGAAACAACAGTATACATACTGTTCCAAATGCCGACAAAAAAATTTTTTATCGTTGTAAATATCGAAACAATATTATTCCACAGACCTGTTACGCTGGAAACAATACTATTCCATATTCCTTTGAAGAAATCTGTAACATTCCCCCAAGCACTTTTAACACCTTCCCAGCAAGCACTTGCCGCATCTTTTATTTCGTTCCAATGTTCGACGACTAAAACTATCCCAGCCACTAATAAGGCTACAACTGCTATGATAGCCAAAACAATCCAGATTACCGGATTGGCATATGAAGCAATATTAAAAGCCCACATAGCTACAGTCATTGCACCAATAGCAACAGAAAGCCCAATAAAAGCCGCCTTAACTATATCTTGATGGTCTAATACCCATGTTATGACGTTCATAATTACATCACTGACCGTCACCATTGCTTCAGCTATTTTACCTATGTATTCTTCCAGCTTTCCGTTATTTGCAAGCTCGTTTATTTTTTCAAGAACTGGCTGAAACGCTTGCATAGCTCTATTTTTAAAATTTGTCCACAACTGACTAAATGTTAATGGCATACTAGCAAATTTAGCGTTTGTTTCATCAGCACACCCTAATAGTGCATTTTTTACCGTTTCAGCTGTTATTTGTCCTTCTGCTGCCATATCTCTGATGCGCCCTATTGGCACACCCATATAATTCGCTATACTTTGAATCAATGTAGGCGCTTGTTCAAATATACTGCGTAGTTCATCTCCCCTAAGAACCCCAGATGATAGTGCCTGTGTTAATTGCAATGTTGCATTTTTTGTTTCCTCCGCACTCGCACCGGATATAACGAATTGTTTATTCACTTGTTCAGCAAAATCAACGATTTGTGCAGTGTTTTCAAATGCGTCTTTTGCATTTAGTCCGAGTTTGGATACTAGGTCAGCCGTATCTTGATATGAACCTCTGGACTTTTGGGCAGAATCAAAAATTCTATCTTGCAATTCTTTAGTGCTTTGAAGTCCATCATTCATTAAATCAAGCCGAGCCTTTGTTTGAGACATGGTATCAGATAAGTTGATAATTTGTTTTACTCCCATAACAGAGCCTACAGCCGCCGCTACTTTTCCTAACACACCAACCATACCATTACCAGAAGAGGAACTTTCTTTCATTGATGTTGCAAGTTGTTTAAATTTAGATATACCAGTAGTTGTTGCGCTTACAATTTTATTTTTTACGTTCGATAGGCTTGTCACAAGACCTCTTAATCCTTGAATAGATTGAGTTGTGGCTGTAGAAAATCTTTTGGTTGAGTTTACAGCTGAATTCATAGAGCTTGAAACTCTGGATATGTTAGCTGATGATTGACCAATAGTCTTAACAGCATTTCCGGCAGATGTTGACGCTGTGTTCAACTTTTTAGCGCCCTTTTCTGCTCCGCTCAATACCGTTTTTACATTTGTTAATTCAGAACGTGCAGCGGCAATTGACTTTGTATCTACAAGATTTCCAGGCATATTCTGCATTCTCTCAAATCCGGAAATAAGAAGATTCATAGCATTATACATTGATTTAATAGGTGCGGTAACTTTATCCTGTATTTCTATTGCTGTTTTCATTGTTTTTCCTATAATAACCACCCCCTATTTCTTTTTACTGTTCTTTTTATTAATCTTTTTTATCTCCTCCTGATTTATCTCAATACACGCCGCAATGAAAGCCTGTTCTTTTCGGGACAAATTTAAATATTCTCTAGGTAAAAGGTGGAGTTCATGCAGACAGTAATAAGCATAGTTACTGTCTGCGTCTCCACCTTTTATTAGTTTTTTGCTTCTTTTACCTCATCTTCAAATATTTCATTAAAACCGTTTACATCTAATAATTTGTTAGAAAGGGCTGTGTACTCTCCGCTTGTCAACATGTTTCCCAAAACATCTTCCGCACAAGAAACGCCGTAAGCGTCCTGTATGTCAATCTCGTTCAAATCCGGCTTAACAACACATTTTGCCATCATCTTCTTTGTGTATAAAGCAGCATCTAAATCAAGACTTGACACCCCTCTTCTGCTGGAAGCTTTTTTTATCATACAATCGGTTTGCAGCAATTCGCTTTCTTTTGCCGAAAGTGCTCTAAGTTCCCATTCTAACGGATTACCGTCATCATCAACGAATCTGTTGCTCACCACGAATTTTATATTTTCAACCTTCTTAGGATTCAAAAACCCTTTTAATGTTCCCATCTTTTTACCTCCTATTATTAGTTGTTTCTATTATTGTTGTTATTGTTGTTGCTATTATTGTTTATTAAAAATCCTGTCAAAGCAGTAAAAGAATGAGTAATCTCAAAGTCCTCAAATGTGAAGTCCATATCCTCATCAAGATACCCGCCGTCAGCGTCAAATTTTGCTAGAATACCACCGTCTATATTACAGTCTTTAAGTGTTACTATTTGATACCCAGCGTCTGACGTTGGGTCACCGTTTTCAATTGTAATGTCAAAATAGACATCTTTTCCGGTATTCTTATAATCAGCCATCATTTCCCTAAATATTGAAGTGTTATAATGAAATGTTGCTGACCCTGTTCCTTTCCAGCCTGTAGATTTATTTCCTTTACCTGTTTTACCGAGTATCGGAATTTCTTCTTTTGTTTTTTCAAAGTTGGCTTCAAGGTTAATTGCTTGCATAAAGTTATAACGCTTAGTGCCATTAGTTATGGTGCATTTTCCTAAGTTAGCTTGCAAACTGTCCTTAGCTTTCATCACCACATTATTTGCTATGTTATAGTCTTTTTCATCCATTTATTTTCCCTCCTTACGAAACGTAAACAGTCATATATAGCTGTCTCATAGCTTCAATTGTTGTAATTGTATCAGTAACGATTACAGAGCCTTTTTTATCTCCTGCCTCGACTGTAACATCAGAAGATGCAAAGTTTTCAATTGCTCTTATATTTCTCAAATCCTCGTGTATTTTCACAATGTCATTTTTTAGTGAGGCTCTGCCCATATTATCATTCGGTGATATTCCCAGATATCTTGTGTTAAAAAGAACAGCTATGTCATTAGATATTTGGTCTGTTACCCGTATAGTTTGGTTGCGTTTAAAATCTTCCGACTTACCATCGGTTACAGTTACAAGACTGTTAACATCATCAAGCACACGGGTTTCGTTTCCAACTCTATGGAACGCCAAAAACCCCGACTGAATAAAGTTAGATAACTCCGTTTGTGTATAATTAGTGTCAACGGTATATTCCCCGTCATATTCAACATTTGTTAAAGAGCCATTTACACGGCACGCCGCTTCTGCTCCGCCTGTCCAGTAAACTAATTCATGCGCAGATTCAGAACCGTCAGCGACCTTGTTAGGCACTCTAATACAGCCCTCATAATCTGCCGGAATTTCATTTTCTGGGTCATGTATAACAACCTGAAATTTAATACCGTTTTCGTCTCTTAATCGCTTCACATAGTTTACATACAATCTCTTATCTGTTGTCTGTGTCAATGTGCAAATAAGAATATTAAACGAATAAGATTCTAACGAATCCAAAGCCTTTTGTATTGTGGCTCCTGACGAGGTTCCCTTAGTACCACCGGATAAAGAACTCCCAGATGTTACGGTTGGTACAACATTCTTTTTAAAATCAACATAATCATTATCAACAAGTCCGTTGTTTTCTGTGCTTGCTGATGTAATTTTTTCTATTTGCTGAACATCAACAACCGTACTGTTATAAATTGTCAAAACATTAAGACGGTTTTCATCATCTACCGATTCTTCAATTTTTATTTTATATTGATTTCCAGCTTCGCCCGGATATTTAGCTGTAGCATATGTATTTGTTGCTTTTTTGCCGCCTTCGCAGATATTATAAAAATACACAGTGTTTGCCTTGCAAAATATCTCTCGTATATTTTTCATTTTTTCTGAGTTGTACTCGTAGCCGAACAACTTTACAGAATTCTTCTGAAAATCCGCAGCTGTTACTTCAAAAACTCCTTCAGGAGAATAATCAAGCTCCATTGGTACGGCTACATAACCTCTATCAGACAAAGCCGCCGTCGCATTGCCAGTTGATATTACGTTGATATATGAACCTGGCAGAACTTTGTTCATAGTCGTGAAAGTACCTCCACCTAACATTATTTTCTACCTCCGTTCATATATTTTTTTATTGCATTTTCAACTTCCGAAATTGTATAGTATTTCTTCTCATCTAATAAGACATCAAGCAAATCACGTCTATTTTTGTATTTTGCAGACTGCAAAATAACGGATTTATTATATTTGTCTTTTACTTCCATTTCATCCGGCTTTTTAATTGCCATATTTCATACCTCCATTAATTTCTAAATTATTCATATACTCATTATCGGTCTTAACAATTTTCATCGGCACGTCATAATTGACAAAAACATGCAACACATCCTCAACAATCTGGGAGTTGATATTAGACCCATACAAATAACTTTTATCCTGTACTTGAATAAATGTAAGGTTTGTCATCAATTTATCCGCAATCTCTGACATCTCAGACTGACTGCCTGATTTTCCAGGAAAGAAATGAATATCAAATGACTGTTCGTGATTATATCTCAAACCTAGTGAAACCCTGTTTCTGACAGATAAATTGACAATATAAAAACAGGGCTTTTTCAAGTCCTGTTTTATTTCCTTAGTATATATTTTATAATTTTCTCCAAACAAGCTATACAACTTATTTGATATTCCTGCAATTGTTTCATTAGTCAAATACTTCACCTAGTTTCTGCAATAACCGTTTTTCTAGCAATTGTGGGACAATCCTTTCTATTTCTTTTTCAGCATTTGTCAGCATAAAACGCCCGGTTACCCAGCCTTTATGATTGGTTGTCCTGTGCCCATATTCAACATAGATTGCATAATCAGCTGTATTGTATATAACAGATACCCACACATTACCTTTCTTCTCTGCCGGCTCTATATTCCAAGCACGTTTTAATGTGCCAGTAGCTACAGGTGTATTTTTTTGTGTCATTCGTAACAGTCGTGCGGCAATTTCATTACAACATTCTTTTGCTAATCTGTCATATTCTGCATTTGTTAATTTATCTAGATTATCCCTAAACACTTTTAAATCATTAAAATTACAGCGTATCATTATACCCACTCCTCTACAAGAGACAATATAATTTCTTGATGATATGTGTACATTGCTGGTGTGCCGCTTTTTTCGTATGTGTTTGTTATATCGTTTTGGGTAATAACAAGCCTTGACCCCTCCGCTATTTCTATTTCAGGGGCACAGAAAAGTTTTATTTCCTGTGCAGTTTTAAATGCGCCGTCCTGTTCAGAAACTTTTGAAATTGTCTTAAAGGATATCCTGCATGGTATATCTTTGGCTAAGACTACATCATTTTCTATTTCGGTTATTTTGGTAACTTCGTTAAACACGCTTTTATTTCCGTACACAGTCATTCTGCCGTTCCACATGCTTGTAATTGCATTCTGAATCTGGATAGCTGTTGGCGTTTTAATCCTCATTTACCACACCAGCTTTCTATATCTTATCAAGCAATTGTAATCAGGGGAACGGAGTTCGTTTACCATTTTAAGAAATCTTTGCTCTGCTGTTGATGTTCCGTTAATGTTGAAATCAAGTTTTACATCTCCTTCCGAAATTGACGAACACGCTACCTCAAAATCAAAACTATCCGGCAAACTTCCGCTATTATATTTTTGATATAGGAACTCACCACATACGCTATGTATGAATGTATGTTTTAAGTCTTTAGGTATTTGAGAAATGTTGCAAAACCCTTTTATATGCTGTTCAACATTATCAATAATAAGATTTAGAATCATCTCATCAGAACCGTCAAATTCGTTGTAACCATAACTTTCAAGTGCTGTGTATATTTCATCTAACATATCCGTTCCCCTTTTCTGTTACGCTAATTTAACCTTGCTAATAATTAGGCTTTCAGGATACGGGAGAACCGGAATAAATACACCGCTCGCTTTTGTCCAAACCGCTCTCGGGTCTGGTGTCTCCCACTGCGTTAAGGTAATGTACTGCTGACTTGACTTTTCTGTATAAGGTCCCATATCCTCCTCTTCGGGAGTGGGTCCCCAAAGTCCGGTACCTATAGAACCGTCTAGACTTTGAAATAAAATAAATACATCTTCATCTATATAACGCTTTGTCTTGTATTTGTCTTTTGTGATTTTATATCTGTATCTATCATCGTTTACAGTTATTGTAAAGCCAAACATATTACTGAGCATTGTATTAAGCTGACCGAGCGAAACAAAAGTTCCAACTCCATTTACACCATACATAGCCGTCTGTACTGCCTTATTTTTGCATATCAAGGTTACTATCTTATTACTTGCAACACATCTGTTAACAGTATGACCGTTTTCTTTCGCAATATCAATCATTGACCGTATGTCCCCTAAAATATCAGCTTCGGGAGAACTCCAATCTACTGACATTCTATTTTCTTTAGGCACTCCATAATCAATGGTAAAATCAAGATTATTTTCCTTAACTGTCAGCTTACCAGTTGATAACGCTTCCATTTTTGCCACTTCAGTTCTTGTTTTTACGTTATCAGCAAGACGACCCATATCGTCAAATACATATGAAACCAATGCTTGCTCAGATACTCCGGTCTTTAGATACATTCGAGTTTTTTCAGACTGATTAATCTTTTCTTTAATCAATAATTTCTCAATTGTTACCTTTTCTAACGTCGGTCTTGTGCCTATTGCCGCTTCTGTATCAAAACCATGTACTTGCGCCATTGTTGGCAGATTAAGACCGTCAGTCAGTCTAAAATACTCAGCTTCTAAGTGCTGTGTCTTCAAATCAGGAAATAAAGTGTCCCCTAAATAGTTTCTCTGTATAGACAGATTTTGCGAAAATGACAATCTGTCTTTGTCTGAAATTAATTGTAAAATATTCATTTATAGTCCTCCTATACTAATTCTATTGGTACAGTAATCACAGCTGTATTTGTGCCGTCTGATACAGTGCAATCAACCGTTGTATTACCTGCCGTTACCTTAGTTGCTGTAACCTTATGAGTTGAAGACGACAATGCAACTGTAGCTACTGCCGAATCAGTGTTGCTGTCATCAATAGCAGTAATCGTTAGCTCACCACTTCCGTAGGCTATATCGCTACCGCTGAACGCGGTTGTTCCTGCTGTATACTCTTTGGGTTCAATTGGTTCTCTCATGATTACAGGTTCGTCAACAAAAACAAACCCCAATGCTGTAAGTGCTGTTTTTGCCGCCGAACTCAACGGAGTATGCAGTCTATTTTCTAAAACTCTTCCTGCAACCATTAGGCTGGCCGGTCTTACCCCATTGTCAGAGCCAACAGTTACGTCTACATCTTCAAAAATAAGACCTTTTGCGGTTGAATCATTCGCTGGATAAGGTGTACCGCCTTTCACCGTTTTATATCCATATTCATCAGCTTCAATATTTGCGTTGTCTACTTGTGCCGTTTTAAGCACCAAACCTACTTCCGATTCTAAAAAGTTAGGTCTAGTTTCTGTTCTTTTTATTGTTGTTAAAGCCATTACTTTCACTCCTATTCATTTTCGTTATTTGTAACGCCAAATTTAGCATTATATTTTTGTGCGTACATTGAGCCTACACTATCATCGTCAGACTGACCGCTTCCGGCACCTGGTACTTGCACAGGATTAACACCCTTAAATTTACCCTTGCTCGATTCGTCGGAACCGAAAAGAAAACTTGTTGTATCATCTTCTGCTAACGCTTTGATTTTATCGTCTATATCCTTGATATTGTCATTATCAAGTTCTAGTTCATCTAAATTAAAAAACGCCTTTACAGCCTTAATATTTTTAGCTTTAGCGTCTATCAAAGCTTTATCAAGAGCATAATCAATTTTTATATTCCTAAGTTCTTTTTCGTGATTTTCCTGTGCGGTTTTGTTTTCGTTCTTTAATGTCTCAATTGTATTTTCCAATTCCGCAACATCTACATTGTCCAACCCGTCCAGCTGGCTCTTTAATTCTTTTGCTTTTCGTTCCGCTTCCTTTTTATCCTCATTAACTGCGTTAAATCGGGAAAGCGGTACATAACTGTCCTTTATTTCCTCATTGTGAGCTTTGATAATTTTTGTTATATTTTCATCTTCTATCCCAAGCTCCTTTAAAAATGCTTTATCCATTAAACACTACACCTTTCTTGATTACATTTTTTATACGCGGTATAGTCCGCGGCTATCAGTCTTGTTCTTTTACGTCTGCAATACCAAAAAGACGAATTTTGCACATAAAAAAAGAGCCTTATGCGGCTCAATCATTATTAAATTTATTTCCAGTTGGCTCTCTTGCCATTAACTCTCAACCTCCCTTTTCGACCAATACATATTGACATACACCATCTTTATATGCTGCGCACTCTTCGCCGTCACACTTTCCAAAAGTAGAAGCGGTACACGTCGTTATTTTATTTTCTATTAGACTTCCGTCTTCGTCATAGATATATTTTGATGTTGTATTTTCAAATCTATTATCTTTATACGGGCACTTCATCTTTTGCCCCCCAAATATATAAATATTAAACAGAAAACTAGGAATATAAAGAATACAGTCAGCCAAATATAACTCGGTATGAAAACTATACTCCAACTCCAATTTAATAAATTGAACACCTTGCAGATAATAAAGACTACTTGTAAAATCGGTAACGCCCATTTAATCATAATTTCACCTCTGTTTTAAAGCATAATAAAAGCTCCGATAAATCGGAGCTTATTTATATTTCAGAATTTTGATAATAGAGGTCATCATATAGCCTTTGCAATAATATGCCCTCTTCGTTAATGTCGTAATTCTCATCAAAACCAATTTCTGTTATTTTATCATCTAAATCTAACAGGAGTTGATATATTTCAGTATATGACTTTTTCAAATATTTTTTCACAAGTTCTTTTTGTTTTTCAGTAATATTCATCACTTAAACCCCTTTCTTCTAGTTGTTGGGTTAACCTGTATTAACACTCCGGTATCAGGATTAACAGTAGCCGTTAATAAGTCGCCAATAAATCTTTGGCTTTTTCCATTCTTCAACTTTCTAATATCACCTAATCTTGCAGGATTTTGAAGCACGTCTAATACATCTTTGACATTTACGCCGTTACGCCTCTGCTCAACCGACCCTATTACTCTTGATATAAAATGCTTAGATTTATCTGTTATCTTTATTCCATTGCTTGTAATAGTGCCTATTAAGTTATCATCAATTTTTTTGCTGATACTTTTATATAATTCAAATGTAGCCAAAGGAGATAATTCACCGGATTTTATTGAACTCGAATAAGATGTAAACTGTCCCCACTCTTTTTTATTATACCTCATTTTCACAAATTCGTCAATAGTAGGCGCATTTAGTCCTAGAATTGTTACATATTTATTAAATAACTTACGGTCATTATCTGATATAGAATCCTCAACATATTTATTTTTCCATTCTGCATATTTTATATCACCCGGCACTGAGTATATATCCCCATCCTTGTCCCTCGCCGCCCTTGTTTCATTGACCGTAAATTCATCGTTAAAATACGGTATTGCAACAGTCCGGCAACGATTATGAAAAGGCGGTGCCGTAATCCCCGGCTTATACTCGGATACTAAAAAATGTGTCCCGTCTATATGTTGGCATATATCAGATGTTTTGTTATCTAAAGTTGCGTCGTTCTGATATTCTTTAACTCCCATTTCTCTAAATCCGTCCAATGTAGATTTTGATTTGAAAAATGCTGTTTCTGTCAATACAAGATTTTCGGCTTGATGTTTCTTCACCTCAAATCGTTTTGCTATCTTAGCGGCTATTTTTTTAGGCTGCTCCCCTCTGATAACTGACTGTGTTAACGTTGTTTCAAGTTCTCTCACAAGCTGGGGTCTATGAGTACCCCAAATTCTTTCACTGAAATTTTTGCCGTCGGGTGTCCAGGGCTTATGTATATAGTTTTCAATTAATTTTGTATCTAATTTTGCAAAGCTGCTCCCTACTCCAAAACCCTTTTGTATTTCAAAAATAGAACGATAATAGGTATCTTGATATATGTCAGTTATAAGATTGCTTATATCATCTAACTCATTACCCATTAATACCTCAACCTGATTCTGCATTTGTATTCTAAGGCTCTCTAGACGATTAATATGTACCCTAGCACTAACATTTTCAAGCTGTTTTACCCACTGTTTATTTAGGGCGTTTTCTTTGCCTTTCTGTATATACTCTTCCACAGTCCATTTAAATTCTTTAAGTTCTTTTGCATTTAATAATCTTTTTGCTTCTGTAAATGTTATTTTATTGTTTTCAGCAAATCGCATATACCAGTTATTTATATCGTTTGTTACCGTCTGCACAGCTTCATTGTACTGTTTTTCAAGATTGTGAAAGTATTCTATATTTTTATTACTTTGTACTTTTTCAAGATACAAAAAACGCCCCGACCAATATTCGCCGTTGCGTTTAAGTAACTTTTCTATTTTTTCATTCTTCGGCATTTCCTAAATCACCGCTTTCACCTCTCATCTGATTGACTAAGTTATTATACTCATCGTTGTTCGTTGTATTGTATTCCTCTTCAACTCTTCTCAATTCCTTTTCAACGTCATCTATCCAAGGCACTTGAGAAATTAATGTTTTTTGTGAAATTTGCACTCCTAAATTTTGAAGCATTGTCATTATTTCACTTTCGTTCATCATCATATCGCGGTTGAATACAAATTTTACTTTTTCGTTCGTAAAATCCTGACCTGTAGTATTGTATAAATACATATCAGCAAACCACAATAATTCTTTTAACGCTCTTTGAAATTCTAACTCCATACCATTAGCATCAAGGTCAATATCATTATATATGCTCTGTATATTCATTTGGTTTGCATTACCGCCAAGCCTGTCGTCTTTTGCATCATAACTCATTGCGTTTTCTATTAACGCTTTTTTTAATTGGTCTAGGATAGCTTTATAATTTTCGCTGTCCACCTTTACTTCTATAGTGCTTACATTTCCATCAATACCATTAACGGACCTTATTTTTACCGCTCCATACTGCGCAATATTATGTCGAAATTCTTCTAAATCCGCACCGTCATAATTAAGCAATACATATATAGTATTATAAGGGTCTTGAAGCATGTTATCTTCAAAATTTGACATTATTAGATTTATTGCGTCTTGTATTGATTGTACCCTTTCTATAAGCGGTTGTTCCTCGTAGTTATATTTAAATGGTATGAGCGGTATTTTATCCCAACTCAGAGATATAACATTATCATCTTTATCTTTGTATGTAAGATATGGTTCAGGTTCACGCTCAGAATCAATCACTAATTTTCCATTTTCATATATATAATATTCAATCCCCTCAGGCAAGAATATATCAACATGCTCCACATCTTTTTCGTTTTCCCCCTCATATGTTGGGATAACATATAATCTGCAAGCCATATCTATATATCTGTGCTCTTCATCTTGCCAAAATGGTAATATCTCAATACCTGAGAATATTTTGACGGAAAACTCTCCTCTATCGTTGATATACGGATATAGCCATGATATACCACAATTTAAAGCGTTTTTTGCCGTCTGTTTAAGTATTGCATGAAAATTTTCGTCAAATATCTTATTAAGTTCGTCGGTATATTTATCGTTATCCGTGTCAATTGCTATAGGGCGACCGCAAAGAAAATTAGACTTTTGGTCTACAGCTTTGCGATATTGATTATTAATTATTTTAGAATTAGGCAAATAGTGCTGTTCGGAAGCCTGACCGCCCTCTTCAATGGCAAGTCGCTTTTTTTTGAGTATCTCATGTTTTCCATCATAATAATTTATTCCTGTAAGCATTTTTTTACGCTTTTTGCTCTGCTTATATTTATTTAATTCTATTTCCGCTATTCTTTTCATAGTTGGCGCTTTATTTGCGCCTTTTGATATAATATTAATAATTCTCTGCGTTTCTTCGTAAAAATTAAACATTTTATCCTCCTGCTACTTAAAGCTAAATACATCTCCCTCTAATTTCGGGATAACCGCATATCGCATAGCGTCCATTAAGTGGTTAAACTTATCTATTGGTTTATTGATACTCTCTCCGTCTTTTTCGGCGTATGAGTAATTATTAATTTCGTTTATAAAGTTTCTGCATTTAGGGTGTATAATAAAGGTGAAATTCATAAGTTTTTGTATTCCGTACATAACCTCATGTTTGTACGCTCCCTCTATCCTTGATAATCCTAATTGCCTTAATTCTTCAATCGTTTGAGGTACAGCACTGTCACCTATTATTTTTTCTTTGCCGTAACCCATTAGTTGTATTTTTGGAGCCAATTCCATGTTGGTCAGTCCCCTTTCGTATAACTCGTCAAATACATATATCTCCTTATTTTTTTCGTCTACCAATCCGCAGAATAAAGCTGAAGGGTCGTTTGTGTACCCAAAATCAAGTCCAAACGCCGATACTACTCCAGGTCTTTTGCTAATTTCGTAAACATTAAAGAATTTCTCTACAAATTTCTTATATACGAGACCTTGAAGAACTCCCCAATTGCCTAATGTATATACATTGTGAAAATATGGGTCACTTTCGTCTTCTAACGCTTCTATATCCTGAGTTGTAAGAAATATATTATCTTTATATGTAGTCTTTAAAATAGATACTTTTTTATCTTCATATTTCTTGCAACCGTCTTCAACCTTATTGTCGAAAAAATCATTATAAATCCAATGTAATTTGAAAATAGGGTTGAAAGCCATAACAATACATTTGCTTATTTTAGACGGTCCACGCAAACGCTTCTTGAGTTGCAAATAATCATTTCTTTTGACTTCTGTAGCTTCCTCAATAAATATTCGTTCTATAACGCCCTTTCGTGGTGTTATACTCTTTAATTTCTCAACGTCATCTAATCCGGCAAAGACTATTTGCGCTTGATTTACCTTGTTTGTAATAACCATATCCGAAAAATTAAAGCTATATAAATTACTAAGTTCCATATAATTAATAGCTTTATAGATTTCATTAAAAACTGAACGTTTAATACTTTTGCCGACCGCTCTACATATAAGCCAATTACAACCATTCATATTATCAATAATAATTTTTTGACATAAAAAAAACGACTTTCCGCTTGAGGAACCGCCGTAATATATCTGTGTAAATTGTGGTTTTTGTAAATAAGGTATATATACCTTATTGACTTTTAAATTAATCTCCATAACTATCTTCCATATCGTTTGTTGTAGCCGGACTAATATTAATAATTATGTTTTGGTCTTGTGTATTGTCTTCTGTTGTTGGTTTATCTCTCCACTTATTTGGCTTACGATTTTTAAGCCAAAATATTTGTGCTGTAGTATCTCCAGGTATATGCTTTATAGTAGTTATAGTTTTTTCTCCACCTATACCATTCTCCTCAATCTTCTTTTCTTCTACTATGTAACCTAGCGCTCGTTTAAGCAGTGCATTCTCAACCTCTAAATCTACTACCTCTTTACCCTTTTTTAAGGTCTCGTCTATCTCTGCATATTTATTTTTCCACTCATACAGGGTACAACACGCTATACCCATGTTATGCGCTATTTGCTCATCAACCAATCCATCTCTAGCCCAGCCCTCTATTAATAATAAATTTTCAGGTTTCAACCATTTTTTATATTTGCCCTTTGCCATAACCTCACCATTTCCCTGCCTGCTTTAATTGCAAAATCGTTCTTAAAGCAGTTACATCCGGGGGAATATATTTTTTTGTTACTTTTATTCTCCCAGTATTTTCATTATTCTTATTTTTTATAAACTCTTTTTCTTCAATTTCAAAACCATAAGCACGTTTTTCTAACGCTTCTTTTATTTTGGTATCTATTTCCATTTGACATCGCACCTCTAAATCATGTATAATGGTGCAGGTAGCAATCTCGGCCGAGAAGGGCTATCTGCGTTAGAGGTAGGTGCTCTAGCGTAAGTGTGGGGCGTTACCAGCACCCCACACTGCCTAATTTATTTCTTTTATATTTTTTGTCAGAAAATAAAAAAACGGCGTATCAAGTGCCGCTATTATCAACTTAATTAGATACTGCCCTATCAACATACCTATTAGAGTAATCTGATTGTTAAATATCCAACCAAATCCAAATCCAAAAGCTATCGTTATAAAAATTAATGTGTCTACAAATTGGCTTGTCATTGTACTTGCATTATTCCATATCCAGCGACCACCTTTTGTACTGCCATGTTTTTTAATATACTTATCTCGCAATCTATGAAATATATGAACATCAAGATTCTGACTTACTAGATAAGCAGTTAAAGAACCAATCACGAATATCCAATTTTGTCCTAATATTTTTATATATGCTTGTTGCATTTCTGCGTCAATAAAAGGTAAATATTTCCCAATAATAATTATAATCGTAGCAGCTATCTGTGAAATAAGTCCTAATCTTACTATATGATTTGCTTCATTTTTCCCCCAAACCTCACCGACTACATCTGTAATTAAAAATGTTATAGGATAGCATAAAACCGCACAGGGTATCGTTATCACTGAACCCCAAAACGGAATACCGGTATTAATGATTTTACCTGTTATTACATTTGAAATTATTAATGATACTACAAACAATATTGTTAATATTGATAAATTCTTTTCTGTTTTTCTCATACTACTCTCCTTGTGTTTAGATATTTTTGAAATTTCACCCATTCTGAAAATGACCGCATAGCCATTATAGATAGATTTAATTTTTTCCCATTTTTTATTATGTCATATTTCATTATCTTACCGTCAAAATAATATAGATATCCTCCTCTCACAACTCCTGTGCACCAAGTTGAACTATCTACGCTATAAAATGGATAATCATATATATGCTTCATTTGCGTAAAGCCAAGACCATGAACTTTTGTTCCTCTTGCATTCGCATATTTAACCATTTTGTTTATCAACGTATATTCTGTCTTCTTTATATCACCATTCGCGAAACCGCCTATTGCTATATAATCATATTCATCGACCATTCGTTTGAAATAGTCTATACCTCTTGACTTATGCCACACAGGTATAGACTTAATACCAGTTTGGTTCTCAATTTTTTTACGCCAAATTTCAACTTTTTCAAGACCAAATATACAGTCAACATCCATCTCAAAAAAGTATCTTACATTGTATTTTTTTATATGGCAGATGTACTTTTCTATATATTCCTCCATTTGTTTTTCTGTTATAGACTTTCCATTCATATATGAAAATGCTCCACTGTCAAGAAGAAAATTATCCGTGCCAACATCATTCTGAACCATTGCGCAACATTTTTCGCCTGAATAAAAAGTCTCTAGTAAATATAATGGTCTACAACATTTTATCATTTCTTTTCTTTGTTCTTTTTTAACGCCACTAGTTGATGTAGCAAGATATATTCTCATAGTTCAAAAATTTCTCCGCAATGCGGACATTTAATAGATTTCACTTTAACATTTTTTACTGTCTCATCTGTATAAAAATCATCATCTGAAATATCCAATGTTTCTCCCAAATCAGGAAATTCAAATTCTGAAATATCTATATCTAAACTTTTTAATTCTTTTTCAAGCATTTCAAAATCCCAACTTGAATATTCTGCCGTCTTATTGTCTACCAATCTATATGCTCTTATCTGCTCCGGTGTTAAGTCATCAATAACTATACATGGTACAGATTCACAGCCTATTTTTAACGCGGCTTTATACCTTGTATGGCCTGCGACTATTACATTATTACTATCAATAATAATTGGCACCCTAAATCCGTAATCTGTTATGCTAACTGCTACTTTCTCAACAGCTTCATTATTATTTCTCGGATTATTTTCATATGGCTTAATTTCTTTTGTTGATTTATATATTATTTCCACAATTAATTACCTCCATTAACATCACAGCCGCCCACCCCTCAGCATTTATTTATGATGTATCATTCCCACAAGACCTAAAATCGCAATATAAAAAGCCGTCCCCATAAGGTAACGGCTCATAGAAAAAAATTTAAAAAGGAGAAATTTTTTATTTCCTACATTATACACTATATCACACTTTCAATGTGACATTCAAGGACATCTTTAACTTTTCGTAGCGCTTTTTCATGCAATCTCAGTATTTGTCTGTATGAATATCCAATATTTTGTGATATATTCTCCCATGTCTCGAAATTAATGTATCTTGATATGAGTATGTTTTTATAGATGTTGTTTTCAACTTTCATTATTGCATTTGTTATTTGTTTCAAGATTTCAAATAAATCTGTCTTATGACAGTCTATCTGCCTGCAGTAATCTGCGTATGTAATTAATTTATTCTCTGTTCCATTCCCGTGACTTTCCTGTACCCTTTCCGATAGTGTTATTGTCGTACCCGTCACTATGTCATAAGCGCGCATTTGCGCTTTTTCTAAAATTCTTATCGTCTCTCGTAGTTTATAACCACGATTTAACCACTGTTTTGTTTCTTCTATAGTCACACCCTGCATATTTAACACTCCTTGACTTTATCACTATTATGTGATATAATATGTTTATTATTTTTCGAGCGTCCTCGCATATGCAGGGCGTTTTTTTGTTTAAATAATATTATTTATTCATATTATCAACTAAGTTTTTACATTTAGAAATAATCTCATTTTTGTAACGCAATGCATTTGTTACCTTCTAAAACAATTTTTCATATGTAATTTCTACTCATTATTATCGCCTTTCTTTTTCATCATTTTTTGTATATTGTTCTTTTCATCTTGCTTAAGTTCGGATAATATTTCTGCATATACTTCTAGACACAATTCCACACTCGGTATTCTTAATATATCCTCTAAATTTTTGAGATTTTCTAAAGTTTGCCTTTTCAGGTCATATTTATGAGCTTGATAAAATTCATTCTGATAATCCATTTTGTGCCTCCTTGATTCTTTCGGAATTTACATAACAGTCATAGCGATTTATTTTATCACGAATTTCCAACGGTTCAAGCTGTAAAATAACATAACCTATAGTTAAGTACTTAGAATATTTTTCCACGCTAATAATATTAGCTAACGCAAAACGTCCTGTATATTCTCCATGCTTATATTCATTTAGTGCAATACAATCCCCAGCAATGTAATCTCTGTCATTTTTTCTAACTTCATATGATTTTTTCCCTTTTATTATTTTGTTAAAATATTCCGGTTCAATCTTTACTGCGTGTAACATTATTTTTCCTCCTCGCCCAAATCATCTAAACTAAAGACAATGCCTCTACAATATATTTCTCCGTCTTCCATTATATCAAATGTTTTGTGGGGTATATCGGTTAGATATGACCATGAAACATTTGACACACACCACTTAGCCCATATTATTTTGCATTTATTACGTTCCTCTTGTATGTATTTACAGTCTTCACAAGCAGGACAAATAAAATCGTCCTCCGGTGAAAATAATCCGTTGCTATTAATAAATGCTACGCCACCTTCATAACACCCTACCTCATCTTGTATTACGCCGTCAAATATCATTAAATCATCACTACGATTATAGACGATAACTATGTTATTTTCTTTAGCTAATCGTCTTGTTTCAGGTGTTACCTCGTCTAGATATTCTCTGCCATTAAGCATTTCCACTATTTTATCAATCATATTAATCACTTTTCCTCCGTTTCTTCATACGCTCCAATCCATGGCTGATAATCTCGCAAATACCAAACTAATTCTCCGTCTTTGTCCAGTTCTTCAATAGCTTGTTTGGCTATTTTTTCAGAGCTGAAATATGTAGTCCCCTCAATTTTCAATGTTCGTGACTGATTTACATCTACTTCATTATAAGTGAAGTCATAATATAAATACCATTTTGTTTTAGCGCATAGATTCCAATTCAAAGCACCTTTATTATGTTCTGCCGCAAATCGTTCTAATTTCGTTTTTATTTTTCTAGCTCTAAATCTATCTTGAGCCAATTTTTTATCCGTAGACATAAGTCCACAGTCAAAAAAAGTTTCGTCACATTTATAACCATTCCATATAAAATTGTCTATATCACCGTTACTAAAATTTACTGCATAAAACTCTTCACAAGCAACAGGTTTTTCAAGTCCTGTGCGTGTAAATAATCTATTGTATTCAGTATCAGAAATTTCATAATCAACAGTTTTCCCATTAGCTACTAATTTAACATTCATTTTCATTCTCCTTTGTCTGTATTGCATTTAGATAATCATTTATTTTTTGGTTTATTACCTTTTTAGTTTTTTTCTCAAGTTTAGGCCGTATATCATCAATGACATCATCTATTACCTCAATAACAAAATTAGGTGGTACTATATGTTCATTTAACGCATTAAAATCGCTTTCTACAGCGTTTAAAATTAAATTCTTAATCCCTTGTCTTAACTCTGTCATATCTTCTGTTGTTAATATTTCAAGTATTGCTTCCATTGTGCCTCTCCTTCCTTATATTCTCACAACAAAGATGGTCGCCTTCACCTAGCGACGTGAAATTTTCGCAACCCCAACATTCTTTTTGTTTATAATCTTTCATTTTCATATTCTCCTTATCTCCTCTATAACATTCGTCCTGGGTATATAGGTTCTATTTTGCTGTTTTTTCTCTGCTTTCCTTACATCTCCTAATAACCGTTGTAAGGACCCTATAATTGATTTATTATCTTTTACCCATATTGATATTATTTTTGTTGTTTCTGTCATATCCTTTGCAGTTCTTCTTTGGCGGCGTATAGATTGTAATTTAGTTGCTAGTCTCGCACGCTCTTTATATTTAACCGGGTCTATTTCCATTTTATGTAATATATCTTGCGTAGCTTCATCGCATTCTTTTAACATATCTCTGGCAATATCATACATTTGACATTGCTCTTCCATGTATGATAAAAAATCAGCTATTTTATCACTTATCATCTTTTGTATCCTCCTTTTCAATCACATTTTTTGCATACCACTTACAAACAAAACAATCTATTCCATCAGGAGCTTTGCCGCACAACGTAGGGCTCGGCACTTTCGGCGGCTTAGTGCATTTAGTTTTCAATTTTAACTTTCATCTCCTTTGCAAGCTGTTTTATTACGTCTCCCCCAAAACTATTTTGGGTTAACTTTATAAATTCTTGCACCGTCATTTTGTCGTTTTTAACATCAATGTTGTTATTATTCTTCGTAAATCGTAACTTCTACCCTGGGGTTTGCTTTATCAAAAGCAACCGTATCCACCAAACCCATTACATATTTCTGACTGTCGTTTGGTATAACTCCGGCGGTCTGCAGTGCGTCCAGTATATACTTTTTACCGGAGTATATATTGTCAAGGTCCCGTCGTCTGTCTTTCTCAACCCATAAAAATTCTATGTATACCGGCGTTTTTGCTTTGCCTATCCGCTGTTTCCGTATCTCAGAAATTATCTGAGTGTCAATCCGCTTCTTAAATGTCGCCGCCTTATATTTGTTGTGCCTGCATACGTTGATATAATCATTAAGGCTCGGCAGCCTGCCGCTTATCGTAAATTTTATCATCAATATTCCCCTAACATGTTATCATATAATTTCTTTTCTATTTCCTCATAATTAGTCTTGTTAGTATCCGTATAATTATTAAACTTGCTTTTAGCTACGCTGACAGTATTAGTCGTATTATTTTTAAGCGGATAGACTGACTTCCAGCTATTTTCAATTGATTGATTAAGTATTTCAATCTGTGTTTCTACGTCCCCCATTTTAGAAACTTTAGTGATGAGTAATTTTAATGCTTTGTCCGTCATAGGTGCCTTAATCATCTTTCGCATTTTTATAAATTCTCGCAATGTATCTTTTAATTCTTCATTTTCAACAAGAGAATCTATTATCTCATCATACCCGGTTTTCTTTCTTCTTTCTTTCTTTTTATTAGATGTAATATTAAATGTATTATTATATGTATTATTCTCTTTAACATTTTTGTTAATAGGTGGCGCACTTTTTTGTATAGGGGTCTTAACATTTTTGTTAACACCCCTTAACATTTCTATTGGTGGGGTATTATCATTTTTAATAATAGGGTCATAGCATTTTTGCTGAACAATTGTCTTGTTTCCAGTGATTGACAATTGTCTGCATTCAATTTCTTTTGTCCCGCTTTTATAAAAAATATTGCTTGTTAAATACCCCTTATCACAAAGCATTTTTATCCACCTAGAGACCGTAACGGTTGTTACGTTATATAAATCAGCAAAATATCTGTTTCCAGCCCAACAATAGCCTTTTTCGTTTGTCAGAGCCGTTATTTCTCCATACAATAGCTTCGCGTTGGCTGGCAACTTATCATCATACCTCACATCTGCCGGAATGATAGCATAATACGCTTTTTGTTCTTCCATTTTCTACACTCCCTTAAAATGGCAAGTCATTAGGTAAGTCGTCAAGCACCTCAAAATCATCAGCCGCCTTTTGAGGTGTTGAATTTTGTTGTTTAGGGCGACTGTAACCGTTATATTCATCTCTCGCCTTTTTTGTTTCACCAAAGTCTAGTTCATTCGCTATAACCTCAGTAACATAATTCTTTTTGCCGTCTTTCCCTTCCCATGTGCGAGTTGAAATTCGACCACCAACAATCACCATCATACCTTTATTGAAATATTTACCGAGGAACTCAGCCGCCTTGTTCCACGCTATGCAATTTATAAAATCCGTCTTTTGGCTGTCGCCATAACCGCTGGCGACAGCCACGTCAAAACTGCATACTGGCTTATTTGTGCTCGTGTATCTGAGTTCCGGGTCCCTGGTTAACCGACCCATTAATATTACTTTATTAATCATTTTTATTCTCCTTTTGAGATTTTTTTATATATAACTACAACCGAAAATTTTTCTAAAATCGTTCTCGCTCCAACCATATACTTCCATAGCCCTTATTTGGGCTATTTCTTGCAATTTAACTCTGATATAATAGTTTTGGTGTGCACTGTATTCCCCGAATATATGACATTTATTGTGGTGCAAATAAACCGTCAAACCATATTTTTCCGACGTATCACGCAGTGCACCGCCAAATATATGGTGCTTGTCTAAATGGTCTCCGCATTCGCTCATTTCGCATATATAACAATGCGATTTATCTTGTTGTATAATGCTATCCATTTATTTTTTCGGCTTCCCATAATGATTTTAGTTTTGAAATTTCGTCCGGGGTTATTGTCTGAATACCCTGTTCTCTGCAATCCTCAATTACGCTGTCTAATAATCTTGACATCTGTTTTGTATTGTATGTACTACTACCGTAGTAAAGATTTACGATTACAAAACCATCTTTATTAGATTCGTCCACCCTTTCGGCTATCCAGCCAACACCGTTCATCTGCCACCCTTTGATTAACGTATCGGCGGCACTTTCGTTAATTTCCGCAACACGATAAACGTTAGCATTTAAAATATGCTGACGGTATACAGATTCTTTGTCCACGCCTATTTTATCGGCTAATTTGCCGCATAATACCCATAGATAAGCGTTAGCATTCAGCGACCTTTTTTTACGGTGTTTTTTAAGCTCAATGTCTAATAACTTACATTGTGACAGCTCATCATAAGCGAGCTTTAAATCGTTTTTTTCATTGACGGCAAGTGTTAATTTGCACTCGCCGTCTAAAAATCCCATACTTACGTCCCTAATTGTTCCGGTCAATCTCATTTCTTATCCGCTCCAACTTTTTTAATTGACCCATCAAGCATTGTTATACATTTTTTAAAATTAGTATAATCAAATTCATTAAAATTCGAACATTTATAAAATTTAGAAATTTCCTGCTCTGTCGCATTTCTGCCGCACACGGTGTTATATTCCTCTAACTTTGCTTTTAAGGTGTTGACCGCTGCTATATTTATTGTCTTCGGCGGTTCATCAATCATATCATCAATCTGTTTTGCGATAGATTCATTCGTACGTTTTGCTGGTTTACTTTGGTTTAAAAGTGCATTTCCCAATTCTTCAGCACTGCACATACTAACATCAATACCTATCCCGAGATTGGCTAATGCTCTGCCCCAGGCGGACGTTTCGCAATTTTCTATGTATGAAGTTTTGTTAATAAAAGAACTTCCTGCGTCCTCGTAAGCATAACCCGTAGCAATCGGAAAACCGTCAGGGTTGTTAATTGTTGCACACATAACAACACGCTTTTCCGATAATTCCACGATAGTTGTTATCAATCCATAATTAGGATAATTTTTCCTGAACGCCTTTACTCGCTCATTAACAAGCACATACGGCTTGCCTTTTATATCTACAGTATTCAATTTTTCTTGTGACATATTATATTCCTCCTAATCGCTTATTTTCATATTCTTCGTCCAGCTTGTCATAATATCCATAGGGCAGTTCTTCCTCCGGCTCATCGGTCTCAACATAATTGCCACTGTAAAACAGCTCTAAAAACTCAGGAATAATCTCTTTAACAAACCAGTCAAAGTCAGGAGAATTTTCGTTGATTATCCCAATACCGCAGCGGTTCAGCGCATATGTAAGCCTATCCTCAGGCTCTATTATTTCTTTAGTTAATAAATTCTGTATCCTGTTCATATTTTCTCCTTTTCACAACTTGACAAATCTTTTATTATATGTTATATTGATATAGATTTCTTGTTATATATATTTTTTAGTCCGGTTTGTGGTTCCGCACAGCCGGACTTTTTATTTTTCTTTCTTTGATTTTTTTCTTCTACCGTTTGAGATGTTCTGCTACACTCTTCGTCAGCAAAGTCCCACTGCCGATTATCCGGCTTGATTACGACCTTGCGCACGTCCTCTTCAATAGGTGTTGTTTTTTCATAATCATCTACAACATTCAAAAAAGAAAAAAGTATCAGTATAATCGGGAATATGTAAAGTATAGGGTTAAAATCTAACGCTTTAAGCATTACTAATAACACCGTACCTACTGCCGCCGCTGATACTCTTATTATCCATTTATACATTTGACTTCACCTCCTTATAAATATTTAATATTTTAAAATTAGGGAAACTCGCTATAAATATTTGTTTCGCCTTTTCTGTTGATTTGGCGTCAACATTGCATAATCAATCTTAATCATAGGCACCCCATCATCAGGCATATAGCTATATTTAATTAGATATTTTTTCATAACCCCACCTCTTTTCATACGGCGCGATTTACTTGCCGTTTATTATTTTTTTCAATAAATTCAGGGTCTGACGATAATTTTTTATATTTTTCACAACAAAATTTAGCGAGAAAATTTATAAAATCGTCCGGTATCTTATCTATATCAATTGTATTTTCTACTACTTCAACCGATTTTTCTGTTGCTCTCATTTTTTATCACTTCTTTCTAATTCTATTTAATAAATATGTATTGAATCAACAAGCCTTTCTATAATGCCCTAAGCGGGACGATTTTCATGTTTTAAATTAATATTTTTTTTAGAATAATTTATTTTTTTTGCTTGCATTCCAGCAATAAATGTTGCAATTATAAAATTATCCTCTTCCGATGATTTTTTTATAAAATCAATTATTTCTTTTTTATAATTATCTTTGTTATACATATTGAACACCTCCATTCTCGACTTGACTAACTACATATTAACATTGATTTACTACATTGTCAAGAACTTTTTCTTGACTTACTACATTTTTTTTGATATGATAAATGCAACGAGGTGATACGATGAATTTATCAGATAGAATTAAAATTATAATTTCAGAAAACAGTTTAAAACAGAAAGAGTTTGCCAAAAGCATAAACGTCACAGAAAGTTATATTTCAAAATTACTACGTGGCGAAAGTGGGGTGTCAAACTCAACCGCTACTCTTATTGAAGAGTTATACGGTTATTCAATTGATTGGATATTGAACGGTTCCGAACCAAAGTTTAGCAAAAAAAACAATACCAAGGATTTTACGCCAATACAGAGAAAAATTATTTCTGATATAGAGCAAATGGATGAATCAGATTTAATAGCTGTAAAGGCATTTATTAAATCTTTGGATGCGTACAAAAGGTCATTTGATAAAAATGAGCAATAGTTAGCAATAAACAATATTATTTTTTAAGTATTATTATGTATATATCAATCCACGTAGGAAGGTGATATAATGACTATAAGCGAACGATTGAAATATGTCCGTAAAATGAGAGGTTTTACTCAAGAATCTTTAGCTGCCGCTATTGGAGCTTCTCGCGGTGTAATTACTAATATTGAATATGGAAAGGTTGAACCACAACCATTAGTGATACGTGCAATTTGTGAAACACTGCATATAAATGAACAATGGCTTATAAATGGAAATGGTGCAATGGAGACTCTTAACGAAACCGAAAAAAGTTCTCACATACTCTCTGAAATATATAATTCTGCTAAAGAACTGTCTAGTGAAGAACAAGACTTCATTTTAGATATGATTAAGACCTTTCAAAAACACCGTGAAAATATTACTGATGATAAGTAATAAATACCTCAATTCCATTAGAGCATAAAGAATAATATTTTTATGCTTTTTTGATATAAAAATTTGTAACCACTCCTTTATTTTTAAAATTACTCAACATATAATTTATTGTACGCATTTGTGTTTGCTTATTAAAATTATATACCCGTTTTGAGTATATGTCAATATAATAATTACTCAAATAACTTATATTATTTTTGGCAGTTTTACACAAACATACTTTTCACACTAACTTTATTATAAAAATGAGTTGACATTTACGTAAATCGAGTATATAATATTAATACCATATATATGGAGGGTGTAAAAAATGAATAGGTTAAAACAATTACGCACAGAACATGGATTAAGTATGAGGGAAGTTGCTAACCGTATTAATGTACCTTATACTACGTATGTTAATTATGAAAAGGGAATAAGAGACCCTAGCACGGAAGTATTAGCAAAGTTAGCAAAATTTTTTGAAACTACCGTTGATTATTTGTTAGGTATTAGTGATAATGTATCCGGTAATAATTTTAAACTGCCGGAAATTGAAGAAACTGAGAGCGGATTAATTTTTAGCTTTGGCGGTAATAATGAAAAAATTGAAATTTCGCCGGAAGATGCTAATAAGTTTAGAAAGATATTTGACAAAAAAATACCTAACCTTAATGATGAATATGAAGCTATTAGAATTAAAGGTGAAATTATTAAACTTCTGCAAACCGCAAATCTTAATATTCAACAGCTTAAAGATATAAAAGTTATTATAAATGCTTTAAGCAATGTGAACGAAGAATAGTTTTGGTATTTATTTCCTCTTTAAATTACATATTTTCCATGTTATAATATTATAAAAAATAGGGAGGAAATAACGTGGAAACAAATGATATTAAATCACTTAATAAGTTAGCCTACTCAATATTGAGTAAAGCTAATGTAGCAAAACTACCGGTAACAGCAGATTCAATTTTAGAAGCATATAAAATTGAATCTAAAACATACTCTGAAATAAAAGACGACAATATAAAAAATGCAATAGATTTTAATAAAAATACAACATTAATAAACAGCGGGGGAAATACAGTATTATTTTACAACGATAAAATAATACATAAAGATTACTTAATAATTAAATCTATTGCATTATTTCTTTTGGACGATAACAAAAAATTTGAGGGAATAGCTGAGATATTAACCCTTCTTATCATGACACCGCCTGTAGTTTTAACACGCATTGGAGTATTTGACGTAGAGGAAATAAGCGAACTATGCAATGTTCCGCCACATAAAATACACCAATATTATGATTTTTACAAAGACGTATATCCTGAGCCGGGAATCAAAACGTTAAAATTATTTAAGCCATTTATACGACAATGTAAAAAACAACTTAAATATAGTGTTATCCTAAAAACTTTTGCCGGGATTATAAAAAATCACGCATATAAAAAACTTCAAAACGAGACAGACCAAAAATACATAAATATGCGAGAAAAATGCGAAGTTGTCTACGTAAAGCATAAAGATAAAATATATCACGGTCACATATGTGAGAGTATAATTGACGAGATAGATGTTGATATTTCAAATCTTTACGAAGAAAAGAAGCATAAACATAGACCGTGCCCCTTATGTTTTGATTTAAGCAAAAAATAAACTAGTAAAAAGTCACATATACTCATATTATGTGACTTTTTTACTGTTTTTTTATCTAAACATTTGTATATTATTGACATAATAACTCGTTAGACTTATAATTCATTTATTGTATGTGTAATAAAAATGGGCGTGAAAATGAGTGAACAACAAGCATTTTTGAAAATATAACATAATAGGAGCGTAATACGATGTCAACAAATAGAGCCGTAATATATGCCCGATATTCAAGCAATAAGCAGACAGAACAATCCATTGAGGGACAGTTAAGGGATTGTTACTCATATGCAGAAAAACATGATATAACTATTATTGGAGAATATATTGACCGCGCTTTATCCGCTAAGACGGATAATAGACCGGAATTCCAAAGAATGATAAAAGATAGTGCAAATGGGGCGTTTAACATAATCATTGTATGGAAGTTGGATAGATTTTCACGAAACAGATATGATTCTGCTGCCTATAAAGTAAAATTGAAAAAAAACGGGGTTAAGATAATTTCAGCGATGGAAAACATATCTGATAACCCTGAAGGAATATTAGTTGAAAGTCTGCTTGAAGGTATAGCAGAATATTATTCCGCCGACCTTTCAGAAAAAGTAAACAGAGGAATGCGAGAAACAGCGTTAAAATGTCATTCAACAGGTGCCCCGGTTCCTTTAGGGTATAAAATAGAAGACAAAAAATATATAGTAAATGAAATTGAATCACCAGTAGTAAAAAAAATATTTACTATGTATGCAGATGGGTTCAGCGCAAAAGATATTTGCGATTATCTAAACGAACACGGTTTTAAAACTCGTAGAGGCGGTCAATTTAATAAAAACAGTCTACGCACCATGCTTACAAACAGAAAATATATAGGTATCTATAAGTATAAAGATATAGAAATACCTGGCGGAATACCGCAAATAATAGATAATGAATTATTTGAAAAGGTGGGAAAAATGATGATAAAAAATAAGCGAAACGCAGCCGCAAGCAAACCAAAAGAAAAATATCTATTAAGCGGAAAAGTAATTTGTGGTTTATGCGGAGACAAAATGAACGGAGAATCCGGGAAAAACAAAAGCGGTCGTGTATATAGATATTATAAATGTGGCAAGCAGAAACGCAATAAAAACGATTGTCCAAAACATACTATTGATAAATATTACCTTGAAGACACAGTAATAAATGCAGTAAGGTCAATTGTATGTAATGATAAAATAATTGATAGAATAGCAAAAAAAGCCGTAGAAGCCCAAATGTATGACGACACACCCCAAATAATAAATTCGCTTGAGCAAAAATTAAGTGAGACAGAAAAACAGATTGAAAATATATTAAAAGCAATAGAATCAGGAATCTTTACAATTTCGGTAAAAGATAGATTACTTGAACTTGAGAAAACAAAGGATATACTAAAAAGCGAAATAATAAAAGAAAAAAATGACAATCCATTTTTGGATTATGATACTATAAAATTTATTTTGTCGCAATACTCCAACGGAGATTTTAAAGATGAGAAGTTCAGGCAAAAACTTGTTGATGTGTTAATCTATAAAGTGATTGTATTTGACGATAAAATTTACATATTATACAACTTTTCGAAAGATGACAATACAAAAGACCGCTACGAAGATATTATAAAATTGATAGAAAAATCGACTGCCGCGCAAAATGGCTCACCAAATGTTAAGAGAATGAGACAAGCCCTTTGTTATTATGGAGTTTGTCTCATTTTTGTTTATTCGTTAAAATGTTTTTTATAACTTGTCAGACACCTTGATTATTTTAGGTTTTTCTACTTAATCAAGGTGTCTGTTTTTTTAGTCTTTTTTCCTTAAAATCTTAATATTATAGGAGTTAAAAAAACTGTATACATATTTATAGGCATACATCCACTAAATATTTTGTATTAAGTGGCAGCTCTCTTGCTGAACTGCAAATTATGCACAGCTCACTTGAAATGGTAAGACATAATATTAACATTTATCAACAAGCCTTAATAAAAGATTTTTTAAATTGAAATCCTTTAGATATTAATGCAAATGTTATAGAGGAAAAAAATCAATAAAAATGAAAGAAGGAAAAAATATCATAAAATATATTTTTTGTATTGTAGCAAAATAATATTTATGGTATATTTAATTTGTTGATTATTTTGTTTAGGGAAAAATTTAATAAAATAAGTTTTGTGTGCTTTGTCGGTTCAAGTTCGACCTTAAGACCATTATAAATACACAAGGTGTAAATCTTTTTATTAAGGTTTGAACCTTTTCTATTATAATTGCTTTAACACAATAGAAGTATATAAAAAATATTCTTAATTTGGAGGAACATATTATGAGCGATAAATTAAAAATTAAAATGTACGCATTTACAGTAGACTGTAAGGAACCTTACGAATTAGCAAAGTTTTATGCGGATTTGCTTAAGTGGGAAATAGTATTCAATGACGATAACTATGCTTGCGTGGGCGCTCCTGGAACGGAACAAGGCGCGTATCCCGGGATAACTTTTCAAAAAAATACCGATTATCAACCGCCTGTATGGCCGGCGGAGCCTGACGCACAGCAGACTATGGCGCATTTGGATTTCGCTGTTAATGATTTGGAAAAGTCTGTTCAATATGCGATTGATTGCGGAGCCATCCCCGCAAGCAAACAATTCTCTGATGGCTGGAGAGTTATGCTTGACCCTGAAGGACACCCGTTTTGCTTATGCCAAATGAAGTCATTAATTGAAAGCGCCAATTTTGCCTTGCTGTAAAATTTACGGTATAACAAAAACTCTTGAGTATAAATACCAATTTTAATATGTTGATATAATATCAGAGAGAAGTATGAAATTAATATATTATAAATTCTATCAGTCGGTACTCTTCTTAATTAATTGGGAAGAAACGAATTAAAGTTGTTTTATAAATAACTCACGGAGTGTTATACAATACACAATTCCGGTGTTTTATAACCTATATGTTTTTTATATAAAACATTGTTTTGCTTATGTAAAACATGAGAGTGCAGTCAAAAGTGCGGTCAAGGACAAATACTTATTTTATTTTTTGTATAATGAAAAATAAGAAAAGCCCAATTATGAGCAGAATTCAAAAAGTTAGACAAAAATCTAATAATTTGAATGCGCTTCATTTTTGGGCTTTTTCTATATTATAAAAATTAATTTTTCCAGCGTTCAAGTGTAGAAAGATAGGCTTGTAACTCTTTTCTTGCTGTGTCAGCAGTGAAATCTTCCCCTGTTTCTTTGTTCCATTCTTTGAGATATTTAAGGTTGCTTTCAATCATTTCATCAAGAGTTATATCATTTGTGAACGCTCCGTTTTGATAACAATAAGCGCAGTATTTCCGCGTTATGCTTCCGTCAGATTCAGTTCCCATTTGTTCCGGTGTTTCAAGCGGCATACCGCAGCTTTGACATATCGGAAATTCATTCATATAAAAACTCCCCTTTTATATATGCTTATTTATTTTATTCAGCCGGCACTGCCTGGTATCTTCCCATAAATAGTATGTCGCCGCTCTGATTGTCCATTATTATAAACGTAAACGGTTTATCTATTGTGAAGTCAACCGGTTCAGGCGGTAGAGCAGAACCAGCCATTCCTATTGAGGTCACAGCTGCAGCTTCGGTTCCCCTTTCATCAACATTTATAAACGTCTTATGAATTACTTCATTAACAAACACATTTGCGCCCAAAGGCAGATTTATAAACATATTTTTAAAGTCAGCCGTATTTTGGTTAAACGCCGTATTGATTCCCAGTTGTTTTAACAAGCAGTCACCGTTTGTACTGCCGATTTTCTCATCATATTCTATCTTAAATTTCGGTATAGACAGATTTATATAATTAGAACTCAGTTTTGATAGATAATTATCATAATCGATATTTCCGCCGTTATCCATACTGATATACATCGACGTTTTGTTTCCTTTGTATGGAAGCTCCACTATTTGAACATTTTCGTCGGCATATGTGTCATAATAACCTCTATCATTCATAAAATCAGTCTCGGTCCGCGTGCCGTCTGCATTGTTAAAAACAGATTTGGCTGTATTCTCAGTCATAAATTCATACTGCCATGGAGCTTTAAAGTATACGGCATTTATCAGTTCTGCCAAAAAGCCGCTGTCTTCTATTATAGTGGGTATTTTTCCATTTGTCTTTTCTGACGTCCAGCCGTTAATTCTTTCAACAGCATCATCGTTGTTTACTGTTTCAGAAGTGCCGTAATAGCTGTCTTTTACAATGGCTTCAAAGTCAGGACTAAACGCCGCGTCGCTTCCTGCGTAATAATCTTTATTCAGCCATATAGAATTTGCAATATTAAATTCAACGCTCTTGCCGTTTCTTAATTCGTTAGAAAGTTTTTTGTATTCTTCAAATTCAGCGTCGCTATAGTCACCGTTGTTTAATTTGTCAGAGAGCTCATTGTAGCGTGCATAATCAAAACCGCCGCTGTATTTTTCAATCAATGCTTTTGTTGCGGCATTAAATTCGTTTAAGTCTTTGATTTTTAGAGTGTCGAGTATTTCAGCCTTTGTTTCGCCGTCAGCGCCGTTGGCAGCCATAGCCAAAGCGGTTTTTACCGAAAGCGGCGAAAACATATAGTTCTTGCTCTTGTCCATTTTGCTGTTCATATTGTAGGCAAAAGCGTTTTGACTTTCCGGATTTGCTGTTGGAACCGGAGCGGATGAAACCACCGGGTGGTTATTAATATTCCCGTCTATAAGCAAGAGGTACATCGTTTCATTGTTTGTCAGCTTTAATCCCATCGCCAAATCTATTACAACCGACGCGTCTCTTCTTGTTATGAATTGTTCAGGCTCATAATCAGGAATCAATGATAAAAGACCAAGTTCATAAGCATTTGTCAAATACTCTTCAGGGGTTTTAGCCGTGCTGATATCCAGTCCGTTTTTATAGTCTATAAGTTTAACAGTCGCTGTGATATAATCAATAAACTTTACTTTTTCGGATTGGTTAAAGGTATTTGTGTTTGAGGCCAATATACCCAATTCATACAGGTGGTTAACAGCAGTGTCCGCATATGAGCCGTTTTGCTCTGCAGCCGTGTACGGCTTGTATCCGTCGGCGCGTGCCAAAATAACTGCCATTTCGCTGTTGATTAATTCATCGAAAGGTCTGAACGTGCCTGTGTCGTCGCCCATGATAATCCCGGAATCTGTTAGTCTTTCAAGAGCTGCATTGAGATTTGTGTCACCGTAATCAGCATCACTGAAGGTTAAGGCGAAAGCGGAAATATGTAATATTGATAACAAAAATATTACGGATAATACAGTAGAGATAAGTTTTTTCATATTATCACTCCTTAAAATTTGGTTATATATTTTAGACTCTTATAAATATATTAGGTTCCCGAAATATGGAAAATAAGCAAACTATTTTTGCCCGGTTAATTCTTTGATTTTTAATATTTGTCCTGAGAACGGCGGCATATTTACTGAAATATTTGTGTTTCTGTCTTCGGTTATTTCTGCCTTTATTTCAGTGGTTCCGGTTTTTATACTGCCGCTGTAAATATCAGCCTCAGTGTTTATTATAAGTTCTAGGCTGATTTCATTTTCTATCTCAAACTCAAATTCTTCAACGGGCACATCGGAAAAGTTGAGAAAAACAATGTATCTGCCGTCTTCGCCGCAGCCTCGTTCGTATATTGCCAGCGCTCTGTCTTTGGTTCCCATTTTGTGCCATGTGAAAGACTTGCTGTTATACTCGCTGTTATAGAGCGCAGAAGTGTTTACATATACACGGCTGATGTCGCGTATGTATCGCATAAATGAATCATGAAGAGGATATTTCTTTAAAAACCAGTCCTGTTCGCGCTTTTCATCCCATTCTCTGAACTGACCGATTTCGTTTCCCATAAAATTCAATTTCTTTCCCGGGTGGGTGTACATATACATATATAAAAGTCTTGCCTGAGGAAATTTTTGTTCATAACTTCCCCACATTTTTTGAATAATTGTAGCTTTTCCGTGAACAACCTCATCATGGGACAGAGGAAGCAAATAAAGCTCATTGTAGAAATATGCCATAGAGAATGTGAGCTTGTTTATGCTTTTTGTTCGGTATAAAGGCGGAAGTTTAAAAAATTCCAGGGTGTCATTCATCCAGCCCATGTCCCATTTGTAGTCAAAGCCAAGACCGTCATATTCAACGGGAGCGGTAACTTTAAGATAATTTGTACTGTCCTCGGCAATCAGCATTATTCCTTTATGACGTTTTTTGAGTCCCTGGTTCATTGTTTGTATAAATTTTATGGCGCACTCGTTCACGCCGCGTTTCACATCGCCGAGCCAAAATATTGCTCTTGATACCGCGTCCATTCTGAGACCGTCAAAATGGTATTCCTTCAGCCAATAATTGGCGGCGGACTGGAGAAAACTCCGAACCTCGCCCCTGCCAAAGTTGAAATTATAACTTCCCCATTCGCTGCACCCCACATGGTCGCTGGGATATTCATACAAGGCTTGTCCGTCAAATTTGCCGAGACCATATCCGTCAACCGCAAAATGGATAGGAACAAAATCTAAAATAACTCCGATATCGTTATTATGAAGGTGATTTATCATCTGCATCAGTTCCGCAGGGGTTCCGTATCTTGATGTGGGGCTGTAAAAACAGGTGTTTTGATAACCCCAGGATTCATCTGCCGGGTGTTCGGTTATTGGCATAAGTTCCACATGTGTATATCCGTTTTCTTTTAAATATGGAACCAGCATTTCTCCGGTTTCAGTATAAGTGTACCATGAACCGTCCTCTTTTTGCCGCCATGAAGCAAGATGAAGTTCATATATATTAACCGGGTTGTTATAGCCCACGTCACGCTTAGCCATCCATTCATCATCAGTAAACTTAAACTCATCCAGTTCACGTATAATAGATGCTGAACCCGGTCTTAGCTCCATGCCGAATCCGTATGGGTCAGAATGTTCAACAAATTCGTCAGGAGTGGAATAGACCCGGTATTTATACATCATATTGGGTTTTACATCGACAAAAGTTCCTTCAAAAAAATTACTGTTTTTAGGCCTTATAAGGTCGTATTCGAGCCAGCCGTTGAATTCTCCTATTAATGTCACACGCACGGCACGAGGAGCATACACTCTGAATGTATACCCTGAATCTGCTTTGTGTGCGCCCAAATATGTATAATCATCAAAGGAGTTGCCGTCATAAAAATCTTTTAGGTTAAATAATTGATTTTCCATATATATTATTTATACAGCTGTATGCTGTATTTCCTCCTCTCGCTTTTAATTATTATATAAAATTATTTTAAATTAAGAAAAGCGGAAGATACTGTGTTTCCGCTTTAGTGTGTATAAAACATGTTAAAAAAAGATAATTTTATTTATAAAAACGCCATAATAGACATTTGTCTATTATGGCTATATTATAGTATATATTTATATATTTTTCAAGCGACAATATAAATTATTTGTATATTATCGCAAAAACTGAGATATTTATTTTCAAATTTCCTATATTTATAAGTTGTTACTAAAGATATTTAATACATCATGTCCAATATCCGAAGCTCTTTGCATATAACCCCATATAATATATATTATTTTACTTATAATAGGTGTTTGAACCATTTAATTATTACTCAAAAGACTGGTGTTGTAGTGAACATCGGAAGGGCGCATTTATGCATCGCGTTAGGTGGGCTATAATCTGAACACGCAGTGTTCAATATATCAAGAAAATATTTATAAAAATTAACTTTGTATGTGACTCCATATAATATATATTATTTTACTTATAATAGGTGTTTGTACCATTTAATTATTACACAAAAGACTGGGTTTGTAGTGAACATCGGTAGGGCGCATTTATGCGCCTCGTTAGGTGAGCTATCATCTGAACACGCAGTGTTCAATATATCAAGTAAATATTCATAAAAATTAACTTTGTATGTGACCCCATATAAAAAATTTTATTATTACATAATAGGGTGTTTGAACCATTTCTTTTTCTCGCAAGAAAAAGAAACGCTTCACCAAAGAAAAAGTGCTTGCTCGCTTAGGTCGCCTGCGGCTCCAAGGGGCGCTCACACTCCGCTCATTTCACCATGAAGCATGGCTTCATGATGAAAAAAGCCCCGTAACTTCCCGTTGACTTTGTGAACTGCCGTGAATAAAGATGTTCCGAGTTCTAATTGATTTATTTATCAGAAAAGCAAGATTTTCCTTTTAAATTAATTCACAAAAAACTGGTTTTTCAGTGAACATCGGTAGGTGTGACCCCACCTGTGAAGGTGGGTGTGAGCTTTAATAACTCTTTATCCATAAACCTTCAATGTCAATAATATGAATACTCAAACGCGGCATAACCGCCTTGTTAGGTGAGCTATCATCTGAACACGCAGTGTTCAATATATAAGTCATTATATTATACTAAACTAATTATTTTTATTTTCATCTTTAAATTGTTTTTGTATTCCTAAAATATCATTAATTAAATATATCATATTATTTTGTAAGACAGGTTCTAAATTAAAGAACAATCTTATCAGTTTATCCAAGTCTTGATTTGTTGCAAAATCGTTATTTTGAAACGCAAAATAACGAGGGCATTGAGTATAATTACATTTTAAGCATTTATCTTTATAATTTTTATCAATACAACAGAGTAAAAAATCGCATTCGTTACAACAGCACGGCACAGGATTTCCGCCTTTATAAAAATATTTTCCATTCCCTAAACAATCTTTCCCTAAGTTTCCGGGGGTTAAAACTATTCCTGTTACATCAATAATCATTTGCGACACTCCATTACTTATATTTAATTCCACATGACATGACTTATATTCTACATGCCATTCCATGGCAACAAATAAAAAAATCAAATATAATATAATTAATTTAAAAGTAAATAGGGAGAAAACGAAATGTTTGAGGATTATATAAGAGAAAGAATAACAGAATTGAGAATGAGAAAAAATGTATCAGAAAGATGTATGAGTTTAGATATGGGACGTTCACAAGGATATATAAATCATATAACATCAGGAAAAGCAATGCCATCCATGAGCGAATTTTTTGAAATATGTAGATATTTGGGAATAACGCCATACGAATTTTTTAATGAAAATATAAGGTACCCTGAAAAAATACATAAAATAATAGAAGGAATAAATAAACTTAATGAAAAGGATACAGAACTGATAATTAATCTTATAGAAAGTTATAAAGATAATAATAAAAGATATTAACAAATCCGCGACTGCGCACCTAACGAGGCGCATAAATGCGCCCTGCCGATGTTTGCCAAAACAACAGTTTTATTAGAGAAAATAAATAATATATCGGAATATCTTTATTCACGGCAGTTCACAAAGTCAACGGGTAAGTTACAAGGCTTTTTTCATCATGAAGCCATGCTTCATGGTGAAATGAGCGGGGTGCGAGCGCCCCTTGGAGCCGTTAGGCGACCTAAGCGAGCAGTACTTTTTCTTTGGTGAAGCGTTTCTTTTTCTTACGAGAAAAAGAAATGGTTCAAACACCTATTATAAGTAAAATAATAAATATTATATGGGGTCATATACAAAGAAAAATAATAAGTGTATTGAATTTTCAACTGAATATAAGTATCTAGGATTATCAATATCTTATTTCAGAAAATTAAGAAGATTAACCCAACAACAGCTTGCAGATAGAATGAATATAAATTATGAGACAATAAGCAGAATAGAAAACGGATATACAGGAATTTCGTCAGATATGTTATTTTCGTTGTCGAAAGCACTTGAAGTGCCGTTAAGCGAATTGTTTGAACATGCAAAATTATAATATTAACAATTCCGCGACTGCGCACCTAACGAGGCGCATAAATGCGCCCTACCGCTGTTTGCCAAAACAACAGTTTTTATTAGAGAAAATAAATAATATATCGGAATATCTTTATTCACGGCAGTTCACAAAGTCAACGGGAAAGTAGTAGGGCTTTTTTCATCATGAAGCCATGCTTCATGGTGAAATGAGCGGGGTGCGAGCGCCCCTTGGAGCCGCAGGCGACCTAAGCGAGCAAGCACTTTTTCTTTGGTGAAGCGTTTCTTTTTCTTGCCAGAAAAAGAAATGGTTCATACACCTTATTATGTAATAATAAATTTTTTTATATGGGGTCATATACAAAGTTAATTATAATAAATAGTTTCTTTATATATTGAACACTGCGTGTTCAGATGATAGCTCACCTAACGAGGCGCATAAATGCGCCCTTCCGATGTTCACTACATACCCATTCTTTTGTGTAATAATTAAATGGTTTGGTTTTTAACATAATGGTTTAATATATTAATATTTTAGTAGAATTATAGAGTATTATAAAATCTTATATTTAATTTTTATCAAAAACATGTTATAATTATATTGAAATGTAAATAAAGGAGTGGTCATTATGTTTACCCTCGCTCATAAAATTAAATATAAGTTAACTCAATTTTTGGCCGCTCTGCCATTTGGCAGGAGACGCTGTATAATTTGCGGCAAAAAATCTCTCTATTTTTTACCTTGCGGTCAAAATGAGGATATATTTCAAAAGATAAATATTATCGGCGGCGGATGGAGAAAAAACTGTAAGTGTCCTCATTGTAAGTCTTTAGACAGATATCGGTGGACATGGTATGTTATCGTGAATTTTACAGACATTTTATCAACTGAATGTAAAGTTCTGCATATAGCCCCTGAACCGCAAATAGCCCAAAAGATAAAAAAGATAAATCCGAATTGTACTTACATAACCGGTGATTTAGCTAAAGGGCGCGCAGACTATATTATGGATATAACAAATCTTCCCGTTGAGAGTAATACATTTGACTACGTGATTATCAATCATGTTTTGGAACATATTTCTGACGAAAATGCTGCGCTCTCAGAAATAAAACGAGTATTAAAACCGGACGGAAAATTTTTGTTTTCTATTCCTATTGCGAAAGACAGAAAAACTTTTGAGGATAAAACAATCACTTCCTCCGCTTCCAGAATTAAAGCCTTTGGTCAAGACGATCATTGCCGGCTTTACGGCAATGATGTTTTAAAACATTTTGAATCTTTTGGATTTAAAATACAAATATACACCCCTCAAGAATTATTAGAACCCTCTAATATCAAGAAATTGGGCTTTCTTCCCGATGACAGGCTGTTTTCAGCGGAATTAAACAAATCAAGTGAATTTGCAGATAATAATTTTCAGAACATTTTGTTGTAATATTAAGATAAGGCAGATAAAAATAGTGATTTTGATTACAAGTCACTATATAAGTTTTTATTTAAGATATAAAACAAATTTCATATTATAAAAAACTTATTTATTAAAAGCAAATAGAAACAATATTACGGCTTCAATAATACATTTACTAAATTCTTACATCATAAAATTCATAATAAATTACTAACTGTATCTAATTTTTAAAAATAATTTTACATACCTCAACAGCAGGACAGCATATTACTGACCTGCTGTTTTTATATACACTGCTTATTTTATAATAATATCTAAAAAATCATAGATATATTTCGGTTCCATATAAAGAGCCTCGCACAACCTGGTAAATCTAAGAGCTTTTTTTGCCTCATCAAATAAATCCGGTAGGTATTCAACACAATCGCTGTCTTTATAAACCTTTACTGCATACGACGTGTAACTGCCAATGTCTATATGATGGTAGCTTTCTTTTTCATATGTATATCTATATATCATACCGCAGACTGTCCCCGCCGGCACACATTCTTATTTTTCGAGTGTATATTATGATACATAATTCTATAAATATCAAAAACATTGATGTATTTTAAATAAAACTTTAAATCAAAACTTTCTAAATACACTTACTTCGCATCCTTAGTCAACCTTAAATGTTTACAATATCCATTTCTCTGTTTGGATCCATATCCGGAACTACATAGCCGTTAGCTATTAATTTATCTACAAAATCATCTATTTTGACATCAAATATTTTTAATATATTAATAAAATTTAATACTGTTGGAACACATCTTCCATTTTCTAAATTTGCATACTGCCTGCAGGAGATTCTGCATATCTCAGCCATAACCTCCTGACTTATTTCATATTCTGACCTTATTTCATATAAAAGCCCGCCAAATGTTGATTTAACTATCTTTTCCATTTCAATATTGTTCATTAAATTCACTCCTGATAAAATATAGAATAATTTTATCAGAATTTGCCATATTTTAACAGGTAACACGTTTCAGAAAAACGCTTTTAGATAACGAAATATATTCACTTAATTTGATAAAATATATTCAAAATATATAAAAGGCAAAAATTAGTCCATTATATGAATGCAAAAAATCATTTCATTAAAAATAAGATACTATAAAAAATTTTATTTTCCCGATTAATATTTATAATATGTAAACCACAGCTAAAAGCTGTGGTTTAAAAACTTTAACTTATTTTCTCAGCCTGCATTTTATTGAATCAGAAAAAATGCGTTTTCACTCGGCGGCAAACCGGGTTCGGTTTGTTTTGCCAATATTGCGTCTCCTTTAGTAATTGTCACATTAACCGGAACATTTACACTCCAGTTTCCGCAAACATCAACTGCCGTATAAACTTGAGTTCCGTCAGAAAATGTCACTGTTATTTCAGCCCCCGGAACACCGGTGCCGTTTACACCCCTGTAACATTCACTTACAGACGTAATGACCGGACGCTGACTACGCTCCTCCCGAGTATTATAAACCTTAAAATTCTGAATCGGGAGCCCATTAACTGTTATTGAACCATTATTAGACACAATAACATCATACATCTTATTATCCAGCTTATAACCGTCAGGCGCTATTGTTTCTCTCATGGTATATATTCCCGGAACAAGTGTGCCAAAGTCTACATTGCCATTATAATCCGAAACCGCTCTTGCGCCATTTGAAAGTCTAAATTCTGCCCCTACAAGTCCTAATGTGCCGTTTTGGTCAGTCTTTTTAAAAGTTAGTCCTTCAGACGGCTGATTTTCTATTTTAAATTCACCCATAGGAATTCCATTGATTGTTATTTTACCACAATTAGATACTTCGACATAATAAATCCGTGTATTCGGCACGTATCCACCCGGGACGCTGCTTTCAACCAAGGTGTATTTTCCCGGAGACAGATTGTTAAATCTAACTGTGCCATTAATACCGGATACCGCTTTCTGACCATCAGACAACGTAAATACGGCGCCCTGTACTGGCAAACCTGTTACGGAATTAACTTTTAAAAAAGATAATGATATAAGCGGATTATTACATAACTCACCGCATTCTGAACTCTTTCCGTCTATTATTACCTTTCCGTTTGGTTCAACTATTATCTGATGAACCTTGTCATCCAACTGGTATCCGTCAGCTGCTGATACTTCCGCCAATTGGTAGCACCCCGGCATAATTGACGAAAAATTCAGCGAACCATCTGTACCTGATGTTACAGTTTCAATTACTTTTCCATTCTTGCATATTGCATAAGACGCCCCGGATATTGGTTCGCCGGTTACACAATTACGGACATAAATAGTAAACGAAACATCTTCAGGCTGGTTGCACGGATAATTGCCGCACTGACAGCATGCTTTACAGCAATGACAGTTTGGACAGCGTGCTTGACGACGATAACATACATTACAAAGTGTTGACATATTACTACCCCCTCATTTCCATATTATGTCTATCCTCCATTTTTCGTTCTTTTTTTCTTAAAAAATCTACATTATTTTATGCCATATCCATATTATAAAAAAGTAACCTATTTACTATAAAGCTCTTAGACAAATAAAAAAGAACACATTTCATGTAATGATCAATCACAAATAAAACATGTTCTTTTTATCTTTATTCTTTGCAAAATGGCTAAATTTCACATAACATAAACAAACAAAATCTGAACAGAAGAACTTTATTTTTTCATTCCCCTTTAAAAAATAACACAACTCCTCTAAACGTTAAATTCAATCCTTATGACAATATTTTGACATTCCGCAGCTGTCGCATCCACATCCGCAAGAACCTTTGCCGCGTTTTTTCTTCCTGACCAAGTGTATTACTATTGCAGACACAATGGCCAAAAGAATAATTGAAACTATTATTGTTGAAATCATAAAACCACCTCTAAACTCTCATAACTTTTCTGTTAACCTTTAAGGTATTTGATTCTTTTCCGGGTCTGAACAGCAGATATATGAATGCTGAAATAATCAATAGAGCTGTCACCGTCCACACACCAAACTCTCCGCCCGTGAACAAGTTTCCGATTTGATAAATTGCAAGGGCTGCAGTATAAGCAAATACCGTCTGGTATCCGATTGCAAACCAAGTCCATTTAGCGCTGTTCATCTCGCGCTTAATAGCTCCTATTGCTGCAAAACACGGCGCGCAAAGCAAATTAAACACTAAGAAAGAGTAAGCTGCTATCGCGGTATAGCTTGCAGCTAAGGAGCCCCAAATCTCTGCTCCGTCTTCTGCAACTTCGCCAAACCCATATAAAACTCCGAAAGTTCCGACAACATTCTCTTTCGCAATCAAACCTGTAACAGCGGCAACAGCGGCTTTCCAGTCACCCCATCCAAGAGGCGCAAATATTGGGGCGATAACTCCGCCTATCTTTGCAAGCACTGAGTTATTTAAGTCTTCTACCATTCCAAAGCTTCCATCCTCAAATCCAAAGCCCTGAAGGAACCATAGAACTATGGTTGACAGCAATATTATTGTTCCGGCTTTCTTTATAAACGACCAGCCGCGTTCCCACATACTTCTTAAAACATTTGTCACTGTCGGCAGATGATACTGCGGCAGCTCCATAACAAACGGAGCCGGATCCCCGGAAAACATCTTTGTCTTTTTAAGAATAATACCTGAAACCACAATAGCCGCTATACCAACAAAATAGGCGCTTGGTGCAACCCACCATGCCCCGCCGAACAGAGCTCCTGCTATCAATGCTATAATCGGCAGCTTAGCTCCGCAGGGTATAAATGTGGTAGTCATTATAGTCATCTTCCTGTCGCGGTCATTCTCGATAGTTCGTGAGGCCATAATACCCGGAACACCACAACCGCTTCCTATCAGCATAGGTATAAACGATTTGCCTGACAAACCAAACTTTCTAAAAATTCTATCCATAATAAATGCAATTCTTGCCATATATCCGCAGCCTTCTAAAAACGCAAGGAATATAAACAATACAAGCATCTGAGGCACAAATCCAAGAACAGCTCCGACTCCGGCAACTATACCTTCAAGGATAAGACTGTTTATCCAATCAGCGGTACCTATTGCATTTAGCAGGTTTTCCAACAAAACCGGTATTCCCGGAACCCAAATGCCAAATAAATTCCAGCCTTCGCCAAAAACACCGTCATTTGCCCAGTCAGTGGCCCAAGCACCTACAGTGGTTACCGACACATAATACACTATCAACATAACAACAGCGAAAATCGGCAGTGCCAGCCAGCGGTTTGTTACCACTCTGTCTATTTTATCAGAAGCTGTAAGCTTTTTCTTCTTATTTTTCTTATAACATCCGCCAATAATTGACGATATGTACTTGTATCTGGCGTCTGTGATAATACTTTCAGCGTCATCATCCAATTCTTTTTCAGCTTTAGACACTATATCCGAGACATCAGGAACTATATTCATTAAATTCCTAATTTTATTATCGCCCTCAAAAAGCTTTATAGCATAGAATCTCTTTTGTTCATCAGGAACATTTATACCAATTCTTTTTTCGATTTCTGACAGCCACTCTTCAAGACGGTTGTCAAAACTATGTAATATCTTAACGCCGCTGTTTCTTTTCGCTGTCTTTACAGCTTTCTCCGCGGCTTCCTTTACTCCATTTCCTTTCAAAGCCGAAACCGGAACTACTTCGCATCCCAGCTCTTTTCCCAGCTTACCGAAATCTATTGTATCGCCGCTCTTTTCAACTACGTCCATCATGTTAACAGCGACAACAACAGGAATTCCAAGTTCAATAAGCTGAGTTGTCAAATATAAATTACGCTCAATATTACTGCCGTCTACGATATTCAAAATCACATCAGGATTATCATTAATCAAATAGTTTCTAGCTACCACCTCTTCAAGAGTATACGGAGAAAGCGAATATATTCCAGGCAAATCCATAATACCTACATCTTTATGGCCTTTTAGCTTTCCCTCTTTTTTCTCAACAGTTACTCCCGGCCAGTTTCCCACAAACTGGTTCGCACCCGTAAGGGCATTGAACATTGTTGTTTTCCCGGAATTAGGATTTCCGGCAAGCGCAATTTTTATTGACATCTGCATTTACCTCCTATATTACAACCGTTTGAACCGGCTGCAACCAAATAATTTTAGTTTACTTCAATCATTTCGGCGTCTGACTTTCTGATAGAAAGCTCGTAGCCCCTAACCGAAATTTCAACCGGATCCCCCAGCGGAGCCAGTTTGCGGACAAAAACATCAGTTCCTTTAGTTATACCCATGTCCATAATTCTTCTCTTAACCGCACCTTCTCCGCGGAGCTTTGAAATTCTGACAGTCTCCCCAACTTTCGCGTCTCTTAACGTTCTCATTTTAACATCTCCTTTTAATTTTTAAACCATGATTCTGTTTGCCATTGATTTATCAATAGCTATCCTGGTATCTTTAACATTGATAATCATATTGCCTGATAACTCAGAAACGACAGTTATTTCTGCCCCCTCAACGAATCCCAGATTTTGAAGAAACCTTCTGACTTCATCCTTACCGCCCACTTTTATAACCCTCTTCTTTTCACCAATCACAGCCATAGATAAAGGCATCATGGTTCCCCTCCTTTCAAAAAATATCTTATTTTTATTATATTTAAATTGATATTAGTTAGCTAATACTAACCATACGGTATAAAATATAGTTAGCTCGCGCTAACCTCTATAAAAAGTATATCATCGCTCCATAAACCTGTCAAGCAAATTCTAATAAAAAAGTGTTTTTTTGGCTATTTGCATAATTTTGTTAAAAATAAAAGGCAAAACATAGTTAGTGTTTGCTAACTATATATAATCACCCAACAATTAATATATATATCTATAAGGCATATTATCCGATGGTTTCTGAACTATACATTTAAATATAAGATAATCTCATTACGATACCATAAAAATAAATCCAATTTAAAAGGTCATACTTGTCTCCTCAATTCAATATACTTATATATACTCAAACGGAAAGGAGGAAATAATATAACCGCACGGTTATATTATAAATATAGTATGAGAGAAGAACTGAGGAGAAGAGGTTCTTTTTCCGAGCCAAACCGCAAGAACAATATAAAGAATGACCGTTTTGAATTAAGAATGAAACTTATATTAAAACAATCTATCGCCGTGGCGGTAATAATAATCGGCGGTATACTTATAAACAGGTCGGGATTCGAGTTTGGACGAAACTGTATATCCGCTCTTGGAAGAGCTGTAAGATATAATTTTGACTTTATTGGTCTCTGGAACAGCATTTGTGGATTTTTTTCAGAAATATGGCAATTCTGGAGTGAAATATTTTGAAGAAGTTAAAAAACATTTTTTCTGCTCTCCAAACGCACCTTTGGCTTATACCAATAGGCAGTCACCTTGCAGTAAGCCCGCTGTTTTTTTTACTGGCCGCCGCTTCAATCTTAGGCGGCTACGGAAACCTTTTCTTTATTGCATATATCTCCGCTTTTCTGCATGAATTGTCCCATGTGTTTTGCGGAAAAAAACTTGGCGTATCTATCGTCAGAATCGAAATTCTGCCATTTGGAATATGCGGAAAATTAAGCGCCGGGTTCATTAAAAATCCATACAAAGAAGCTGTAATCGCCGCAGCCGGACCTGCATTCAGCGGCGCACTGGCAGCACTGCTCTATATGCTAAACAAAAATCCAATGCTGTCTGTATACAGTGAAGCTATAGACTACGGTATAAAAATAAACCTGTCTCTTATGATACTTAACCTAGTGCCGGCTCTTCCGTTAGACGGCGGACGAATAGCAAAAGCTATTATATCAATAAATTTAGGAGCCGTTCGGGCCTCAAACTTAATGCTGAAAATCAGCAGAGTGCCAATAATCGGAATGCTGCTTGTTTCAGTATGGCTGCTCCTTACCAACGACTTCAATCTGTCGCTGATACTTATAGGCGCTTTTCTGCTGGGAAACTTGAGTATTGAACAAAAAAATATATCATTAATATCACTGAAAGAAATATTGTATTACAAAACACGGCTTAAAAGAACCGAATTTTGTCAGGTTACAAGGATGGCAGCCCATGAATCAGTTCCCGCAAGACTGTTCCTGCGGAAACTGGGCTGCTATAAATATCATATAATTGACGTCATAGATGACGATGGAAAAATAACAAAAACCGTAACGGAAGGACAGCTTTTAAACGCCCTTATAAGTAAGAGCATAAGGCTGTCAATGGGTGAAATATAGAAGGTTCTAGTCTCCGAAACAGATACCTAGTTCTCTGCCTGTTACAACCTCGTTGGAACCGGGGCTGACGCATTTCAGTTTTCCGGCAACCTCGCTCAGAGGAACCGGAACAATTTCATTATTCTGCAAAGCCACCATATAGCCATATTTATTTTCGGAAATGAGCTGAGCAGCGCTGGTTCCAATCCTGGTTGTAAAGACTCTGTCATACGGACAAGGGCTTCCTCCTCTTTGAAAATGCCCGGGAACACATACGCGGATTTCGTGATTAAACTTTTCTTTTATCTCATCCGCTACACGGTAAGCAATTGAAGGCTGTACCATCTCAGCCCTTCTCTGCTTAAATTCTTTCTTTTTCAGCGCGGCCTCCTCTTTCGATATGGCGCCTTCCGCCACGGCTATAATAGAAAACTTCTTGCCTGATTTTTCTCTTTTGTTAAGCTCGGCAACCACGCTGTCTATATCATAAGGAATTTCCGGCAGCAGAATAACGTCCGCTCCTCCGGCAAGACCGGCATAAAGAGTCAGCCAGCCCACTTTGTGTCCCATAACCTCAACGATAAACACTCTGCCATGAGACGTAGCTGTAGTATGAATCCTGTCTATAACATCCGTTATAACGTTAAGCGCACTATAGAAACCGAACGTCATATCTGTTCCCCAAATATCATTATCTATTGTCTTTGGAAGACCAATGATATTTAGACCTTCCTCGCTCAGTAAATTCGCAGTCTTATGAGTGCCGTTTCCGCCCAATACGACAAGACAGTTTAAACCCATTTTCATATAGGTATCTTTCATCTTCTGAACCTTGTCTACATTGTTCTCATCAACATCCCTCATTCTCTTAAACGGCTGACGCGATGTCCCTAAAATAGTTCCTCCAATTGTCAGAATCCCTGAAAAGTCGCGGGGTTCCATTTTTTTATACTCGCCCTCTATCAGACCATAATAACCGTCCTGAATTCCATAAATCTCAACATCGTTCTGGAATCGCTCATATAAGGCTTTTCCAACAGCGCGAATGGCAGAATTCAGCCCCTGGCAATCGCCTCCGCTTGTAAGAATCCCAATTCTTCTCATAATTATTCCTCCAATTTTCTGTTAAACAGATTTAATATCATTTTCACCAAAATTCATAGATTTACTCAAATACTTTTAGACCCTCTTTTTCACTGATATAAATCTCAGTTCGGTGTATATCATAACTTATTATATTTATTTCCGTCGCTAGATAGTCCGACAACGCCTTTACCGCAATTTCAGGTTTTAAGTTTTTTTGACCTCCGGCAGACAAAATTAGTTCCATTTGCAGTATACTGCCGTCACTGCTTTCTGAATGTTCCGAAATACTGTAATCAATTATGAAATCCATTAAATTTACAGGCTGTTCGCCTTTCTTTTTGGTCTTTTTCATAATCGTATATTCCGGCATATCAAAAAATCCCTTGACTTTTTCATCGGTTATGACCTTATCCGATATAATTTTAACCTGATACTTTGCGGAAACTATATCATTAGCGCTGTCTTTTATGTCTCCCACATTTAATATCCGCATATCAGGCGGCAGATTATTATTGAGGCGCTCCATTATTTCACTGTCTTTTATTCCGTCTTCAAAATCAATGTCCACGAATTCACTGTCGCTTGTGACACCTATTGACAAAGGAAGTGAAAACGTTATCTTTTGATGAGGATTAAACCCGTTTGAGTATTTCACAGGAAGTTCCGCCCTCATAATTGAACGTGTAAAGCATCTCAGCAAATCCAAATGTGAAATATACTTAGCCATGTTTAACTTCGAAAATTTAAGACGTCTTTTACTCAAAACAGACACCTCCTCCAAAGCTGGCTGCTCCGCAGCCGCTGCACTTTTCGCGGCAGGTTGGAGTTGTCTTCTCCTCATACGCCCTCTTATGCTCCTTTATCAAGAATGATTTCGGAACTCCGATATCAGCGTAATCCCATGGCAGAATTTCATCATATCCTATACGGCGTAAAGCGTAAAACTCAGGGTCGATTCCATTTATTCTAAAGGCTTCCATCCACTTGTCAAAATCAAAAAAGTCACTCCAGCCGTCAAACTTGCAGCCAAGTTTCTGCGCAGTTATCAAAACTTCTCCCAGCCTTCTGTCACCTTTGGCAAAGACGGCTTCAAGAAGACTGATATCACTGTTATGCCAGTTATAAACAATTTTCTTTGAACCAATATGTTCTTTTAAATATTTTGCCTTTTCCTCCATTTCGGAAATCTTATTCTGAGGTTCCCATTGGAACGGAGTGAAAGGCTTCGGAACAAAAAATGAGGTACTAATCGTAACGCTTACGCTTCTGCCTTTTCTCTCCTCAACCGGTATGGAGAAGAAGCCCTCGTCAATAACTTTTTTGCCCAGTTCGGCAATCCCTAATACATCTTCATATGTTTCAGTGGGCAGACCCAGCATAAAATACAGCTTGATTCTGTTATATCCGCCTCTGAACGCTATATTGGAGGTTCGTATTAAATCACTCTCCAAAACATTTTTATTGATAACATCCCTAAGTCTTTGCGTTCCCGCCTCAGGAGCAAAAGTCAATCCGCTCTTTTTAACCTTTTGAACTTTCTTCATAAGCTCCATAGAAAAATTGTCAACACGGAGGGACGGAAGCGAAAGATTGATACGCTTGTCCACTGTTATATCCAGCAGCTTATTTGTAAGCTCGTCCAAATCGGTATAATCGCTTGTACTGAGCGATGACATTGACATTTCTTCATATCCAGTGTTTTTTATGCACTCCCCGGCAGTCTCAACCAGCTTGTCAACACTTCTTTCGCGCACCGGTCGGTATATATACCCTGCCTGACAAAAACGGCACCCTCGTATACATCCCCGGAACAGCTCCAGCATTATTCTGTCATGCACGGTCTCCATAAAAGGCACGATAAGTTTTTTTGGAACATAAGTGTTATCCATATTGAGGATTATACGTTTTCTAACCTGTTTCGGTACCCCTTCACGGTTAGGTTCAAATCTTGAGATAGTGTTGTCATCATTATATTCTACGTCATAAAACTTTGGCACATATACTCCGCCCAAAGGTATTATTGACATAAGAAAATCATCACGGTCTGTACTTCCGCTGTTTTTCCATTCTTTATACACATCCATAATCTCGCTGTTAACTTCCTCACCCTCTCCGAGGATAAAAAAATCAACAAAATCCGAAAGCGGCTCCGCATGATACGCGCATGGTCCTCCGCAGCACACAAACGGGTCACCGGCTGTTCTTTCTGCCGTGCGCAGCGGCACTCCTGCGAGGTCAAGCATATTCACTATATTAGAATAGCTCATTTCATATTGAAGCGTAAATCCTATAAAATCAAAATTTTTCACCGGAACATAACTTTCCATCGAAAGCAGGGGTATTCCCTCTTTTCTCATCTCCTGCTCCATATCGTCCCACGGAGCAAACACACGCTCACAAACGGTATCCTCACGCTCATTCAGCATATGATAAAGAATCTTCATTCCCAAATGCGACATTCCAACCTCATAAACATCCGGGAAACAAAACGCAAAAGTCAGCATATCGTCCGACCACTTCTTATGCACGCTTCCAAATTCGTTTCCGATATATCTGGCCGGTTTCTGCACGCGCTTTAAACAACCTTCATATTTGATTTTATACTCGTCAGTAAATCTGCTCATAATTCCCCCTATTTTTTTAGCGAGCCTAAAAGACCGCGAACCAAAGAATTTACAGCGGTTCGTCCCGCGGAAGTCAAAATACTTTTAGCCACCTTTTCAATCTCATTATAACGCTTTTCTCTCTGTTTTTCTTCTCTTAGCTCAGCCTTGGCTTCTTTTATAGCTTCAGCTTTCATTTTAGCCTCTGTCTCTTCCTGCTGCCTGTTTATTTTCTCTTCCTGCGCCTTATTTTCAGCAATTTCACTCTTTTCCGCTTTGGCTGAAAGTATTTCATAAGCCGATTCCCTATCTATTACAGTATTATATTTTGCACCCATATCACTGGAAGCTATCATCTGAGCCATAATATTATTGTCAACAGGTCCCATCAAACTTTGAGGAGGCAGAATGTTAGCCCGCTCCACCATAGAAGGAACGCCTTTTTCATCAAGAAATGATATTAAAGCCTCGCCGGTTCCGCACTCGGTAACGGCCTGTTCAGTATCAAACTTCGGATTTGGTCTAAACGTTTGCGCAGCAGCTTTAACCGCTTTCTGCTCGCTTGGAGAATAGGCTCTGAGAGCGTGCTGTATTCTGTTTCCGAGCTGAGATAATACCGTATCGGGTATATCTATCGGATTCTGTGTTATAAAAAATATCCCAACGCCCTTAGAACGTATCAGCCTTACCACCTGCTCTATTTTTTCCAGCAGTTCTTTTGGGGCGTCTTTAAATAAAAGATGCGCCTCGTCAAAGAAAAACACTATTTTAGGCTTGTCCATATCTCCGGCTTCCGGTAGAATCTCATACAAGTCTGAAAGCATCCACAGCATGAACGCAGAGTATAAATCAGGCTGCAAAAACAGCTTTTCGCAATTTAATACATTAATATATCCTCTGCCGCTGCCGTCAGTTTTAAACCAATCCTTAACGTCCAGTCCCGGTTCCCCGAAAAGAGAGTTTCCTCCCTCCTCCTCAAGTTTGATTAAACTGCGCTGTATAGCACCGATACTTGCTGTCGTTATATTACCATAGGTATTTTTAAAATCTGACGCGTTGTCTCCAATATATTGAACCATAGACTTTAAATCTTTCAAATCTAACAATAAAAGTTTTTGGTCATCAGCAATCTTAAATATAATATGCAGAATTCCCTCCTGCACATCATTAAGCCCCAAAACTCTGGACAGCAAAAGCGGTCCCATTTCAGAAACAGTAGTACGTATCGGAGTACCTTTGTTCCCGAACACATCCCAATAATATGTAGGATATGACTGATACTTAAAACCCGCATCGCTCAATCCAAACTTTGCTATTAACCCCTGCATTCTTTCACTGTCAGCTCCCGGCTGGCTCATACCGGAATAAGTCTCCTTTTATATCTGCGAGAAAAACAGGCACTCCGGCATCGCTAAAAGATTCAGCCATCACCTTTAATGTAATCGTTTTCCCTGTACCGGTAGCTCCGGCAATCAAACCGTGACGATTTGCCATCTGCGGAAACAGAAAAATAGGGTTTTCATTTTTACCCATCCAAATTTTATTTTGATAATACATAGCTTATGTATATGACTAAACTCGTATTTAATCATACTCCCCTTTCTTTTATATTTTCATTGATTAACCCAATGCTGCCGCCGAACCGTAAGTATGGCGGCAGCAAATTATATTCATAAAACATTATAAAAGATTATGTTTTAATTCTTTCGTTTTATTATAACATATCTTTTTAAATAATAAAACCTAAATATTTATGTTTCGATAAATTTTACATACCTATAACGCTTTTATAACGCCGCAGGCTATTTTTTCCCCTGAGTTTCCACTGGGCTGGGAATGGAAGTCATCAGGCTTAAGATGGATAACCACAGTTCTGCCAATAATTTCGGTCGCAGTAAAACGGTTGGTTAAAAATGACATATACGCATACCCGTCGTTTTCAAATAAAGGCGGCAAATCTCCCGCATGGTACGGATGCGGACAATCCCCCGGATTATAGTGTCCCTTAGTGTTTGAAAACGGTTCCTGTCCATTGCTTCCGCAGTCTTCGCCCTCGTGTATATGAAAGCCGAAAACACCGGAATCACATCCTGTTTCTCCCGTAGGCAGACCATATATATCTGCCGTGACCAGCACGCCGTTCTTCTGCTGTCTGAATATTACGCGCCCTCTTATCCCCGGATAGTTTTCGCCGCCTGATATATCGGCAGCAGAATTTGGTTTATAATTTGCTTTGAACATTTTATATTGCACCTCCTGTTAAATGTATGCCAAATACATCAAAACCAGCACAATAATAATTAATATAGAAACAAAACAATTCTGACGGATATAATCCGTCAGAACCGTAAAATTATAATAAAACTTTTATCCGCTAATATTATTAATAAAATTATATACTTAATGAAGACATTTCACTTAAAACGAGCAGTTTGTATATATATTTACATTATTAATTTATATGCTTTAAAAAGCACAGCATAGAGACAATAATATTGATATATAAAACAAATCCCGGCTAATGCATCAGCATTAGCCGGGTAATAACAAAATCTGATTTTGCTTATTTCTTAGGTTTTATCTTCTGTGCACAATGCCCAGAACTTTATCTATCTTTGAGCGCCAAAACGACTTATCAACAATCAAGCTGAAAAATCTCAGCACCGGGTCGGCAACCAGCGCAAACACTGCCAATAACATTATGCACTGAACACTCATTGCTGTTATACCAAACAATGGTCTTAAGAAAATTACACAGCCTATCCAGCCTGCTATCATAGCGATAATCAAAAGCCAGTGCCGCCAGTTCATAGGTTTTGAAATACGATACAGTATCATAAACCCAACAACGGATATAAGCACTGTGCAGGCGGTTGAAACGCTTTCCTCATCTATATTAAACATACTGCAGAACACTACTAAAGCACTGACCACTAAAAAATCGGTTATACCGGCCGGAGCAGCCTTGGTAAAAACATTCGTTAAAAACCGTCCTTTTATCAAGCTCTTGTTTGGTTCCAGTGATAAGAAAAACGCAGGTATTCCAATCGTAAACATTGCCACCAGCGAAACCTGTGAGGGTTCCATGGGGTAACCATTCACCGCAATCATTGAAAACAATGAAAGCAGCAATGAAAATATATTTTTAACCAAAAACAAACTGGCTGTTCTCTCTATGTTGTTTACAACACGCCTTCCCTCTCCTACAACTGACGGCATTTTAGAAAAATCCGAGTCCACCAAAACAAGCTGAGACACCTGAGAAGCCGCTTCACTTCCGGATGCCATGGCTATACTGCAATTCGCCTCCTTGAGCGCCAAAACGTCATTGACGCCATCTCCCGTCATTCCAACCGTTTTTCCCTGAGCTTTGAGCGCTTTCACAAACTGTCTCTTCTGCTCGGGAACAACACGTCCAAATACGTTATATTTAAGACAGGCGTCATATATGTCCTGGTCAGTTGTAAGACTAGTCGCATCAACATACTTATCCGCTTCCTTAATTCCGGCCTCCTCCGCAACTCTGGACACTGTGACCGGATTATCACCGGATATAACTTTTACATCAACTCCTTGTTCAGCGAAATACTGAAAAGTCTCCTTTGCAGTTGAACGTATCGGATTCGAAAGCAGAACAAAACCCAAAAGCTCAACATTATCCGTTAAGGCTTTGCCTGTCATTTCTCCAAGATATTTAACAAACGCTAAAACTCTATAGCCTTCCTCAGAATATTCGTATACCTCCTCGGCATAATTGTCAAATTGCTCTCTGAGCACAAACTCAGGCGCACCCAAAACATAGTTCTGACCGCCCAAAATACATCCGCTGTACTTATACTGAGAAGAAAACGAAAACACTTTTTCAGGTTCAGCTTTTGTAGTCTTTGTAAAAAATTCCTTCATGGCTTCCATAGTAATATTATCGCTGCTCATAGCGGAAACCATATTGCTTAAAAGCGCAGTAATACAATCTAAGTCCTTTCCCTCTGCCGGCACCAAGCGGCTGACTTTCATAGTATTCTCGGTTATAGTCCCGGTCTTGTCCACACACAAAACGTCAACTCTTGCCAGAGTTTCAATACACTTCATATTTCGAACCAAAACTTTTTTTCTCGCAAGACGCATAATGCTTACAACCATTGCTACACTTGCCAAAAGATATAATCCCTCAGGTATCATACCTATCACGGCGGCTACCATTCCGGTTATACTATCGCTGAATGTCGCCCCCGCAAAAAACATCTGCTGAATAAACAAAGTCAGACCTATCGGAATAATTATAATGCCTACAATCTTAACAAGCTTATCCAAAGAGCGAATAAGCTCAGATTCTTCCTCACGCTTATCTTTTGTCGCCTTTAGCGTCAACTTAGAAACATAAGACTCTTTTCCGACTTTCAGAAGTCTGCCCCTGCATTCACCGGAAACCACAAAACTGCCTGACAGCAATTCATCTCCGGCTTTTTTCGCTATCTCCTCGGATTCTCCGGTGATAAGAGATTCATTAACCTGAACGTTTCCCGAGACCACCACTGCGTCAGCCGGTATCTGACACCCTGCCGAAAATATCACTAAATCATCAAGAACAAGGTTTTCTACGGGTATCGTTTCCTGCACACCGCCTCTTATTACGGTGGCTTTCGGGTCGCTTATTATTTTCAAACTGTCAAGCGCCTTTTTAGAGCGAAATTCCTGGGCTATTCCTATCACTGTATTAAAAAATATAACGCCCAAAAACGTCATATCCTTGAAAGAGCCTACAATAAGAAGCAATAGAGCTAAAATAACAAATATCAGATTAAAATAAGTAAATACGTTACTTTTAACAATCTCCCCATATGTTCTGGTAGATGAATCCACAGATTCATTCACCGCTCCCTTCCCCACTCTCTCCCTTACCTGCTGAGGACTCAGACCATTTTCTGAATCATACTCCTCATCTTTCCAGGCAGGATCAAATACATCGGAATTCTCCATACTAACCTCCAAAAAATATTTTCTGCAACCAATAAATATTATAATTATTAATGTAATTCAGTTCTCAAAATCATTAAAACGTTACACCCGTCCTACTAAAATTTCAAGCGTCTTATAAACCTCCTCAGGTTTTATCGGCTTTGATAAATGCGCATTCATCCCTGCATTAATTGAGTTCTCTATATCAGTATCAAACGCGTTTGCCGTCATAGCAATTATAGGCACTGTTTTTGCGTCGCTTCTGTTTAGACTCCGAATTTTTTCAGCAGCTTCAAGCCCATCCATATTCGGCATCCTTATATCCATCAAAACAGCGTCATAATAACCCGGTTTGGATTTTTTAAACATATCTACAGCAATCACTCCATCCTCTGCATGCTCAACAACCATTCCGCGTTTTTCCAAAAGCTTAACGGTTATCTCTGTATTTATCGGATGATCCTCCGCAAGCAAAACTCTTCTGCCGCTTAAATCACAAGTATTCTTTGAATCTCTTTTTAAATCAATAAATTCTCTTATTTCTTCCGCTCCCGGCTCTGAAACCGGTATCTCCACAGTAAAAGTGCTTCCTTGATTTATAACGCTTTCAACTTCTATGGTTCCGCCCATTAGGCTGACCAAATTTTTCGATATCGCCAGTCCTAATCCAGTACCTTCCTGAGACGAAGAAAATTTATTTTGTTCCTGCTCAAACGGATTAAAAACACGGCTCAAAAAGTCTTTGCTCATACCCACGCCGTAATCACGGATAATAAACTTATTATATTCCTTACCGCCTCTATTCAAAGATAACGCGGTAAATTCTATCCTGCCGCCGTTATCAGAAAATTTTATAGCGTTGTTTAAGAGATTTATTAATATTTGCTGTGTACGCATAACATCAATTTTTGCATATTTTCTTTTAAATTCTGACCTGTCAAACACAAAGTCAATATTCTTTGCCTGATATAATGGTTTTATAATAGACATAATAGTAGAAAAAAACTTATCCAGCTCTGCTATTTCGGGATTCAGCTTAACTTTTTGACGTTCAATCCTGGACATATCTAAAATATCATTAATCAGTCCCAATAGATATTTCCCGGAATCATTTATCTTCTTAAAATACTCAGTCATTTCAGGATCTTTAGAATCCTCAGCGCCTAAACTTGCCAAACTTAAAACAGCATTCATCGGAGTTCTTATCTCATGGCTCATCCTTGATAAAAAGTCGCTCTTGGCAGCATTAGCTTGCTTTGCCTGTCTAAGTGCGTCTTGAAGCTGCCGGTTTTTTTCCTGTTCCTGATTAAAAACATCAGTTATATCGCTGCGTACAAAAACTATTATATCACACCGCTCATTCAGATAATAAATCCTATGTTTCACACGTCTCTTTTCATTAGGATTCCTCTTATTGTAAACCGAATGAATTATAGAAAACTCATCTTTGTTTATAAGCTCTTTTTTTATGTTTTCAACGTCGAAGGCTTTAAAACATTCCTCCTGTTCCTCCGGTGGAATCATAGCGGGTATATTTACCATATTGCTTTCCGTATAATCTCGTGGTTCAGTTCCTGGAAGAGCTACGGCGTCTTTTTTATAATTCAGCATTTTAACAATATTAGTTTTCAAATTTAAGTATGAAATAAAGTCTACTTCTTCCTCAATTGCGCTCTCAATAACTTCCTTTTTTAATATATCATCGGTTACATCATGAGTATAAACAAAAGCATAAATCTCCTTAGACCTGGGGTCTTCAGCCATACTGATATCCGCTGAATAATATTTAATTCTATCTTTCCCATCCGGCGGCGTAATGCAATAAACAACCTCATATTTTCTGCAATCATTATAATAATTATTGAGCATAGTCGTTTGATTAAACTCTTTTTTGCATATTTCTATGTCCTTATCTGACGCCATAAATTCATACATACCTGACACTGCGTCGCTTAATCTGCAATTCTGCTTAATTATATTGCGGTGACCGTTATTGGTAACCGCCTCAGCTATAGTATCCTTAGAAACATTATATGTAATACTGGATACAGAATCAGCCTCAAGGGCGCTCTTTCTTGCAAGCTCCTCTTCGAACCTTTTTTCAGCTTCTTTTTGCTTGGTAATATCTATAGCTGTGACAATAACTTTTGTCCGCTCTTCTCCTTTGCCCGGGATTGATGTAAAATTCAGCCTCTCCCAGCGGTAACCGTCTTTAAATTTATTCTTTATCTCACAGGTTCCTTCGGTTTTTCCAGCCTTAGCTTCATTATAAAAACGTTTTAAATCCTCAACGCTCTCGGGCGCGGTAATGTTCATTTCAATCCATGAGTCAGGATAATTTTCCATAATATTCTCCGCGTCAAAATCATTTTCAAACGGAGAAGTCCAGACAACGCAGCCTGTCTCCGGGAAATACTCCCATAATTTTATTTCTGAATGTCTTATTGCCTCATTCAGCATCTTTTCACTGAGTTCAAGATTTTTATATGCTTCATTAAGCTTAATACTGGCTTTCTTAGATTCATCAACATCTGAAAAAGAAACGTAAAAGACTTTTTTATCCCCGTCTTTTTCAGACAAGGTGCCGCGCATATTAATCCATTTTAAAACGCCCGGTTCGCTTGTCTCAACACGAACCGTACATTCTCCTATCTGTCCGCATTCATTTAAAGAAGCTATTTCACTTAAAATTTTCTTTTTGTCATCAGGATAAATATAGTTTAGACTATGATTTTTCTCAATACTCATAGAATCTTCCATATTCCGTCCCAGCATTTTATAATAGCCTTCATTGAGAAAAGACACCCTGAACTTGCCGTCTTCCATCTCGCATATTCCGGCGCCGCCCGGGAAATTATTAATCAGGTCATTACGCTTTTTATAAGCAAAAAAACTTTCTGTATCCTCGCTTATGTATTCAATATATGCAGGAATACCATTCCAATCTATGAGTCTGGCACTGTTGCAGTAATGCCTTGTCATATCCCTGTTAAACAATTCGCATACCAGCAGAGAGTTATAACTCAAATTTTCCTTCCGGCAGAACTCACAGCGTTCTCTGCGGCCAAAGAAAACCTCATAGCAATTTCTGCCTAAAATCTCACCGCTGTCACACAGTCCTAATCTATACATGGCGCTGTTGGCATAGAGTATTTCATCATTACTTACCGATGCTACAAAAACGCCGGTCGGAGAATCATCGATTATTTTCCGATACATTTTAGCTTCGTCCGAACCCTCCGAAAAAAGTGCGGCAAATACCGGATAACCGTTCTCCTCACGTATTCTAAACGCATTGAGGTGTATCCAAGTATGAACATTATTTTTCGTATTTAATCGAAAATTTATATTCATATTAGGATATTTATTATTTAACACTCTTTCATACATTCTCATAAACCGGGGCAAATCCCCCTTATATACACACTTTTCAATTAAGTCTCCGTCTGATACCCAATTGTCATATTCATCTTTGGTCATATCCAAAAGCTTTGGCACTCCGTCGCTGTAATACAAAGTTTCTATTCCGTCAGGCATAATCTTATACACAACAGTATTTACAAGACCGTTTAAAATCTTTTCATTTTCCATATTCTTATTAATTATTTTTTTCGTTTTAAGAAGTTTGTTTACTAGAAACACTAAACATATTAACAAGATTAAAATGACGCAGCACATCACCGTTATTAACATCAGGTTTTGGCTGTACAAATTCTGCCGCCCTGCGCCGTTAACCATTGCATAACAAAACGAACCGTTAAGCGGAAACAAAAATAAAACACTAAACATAAGTGCTTTTAGAATAACTTTTTTTATGGAACAAATTGACTTTTTCATTTGCCGTTCTCCAAAATTGCCGACAGGATATGCTTTAAAATATAACCATCAGCCTTTATTTTCTATCAAGCATTATACATTATTCAAACCTGAAAATCAAGGAATTTAATAAATGTTTCCAGTTCCTTAATAATTAAATCCAAACACTATTTATTTCTTATTTAGGTTTGGAATTATTTTATTTTTAATTTATATCTGAATTTTATCTATATTATATTTTCCTCTTGTCTTGATTTCCTGAATATGCTATAATCTTTTTTACATGTAGTTTAACGACCGGTTACAGTAACGTTACAAAAAATAATATTACCATATTTTTCATACCGAAATTTTTATTAATTGACAATATTTTAGTAGTTTCAATTAAAGTTGTATTACAAAAAGCAAATAGTTTTTATAGAAGTGCCGTTATATAACGCTTTATTGATGTTACAAAAAAGTCATGAAATAAGACAAAAAAAGCCATTGTATTTTTTTACAACATATGTTATTATACTATATGTTGTGTTAGTAAATTTACATTTAACGCAAAATGTTGTGATTCGAGAAAAATTCCCGAAATTTCAGTTTTAAGTAATAAAGCATTAGAGATTTAAATATATTGCCAAATACATATATTTAAACAACAATTTTACGTTACAGTTTTTCCGCACAAAAAGGTTTACCGGACTTAAATCCGCACAATAGTATAATTTAGGAGTGTTTTGTATGATTAAAATTATTAAGAAAGACGGAACAGAAGAAGATTACAACGTAAAGAAAGTAGTTGTCGCAGTAAAAAAATCAGCTAACCGCGCCTTAGTTGAGTTTACTGATGAAGACATACACAAAATTTGTGCCTTCGTAGACAGCAGGGTTCTTAATATGCAAAAGGATAAAATCCATATCGCCGAAATGCACAACATAGTTGAGGGCGCGCTTGATATGGTCAATCCTGTGGTAGCCAAAAGCTACAGAGACTACAGAAACTACAAACAGGATTTTGTTCACATGCTGGACGAAGTCTATCAAAAGAGTCAGGCAATTATGTACATAGGAGACAAAGAAAATTCAAACTCGGATTCAGCTTTAGTTTCCACCAAACGCTCACTCATTTTTAACCAGCTCAACAAAGAACTTTATCAAAAGTTCTTTATGACTGTTGAGGAACTCCAGGCTTGCCGCGACGGCTATATTTACGTACACGATATGTCCGCAAGGCGAGACACTATGAACTGTTGTCTGTTTGATGTTAAAACTGTTTTAAGCGGCGGTTTTGAAATGGGCAACCTTTGGTATAACGAACCCAAAACTTTAGCGGTTGCTTTTGATGTTATAGGCGACATTGTATTGTCAGCAGCAAGTCAGCAATACGGAGGTTTTACAGTTCCTGAAGTAGACAAACTTTTGGCTCCGTATGCTGAAAAAACATATGCCCAAAATAAAGCCCGCTATTTAGAAATGGGTTTGTCTGAGGAAACAGCTGAACGTGAAACTATAAAAGATGTGCAGAGAGACTATGAACAGGGCTTTCAGGGCTGGGAATATAAATTTAACACTGTTGCCTCCAGCCGCGGCGATTATCCGTTTATAACGGTCACCGCAGGTCTCGGAACAAAACGCTTTGAAAAAATGGCAACCATCTCACTCTTAAAAGTTCACAAGAACGGTCAGGGTAAAAAGGAATGCAAGAAACCTGTATTATTCCCTAAAATCGTATTTCTTTATGATGAGAATCTTCACGGACCGGGCAAAGAGCTTGAAGACGTGTTCAAGGCCGGAGTTGAATGCTCCGCTAAAACTATGTATCCTGATTGGCTGTCTCTTACAGGCGATGGATATGTTGCCGGTATATACAAGAAATATAACAAAGTCGTATCTCCTATGGGATGCCGTGCTTTCTTGTCACCGTGGTACGAAAAAGGCGGCATGAATCCCGCTGACGATAATGATAAACCGGTATATGTAGGAAGATTTAACGTAGGCGCAGTAAGCTTAAACCTTCCAATGATATACGCTAAGGCCGAAAAAGAGAACAAAGATTTCTATGAGGTCCTTGACTATTATTTGGAGCTTATAAGAAAGTTACATATACGCACTTATGAATATCTAGGAGAAATGCGGGCTTCCACCAATCCTCTCGCTTATTGTGAAGGCGGATTTTACGGAGGACATTTGGGTATTCACGACAAGATAAAGCCGCTGTTAAAGACGGCTACCGCCTCTTTTGGAATAACTGCTCTAAATGAACTGCAGCAGCTTCACAATAAAAAATCTTTGGTTGAAGACGGACAGTTTGCTATAGAAGTCATGGAACACATTAATAAAAAGGTAGCTCAGTTTAAAGAAGAAGACGGAAACCTTTATGCACTTTACGGAACGCCCGCTGAAAACTTGTGCGGTCTGCAGGTAAAACAATTCAGGAAAAAGTATGGCATAATAGAAAACGTTTCCGACCGGGAATATGTCAGCAACAGTTTTCACTGTCATGTTTCAGAAGATATTTCTCCTATCAGAAAACAAGATTTGGAAAAAAGATTTTGGGACCTTATGAACGGCGGAAAAATTCAATATGTAAAATATCCTATTGACTATAATAAAAAAGCAATAGAGACATTGATTCACCGGGCTATGGATATGGGCTTTTATGAAGGAGTTAATCTCTCGTTGGCATACTGCGACGACTGCGGTCACAGCGAGCTTGAAATGGACGTATGTCCTAAGTGCGGAAGCAAAAACCTCACTAAAATCGACCGTATGAACGGATATTTGTCATATTCGCGCGTTAAGGGAGACACCCGGCTTAACGATGCGAAAATGGCTGAAATTAAAGACAGGAGAAGTATGTAAGATATGCGATATCATAATATAACCAAAGACGACATGCTGAATGGAGACGGTCTGAGAGTGGTGTTATGGGTAGCAGGCTGTGAGCACAAATGCGAAGGCTGTCATAACCCAATAACCTGGGATCCTGACGGAGGACTGCCTTTCGGAGAAGATGAAAAGTCAGAAATTTTTACAGAACTTGACAAACCACATATATCCGGTATAACATTTACAGGCGGTGATCCATTATATCAATCTAATATAAATGGGGTTGAAACGCTGGCAAAAGAAATAAAAGAAAAATATCCGGACAAAACTATTTGGCTCTACACCGGATACAATTGGGAAGACATAAAAGACTTGACGGTTATAAGATACATAGATATACTTATTGACGGAAAATTTGTGAAAGACAAACTGGATCCAAAACTACATTGGCGCGGAAGCACCAACCAAAGAGTTATAGATGTTAAACAAAGCCGCGATGATATAGTTTTGTATACAAAAGCATAAAATCAACATAAAGGAGACGATTATGACAGGTATAGCAAAATTTGAAAAAGTCAGTATAGAACAGTTTACCGAAGGATGGAATAACTGCTTCGGCAGTACTGATATAGATAAAATTAAAAAAACTTATGAAAGTATAAAACTCCCAAAACGCGCAACAGCAGGAAGTGCCGGTTATGATTTTTATTCGACTTTGGATTTTGAACTAAAGCCAAATGAAACAATAATGATACCTACCGGAATAAGAACAAAAATAGACAACAGCTGGGTCTTATGCCTTTACCCCAGAAGCGGGCTTGGTTTTAAATTTAGACTTCAGCTAAATAATACTGTCGGAATAATTGACAGCGACTACTATAATTCTGATAACGAGGGTCATATCTTTATAAAAATAACAAACGACACAAATACAGGAAAAACTGTTTCGCTAAAACAGGGGGACGCTTTCGCACAGGGTATATTTGTTCAATACGGCATCACCGTTGACGATGATGCGACAGGTGTAAGAAACGGCGGCTTTGGAAGCACCGGAAAATAAAATTCAGGAGACAAACAAAAACAAGTTATTATGAAATCCAATACAAAAGAATTTATAGAAAACAGATACTCTCAAGGTGTGAGAGATGGAATACCGATAGGTTTAGGATACCTGTCGGTATCCTTTACGTTCGGGATAATGGCGGCAATGGGAGGACTTCCTGTGTGGGCGGCGCTTCTTATTTCAATGACAAATCTTACCTCTGCAGGACAATTTGCCGGGCTTTCCCTTATGCTTGGCGGAGCTTCTTATCTCGAAGTTGCAATGACGCAGGTTGTAATCAATATGAGATACGCTCTTATGTCAGTCTCGGTATCTCAAAAGCTATTCGGCGGCATCGGAGGATTAAACCGTATGGGAATAGCTTTTGGCATAACTGATGAAATTTTTGCAGTATCCACAACTAAGCCGGCTCAATTGGGACCCAAATATATGTACGGACTTATGACAATACCATATATAGGCTGGGCTCTAGGAACACTTGTTGGAGCAGCCGCCGGTATGCTTCTGCCTGAATCAATCAGAAGCGCGCTTGGTATCGCCATATACGGAATGTTTATAGCCATTGTTGTTCCTCCGGCAAAAGATAATAAGGCTGTTTTATATGTATTATTTGGAGCTGTGCTTCTCAGCTCGTGCTTTAAGTGGTTTCCTGTTCTTAATATGGTATCGAATGGTTTTGTAATAATAATCTGTGCACTTGTATGTGCCGGTCTGGGCGCTTATTTCGCCCCAATTGATACAGATGAAACTAATGGGAAGGATGGCATCGATGGACAACCTTAAAATTTTAATATATATAGCTGTTATGGCCGTTCCTACTTACTTAATACGAATGATACCATTAACAATAATAAGAAAAAAGATTAAAAACCGTTTTCTGTTATCCTTTCTTTTTTATATGCCATATGCAGTTTTAGGCGCCATGATATTCCCGGCTATACTCTATTCAACCTCTAGCATATATTCTGCTGTTATAGGCTTTGCAGCAGCAATAGCGCTATCATATATGCAAAAGAGCCTAATAACTGTTGCCTTATTATCAAGCCTAGCAGTGTTTATAACCGAAGCTGTAATTATGTAGAAAAAAAGTCATATAAAAATTAAAAAAATTTTAAAAAAAGTGTTGACAAACCTTTCTAGTATATGGTATACTTATCAAGTCGCGACGTGATAGGTTTGTCCTAAAAGTCGTATAATACGGAGAGGTGTCCGAGCGGTTTAAGGAGCTAGTCTTGAAAACTAGTGATGCGAAAGCACCCAGAGTTCGAATCTCTGCCTCTCCGCCATTCCTTTTTATAAAGGCGCTATGGCACAGGATAAACTTCTGTGTCGTTTTTTTCAAATTTAATACAGAGCGGTTTAGTTAAAATTAACTGCAGCGAATTCGGAGATGTACTCAAGTTGGCTGAAGAGGTGCCCCTGCTAAGGGTATAGGTCGTTAACGCGGCGCGAGAGTTCAAATCTCTCCATCTCCGCCAAAAAAACCATTGCTTAAAGCAATGGTTTTTTATTATTTAATCCAATATGATTCTCATCCATAAAACTAATAAATTATTTAATAAACTTTATAAAAAAAGCTTCTGTCAAATTTAATTATAAATAATCATTTTTCTAATTCTAATTATATACCAACTTTACAATCTATAATAATATAAATATTAGTATGATAAAGGCATTGATATTGGTATTATCTCATCAGTATTTTTCCATAAAAATGCTTTCAGTGATATATTTGGTTCTTCACTATTTATATAATCCATAAAATCATAAGTTCCTGTTCCGTTAATCTCTTTCATATCAGTCTTTAACAAAATGTCAGAACCATTGTATAAAGCTAAGATAAGTTTTGCCTCTCCTTCGCCCTCTACTGATACCTCAACGTTATTTGCATTTCTATTAATACTAACTATTGAATACTTAAAATCATCAACTTCCGGATAAACCAATTGCTCAAACGATAAAGTAACATCTTTTATCGTATATACTTCTTGTGTTCCCAAATTATTATACGCAATAAGGTTAAGCTTTGATCTATCTGCGTCAGCCGGAAAACCTGTAAAAATAAAGTCACTAGAACCAACAGACGATTTTGTTCCTTGTGTAATTGTTTGATTCTCATAATCAATTAGAAGCGAGATTTGATATTCTATAGTTCCATCTTGAAACTTTCCGCCAATATTTAATTTTTGGTGCCCTTCTATATCCTTAGAACCGCTGCAGTTAGCCAAAGTTCCATCAATCATATCAAGCTGATTCCATCTTTTGTATATTCTCAAACGTGTATATCTCGAACTGTCCGAACTTGCCTGATACTCAACAGGAATATCTCCTCCCAGTATATCTATAAATGCAGTATTACTAATGTTTTCCGGAGATACTACAACCGTGTAATTTAATCTTATCGTCTTTGAATTTTTAAAATCCTGACGTTCTTTATCAGTCATTTTTTCAAGAAAATCAATTACTGTAATATTATCAGTTGGACTAATGCTTTCACACGCTTTAATATTTGTATACACCATTTGTGCAGCTAATACATTTAAACTCGTTTCATTATCAGGAATAATATTAACTTCTTGTGACGACTCCTTTACTCTCATAACATCACTCATAGGCGTAAATTTTACTATATAATCTCCGTTCGGGATACCACTTATAGATTCACTGTATATATTAACATTTGAAGGAACAGATACAGAAGAACTCTTTACTAAAGCGCCCTTTTTATAGAACTTTATAACAAAAGTTTCGTCATCTTTATATTTATTGTCAAGATAAAAATTACACTTAACACTTCCGGAACCATCGGTATTAATATAAGGACTGATATTAAATTTTACAGTTGATGTTAAACTATATCCGGTAATTTCATTATAGGCTGTTACCTTTACACTTGACTCAACACTTGCTTCTCCATACGCGGGCCTAATAACAGTAATGGCTCCTCCATCATTCACATATGAATATTTGTCGTTGGTATTTGTCTTCCATTCAAACTTATACCCATCCACAGTTGGCAGTGGAATTGTATCAGATTTTCCATCGTCTTCAAACTTTAAAGATTTTATTGTCTCCTCAATCTCCTGGTAATATGGTTCAGCGTCTACAACCTCTATATCTATTTTCTTTTTAAGACCGCTTGCAGATTGAACCGTCACCTGTGCTTTACCTATTTTGACACCTACCATTTTTCCAAATTTATTTACTGTAACAATAGAATCATCATCTGAAACATATATTAAATCATCATCAGATTCTGATGGTAATATTTGGGCATTTATATATTCCGCTCTATTTTCACCTATTTCATACTTGTCTTTAGCAGTCAATATTTCATTTGCAGGAACATCAGAAATTGACGGCTTTACAGTAACAGCAAATGTTTTTTCACAGCTTCCGCTCTGAGAAAAAGCCGTAATTGTCACAGACCCTACAGCTCTTGCACGCATAATTCCTCTATGTACAGTAACTATACTATCATCTGATGACTTCCATAACAATACATCATTTGTTTCTGCAGGCTCAGTATTAAAATTTAGATTTTTAACCTCACCGTATTCCAGTGTTAAACTATCAGGCAGTCCGCTTATATCAGTTATTTTATTAATTTGAGGATTTTCAATTATATCTGTCAGATTTACATCATTTAAATTCAACTCGGAAGGCTCAATATAATGTCCCCTCATCATACTATCGGTAATATTCTTCCATATCGGTTTATTATTGACTCTGTCCCATATAGAAAAGTCTCCTCCTGTTCCATTGTCCCACACACAAGGAACAGCACCACAAACTTTGCTTCCTTTCGTTACTATTTCATCATAGTATCCTCGCTGTATATCATTTGCCCCCGAAGGATTACCTTGAAACTCGTGATATCTATTTCCATATTCAGCTAATATAATCGGATAATCAGAAAACTTTTTACATATTTTTTTCAAAACATTAATAACTTCATAAGCTTCATCATATTTCCAAGATACAGCAGTATTGTTTTTATAAATATGGGTTGTAAACATCAATCTATTATCAATATTATATGTATCTTCAGGCATAATGAAATTATCCTCAGTTCCCCCATTTGCATAATGGGATGCAACCGACAAATAGCGATAAAGATTGTTTGATCCGGTTGAGCGAACCACATTTACAAAGATTTGATTTAAGTTAACAATTATAGGTATATCATAGGCTTTAGCCTGACTGGAATTTTTCATATCCCCTTCCATACATGTCAGTTCATTTATTGACTCAAAGATTAAATGCTCATCATAGTTTTTAAAATATGAAGCAATACTTCTCCACGTTCCTTCAAATTTTTCATATACACTATCTATGTCGTCTGCCGCAACGCGAAGCCATCCGTATTGTTCAGCGCCGTCATGATGTATATTTATTATTGCATACATATCCAAATCAATACAGTAGTCAACTATATCCTGAACTCTTGAAATCCAATCCGGATTTATAGAATACCCATCTTCATCATCAATCATTGTTCCCCACGTAATCGGAATACGAATTGTATTAAAACCAGCATCATGAATAGATTTAATCATTTCTTTAGTAGTCACATTGGGTTGCCAGCCTGTTTCGCACGGAATCATATATCCGTCGCTCCAATCGTTGCTCGTTCCATCCATAGTGTTTCCAAGATTCCAGCCTACTCCCATTTCATTCACAACTTCATTCTTATCTAATAAACGAAAACTTAATGGATCTTCAGGCTCATCAGACTGCACAAATTTTAATCTTGATTTCTCTTTTTCCAGACTTCCTCTTGCTGTAGTCATGTCCACTTCAGAAGCTCCGGAATTATTATATATCTTCCATGCGTTTTCTAACGCTTCATTAAACACATCCCATGTTTCATTTATATATTTACTTTGATCCATACTGCTGCAGTAATCTAAAGATAGTTTCAATAATTCTCTTGCTGAAAGCTTACTGGGATATTCTGCGCAAACAGGCGTAACCGCTAATGCCATCACCATACACATTACTGCTAAAACACAAAACAATCTTCTTATCATCTTAAATTCTCCTTTCAATTTAAAAATTAATTTTTAGATGATTTCAACCGGTTTATCTAAAGTCAATATAACATATCCGTATTTTATTAACAAGACAAAAAAGGAGCAGTTTCAGACAAAGATTGTCAACTTTTTATTTAACCATTTGTATTCAATTTTTGTCTTATTCATCTCTGTTTTTGTCTTGTTTTAATCTTTCTTGTGTGTTAAAATTAAAATAAAGAATATTTAAAGGCGGTGTTATAATGTCAAACGAGCCATATTATGAACTCAATACAAAAGATATTCGTATTATTCATAACAAACGCGAAGTTAAATTTCTGCCTCATATCCATAATTCAGTTGAAATAATATACTTATTCAGCGGTATACAACATTTAATTATAAACGAACAGACATATATTTTAAATACCGGAGAAGCTGTACTCATACCTCCTGGATATGTGCACAGCTGCTTTCGAATAGATTCTGAGGAAAACAACAAATATAATAAAAACGCCGAATTTGTTAGTATCATTTTTAAATCACAGCGTATACAAGAATTTAAAGAGTTTTTCGATAACTACACCTTTAATCAATACAAAATATATAAAAATCAAATAGATGATTTCATGTCACAAATTTTCAAATACATGATAGAAGATTTTTCTGAAATTCGTCAGTTTTTCTACTGTACAATAGCAGTAAAAAAACTCATTAATCAACTTGAGCCAATCCCAATTAATAATAATAATATAAAAATCAGCAATGAATATAAAATAATATCATATATCGAGGAACACTACCGTGAAAATATAACTCTTGACACACTATCAAAAGAATTATATATTAATAAATTCACTGTTTCTAAAATTTTTTCTGAGCAAATCGGAGTTAATTTCAGAACTTACCTAGGCATAATAAGAAGCAATATTGCTGCAAAATTAATCCGAAGTACCAACGACTCACTCGAAAACATCAGTACCATGTCTGGTTTTAGCAGTGTACGCACCTTTGACCGAACATTTTATAATAATTTCAGAATAACTCCCAGAGAATACCGTAAAAAACTGATTATAAAATAATATAAAATATTGTATTTATAATATGGGGTGTAAAATATGAATTCAGATTTTAAACTTATAAACGGTCTTAACATTTATAAATTAAATAACTCTATAAATACTAAAGGACATATTCATGAACAGCTTGAAATTTGTCAAGTCATTGAGGGTAGTCAAAAAATTAAAATTAAAGACAATGAATATATTCTTAATACAGGTGATACAGCTATAATATTTCCGGAATACCTTCATAGTTATTCTACATGCGATAACATAAAATCAAAAATTTTAATTTTAAAATATGAACCCGAGATATATAAACAAGTTTGTCCAAATATACATATACTGAAACAAAAAAACTATAAAATTTCCCAAAATACAGCCGGTGATAAATCAAAGATGATATTTAACCAAATCTTAACACAGACAGATAATATTATATTATTAAGCTGCAGTATGATATTGTTATCCGACTTAATAGAAAGTATAGATTTGGTTCAAACAAATAAACTGGGTTCTCTTAATCTAACGTGCAAAATATTAAAATATATAGAAACAAGTTTTAATAACGACATTACTCTCAAAGATATATCTCATAAATTTGGTGTAAATCCTCATATAATAACAAATATATTTTCTGATAAACTAAACACTAGCTTTAACATTTATATTGGTATGCTTAGATCTGAACATGCCGCAAAGTTAATTCGCTCAACACAACTGCCTCTTACTGTTATCGGTGAATTGTCGGGTTTCGGAAGCTCCCGCACATTTAACAGAGTATTCAAGAAAAATTTCAATATAACACCAAAAGAATATCGCACTCTACATAAAAAAACGTCAGCTATGTAAACAGCCTTAATTTGTACAGTCCGTACAGATTAGGGCTGTTTTGCCGCTATTTTATTTTCCTCTGCAATAAAATTAATTAAAAATCAGAATTAAATAATATCTTGCTTTTATATTTAATACGTGTTATAATAAACGTTAACAAAATATGGTGCAGCTATTACATATACATAAAATTGTTATTTAGGCACAAAAATTTAAAATTGTTTTAGAAACTTGTATATATATAAATTATATAACAAGTTGGTTTGTGTTGTATTTTTTTAATTAATAAAATATTACCATATGTACAATCAAAATAACAAGGGAGATATTTTGAACACTTGTATATATAATTTTTAAATGTCCAAATTTAATGTTTTTTCTATTAAAAATTATGATCGAAAAATAACCTGCCTTAAATCATCTAATAGCGAAAATATTCTCGGGGGACAAAGGAGTATATGTTAATGAGTAAGCAAAAAAGAAAAAACAAACTCAAAAAAGTAGTAATGTTTATAATTTGTGCATTTTCTATATTTCTATCCACATTCAGCATTTTTTCTACTTATCAGCTTCATCAAACAGCTTCAATGATTTATAACCACCCTTACACTGTCTCAAATGAGTCTCGTGCAATGCGGTCACGTTTGCTGGACATGAAAAGTTTTCTGTTAAATATTGTCGCGGAACCTTCATGGGAGATAGATAATGTTCAGCAATTATTAAACGGCCGTTATAATATGCAATATAATGCAATTGAAATTATTACCAACCAATATCTTGGACCGAGTGAAGACACCATCCAACTGCTTAATGCAATGAATGACCTAAAAAACACTCAAAATGATTCACTGCCTCTTATTTTACCAATGACTAAAGAAGAAACAGCTTTATATGTAGAGCAAAATATATATCCTAAATATGACGCTGTAGACGCAGCGCTAACAAAAATCATTGCGTTTGCGGATCAAAAAATTAAAGGTTTAGAAAAACATTCCGCTAATACAGCAACCACAGCTATCCTTTCTTCTTTATTACTCACTATCTTCCTGCCGGCTTACTTTTTATTTGCTTTTTGGCGTGAAAGAAAAAACATTCGCGAGATTCAATACCGCGAACACTTGTTTGATATTCTTTCTTCCAACGTAGATGAAGTTTTCTTAATCTATAACAAAGAGCATGCAGAATTAGAGTATGTCAGCAATAACTGTCAGCGTGTTCTCGGTATAAAAGAACGCTCTATATTTAAAGAAACAGATTCTTTGTTGAATCTGATTATCAATGAAGATAAAACTGATTTTATGGAGTTTATTAAGCCAACTGGAACAACGTCAAGCAAAAGCGTTGAATTCAGAATGAAGAACCCATCCGGACAAGTACGCTGGATTTTGGCGCAAAGCTTCCCTCAAATCAGTCAAGATAAAATAGTTCGCTATATTGTTTCTCTTTCTGATCGAACTGAAAAAATTATTAAAGAACAGGCTTTAAAAGACGCCCTGATAAACGCTCAGAATGCCAACGCTGCAAAGCAAAACTTTCTTTCTAGAATGAGCCATGAAATTCGGACGCCAATGAATGCGATAATTGGAATGACTACTATCGCGGGCGCCTACATAGAAGACAGGAAGCGCGTAGAAGACTGTTTGGAAAAAATCGGATACTCATCTAAGCATCTCATGACACTTATTAACGACGTTCTTGATATGTCAAAAATTGATGAAGGAAAAATGACTATCGCCCACGAGATTTTTAACCTGGAAAGCGTGGCTGAATCAATCACATCAATCATATATCCGCAGGCTGCAGAAAAGGGTATAACATTTTCAATGCCTTTGATAGACCTAACCGATACAATATTAATTGGAGACTCGCTTAGACTAAACCAAATTCTGATTAATTTGCTATCCAATGCAATAAAATTTACGCCGCCTGGCGGCTCAATCCGCATGGAAATACGGCAGATACAAAAGAAAAACGGGCGTATACGTCTGCGTTTTACAGTAAGTGACACCGGTATAGGCATGAGTGAAGAATTTGTAAAACGTATATTCCTTCCTTTTGAGCAAGAAAACACTTCCGCAAGCAATCAATTTGGAGGCACAGGTCTCGGAATGTCTATCTGCAAAAATTTAGTTACGCTTATGGACGGGACTATCTCGGTTAACAGCGAATTAGAGAAAGGCAGCACTTTTAAAGTCGAATTAGACTTTGATACTGCAGAATCTAAAGAAGAAAAGTCTTCATACAATCATCGAGTACTGGAAGCATTAAAAGTTCTTGTCGCTGATGATGATCGTGATTGTTGTATCCATACTACATTGCTTCTTGAGAATCTTGGAATCAAATCGAAGTGGGTAATGACCGGAGCAGAATGTGTTGATGAGGTTCTGTCAGCACACAAGGTTGGAGAAGAATACGACGTATGTCTTATAGACTGGAAAATGCCGGACATGGATGGTATTGAAGTGACACGCCGTGTTCGTGAATTTGTAGGTCCTAATACAACGATAATTATTATTACTGCTTATGATTGGAGTTCTATTGAACAAAAGGCTCGAGAAGCCGGAGCCAACGCATTCCTTTCAAAACCTATATTTGCTTCCACACTTTATAATACGCTGCTGACTGTAACGGGAATTGAAAGAGCAATAAAAAACAATAAAGATAATCAGCCAAATCCCGTTTTAAATGGTCTCAATGTATTGCTGGCAGAAGATAATGAGCTTAACCGTGAAATTGCTGTTGAACTTTTGAAAATGACAGGTATGAAAATTGACTGTGTAAGCGACGGAAAAGAAGCTGTAGAACGCTTCACAACAAACGGTGACGATTATGACATAATTCTTATGGACGTGCAAATGCCTTATATGAATGGATATCAAGCAACAGAAGCTATTCGAAAATCCGGACATCCCAAAGCTAAAACAATTCCTATTATTGCAATGACAGCAGACGCATTTCATGAAGATATGGTAAAAGCAGGCGAAGCTGGAATGAATGGGCATTTAGCTAAACCAATAGACTCTGAACAGCTTTATAAAATGATAGAATCTTCTGTCTCGGCAAAGAGTTAGTTACATATAAATCATTGTTTAAATAATTAAATAAAAAACGTTACGATCTAAATTTTCGTAACGTTTTTATTTATTATTTAAACAAGTGAAATATTTTATTCTTATAAGTAACAGCTCTATTTCTGTTAATGAAATACATAAATATATCAACATATAGCAGTCTTCTTTAAACTGCTATATTCATCCGTCTTACTGACTTATATCATTTTTATCAACTTAATATGAAAAATTGTTTTACGGATTTTAATATAAACATTTAAATAATTTAAACAATACTAGATTTACCATAGCTTAACAACACAAAAAATTGATTTAACTAATTTATAAATAAACCAATTAAATATTTTACTTTAAAGAATTATTAAATATCTGTATAATACAGTTTTATATTTAATATACAGCTTGTTCTTCTTGCCTACAATTTATCAATTTGTTAAGATGTAATTTGAATATACTTATTTTGTCAAAATTATAGTATTACTGCTTTCTTCATATTCTACTTTATATCCTATTGCTTCACAGAATTCTCTTACTGACACATATGTATTATCTATATCATTTCCAAAATATTTTTCATATCTTTCAATATCATATTTTTCTACTATTTTGCTAAATTCGGTCTTGCTCATGTCATAAAGAAAACAATTTTTTAGACCAAAATAACTTATTATAATTTTGTCATTTTCTAAATAATAAGGAAATACAGGTTCGCTATACTTATTTCCATTTATACATAAGTATAAGTCTTTTTTTCTCGCTTCGAATCCCCCATTATTAATTATATATTCTTTATAAGTTTTTCCGATGTTTTCTTTATCGCACTTAGCTTCAACAGGATAGGATTCACTATCAATAAAGTGTAAATTCATTTCACAATTCAGTAAATTTGATATAATATTTTTATATACATCTACATTAATAGGAGAGTAAAAAGTGTATTTATCACTTAAATTAATTCCATCTATTAATCCATATTCCATTGATTTTTGCCATAACTCTTGTTCTGTAAATATGTATTTCCAGTAATTACATTCACATTTGTTTTCAGATTTTTCTAAACAACGAATACACAAAGTCAAAACTTCGCCAATAGTAGCCTTATCATATGGTCTTAAATAATATCCTCTTCCTTTTATATCTGTCTCTAGTTGTATCATTCCTATTCTCAACGCATATTCTATATAGTCATAATCATAAATATGCAGCCCTCTTTCTTTGTAATCTAAAAAGTTATTCTCTATTCCCATTATTATTCCATTTTTATCAATTTTTTTCTCATTCAAACCTATAATTTTCATTATGTTAACAATACAATCTTCTCTTGTAAAACTATCATTCTCATAGTTTTCATACAATATTAATTGTTCTGTCAGTTCATCAGTATTTATTTCTGTTCTCTCTTCTGCATATGTTTTTATTGAGTAACCTTGAAACATTATGCCTGTTATTAAAATAAAAACTATTATTTTACTTATATTATTATTCATTTTATAACTCCTTTTTTAAAGTGTAGCATGATAATACTCTTGCACCTAACCCCTGTTCTTTTCTTAAAGCATTTTCACTTATTTGATTCGGATCAGGCAAAATAAGTTGTCTTAACAATATTTTATCTTCTATAATTTTGCCTAAATTTACTTACGCATAAAAAACTGAAACGGAGCTATATATTTCTTAACTATTTAAATAAGGTATTTAATGGATTTTTATTTCAAATGATCAAGTAATTTTTATATATTCAAAAACTTTCCGGTGTTTTTTACTCCGTTTCAGTTTTTTATGCGTACTCTTGTCCAACTTTTTTTGGTTTACCGGAGGGCGTAAATTAATTTACGTCCTCAAAATTTACTTACTAAACATTATTTTTTAAAGTTATCTTAATTTATTATTTTATTAGGAACCTTTATTCTCTATAGCCTTTTTTCCAATCATCTATGAAATACATATTTACATATCCCCAGTAGCCGGTCTGAAATCTTGGTATGTATAAAATAGTTCTCACTATTTTTGAAAATTCTTTCCATGTTATATTATCGTCTAACTCTTCCGGTTCAATAAATACTGACGATGATGAAATTAAATTCCCATAGTTTATCATCCTACATTCTTCAGCTAAATCTAAATAAAATGAATCTGATAAATCATCTTTATAAAGAAGTTCACTATTTAAAGTCCTTAATGCCATAACTATTACATCTCTATATGTAGCTAAATCTTTAATATTAGCTTTATGTAATCCATTTTCTATATCTCCTTTAAATATACTACCTTCTACTCCACAAACTACTATTGTACATTCCTCAGTACCATTTTCAATATCTTCAAATTCCCATCCAAGTGTTGAACATATACTCTCTTGATTATTCCTAGGTTCTAAGTCATTATCAATATAAACCAAACATGAGAGTGTATCAACAACCTCTGCCCTTGTTACTAAATCGTTTATATCTTTTTCTCTATATTCTTTTGGTACTATTCCCAAATCACATATTATTTTAAAATCTCCATCAGCCCAAAATTGACCTATTTGTGCATTCACTGTTATACTTGATAATAATATACATATTGCAATCATACATCCTATTGATCTTTTCATTTTTTACACATCCTTTTTATTTTTTTAGTTATAAACATCTAATAAATATTCTACTATATTGGGTCCTCTGCTTCTCAATATTGCTGCTGATACATAATCACCTATCCTTTTTTCTTTTAAATCACCCATATCTGATTCTGGTGAAAAAACAGAATTACTTGTTACTGTCAAATCATATGGAAATTGACCATATCCATTTGTTCCTATCACTAAATCTGTATTTTCACTTCTTGTTTCATAAGACTTTTCAGCTCTAAAAGCATCTTCTATTGTCATAGCAAACGCTTCTCCATATTGTTTTTCTGTATAACTTTTTATTTTTAGTTTTGTCGCTTCTACACTTAATTGTTTTTAATATACTTACTTACGCATAAAAAACTGAAACGGAGTTATATGTATTTCTTAACTATTTAAAAAGGAAGTATTTAATGGATTTTTATTTTAAATAGTTAATTATTTTTATATAAGCAAAAACTTTCCGGTGTTTTTACTCCGTTTCAGTTTTTTATGCGTATGCTTGTCCAACTTTTCGGAGTTACCGGAGGGCGTAATGATTTACGCCCTCCGCAACAATTTTAGTTTGAATAAATATCTACCCTTTGCAATTCTTCGTCCCATTCCACCTGACAGCCGAATGCTTCTGATATTGCTCTCAATGGCACCAATGTCCTGCTGTCTCCTACTAATCTTGCAGGTACATCCAGTTCTATGTCTTCTCCATTTTTCTGCATTTTATTACTGTCAATTGTCACCGACACTGTTATTCCATTCTTTGTTGCTGTTGCTGTTCGAGTTTCATTTTCCCATTCTACTTCTGCTCCCAACGCTTCAAATATTGCTCTCATCGGCACTAATGTTCTGTCTTTTTCTGTTATTGGTGTTATATCAAATTTGAGTTGTTCATTATTTAAATATATTTTTATTTCATTGCTATTTTCATATTGAGGTATTTTATCCTGATTTACAAATTTAGGAGAATTGTTTAACTTTACAGTTTTATGGTTAAGAACAAATATAGTATTTAATTCTCCAACATAATATACTGTATTATTTTGCTTTAATTTTGTATGACCAGTAAAACAACATACAATGTTATTATTACCACCAATAAATTCAGATACAGTACTTTCATCGTCTGTACTATTTTCATATAACAATATCTCTCCAATTTCGGTTAAATTCCTATTATAAAAAACATTTTCAAGTCTAAGTAAATTCTCACCATAACTAAAACATTTGTCATACAAATTATTACCTTGTATATATTGTTTTAACTCTTTACTACCAATAACCTGCCCATCTGGAGAAACTAGTTCTATAAATCCAGTATTGTTCTGATTTTCGTTTAAATACCCGTCGAATAAAACCATACCACTATCCAATATTCTAAAATTTTTATAATACGTTCCATGTTCAATTATGAAAGTATTAGTATATTTAAGTTCATTATCCCTTCCATACATATATGCATTTATTTTGTCAAATTTATCGTTTTGGTTTGATAAAAAGGTATAAACTTTTATTGATGATTTTGAATCATATCCTATTAATTCTCCGCTGTCAGGCAGTTCTATCTTGTTCTTTTGACAAGGAACCAAATCCTTATCAATTATATATTTTTTACCATTTAGATTGTATTCTGCATAACCATTTGAAAATACCTCATAATTTTCTTCTTTATCATATTCTGTTGCTATACTTGAATGATATTTTACAAAATCACCTTTTGTACTAAAAATAACATTACCTGTATTATCAAAAAAGAAATTTTCTATCTCTCCATAATTATTCTCTTTGCTAGCAAACCCCATACCATCTTTAAAAATTGTAGCAAAGTTGTATATTGGTGGAACAACCCAATTATATGACTCGTTTATATATCCATATTTATCATCTATCTTTACCCTTGCTATACCATCATAAAACAAACCATTCAATAAATCATCATTTTTATTATAATACCTTATTGAACCATCATATCCGACTAACGCCATATTCCATTTATCAACAGAGTTTTCATTATCGTCTATTCCGTAAAAATCTATCCATATTCCATTTTCATCTGCATAATAAATATTTACAGCTCGAGCATCTAAAATGCAATCATCATATTTTATGGCATCTTTAAGTTTAATTACATGATATTCGCTATCAATTTTATTTGCAAATGTTTCATTATGTTCATTATAATCATTTTCAATGTTTGAAAAAACTACCATATTTACGAACAAACATAACGGTATAAGAATAATAAGTATTTTTTTTAATAATTTCATTTTCATCACCCAATCTTTCTATTCTATATACTCCCAGCCAGGAGCGTATTTATTTAATATATCTTCATGATCCGAATATGCAAGCCAATTATTAAAACCATTATTTTTATAGTTATATAACATCATAGCAAAATCCACTGGTTGTGCAAAACTTCCATTCGACATAATACTCCCAGTATTTTTTATAGGTTTCCCTTTATTGAAAGGTTTACTGTCAAAATAAATATCATATAATTTAAAACCACCATGACCAAATTCATGAGCCGCTACATTTTTTAAGTTTCTTATACAATTTGTTACTGCATAATCATATTGGATTTGAATTTCCTCTTCCGTAAAATCATTATCAACAATTCTCGTCGGTTTAGTACAATTTAAAGTAATATCACCTGTATTAACATCAGTCACAGAAGTTTGAATAGATTCCGTAATTGTAATTTTAATGGTTTTGTAAATTGAATTATCTGCAACTACCACTTTTGTATAAATGCTTAGATTGCCCATTTTGCCACTCCAAGCCTCATTTATACCCGATATAGCAACCTCAGAATATTTTTTACCTGTATCACCAATTTCTTCATCTGCCAATTCACCTTCAATTGTCACGTTTGCCGTAATATTTATGTTGTTACCATTTCTTACCACACTAATAGCATTAAGTTTCTTTTCTTCCTTTATAGTTCCACCATTGAGTACAACATTTTTTAACATATCCTCATAGGACAAAACTCCATCTTGATAAGCATGAATTGCGCTATTAATATTTATTCTTTCCTGTCCAACAACTTGACCTTGATTTGAACAATAATCCTGTATAGGATCTTCATCCTCAACATTTACCAGCCCGCTTGGGTCAACAAAGTTTACAGGATTATTACCGCAGTATGAGTACCAGTTCTGTCCGTCCATTACCGGGTCTTCTTGTGTGAATCTTCCTGTTTCCGGGTCATAGTAACGGTTCCTTAAGTATATCAATCCTGTCTCTTTGTCTGTATACTGTCCATTATATCCGTATACTGTTCCCGTTACTTCCTTTGAGCCTCCAAACGCGTCATACTCGTATCTCGTCAGCATCTTTGTTTTTGTGTTTTCTAAACCTGTTATGTCTCCGTGTGCATTATACTGATAATAACTTATTCCCGCATTATCTTTCTGCGCTATCAGGTTTATTCCCATATAGTATACCGTTGGATTCTCTCCAGCTTCGCTCACTATATTGCTTCCATCCCAGCGGTGGGTCGTTGTCTTTCCGTTTACTGTTTTGCTCTCTCTCCTTCCTGTCGGGTCATATTTATATATTGCTTCCGTCTTGTCGCTTTTCATTCCTATCAGCTGGTTTCTTCCGTTATAGCTATAATACCTTACATATTCCTCGTTTTCAAAATATCCTTTTCCCAGCTCTATTTCTCTTTCCTCTCCTTCTATTATTCCGTCATACTCTTCTATTCCTTTAAACAATATGTTTCCGTTGTTGTCATATTCGTATGATGTTATCTTCTCATACATGCTGTTTATCGGATTCGTCTCCCTTTCCTCTTTCAGCCTATTGTTCTTATCATATTTATATTCTATCTCCGACGCTTCCTCGTACACATCGCTGTTTGACTTTAATATCCTGTTTCCTCTCGTGTCATACTGATAATATGTATTATTATAATCCCATTCATCTTCTTTGGGCGAAACTACATTTTCAGTTATCAGCTGTCCTATTCCATCATATCCATAGTTTGTTATCTCCTGTCCCGACGCTTTTACAGTTTGATTTCCTGCCAAGTTATAGCTGTATGTATAGCTCTGACCTGAACTATTTTTCATCTCTGTCACCAATCCGGCTTTGTTATATGTATACTCGCTTGTTATATTCCACCTTGTCTCCTTTGTCAGTCTTCCATTTGCATTATACATATACCCTGCGCTTACTGTTCCGTAATCTACTTCTATCAGTCTGTCCAATATGTCATATGTATATGACCCTGTCAGTATTGTGTTTGTTCCTGCTTTTTGTGTATAATTTTTCCTGTTTCCGTTTACGTCATAACTATATGTATTCTGAATATTCCCTTGGCTTTCTGTTTTCATATAGCCATAGTCGTCATAGGTGTATTTTATCTCTTCCTTTCCTTGTTTGGTTGATATCAGAAGATTATTCTTGCTGTATGCATTGATTATATCTTCATCTCCTGTCACCTTGCTCGTCAAAACGCTTCCATACGCATTATACGTATTTACTGTTTCATTTCCGTTTTTGTCCGTTTGTTTGGTTGGCAGTCCCATCAGGTTATATTCACTTATTATATCTTGTTACGCATAAAAAACTGAAACGGAGTAAAAAACACCGGAAAGTTTTTGAATATATAAAAATAATTAACTATTTAAAATAAAAATCCATTAAATACTTCCTTTTTAAATAGTTAAGAAATACATATAACTCCGTTTCAGTTTTTTATGCGTACTCTTGTTCTTCACTCTTCAACTTGTCAATTCGTTAGGATGTAATTAAATTACATCCTAACAAACTTTCTCGTATAATAAAGTTTTCTTTGTTATATTTAATTTGTTAAAATTATAGTATTGCTACTTTCCTCATATTCTACTTTATATCCTATTGCTTCACAGAATTCTCTTATTGACACATATGTATTTGTTCTATCCTTAAATTTTCTTTCATATCTTTCTATTGAATTGTCTTCTATTATTTTATCAAATTCTTCCTCACTTAAATTATAAAATAAACTATATTTTATAGTAAGATAGTCCATGAAAATTCTATCATTGTATAAACGGTATAAAAATATTGGATTATCATAAGCAGTTTCATTTATACTGAAAAAAAGTTCTCGTTTTCTAACTTCAAATCCTCCATTCTTCAATATTATATATTCTCCATAAGTTTTGCCATCATATTTTAAATCGCATCCCGATTCTTCAGGATATGACTCATTATCTGCATAGTGTATATTAATTTGACATTTTAATAGATTTGAAATTATTTCTTTGTACTTTTCTACATTTATTAAATCATTTAACCCATCAAATTGAATTTCGGTTTCGTCAATTAAATTATACTTTGACGCCTTATCATACAATTCTTCATCTGTAAAAATATAATCCCAATGTTTTTTATCACACCCTTCTCCAGACCTTTCTAAACATCGTACGGACCAAGTTAAAACTTCTCGTATTGTAGCCTTATCTTTTGGTCTTAATTCCCACGCAGCATTATTTTTTAATTCAAGCTGAACCATTCCAATTAACCACGCATAAGAAATATAATTATAATCATACGCATTTAATTTAGCATCGTAATCTATAAAAGGTCTGCCTAAATATATTCCACTTAATTCAATAACATCTTCCGTCAAACCTATAATTTTCATTATATTAACAATGCAATCTTCTCTTGTAAAACTATCATTTTCATAATTTTCATATAATATTAATTGTTCTGTTAGTTCATCAGTATTTATTTCTGTTCTCTCTTCTGCATATGTATTTACTGAAGTGCTTTGAAATAACGCACAAATAATTAAAATAAAAACTATTATTTTACTTATTTTTTTATTCATTTTATAACTCCTTTTTTAAAGTGTAGCATGATATACTCTTGCACCTAACCCCTGTTCTTTTCTTAAAGCATTTTCACTTATTTGATTTGAGATGGGCAAAATAAGTTGTCTTAACAATATTTTATCTTCTATAATTTTGCCTAAATTTACTTACGCATAAAAAACTGAAACGGAGCTATATATTTCTTAACTATTTAAATAAGGTATTTAATGGATTTTTATTTCAAATGATCAAGTAATTTTTATATATTCAAAAACTTTCCGGTGTTTTTTACTCCGTTTCAGTTTTTTATGCGTACTCTTGTCCAACTTTTTTTGGTTTACCGGAGGGCGTAAATTAATTTACGCCCTCAAAATTTACTTACTAAACATTATTTTTTAAAGTTATCTTAATTTATTGTTTTATTAGGAACCTTTATTCTCTATAGCCTTTTTTCCAATCATCTATGTAATATTCATTAATATATCCTCCATATGCTGTCACAGTCTTTGGAATATATAAAATAGTTCTTACTATTTTTGAAAATTCTTCCCATGTCATATTGTCATCTAACTCTTCAAAATCAATTGCTACTGACGTTGATGATATTACAGTCCCATAATTTATCATTCCACATTCTTTTGCTAAATTAAAATAATCTACTTCATCATCGTCTTTAAAAAGTAGATTTCTATATAACGCTCTTAAGGACATAAATACTACATCTCTGCATGTTGCTAATTCTTGAAGATTGGCCTTATGTACTCCATTTTCTATATCTCCTTTAAATATTCTCATAGATGCTCCCCAAAATGCTATAGTACAATCTTTAGAGTTACTTTCAATATCCTCGAATCTCCAACCAAGATTCTCATATATTCCATCTTGATTATCCTGCGGAATCAGATAATTATCGGCAAAAACAAGACATGAAAGTGTATGAACAACTTCCGCCCTTGTTACTAAATCATTTATATCTTTTTCTCTATATTCTTTTGGTACTATTCCTAAATCACATATTATATTAAAATCTCCATCAGCCCAAAATGGTCTTATTTGTGCATTCACTGTTATACTTGATAATAATATACATATTGCAATCATACATCCTATTGATCTTTTCATTTTTACACATCCTTTTTATTTTTTTAGTTATATAATACTTTAGTTATAAACATCTAATAAATATTCTACTATATTGGGTCCTCTGCTTCTCAATATTGCTGCTGATACATAATCACCTATCCTTTTTTCTTTTAAATCACCCATATCTGATTCTGGTGAAAAAACAGAATTACTTGTTACTGTCAAATCATATGGAAATTGACCATATCCATTTGTTCCTATCACTAAATCTGTATTTTCACTTCTTGTTTCATAAGACTTTTCAGCTCTAAAAGCATCTTCTATTGTCATAGCAAACGCTTCTCCATATTGTTTTTCTGTATAACTTTTTATTTTTAGTTTTGTCGCTTCTACACTTAATTGTTTTTAATATACTTACTTACGCATAAAAAACTGAAACGGAGTTATATGTATTTCTTAACTATTTAAAAAGGAAGTATTTAATGGATTTTTATTTTAAATAGTTAATTATTTTTATATAAGCAAAAACTTTCCGGTGTTTTTACTCCGTTTCAGTTTTTTATGCGTATGCTTGTCCAACTTTTCGGAGTTACCGGAGGGCGTAATGATTTACGCCCTCCGGAATTTTTCAGTTTATGTAAAAATCCATCTTTTTAATTCTACACTCCATAATTTCTAATAGCCAAATATTTGCCTATTATTAAAATAACTAATCAATAAATTGAAATTTATTATTTATATACCTCTCTTTTCCGTCAATAACAACTTTTGCTCTGCCATTAACAAACGATTCAGCATAATCATACCTGTTTTCTGTTGCATATTCTCCGGATTTATTAATATATGTGAACTCATCTTTTTCATCAAAACTTGCAAAAAGCGGTCTGGGTAAATTTCCTTTCGTTTGAACAACCGCTAAACCTTCAGAAAAATTATTACCGCTTACAAATGTTTTATCGCCAAACATCTTATTACCTGATTTATCAATATACCATGCTCTAAAAACATTATCTACCGTATCATAAACACATGCGCTTCCATCCTTAAAATCTGTCGACATATAATAATATTCAAATGGTATAACTAGCTCTCCTTTGACATTTATATAACCATATCCATCAAATCGGTCAGTCCCCGTACAAATTACATCTCTTGACTTTACCAATGCTAACCCATCAGAAAAATTGTTCGCCTCAGTGTATGATGCTTCAATTACAATATTTCCATCTGTATCTTTATATCCATATAAACCTTTATCTTCAAATACTTCAAGATTATTATTGGCTTCATTATTCTTTTTTAATTCTATATTATCAACACATTCTCCCTTTGTGTTTATTCTATATGGATATGGATAAAAATCAGATTTTACTATTGCAATCCCATTCTGAAAATCACCTGCTTCTGTATATATATCAGGTATTACAAAATATCCATATTCGTTAATATATCCATAATATTTTTTTGAAGAATATTTATTACTTTGACTCGCTGCAGCTAGACCATCAGAAAATTTACTGCAGTCAGAAAAATATCCATATTCATTCTCAGGCATATCTTCTCTATTAAAATAGTAATATCCAAACCACTCATCACAAGATATGTCTCCAACATGCCACTTATCAGGCAGATTTGAGTCATCAATGATATCAACAATTGAATATTCATCATCCCATCTAACCATACACCCCAAAGCTTCCGAGACTGCTCTAAGAGGAACATAGGTTCTGCAGTCATCTACTAACCTTGCAGGAACATCTAATTTTATAGATTCTTTATTTTTTATCATTATATCACTGTTTATTGTTACGGATATAGTAATATTATTTTTTGTGGCTATAACTGTTTGATTGTTCTCATCCCAATCAACGTCTGCATCTAAGGCTTCAAAAATCCCCCGCATAGGAACCATAGTTCTGTTATCTTCTATAAACGGATACATATCAAGGTTTATTTCATTATTATTTATGTAGACTTTTATTTCGTCGTTATAACTTAACTTTTCAGAACCAAAACAAGTTAGAGACATCATTAATACTACAATTATTATACTTACAAAACGTATACATTTCATTTTACTTCCTCCAATCTGGTGAATATTTATCCATTATATCAGGATAACTACTATACTCTACATCTTTATTAAATTTATTTGATACTGATACTAATAACATCCTTAAATCAAGAGATTTGTTTGAAACTGTATAATTCGCATTACCCCACATTATTGAGTCAACACATGCTGAATACTTTCCTTTGTCATGTAAATCTCCAAGTCTCAATCCATGACCGGTTTCATGAACACAAACATATTGATACCGATCATATTCTGTAAATCTATTAACAAATTGGGATTTATGATAATCAAAATCTACTATGTATGTTTTTTTACCAGGTTTATGAGAAACATATCCTGAATTTTCTCTACCTTCTCCAGCTTCTTCTACCATACTTTCATAGCTTAAAAGTTTATATTCTTCAACCTTACATTTATTTTTGTCAAATTCAATAACTTTCGTATTTATAGTAATTCCATCAACCTCTCCTGACCAATATTCTTCAATGCCTTCAATGCATAATTGTTTATATGTTTTACCTGTACTTTCAAACACTTCGTCACATCTATCACCAGAAAATTCAGCTCTAATAATTATATTTACATTATTCCCATTTATTTCATATCCTACACTAGGAATAATACCATTATTACTTATTATATTATCAATTAAATCATCTTCAGATAAGAAACCATCCTTATATGCCTGAATAGCCGAATCCATATTTTTTTGTTCTTGTTCTGTATATTGCAACGATTCATCTAAAATTGAATTATCCTTATACCAATATCCAGATTCTAACCCACTTGGGTCAAAAAAATTCACAGGATTATTACCACAGTATGCGTACCAGTTCAGTCCGTCCATTACCGGGTCTTCTTGTGTGAATCTTCCTGTTTCCGGGTCATAGTAACGGTTCCTCAAGTATATCAATCCTGTCTCTTTGTCTGTATACTGGCCGTTATATCCGTATACTGTTCCCGTTACTTCCTTTGAGCCTCCAAACGCGTCATACTCGTATCTCGTCAGCATCTTTGTTTTTGTGTTTTCTAAACCTGTTATGTCTCCGTGTGCATTATACTGATAATAACTTATTCCCGCATTATCTTTCTGCGCTATCAGGTTTATTCCCATATAGTATACCGTTGGATTCTCTCCAGCTTCGCTCACTATATTGCTTCCATCCCAGCGGTGGGTCGTTGTCTTTCCGTTTACTGTTTTGCTCTCTCTCCTTCCTGTCGGGTCATATTTATATATTGCTTCCGTCTTGTCGCTTTTCATTCCTATCAGCTGGTTTCTTCCGTTATAGCTATAATACCTTACATATTCCTCGTTTTCAAAATATCCTTTTCCCAGCTCTATTTCTCTTTCCTCTCCTTCTATTATTCCGTCATACTCTTCTATTCCTTTAAACAATATGTTTCCGTTGTTGTCATATTCGTATGATGTTATCTTCTCATACATGCTGTTTATCGGATTCGTCTCCCTTTCCTCTTTCAGCCTATTGTTCTTATCATATTTATATTCTATCTCCGACGCTTCCTCGTACACATCGCTGTTTGACTTTAATATCCTGTTTCCTCTCGTGTCATACTGATAATATGTATTATTATAATCCCATTCATCTTCTTTGGGCGAAACTACATTTTCAGTTATCAGCTGTCCTATTCCATCATATCCATAGTTTGTTATCTCCTGTCCCGACGCTTTTACAGTTTGATTTCCTGCCAAGTTATAGCTGTATGTATAGCTCTGACCTGAACTATTTTTCATCTCTGTCACCAATCCGGCTTTGTTATATGTATACTCGCTTGTTATATTCCACCTTGTCTCCTTTGTCAGTCTTCCATTTGCATTATACATATACCCTGCGCTTACTGTTCCGTAATCTACTTCTATCAGTCTGTCCAATATGTCATATGTATATGACCCTGTCAGTATTGTGTTTGTTCCTGCTTTTTGTGTATAATTTTTCCTGTTTCCGTTTACGTCATAACTATATGTATTCTGAATATTCCCTTGGCTTTCTGTTTTCATATAGCCATAGTCGTCATAGGTGTATTTTATCTCTTCCTTTCCTTGTTTGGTTGATATCAGAAGATTATTCTTGCTGTATGCATTGATTATATCTTCATCTCCTGTCACCTTGCTCGTCAAAACGCTTCCATACGCATTATACGTATTTACTGTTTCATTTCCGTTTTTGTCCGTTTGTTTGGTTGGCAGTCCCATCAGGTTATATTCACTTATCACGTCCTGTCCCAGCGCGTCTGTGGCTTTTGTCACATTTCCAAATCTGTCATACTCATAGGTTTGATACGTTGCTTCTTCCGGCAGGGTTCCATACAAATCTTCTATCTTGCTTGTCTGACCGGTTACCATTTTTACCACATTCCCTGCTCCGTCATACGCATACTGCGTATATATGTCCCGCTCACCATCGTTTATCCTCACCGATACCAGCCTGTTGCGGTTATCATACTCGTTTTCTGTCTCAGTATAGCTTGAAGCTGTCACCTGCTGCTTTGTTTTTATCACGTTTCCGTTTGCGTCATAATATGTCAGACTTTTTGTGGTTGTCGTTTCATCAAACGGCGCTTCGCAGGCTATTGCTCTTCCCAGTATATCATAACATACCGTTGTTGTATTGCCTTCATAGTCTGTGCTTGTCAGAGCATTTCCGTAATCATCATACTCAGCGGTTACATAACTACCGTCCGTCTGATATACTTTAGTGGGCTTACCCATATAATTATATTCAGCTTTGCTTGTATAGCTTCCCAAATTCTCCATATAAGTTCGTCCGCCAAGAGTCTCCGTCACATTCCCGGCATAGTCGTACTTATATGTGTTTTTGTTCAGCACTGTATCGGTTCCGTGCTTATAGTAAGTCTCTGACACTTTATTTCCAAATCCGTCCAATACAGTTTCAACTGTCGGTTTCACATATGTCTCATCCCCTGTATATGTCGCTGTAACCGTTTGGCTTGCTCCGCCCAGCAGGTTTATATTCTGAGCAGTCTCTTCATCGGTCAGAAATTTATAGTATGCTCCGCTATACCCTGCTGAAATTCTTATTTGGGACAAGCCTGTCACATCAACAACGGTTCCTTTTGTCTTTCCATACGTCATTTTTTCAGTAAAATATACGCTGTTGTCGTCCTGAACAGCTGCATCATAGTTCCTCGATGATTTGCTGTAGAATAAAACTGTTAGCTTTTTAGCATTTGAAGGAACGTTTACTATATTAATTCCCTCACCCAAACTTTGGTATCCCTCTCCATAACTATATTGATAGTTGATTTTATCTAAAACTGTATCATCCTCTTTGCTGGTTTGAGTCTTTATTCTGTCGAACTGGTCATAAGTATAATTTTCCTTTACAGCCTTTCCTCCGATATCCTGATATGCTGTTTCGCTTACTTTTCTGCCGTGGTTATCGTATTTATATTCTGCAGCCAGCTTGTTTAAATCATTATCAAAATAAATCTTATCCATATAGCCAAGCGGAGAATAGTCTTTTGTTGTTACATATCCGTTTTCATCAGTAACCGTAACACTGTTGTCAGAAACGTTATAGTCTATTTTTTTGTTTGTTTCATCAGGATTTATTTGTCTGATCACCCTTCCTAAGTTATCATACCAATATACAGTTGTATTCCCCATAGCGTCAACAGACGATGTTAAGTTGCCCAGCCAGTCATAATTCTGCACTGTTGTCACCGACTTACTGCTGCCGTCATTATCTTTAACGTTATTAACGGTTGTCGTTATGCTGAATGAGCCGTCAGGATTATATGTATAGCCAAACTCTGTAGTAAGCGGTTCTCCTACTGTAGGTGTGACAGTTTGGCTTGCTATGGTACCATCGCTATTATATGTATATGAAGTAACTGTCTTTTGAGAGCCGTTTTCAAAAACTTCTGACTTTAAGATACTTTTTCCGTCCGCGGTTATGGTATTACTTACTTTCATTTTAGTATTGCTGTCTTTTTGATATTCCTTTGATAATAATATACCATAATTATTATCATATGTATATAATGACTCTAACTCTCCGTTCATAGTATACGTAGGAAGATTTCTGCTGTTATACTCATTATAAGCTATATTTACCATGTTATTGTCATAGGTAGTTATTGTGCTCTTCAAATATGCCTTTCTGCATTTCAGCATATTTTCTTCCGGAATTGATGATAAAAGATTCTGAGAAGTATAGGAATACTTATATTCTTCCGTATATTTTTTGCCTTCAATTTGTCCGCTTTTCTCAAACAGTCTGCCGGCATAATCATAACTATAAGTCATACTTTTTTTACTTCCGTCGTCATATGTGTCCTCAACTGTAACACTGCGTTCTTTATTATCTACATAACTTTTCTGGGAAGCTTGTTCAAACGAATATGTTCTTTCATATTTTTCACTGCCGTCTTCATATACTTTTTCTTTATTTATATGATAATCACAATGCGAAACCACATTCGCCCCAATACTGGAAGCAAACTTTTTAACTGTTGGAACAGTTTCGTATTCATACTCTACCGAAGCATTTGTCGGAAATGTAACCTTCTCAATTTTATCATAATAACTTACTTCACCGCTCCTGACAAAAAGCATTGTACTCTTATGCGATACGTATTCTGTAGTCTCATAAGAAACGCCATTATACTTCTTAACATTTAAAATATATTTCGAATAACAATCCAGCAGACCGTATGGGTCTCTGTCACTGTTTACCCTTGAGAGGCTGTATTCTACGCTCTTAGTAAAGTTCCCATTTGAGACAGTTATACCTGCCTGCGACACGTGTATATTTCTGCCATAAGTATCAACTATCGTCACGCTTCCGTCAGCGTTGGAAGTATAACGGACGGCATTGCCGTACCTATCGATAATTGCGGCAGGCAAAAAGTATGTTTTCAAGGTTTGTTCGTAATAATATGTCTTCCCCTCACCGTCTGTTATTGTTATATCATAGTTAAATCCTAAACTATGCGTCTGAAGTTCATCATATACCTGAGCTGTATATTGGCTGTCTGAATCTGAAACTTTACAGCTTCCCGGTTTATATATCCAGCCTGAATCTTTCGATTCTTCTTTCAAATATGAAAAATTCATTGTCTGACCGTTTTCATCTTTAAATAAATACTTATATTTCATATCAGAGGCTTGTTCTGACTTGTTTACCAAAGTCAACTGAGGCATTGACACATACCAGCCATAACCTATTTCAATATCGGTAGCATGCACTGTGGTTGTATAAAACTCATTAGGTACTTCGCTCATTTTTACTGCAGCCTTACTTTTATCTCTAGTGAACAATACTCCGGATGTATCCTTTATAGTTGAGTATTTATAATATTTTTTACCTATGGCGTCAGTCTCAATTGTATTTAATTTTGAAGACTCGGCATAAAAACTGTCTACCAAATCCTCCTCTTTATCAAACGCTACATATATTGTCTTTGAATTACCGTTTAAAACATATGTAAACACATACATCGGACTTGTTTGAACGCTTCCCCCTCTGGCAAATACTCTTGTTCCGCTGTAACTGACAGGTCCTCCGTTTACATAATGAGTACGCCTAATATTAACATCCATACCATTTCTTCCTGGCAGACTCATATCCACCTCATTTATATTAACATTTCCGTCACTCAGCGACACGTTGCCGCCGGGAGCTATAAATGGAGTTTCATAATCCGCTCCGTACTGCTCTATCAAGTTTTGGGTTAACGATTGTTCATACAACTCATCTGATGTTGACGCATAACATGTGATTCCTATCATACTTACTAATATTGACACTATACATATTATTAATCTGCATTTTATCTTATTCATCAAACACAACCCCCAAATCTTTATCTATTCTCCCTTCTAATATTCCCTCATTTATCAGCTGTTTTACCAGTTCCGCATTTTTTTCATTTCTTTTTTCCACCAGTCTTTCAGCTGTTTTCTCATCGGATAAAATCTCTGAAGCAGATTCCTCAATCTGTTTATTCTCAAGCGCCGCAAGCTCTTTGCTGTTCAATATACTCTCGTCAGATTTTTCATTTTCACTTATTCCAAACAAATTGACCGGCTGACTTATACTTGTGCCATATACTTCGTTTATAATGTTTATCATTGTATCTCCGCCGGCAATTCTGTCTAAAATTTGCTTAATTGAATAAACTCCTTTGCGGCTCAAAATATTTGCGTTCTGTATATCTGAAACAGTTACTCCCAAAGAAAGATAATTATTTATTTCCTCAGATTCTAAAACCCCATGAACATTTTTTGTGATATTATTATAAGCATTCTCAATCCAAAAACGCCCGCCTTCATAATCGCCTTTTTTATTATATATCTGTTCAATTATGGTTATATCTTCACAAGTGTCAGCCCAAAAGTATGCTATGTCTAATATACTGTTTGGGTCGGCTCCATTGGTAATAAGACCGGCTATATACTCAAGCTGTTCATTATTAAGACCATAAATATCTCTTAAATATAAATAAGATGCCAAAATATCAGCTATACTTTCAGTATCTGAAATATTTGATTTCAATATCTCAACCATGGAATAAAAGTTGGATGGGTATAGTGCGATGGCCTTATCTGATAAATCCGTACTTATAACAGATTTATTTTGATCATCATTTAAAGATATTGAATCTGTCTGCACACTGTCTTTCTGAACTAAACTTTTTTCAGATTTCTCAGATGAAAATACTTTTGACAATGCTGATTTTATATCTATATTTTGATTATTATACGCACCGCTTGCCACTGCTGCAACAGTCCCCGCTGCAAGAACTAAACATATTCCTAAAATAATAATTTTCTTTTTCATACTCCGCCCCTCCTAATATAACAATGAACAAACAGTTTCGCAGGTTTCTTTGGCTTTTAAGACTATTCCGTTTACAAATCCTGTGAACTGCCTGCCGGCCGGTATTTGTTTTGTTGTCTCAAATTTTATGATTCCCGGTCCGGCATACGTGATTTTTATATCACCATATACAGCTCCGCTAAGCGTTTCGAATGTTTTCGATCGTGATATTGCATCCACCATTTCAAAACGACTTCCATCATACTCAAACTCAAACTCAGTTCCGCTTATTTGAGTAGCATTTTTAGCGGTGATATTAATTATGTATTTTTTTCCTTTTTCAATATTTAAGGTCTGAGTTTTCAACGTTTTATCTCCCGGCTGTCCCTCCTCCTTTTTTAAAACGCAGAAATCATATTTAAGCTCTCTTATTACTTCTCCGTAGGAAACAAGAGCGGTCAGCGTTACCTTTTCATCTTTTGCATAACTGTTTGGTCTTCGCACGCTTCCCTGTTCTGAAAGATAAAAAGCATTGCTGCTTGTCCAGGATACTTGCATTCCATTCTGCATCATGACCGGCAGCTGTATGTTTTCAGTCAGGTTCTGCGGAATATCTTTCATATATTTATTTAGCTCTCTCAAATCTTCAGCATAATAATCCTCAGCAACTATTTCAGGTGTCTGTGAATATACACCCAATCCCCCAACTGCATTTGAGCCAAACGAGTACATCCTTCCATACTTATCAACCGCAATTGTAAATCCGTCAGAACCGACAATCTTCTCAATATTTAAACCATTCAAACTTGTAATTTGTGTCGGAACCCTGCATGTACCAACGGACACAGTACCAAGCTGATGATTTGCTCCGCTTCCCCAGCCCCAAACAGTTCCGTCCGACTTTATTGCGTAGCTCTGATAAAACCCTGCATTTACATATTTTACATCTGACAAATTAACCTTTACTGCAGTTGATTTATTATCTTTGTTTCCTATTCCCAACTGCCCTACGCCGTTATTGCCCCAGGCGTATACATTGCCCATACTTGTTAAAGCAATACAATGCTGCGGTCCTGTTTTTACATCCTTTATGTATTCACCATCTTCAAGACTAATGTTCAGTTTTTTCGGCGACGGGTTATCCGAGAATGTACCGTCTCCCAACTGACCCTTAGAATTGCCGCCCCAAGAATACACGCCATCATCCGCAATAGCGATTACAGAATTTTCACATGCGGTCACATACTTAAAGTCGGCTTTATCCGTGATTTGTATTGGAATATCAGTATTATTAAGTTCCTCCGGAGATATACCCAACTGACCTTTATCATTTTTGCCAACGCCCCATAACGTTCCATCATTCTTAATAAACAGACTGAACTCTGTGCCGCCTTTAATCTGTTTAACATCAGTAATACCAGGCAATTTTTTTATTATCTTAACTTTTCCGTCAAGTGAACCCATAGGATAATTTGAGTTGCTTCCCCAACACCAAACGTCTCCGTTTTCATCAAGCACTAGATTATGGTTTTTTCCTCTGGAAACACTTACCGCATTTTTGATTTCACATTTTTCATCAACATTATAAGGATACGATACTTTACTCATACTCCCGGTTTCATCAGGATAATATCCTTCACCCCATGCGACTATGCTCCCTGCCGTATCTATAGCTAAGGTTTGCGCCCTGTATGAGTCAATATCCACAATATCGTATTTATACTCACTCATTATTGGATTTACACTGTCTCCGGTGCCAACGTTATATTCACTCATATATCCCCAGTGCCAAAAAGTTCCGTCACTTTGATACGCATAGCTATTGCTTCCTAAGGCAATTGAAGCACAGTCAGCAGGCAAATTTATTTCTTTTGGCCACATTTGAACTCCAATATCATTTGTTCCGTCCAAATACACTTTACCGTTTGAGATATACAGCGTCATATTATTTCCGGCTTCAACATCCGTTACATCTATACCGGTATTAATTGGATATTGGGAATATGTTCCGCCGCTCTGCAGATTAACACCAAGCTGACCCAAACTGTTGTCACCCCAAACATACATCTTTCCATTTATTCCTATTCCAACAACATGGTCTTTACCCGCTGAAATTTTGGTAAAGCAAATCATATTTCCCTCTGCGTCCACTGAACTTCCAAGCTGACCTTTATCATTTTTTCCGCAGCCGATTATCTCACTGTCTGTACCGCTGTAGTATGTCTGGTAATCTCCCACTTCAGATAGTTCTGAAAAATCTGTAACAAGTATTGGTACTAAAGAATTAGAACTGTCAGTTCCGGAGCCAAGCTGACCGTAACTATTATCCCCAAACGCATATATTTTTGTGCCATTCTCGCTGTTTTCAATAACAGCATGTTCAAGCCCTGCAGAAATCTTTTTAATGCTGCCTTCCATTCCAACGGCTGCAAGAACAGGCAGATTACTGCTTACATTTGTTCCGTTTCCAAATTGTCCTTTTGAATTGTCTCCCCAGGCATATAAATATCCGTCAGAAGTCAGCGCATATGAAGTATTTCCCCTTGTTTCAACCTGTGCAACAGTTTTATCTCCCCAAGCACCCGTCACATCAACAAAATCATTTGTCGGCTCATTATTCCCGGTTCCAAGCTGTCCGCAGGTGTTGTCACCATATGCCTGAACCTTTCCGTCGCTTATACGCAAACTGTGGTTTAAACCGCTCACAACAGAATACCGGACAACAGAATTAAGCACCAAAACAGACCCCTGTTCATTTTGGTTAGATTCTTGAATGTTATTAGTTATTAAAGTTTCATCTTGCTCTGTAACTTCTGATACTTTTGGAGAAGGAACCGCCGATGGTTGAACATCCTCAGTTGAAAAATCTTTACTAGTATTTTCTGTCGGAGCTTCTGTCGGTTTTTCCCCTAAATTATCAAAATCTTCAATATCTGCATTTTCATCAAAATCTTTAGATTCATTAACGCTGATTTCAAATCCACCTGTTGACGCTTGTGAGCCACTCTCTGCTTGTCCTTCATTCTCGGCAAACACATATACGAAATTTACCATTCCCGCTAATATAGCTATAATAAGCGCTATACTCAGCAATTTTTGATTTTGTCCCATACCACAATACTCTCCCTTTGCTATAAAAATTTAAAATAAAAAAATTAGGACTGTAACGATGTAAAAAATAACATCTGCCACAGTCCTAATTAAAATATATTTTGTGTTTTCATTCTTACTACCTAAACCTTATACAATAAACTTATATTTAAAATTTTGACTCATATATCATAATATAACTTGAAAACACAATTAATATATTTGAGCTCATTTAGTATTAATATGTTTAACTGTTATTATAGCAAACATAAAAATCCTAGTTTACTGAACTTGAATTTATTTCCGGTAAACTCAATATCAGCATTATATACATCACCAAACAGAAACTTTATCGCATTAATTTTGAACCTATTTCCGGTAGATTCTAAACAATACTAATTGTTTCTTTGTCTCTCAGCAAACTCCCGCAAATTTGCTGGTGCCTTTGGCTGATATATTTTCCAACCACATCTTCCATCTGTATATACAGCCATGAAAGCCGCAATAGCGCAGATAGTTCCACCAAATCGGTACATAAATTGTTTTAACTTATTCATGATTTTTCTCTCCTTTTTAAATTTATATTGAATTAACTTTTTCTTTTTTTCTCACAAAGAATTGAATCATGACCGACATAGATACCATAAACAACCCCATACTTCCAAATGCACAAAGCTTAACAACAAACTTAACTGATGGGAAAATACTTAATAAAAGTATAACAACTGCCAAATAAATTAAGTATAGCAGCCTTGTTTTTTTGCGAAGACGCTTAAAATCATTTTCGTCAAACGGTTTGTTCTTATGGTCTATAGGAGCAAATATCCAAAGCAAAATCCCCGCTGCTGTTAGGCACGCCCCTATTAAGTAAAAAGAAATACCGGTTGAAATAGTTTTACCAACAAATAACCCTATCAAATATATAAAAGTAAAACTAATAATACATCCATAATGGGTGTTTGCATGATAACCACCGCCAAATGTTCTGAAAATAATAAAACTGAATACGAAGGCCATACTTTCTAAAAATTCACCTGATATAATTGCTATAGGTATTATAATCAGCCAGCTTATTATTTCGGAAACAAACATTTCAAAGCCGTAAGAATATATTTCACTGTCATATTCTTTGATTAAACCATTTCTTACAAAAAAATTTGTCAGTCTTTTAGAAATGCTTTCTATCAATTTGCTTCCTCCCATTTCTGCGGGTAACTTTTTTCAACATTTTTCTCTAATTAAATTATAAAGTATCGGCATATTAAAATCAATATACTGGGACGTAAACTTATTTTATGGTATAAATGAATTTTCGGCAACAACTTTCCTGGTAAATTTTACCAAAATTATTTTCACTCATTTATTCATTTTCCACAAATTTTTAATTTTGTCGATATTTGAATTATCATAAAATAGTTTTTTCATAACGTTTAAAGAATTATCCACATTTATGACTTTTTACATTGGTTGACACTTTCGCATGTGTGATATATAATATTTTATGAAGTTAGGAGAGCATTTATGAATGTTTTAATTTATGAAGATGAAAATATATATATTGACAAATTACGCATAGTATTAAGCAAATATAATGTAAGTTTAACAGTCTGCTCTACAGCAGATGATTTTTTAAATTGCAGCCAAGTATTTGATATTGCTTTAGTTGATATAGAAGTTGAAGGATTAGACGGTCTTAATGCTACAAGGATTTTAAAAACACGTTCAAAGAACTGTATAGTTGTTGCGTATACTCATTATGACGGTTACGCTGTCAACGGTTACAAATATGGAATTGACAGATACATACTTAAAACAGCAACTATCGAAGAATTAAGCAATGAAATAGAGATAATTATAAATGAATACTTTAAAAACAATAATAAAGTGCAGATAGTTAATAATGGAATACATTACAATATTCTTTTAAATGATATTGTATATATTGAATCGTGTCATAATAGTTTATGTATACATTTGCTAGATAAAGATTTTACTATACGTTCAACTTTTTCTGATTTGTTTGACACATTAGACTGCGATTATATCGTTCGTGTACATAAAGGATTTGCTATTAACCTAAAAAATATATTCTCTGTTTCAAAAACGCAGGCTGTTATGATAAACAAAGAAGTTGTACCAATAGGTAAATCATATAGAGAAGATTTTGAGAACCAATATTTTAAATATAGTGTTAAAGAGGGAATGTTATAATGAGCCTTATACTTGATATATCTATAGTTATTATTGAATTTATAGCCTTAACTATTATTTTTAACTATGCTTTTAAATTCAAAAAGTTTTCTGTTTTATCTTTTTTGGGGGCACTTATACCATTTTTAATATTGTGTTTTACTTCAACATTTCATTTAAATAGTAACGCTAATTTAATAATTTCAATAATTTGTTATACAACATTCTGTTTTTTCTCATTTGAGGATAAAGCAACTAAAAAAATAGCTGTAGTAGTAATATATTACGTTTGTTATATAATTTCGCAAACGGCTACACTGCTTATATTATCTCAACTATTTGATGATACATATTCAGATATATTAAATACCGACTTTTCACTAATATTAGCTGCATGCTCTACAACAATACTAACGCTGTGTTTGGCTTTTCCAATGATTAAAGTGTTTATTAAAAAACAACGCAATCTTCCTATTAAGTATTGGATACTAATTATACTTTGTCCTTTAGTAACTATATTAATTGTTGTTATTATTGACGCTATATTGATGAAATCACAATTTACCAACTATGCACTGTTAGTTATACCATACATAGGTCTTGTGTATATCAATGTCGCCATATTTGATTTGTTTGAAACCTATTCTGCGCAATTAAAGTATGGCATTGCTCAAAAAACTATAGAGCATTACAACAAGAACTATACTCTACTCAAAGAAAATGAAAAAGAAATTCGACGTTTAAAACATGATATACGCAAACATTTGGATATTGTATATTCGCTGGTTAAAAATGGAGATACAGACACCGCTTTAACTCATCTTTCAGATATCAAAAACAAAAACTATTCTGATACCTTTGTAGTATATACCCAAAATCAAACCATAGATTCTATCATAAACATAGAAATTAAAAAGGCAAAATTAAAGAATATCAACTTTAAGATAGATATGGAACTTGGACACGATATAACTGTAAGTTCTTCAAACATCACTACAATACTTTTTAATATTCTTGATAACGCAATTGAAGCCGCTGATAAATCCGAAGCAAAAGAAGTTTCTCTTCACATACACAGCGACGCCGGAATGATAAAATTTATAGTTAAAAATTCAACTGTCAAAGGTCTGTTATTTGACCCTGACAACTGTAAAACCGACAAAGAAAATTCTTCTGAGCACGGTTATGGCATAAAAAGCGTTAAGAAAGCTGTCAAAGACATGAATGGTATTATAAAATATTCAAACGAAAATGACAATGTAATAGTTTTCATTTCTATACCTCAGAAACTCTCAGACAGTGAAGAAAATTAAAAAAGTATTATAATAACATGAAATTTGGTTCCAAAGAATAATTTGGCTCATCAGCTTAAAATTTGGTACCGAAGACTAAAATTGTCATATATCCGAAGACACTCGTCATGTAATGCGGAGAACATTATATAGAACGAGAATATGGCTATATTACAACATATTAAAAACATCTTACCACTAAAAAAAGACCCGCTGTATGAACCGATCTTCCAAAAGTTAGACCAAAAATCTAACTTTTGAGAGTTAGCTCAATACACAGCGAGGTCTTTTTTATATCTCACTTTCATATCTAATTATTTTATAACAATACCAAAACATAATCAAGCGCCAAAGAACAAAAAGTATGCAATCACAAGAGCGCCTAAAACTATACGATACCAGCCAAACACTTTAAAGTCATGTTTTTTAACATAATTCATAAGGAATTTTATTGACAGCATTGATACCACAAACGCAACCGCCATTCCTAAAATCAGAATTATAATTTCGCTTGAGGTAAATGCCATCCCGAATTTTGCAAGCTTTATTGCGCTTCCTCCGAACATGGCCGGTATAGCCAGGAAGAAAGTAAACTCAGCGGCGGTTGTTCTTGAGATGCCCAAAAGAAGGGCACCTATTATCGTTGCGCCTGAGCGTGAAGTCCCCGGAAATACTGCCGCAATAAGCTGGAATACTCCTATTATAAACGCGGCTTTATATGTAATTTCAGAAATATCATTCACTTTCGGAAGCTTATTCTTATGCGCATTTTCTATCCATATAAATAGAATACCGAATACGATAAGCATTATTGCAACAGTCCAGTAATTATAGAACCAAGCGTTAAAATAATCGTCAAACAGGATACCTATAATCCCGGCAGGAATAGACGCTACCAAAATTTTAAGCCACATTATTATCTTCTCTTTATCTACTCCAAAGCCGCCTTTAAAATGAAATGGGAAAATAGTTTTCCAAAACATTACCACGACCGCAAGAATCGCGCCGAGCTGTATAACAACCAAAAATATTTCTTTAAACTCAGGAGTTACATTTAAATGAATGAATTCATCAAACAGTATCATATGTCCGGTACTGCTTATCGGAAGCCATTCTGTGACCCCTTCAACAATGCCCAGCAATATCGTCTTAAGTATTTCTATAAAACCTAAACCCACGAGCAAAATCCTCCTTTAAATTTCAATTAAATATTGCGCCTTTTAAATGTATATGACGCTCAGAATTATATTATATACGCCAACCCAAATTATAGCAATAGTTTTTTAGAAACTTAACTAATTTTTTAGAAACTTTTCATATTTTTGATTTTAATGAATCTATCTTGGTAATTGAAATTCAATATATCTAATGATATAATAGCAGAAGTTAAAAAGGATTAAGGAGGATGAATATGGACAATACAAATAAATTCACCGGCAAGTCTTCTGTCTACGCCTCTTCACGACCTAAATACGCTGAACAATTTATTCAGTATCTAAAAAACTCGGCAGGATTGGGTCTAGAATCCATCGTTGCAGATATTGGTTCCGGAACCGGCATTTTATCATCCCAATTACTGGATATAGGCTGCACAGTTATAGCTGTAGAACCAAACGATGATATGAGAAATACGGCTGAAAAACTGCTTGGAGGAAATGAAAGATTTAACTCCGTTAAAGGAAGCGCGGAAAACACTGCTCTTGAAGACTATTCTGTAAACTATATAACAGTAGGTCAGGCGTTTCATTGGTTTGACCATAAAAAATTCAAAGCTGAATGCAAAAGAATCTTAAAACCCGGCGGAAAGGTAATACTGGTCTGGAATTCCAGAGTTTCATCCAATAAAATGATAAAAGAAAATGCGGAAATATGTCAAAAATATTGTCCCGGATTTACCGGATTCAGCGGCGGTATAAAAAATATGGATTCGGCTGTTTCAAACTTCTTTGATACTAAGTATAAAAAGAAAGTATTCCAAAATGATCTTAAATTTACTAAGGAAAAATTTATACAAAGATTAAAATCTGCCTCATATATGATTTCTGAGGATTCACCGAATTACGAAGCATATATATCAGCGCTTGAAAACTTGTTTGATAAATACCAAAAAAACGGATTTCTTACTATGCCAAATGAAACAAAATCATACGCAGGTGAAATATGAGATTTGAATAACAAAAAAAATTGGTTAAACTAATCAGCCTAATGTTTTTATAGCTTAACAATTTTATATTATTAGCAGGAGATATTAAAACAAAAAATCCACATCACTCTTTAGACAAATAACTTTTATCGCTGCTTAAATAGATAGCTTTCCACCTCTGCTTAACCTTTATTTTATATTACTGGTGTGCACATCTAGCTTTCGCCTATCATTTTTAATATTTTGATATAAAGCTCGGCTAAAGCCGAGCTTTTAGTATATTGATAAGCAGTTTCGAAAAATTGTGCAAAATGTGCAGCTCCCTCAAATTATCATCTGTTAGAAAAACTGCTGAGGAAAGGAAAATGTTTTGAAAACAACTCCTGGGACCACAATGCGTTCTTATCCGCCCACGGACGCGCGGATTAAAACATTGGCTTTTGCACATATCTCTAAACGCTTCAAACTTTACCGACAGTAAGAAAGCGCAGCTTTCGCTGCGCTTTCTAATAAATATAAAAGAATCAAAATCCGTTAATTTTTATTGAAGAAATATTTAATATCTTCTTACTTAAATTCTGTAAACTCAACTGTTATATCACTGATGACATAATTATTTGCACCTGCGCTTCCCGGATATACTGCGAGACACATATTCTCTCGGTCAACATCAGCTTCTTCAGGGAATCCGGTAAACGTATAGTCATTCCAGCTTGCCGCCTCTGTAACCTTAGCAGAGGCTGTCATAACACGGTTTTTAAAGTCTGTAACTACTTTTACCGACTGTGGCTTATATGAGTTCTTAGCTATACCTTCTCCGGCACATTTTAGCCATTGATGCTCGGTATCCTGTGAACCGCTTCTTGACGCCTGGGCAAAGTCGAGCATATTCATCTGATCCCAACGACCCATGTTAACTCTGTTTATGCGTATAGGATTAGCATTCTTATTTAAAGTTCCCGGTATTCCCGAAAGAACATCAATCATACATCCCATATCATCCTGCTTATAAGGCTTATCGGCAGAGAATGTCACAGTATATGAAACAGTAACCGAATCACTCGTTTTTACTCCCTCTGCTAACTTGGAAAGATTCCAGTATGCGCCGTCAGAAGTTCCGCTTGGGCTTGAAACTGTATATGAACCATTATTATTAACAACTGAAGCTCCGCTTCCTATGGCTGTTGGGTCAGTAGTAATATTTAAAACGGTATGGGTCAATTTTCCAACGCTTGAATCAACCATTTTAATATCTCCTTTTGCCCCCGATATTTCTACCGTGCCGTCTGCAGGGACTGTAACCTTATAATCAGAGCTTTCGGCATCTATAACCAGCTTATAATCACCAACAGGTATACCTTCAGCCTTATATGACGCCGAAGTTGTTCCCGCCTTTATTATTGCAGAAGCTGTCTTAATCACTGCCTTGCCCTTATAGAGCTTAACGCTGATAGGAATATCTGTTTCAGGCGCTCCGCTCGTACTTGTTACAGTACCGTTTACTTCAAACACATTTTCTTTATCTGTTGTCGGATTAATTGTTACAGGTATAACCGCTTTTGTTCCAATAGCATTCGCGTCAGCATTTCTAACATACAAAATTATTTCGGTTTCTATTGGTTTCTCACCGCTGGCCGGTCTCGTAACAATAATCTTTGTTCCGTCTTCACTTACTACAGCATATTCAGACTCAGATGCCCAGCTAAATTCATAACCGTTTGGAGCAGACGGGAGCACAACCTCTGTGCTCGTTCCTTCCGGAATTTCAACGTTAGTTGCTTCAGCAACGCTGTTTACAGATTTATAATCCTCAGCTGTCCCTGACGGATCCCAACCGTCAGTACCGCATGTATAACTATAAGGATTATATTCAAGCATTGTCCACTCGTCCAGTAATTTACTCTGTCTTAAATCTCCTGAAATTTGTATAGGATAACCCTTTATGTCAGTTGAGCCAAACTCTCCAAATCTTGCATTCTCCGGCGGATTATCACTCATTGTTGCCCACCCGGATTCACTTATCAACGACTTTGCATTGTATCCCGGTCGTGAGCTTGTGCCAATTTTAGTGTTAATATATATCGCTTCTCCATTTGGATTCCACGGTCTGCCAAATGCTCCTGCAGTTGCAGTTTCAGAGCCCGTTACCTTACAATTATAGAATACATAACCTTTTTGTGTTGACTGGCTTGGCGCCGTAATATATCCCGAATCTGTGTCTGTGGATTTAGAAGTTTCCTTTATTGGTCCGGCATTCCAATATAACTCACAATTATTGAATACTGCCGTCGCACTTCCGCAGATATAATCAACAGTTCCGCCTATTTTACAATTTTCAAAATAAATTCTGTCATTGTTTATTCCCATAGTATCCTGCTTAGACATAATGGTACAATTTTTAAATACTATTCTGTCAGCCTTAGTATTTATTGCGGCTGCTCTTTCTCTCAAACTCGGCTTTGTATCCTTAATTATAGGTGAACGCGACTGAATCCAGCCGTTTATTGTTTCGTCATCTACACCGTTATTCAGCTGTTCATTAAGCCATGCTCCTCTGTCAAATGAACCTTCGGCAGGAGCCATATATTCGTTCAACTCCTCCTGAGTGTAATACTCATTAAACGAGTTTTCGAGATACAAACCTTCACAAGCAAAATTGTCGCCGTTTTCTTTTACCACTAAGGCCGGACCCCAATCCTTAGGAGCGTTTTTGGTAACCCCTCCGTCAATTACATCAGGATTGTAATATCCGCTCTCATCACAGCTGTCATACAAAGTATTAGTTCCATAGTACCATGTAAGCTTAACTTCTCCCTGAGAATTAGGCTGTTTCTGTAATGTTATATAAGGAACATTTATAACTACCTGTTCACGATATGTTCCGGGAACAACATTTATATAAATTCTTGATTCCTCATTTGACGGCGGATTAGCAGAAACTGCAGCAACCGCTTCTCTAATTGTCTTATAAGTTCCGGCAGCAGGTTCAGATTCTTTTGAACCATCAACCGTAATGGTTCTTGCCGGGTCAGTTGTAGGTACAGGCTTATCAGTTGGAGCGTTTGTCGGCTCTATAGTCGGAACAGGCTTTTCACCTATTGTTCCAACACCGCTTAAAGGTGTAATTGAATTTGTTCCGTCCCAAACATATATCTTTACAAATTGACCATCCTGAGGCTTAGCGTAATCAAATTCATATCTATTTGAGCCGGTTATATCATATTCACTTGAATTTATTAATTCCTCTTGATTCTGAGAATCATATGTACCAATCAAAACCTTTGCTTTAGGCTCTGACTCTGTTCCATTATATGTAACATCAACACATAACTTATCATTCTCATAATAAGACGCATTTATATCATAAACATGCGGAACATTAGGCGCAAGTGTTGGTACAGGAGTATTACTCGGAACCGGGCTTCCTTTAATCGGCTGTTCTGTTGGCTCAGGAACAGATGTTGGATTCAGTTCATTTCCAAAATTCTTTATTGTATAATCCTGACCTTCGGCAGCTGTAAATGACAATAAAGTATTATCACTGCTGAGTTTAGCTTCTACCTTATTTCCATTTGCGTCAAATATCTCAGCATTTGCAGCATACTCGCTTCTAATTTTCATTTCCTTATTCTCTTTAGCGTGTATAACTGCCTCTCTTGGAACATTGTTATCCCACTTCAAATCTACGGTTGCGCCTTCGCGGGTATTAAATCCTTTGAAAGAACCTGTCTTCCATCTTTCAGGAATTGCCGGAAGCAGATTTATAGTTCCGTCATGACTTTGGATAAGCATTTCTATAACACCTGCGGTAATACCATAGTTTCCGTCTATTTGGAAATTCGGATGCTGGTCAAAGAGATTCGGTGATGTTCTTGTTGTAAATAACTGTTCAAGCATCTTAGACGATGTGTCGCCGTAAAGAGCTCTTGCATTAAGAGATATTCTCCATGCTACTCCCCAGCCCTGACCAGAACCGGCTCCACGTGCTGTTGTAGAATCCTGAAAAGCTTTAAAAATCTTTTGCTCATTTTCATTTTCACTATACGCGCTCAAATGCGTTCCAGGATACATTTCCCATAAATTTGAGCAATGTCTGTGACTACCATTATTGCTGGCAGTATGATCATAAACACCTGTTTTCTCATTTGTAAACGGATTTATAACCTGCCATGTTGCATTTCCGCTTGAAATATCAAAGCTCACGTCTCCGCGTACCCATTCTCTTATCAGACCTGCATCGTCAATAATATTTGGAGCAATTTTTCCTTTTTCATCAGCTAAATATGATGAAGGCATCTGCTCATTAATCTTTGCAAGAAGCTCTGCGTTTTCACTTGTCTTTCCAAGTATTTCTGACGCTTTCTGTACCATATCATAGAGGTTTCTGACAAGCTGTGTATCCATTGCCGGTCCCGGTTGAACTCCGCCCTGCTCAGGCGAGCATGAAGCCGCTGTTACTAAGTACCCTGTCTTGGGGTCTACAACCAAAAACTGTGTAAAGAACTTAGCAGCTCCAACCATATAAGGATATACTTCTGCTAAATACTCAGTATCTTTATTGAAATTATAATACTGCCAAGCATGGTCAAGCAGCCAAACACCACCTGTCGGCCAAAGACCTGCCGTTGCATTGTCAATAGGCTGTGTGCCTCTCCAAAGGTCATAATTATGATGCATTACCCACGGATCACCAGGCTTGTACTGGTCGTCTCCCCTGTCATTTGTAATGCCATACTGATATGCAGCCGTTATACTTCCGCTCTGAGCCAAGTCGTCAAACGTATCTATAAGCGGCTGTTCGCACACATCAAGTCCAAGAGGCTGGGCGGCCCAATAATTCATCTCTGTATTTATATTAATTGTATACTTTCCATTCCAGGAAGCTGAAAGCGCAGCATTCCATTTACCTGTCAGATTAAGCGGCTGGCTCTCAGGTATATCTATCTCGTCACTGCCGGTAGCTTCTCTTCCTGCTCTCGAGCCGCTGATAATCAAATACTTTCCATAGTTAAAATCAAGTGTTGCCAGCTGATTATCACCTTCCGAATAAGTTGAATAAACACCGTTTGCATTAGCTTTTTCCAGACTTGAGTCAGCTCCGGTCAAAAATCCCGACTTACCATCTATATCTTTACGAATACGCTTTTCTGTAGGTGTATTACTATATTCATCTGCGTATTCAGTATCGTTCTGAATAGTAAGATCGGTTTTGTCAAACTGTTCTTTAAAGTCAGCGATATGTCTTGCTTTTATCTCTGAATATGTTCTCTTCTTAACATTTGCTGAATATTTGTCACAATCTTTACCCGGCTTTGTATTGTCAAGATTTAAATAATCAACATAATTTGTAGCTCCGACAACATATATATCGGCGCTGTTTCCCCCCACTACTGAAACGGAAGTATTATCTTTTGCAACTGCAAACCTTGTGTCCTTATCTCCGTCTAAAAACATGTGAGCTTCAAATCTGATTGCGTTTACAGTTCCTGGTTCATTGTCGTCTTTGCTTCCATTATAAACAGAAGCAGTCAATTTAACTTCATTGTCACTGATTTTTTCATACTTATAGTAATCAGTTTTTTGATTATGATATGTATGTAACTCAGCTAAGAAATTTAATTCTTCAGTTGACTCAACATGAGTTGCAACAACCTGGTCAGGGTAACTTGCAAAAGATTCACGTTTATAATGCTCACCGTGATAATCATACTCAACAGTAACTACGCCTGTCTTCATGTCAAGACGCTTAACATAATTTTCAGCCTGTTCATGGTGCTGTCCAAAATCAAGATAAACCTCAACAAATGATTTATATGCTCTTTGTCTGTTTGGACTTCCTAAGAAAGTCTCCTCAACCATTCTTTCCATACTCCATCTGTCCTGAACAGCCTGTTGCTCTTTTGAATTATCTATATTCAGTGACTGATATGAAATACTTTTATTAGCAAAATCGGGGAACTTTGTTCTAAAAGTCTCATCACCAACAATAGCGACAGCTGAACCGATTTCCGCCGGAGTACCATCTGCATTCGCACCGCGGAAATACTTCCAGTCATCCTTAATACTTCCGCTGGTCGGATTCTCAACGCTTATTTTTTCTGCATTGGCAGTCTGAGAAATTTTCGTAAGTGTGTTTCCGTTTTCATCTTTTAGAGTTCCATACGGTGACCCATCCCAACAAGTATCTTCGTTGATTTGAATAACTTCTTTATCAATTCCTCCTGCAACCATACCCGCCATGCGACCGTTTCCTATCGGATACGAATTTGTCCAGCAGAATTCAGAATATGCCCAGCCCGTAAACTTATCGCCATTAGCTGCATAAGGATTCTGCATACTCACATTACTTTTAGAATCTGCATTTGGATTAACTTCGGCAGCATTACCGTAAATTCCGGTCTCCGCCAATACATTTTCAATCGGATTGTCAGTCCACATTACAGTTTCCGGGTCATATCCTTTTTGAGAAGGATATCCTTCAAGGTTGACATCAGCAGCTGCCGCGGCAGCCATCGAACTGCCTAACATCATAACAGACATAACTAAAGCTCCTAATCTCTTAAACATTTTCTTTCCTCCCAACAATATTTTTTATTTTATTATATACCAAACAAGTAAATATTTTTAGGTCCAGATTAAGAATATTTTTATAGGTCCAGTACAAATTAATAGAATTGAGTATATATTCAAATAATATTCATTCGTTTTTAATATATAGAATGAAGCAAAAAAATAAAAAATAATAAACATTTTTTATTTTTCAATAATTTATAAAAGTAAAATCTCTGTCTGAATAATGATATAATAAAATAAACATCTTTTTTATATGATTTATATAAGAAGAATGCAAACTAAACTAATTGTTTTAAGAAATAAAGTAAAGTATATATTTGAAAAACAAAGTATATATTCATAAAACTAATGAGTTTTACATGATATATATTCCACCTTATAAACCTGCTATCCTATATAATAAATAACTAATTACATATAAAGCTACACTAAGATAAATAATTCAAATATATGAATTATTTCATATAGATTATGATATTTTTATTAAGTACAATATATATGCGTATTTGTATAACTTTTGTGAGACATAAATTATGATATTTGCATATTGAACACTGCGTGTTCAGATAATAGCTCACCTAACGCGGCAACCTGCGTTTGCCCTGCCGAAGTTCACATAACATTACTTTTAAAATTAATGATTTTGGTATTAATATTAGTTTCTTGTTACCTGAATAAACAAAAGTATATTATATAGTAATAAAATTCTATATTACTTAAAACCAAAATAAAGCTAATCAATATATATAAATAATAGAGTAAAAAAAAGTGTGTTTGCGAACATCGGAAGGGCGCATTTATGCGCCGCGTTAGGTGAGCCATCATCTGAACACGCAGTGTTCAATATACAAATATCATAATTTATGTCTCACAAAAGTTATACAAATATTTCGCACATATCATACTTCATACAAATACATATTTTAAAACCGTTCATAAATATATGATTTAATTCCATCATAAATTAAACAAAAGTACAGCCACAATTGATATTGCAGTTTTGATATAACAAGCTAGTTTCATTATACACACTTTTTAAGTGCGGTCACTATCCATCACAGCTTAACAATTTATTGGTATCTCATAACACACATCATTCAGATGCAGAGACAGCAATTCAATATATTATTTGTTCGAGCATAAAAAAAGCACCTGAACTTTCGTTCAAGTGCTCTGATATGTTTTGGCAGCGTCTTATGTTCCCGGGCAGTCACCCGCCAAGTATTTTCAGCGCTGAGAAGCTTAACTTCTGTGTTCGGTATGGGTACAGGTGTGACCTTCTCGCTATTGCCACCAAATATGACTACACTTTTTTAAAAGTGTATGTTATACAAACTAATATATTATGTTTTTCAATTGAAAAGAGAAAGTAAGAAGCTTTCTTACTCACAACATAGTTCATAAAACTCTCGCCTTACTTCCTATGTCTTTTAGGTCAAGCCCTCGACCTATTAGTATCGGTCAGCTTAATGTGTTACCACACTTACACCTCCGACCTATCAACCACATAGTCTACGTGGGGTCTTACTTCTTTTAAAGAATGGGAAATCTTATCTTAGGGGGGACTTCACGCTTAGATGCCTTCAGCGTTTATTCCTTCCGTACTTAGCTACCCAGCCGTGCCTTTGGCAAGACAACTGGTACACCAGTGGTACGTCCATCCCGGTCCTCTCGTACTAAGGACAGCTCCCTTCAAATTTCCTGCGCCCGCGACAGATAGGGACCGAACTGTCTCGCGACGTTCTGAACCCAGCTCGCGTACCGCTTTAATGGGCGAACAGCCCAACCCTTGGAACCGACTCCAGCTCCAGGATGCGATGAGCCGACATCGAGGTGCCAAACCTCCCCGTCGATATGGACTCTTGGGGGAGATCAGCCTGTTATCCCCAGGGTAGCTTTTATCCGTTGAGCGACGGCAATTCCACTCTCTTACCGCCGGATCACTAACTCCAACTTTCGTTACTGCTCGACCTGTTCGTCTCGCAGTTAGGCTTGCTTTTGCGTTTGCACTCTTCGTACGATTTCTGACCGTACTGAGCTAACCTTTGAACGCCTCCGTTACTCTTTAGGAGGCGACCGCCCCAGTCAAACTGTCCACCAGACATTGTCCCCCGACCGGTTTCACGGCCGCAGGTTAGAATTCCAGTATCACAAGAGTGGTATCCCAACATTGACTCCACACAAACTGGCGTCTGTGCTTCTCTGTCTCCCACCTATCCTGTACATGCAATACCAAAATCCAATATCAAGTTACAGTAAAGCTCCATGGGGTCTTTCCGTCTAGTCGCGGGTAACCGGCATCTTCACCGGTACTACAATTTCACCGGGTGTGTTGTTGAGACAGTGCCCAAATCGTTACGCCATTCGTGCGGGTCAGAACTTACCTGACAAGGAATTTCGCTACCTTAGGACCGTTATAGTTACGGCCGCCGTTTACCGGGGCTTCAATTCAGACCTTCGCTTGCGCTAAGTCCTCCTCTTAACCTTCCGGCACCGGGCAGGCGTCAGCCCCTATACTTCATCTTTCGATTTAGCAGAGACCTGTGTTTTTGCTAAACAGTCGCTTGGGCCTATTCTCTGCGGCCTGCGCTAGCAGGCACCCCTTTTCCCGAAGTTACGGGGTCAATTTGCCGAGTTCCTTAACAACACTTCTCCCGCTGGTCTTAGGATTCTCTCCTCACCCACCTGTGTCGGTTTACGGTACGGGCACCTCATCAATACACACAGCTTTTCTCGTCAGTGTACAATCATCCACTTCGCTACTTAATTTTCGCTCCCTTTCGCCGCACTCGACCATCGGTGCGGTTGGATTATGTTCCTGCGTCCCTGTGCTTAACAATTTCGGTGGCTACGGAATTTCTACCGTATGTGCATCGACTACGCCTTTCGGCCTCGCCTTAGCTCCCGGCTTACCTTGAGCGGACGAACCTTCCTCAAGAAACCTTAGGTTTTCGACCATTATGATTCTCACATAATTCTCGCTACTCATTCCGGCATTCTCTCTTCTATCTCGTCCACATGTCCTTCCGGTCATGCTTCTCCCTATAATAGAATGCTCCCCTACCAATGTAACCTAAGTTACATTCCCAAGCTTCGGTATAGGTTTTAGCCCCGTTAAATTTTCGGCGCCTATTCACTCGACTAGTGAGCTATTACGCACTCTTTAAATGTATGGCTGCTTCTAAGCCAACGTCCTAGTTGTCTCTGCAACTAGACATCCTTTTCCACTTAAACCTATTTTGGGACCTTAGCTGTGGGTCTGGGCTGTTTCCCTTTCGACCACGAAACTTATCTCCCGTAGTCTGACTCCCGGACATCATTTTTGCGGCATTCTGAGTTTGATAGGGTTCAGTAAGCTATACGCCCCCTAGCCCATTCAGTGCTTTACCTCCGCTAAACTAATCCGAGGCTAGCCCTAAAGCTATTTCGGGGAGAACCAGCTATATCCGAGTTCGATTGGAATTTCTCCGCTACCCACAGCTCATCCCCGCATTTTTCAACATACGTGGGTTCGGTCCTCCACCAGATTTTACTCTAGCTTCAACCTGTCCATGGGTAGGTCACTCGGTTTCGGGTCGTATACATGCAACTCTTTCGCCCTATTCAGACTCGGTCTCCCTGCGGCTTCGAACCTTAAGCTCTTAACCTTGCTACATACATACACTCGCCGGACCGTTCTACAAAAAGTACGCCGTCACACTTTAACGTGCTCCGACTGCTTGTAAGCACACGGTTTCAGGTTCTCTTTCACTCCCCTCCCGGGGTTCTTTTCACCTTTCCCTCACGGTACTGCTTCTCTATCGGTCATTAGGTAGTATTTAGGCTTGGATAGTGGTCTACCCTGCTTCCCACCGGGTTTCTCGTGTCCGGCAGTACTCTGGATCCTGCTCGCTCTTCGTCAATTTCGTTTACGGGGCTCTTACCCTCTTTGGCTTGACTTCCCAGTCAATTCTACTATCAACTCCGAATGCGTTTCGCAGTCCTCAACCCCGACAGTATTACTACCATCGGTTTGGCCTCTTTCCCTTTCGCTCGCCGCTACTCAGAAAATCTCTTTTGATTTCTCTTCCTCCGCCTACTTAGATGTTTCAGTTCAGCGGGTCTCCCCACATATACCTATTTATTCAGTATATGCTGACAAAGTATTGCTTTGCCGGGTTTCCCCATTCGGAAATCTGCGGATCTATAGTCATTTGCACCTTCCCGCAGCTTATCGCAGCTTGTCACGTCCTTCTTCGGCTCCTAATGCCAAGGCATTCTCCATGTGCTCTTCTTCGCTTGACCTTCGTCGTCGCAAACTTCGCTGTTCCGTTTACGGCTTCGCCGTAAATCTTCACCGCTTCGTTGCTCCTCCTCTTCCCACAAAACAAGTTTTGCGGGAGTACTGAGTTTCAACTCTTGTTTGCTCCGCTTTGTAGTGAAATATTACTATTTCACGGTCGCTATTTAGTTCTCCTTAGCGATTAATCTTTCGATTAATTTTAATCATGTGAGTAAGTTTTGTTAATACTTTCTTAGAATAGTTTTTTTACAGCTCCTATCTCTAGTCGCTGCATTCCCAGTTACCCTTGTATGAATCTCTTCATACGCGCGTTCTTTCTGAAAAAACCTGATCTTGTATCTATTTTCATAAATACTCATCATTTTTCCGTAATATATGACCTGTATCATATACTACGTCAAAGTATCTTTCATAATTATTTCTAATCATTACTCCTTACTCTTCTCTTTATTCAATTTTCAAACATCTTCTCAACCTATCTTCTCAGATGGTTGAAAAACAAATAGTGAAAAAGTCTTTTGAGANCTTTTTTTGAACTTTTTTTATTTTTTCTGTTCTTTTTTGTCCCTTAAGTTTCAGCCGGCCTTTTTGCCTTCTCCGGTTCCTTTTTTACTCTCACAGTATTCTATCTTTCAGCTTTTCTTGCCTCAACCGAAAGCTTTATTATCTTATCATATTCTTACCCTTCTTGTCAATCCTTTTTTACCCTTAACTTTTTACAAATACTTAACCTATTATTTATCACTTCTTTGGATATTTTGCATATTTATTCCCATTTTGATTATATATGACGTTTTATGTCATTTCACTTTTACACCTATTTAACACAAAACAGCGCTTCCATTAAATGAAAGCGCCGTTTTGATAAACACCTTTAAATATTATTAATCTTTAGGAACTGTCTCCCAGTCTTTTAAGAATCTGTCTATTCCTATATCTGTCAAAGGATGTTTAGTCATCTGCATTATTACCGGATACGGTATTGTAGCAATGTGCGCTCCGCATCTTGCCGCTTCAATTGCATGAATAGGTGTTCTGATGCTTGCGGCAATAATCTCTGTATCAATTGCATGGATATCAAATATTTCAACAATTTCCTCAATCAAAGTCATTCCTGTCTGTCCCACATCATCAAGTCTGCCGAGGAACGGACTAACATATGTGGCTCCCGCTCTTGCTGCAAGAAGAGCCTGTGCAGCCGAGAAAATTAAAGTTACATTTGTCTTTATTCCCTTTGCAGTAAGTTGTTTAACCGCGCCCAAACCTGCCGGAGTCATAGGAATTTTTATAACTAAATTTTTATTGTTAATTGTCTTAACGAGCTCTTCAGCTTCTTTGACCATTCCTTCTGTATCAAGGCTTATAACCTCAGCGCTTATAGGACCGTCAACTATGGTTGTAATCTCTTTTACAACATCAATAAAATTTTTCCCTTCTTTTGCTATAAGAGACGGATTTGTAGTAACACCACAAATTACGCCCATATCATTTACTTCTCTTATGTAATCAACATTGGCTGTATCAACGAAAATTTTCATTGTTTTCTCCTCTTCCTGCAGTTAACTGCTATATTTTAATTATTTTTATATTTTTCTATAACCGCTCTCACAGTTTCAACAGCGGGCCCGCCCGTCAGTTTTCTCTGATTCACACAGGCTGTTAGGGATATTTCTTCATATATATCATCATCAAACAAAGCTGAAAAACTTTTAAACTCTTCTATGGTAAGCGAGTCTATAACTTTATCCTTTTCAATGCAATAAGCCACCATTCTGCCAACAACAGCATGCGCATCCCTAAACGGCAGACCATGCTTAACCAAATAATCAGCAACATCAGTCGCATTTGTGAATCCGCCTTTTGCACCGGTCAGCATAGCATCTTTATTAACAGTCATAGTTGCAAGCATTTTTGAAAATACCGGCAAGCACATTTTTATTGTGTCAACCGCGTCAAAAATCTGTTCTTTATCTTCCTGCATGTCCTTATTATACGCAAGAGGTATGCCTTTCATGACAGTAAATAATCCAATCAAGTCGCCATATACTCTGCCGGTTTTTCCTCTCACAAGTTCAGCCACATCAGGATTTTTCTTCTGAGGCATAATACTGGAGCCTGTGCTGTAAGCATCATCCAATTCAATAAATTTAAATTCGTGCGAACTCCATAGAATAATCTCTTCAGACAATCTGCTGAGATGCATCATAACGGTCGACAAATCAAAAGCTAACTCTAACACAAAATCCCTATCCGACACTCCGTCTAAGCTGTTTTGTGTAACTGAATCAAATCCCAACTTCTCTGCTACAAAATCCCTGTCCAGGTCATATGTTGTTCCGGCTAAAGCACCGCTTCCCAAAGGCATAACGTTTAACCTCTTTCTGCAGTCTGTTAAACGCTCGCTGTCTCTTCTCAGCATTTCATAATAAGCCATAAGATGATGAGCAAATGTTATAGGCTGAGCCTTTTGCAGATGGGTGTAACCCGGCATTACTGTTTCAAGGTGCTTCTCTGAAATATTAAGTATAACCGACTTCAAGTCTTCTATATCACTAAGTATTTCATCAATTTCATCACGCAAATACATACGTATATCCAATGCGACCTGATCATTTCTGCTTCTTCCGGTATGAAGACGTTTTCCCACATCGCCTATTCTGGAAATCAAGATCGTTTCAATATTCATATGTATATCTTCGGCATCTATTTCAAACTCTACCTTATTATTTTCAATATCCGCTTTTATCTCATCAAGCGTCTTAACAATCAACTCGGCGTCAGCCTCGGGAATTATGCCTTGGCGACCCAGCATTTCTGCATGAGCCTGACTCCCTTTAATATCCTGAGCATACATTCTGGCGTCAAAACGTATTGATGAATTAAAATCGTCAACCAATGTGTCTGTAGATTTTGAAAAACGTCCGCCCCATAATTTTGCCATAATCTTTCTCCTGTACTTCAGTTTATAGTAATCAAATTATTTTAACCTTATTTCTTAAATTTCTTATTCATCATAGCTCTGACCTTTAGCGGCAGTCCAAAGAGATTTATAAATCCTTCGCTGTCCTTATGGCTGTAAAGCTCATGACTATCTCCGAAACTTGCAATATCCTCATTATACAGTGAATATGGAGATTTGGTTCCGGCAGGCGTAACACAGCCCTTATATAGTTTCAATTTAACTTCACCGGTAACGGTTTCTTCCATTGAATCAACCATAGCTGAGAGAGCTTCTCTCAAAGGTGTATACCATTTTCCGTCATATACCAGCTCTGCAAATTTAATTGCAGCCTGACGTTTAAATGCCTGAGTATCCCTGTCCAAACACAAAAATTCCAATTCCTGAATAGCGGCATAAAGAATTGTTCCGCCCGGAGTCTCGTATACTCCTCTGGATTTCATTCCGACAAGTCTGTCTTCAACAATATCCGCAATACCTATACCATTTTTTCCGCCAAGTTCATTAAGTTTTTCAACCAATGGGCGGGGATCCATCTTTTTACCGTCAACAGAAACAGGAACGCCCTGTTCAAATCCTATAGTTACGTAGGTTGGCTTATCAGGAGCTTTTTCAGGCGATACGCCCAGTTTTAAAAGACTGTCAAGCTGAGGCTCGTTTGCGGGATCCTCAAGATCCATACCCTCATGGCTGATGTGCCAAATATTTCTGTCTCTTGAATATAAATCTTTCTTTGTAACAGGAACATCTATATTATGCGCTTCAGCATAATCCACAGCGTCTTCACGAGACTTAATATCCCATATTCTCCAAGGAGCAATAATTTTAAGCTCAGGAGCCAAAGCTTTTATTGTCAGCTCAAAACGAACCTGGTCATTACCCTTGCCGGTTGCACCGTGACAAATAGCAACGGCGCCTTCTTCTTTCGCTATTTCAACCAGTCTTCTGGCAATAATCGGACGTGCGTGAGACGTACCCAAAAGGTACTTACCCTCGTATATTGCACCGGCTTTCAAAGTCGGAAAAATAAAATCTGAAACGTACTCATCGCGCAAATCCTCGATATAGAGCTTTGAAGCGCCCGCTTTTTTTGCTCTTTCCTCAAGACCGTCAGTTTCCTTCCCCTGACCAACATCACCGCATACGGCTATAACATCATAATCATAATTCTCTTTAAGCCACGGAATAATGATAGAAGTGTCAAGTCCGCCGGAATACGCCAGAACCACTTTTTCTTTTGCCATTTTAAAGACCTCCAGTATTTACTTAATTTACTTTATATCTATACTTCCTGAATATTATATAACAAATAAAATTCATTTGCAATAATAATTTATAATTAATTGGAATATTTTTATTATGAATCAGATTGTCAAAAGTTTTATTTAAAATACTATTAAAAATTACTCTACGATTCTGTAAACTTACTATTAACAATGAAACACGTTTTTTATAAAACGTAGTTTTGTCATCAAAATAATCATATACCTCACAAATAATGAAACTATTAATTACAAATATTTTGTTCCAAACTAACATTATAAAAGATTACTCTATTTTAAATATACTATTGGTATGATGATATTCATACATCTCTTATAAATTTGACGTGTCCTATTAAAAACGTTTAATACGTTAGTTTATAAATAAGTCTAGAAATTATATTATCATAATAATCCTGCAATATGATATGCACCCCAAAAGTATCTGACTTTTGGGGTGCATATCATAAATTCTGTTTTTTCAAAACTAATACAAATTAATATATCTATTTATATTACTAATCTTCTTTTATATACTCAGGATGAATCTTTTTAAGTTTTTCAAGATCGGTTTCATAATTCGACAAATGATTTGTTATTATATTTGCCGCTTTTTCAGCGTCGTGCTCTTTTATTGCATCTGCGATACTTTTATGCTGCTGATAAATTCCCTGACATCTCTCACGTTTTAAATTCAATTTTCTAATCCTGTCAAAATGTATTTGAATATTATGTATCAGCTCATAACTTCTGCTCCTATTTGCTATAGCCGCAAGCGTTTTGTGAAACTCATTATCAAGACCATAAAACTCACGTCTTTTATTGTGCTCCAAACAAAGCCTCTGTTTAAAAAGCTGTTCCTCCATTGGCATCAACATAAAAGAATCTTCGATTTCACACAATATTCTCGAAATTTCTTTTTCCAGTATTAATCTAAGAAACCGAGCCTCCTCAACCAAATCAAGGTCAATAAGAGAAATAAACGTCCCTATCTGAGGTCTTATTTCTAAAATATTAACCCCTTCCAATTCTATAAAAGCTTCCCTGATTGGAGTACGGCTTAAATTCAGTTCCTTGGCTATTTCAGTCTCACTAATTTTATCCCCCGGTGCAAGTTCCAAAGAGATTATATTTTCCTCGAGAACACGCAATGCGTATTCTCTGTTTGTTTCTTTTTCATTTTTCTTTGGCGTGACAGTCATTAGTGATACCTCCAGACAAAACGCCTATTTATTAATAAATTTCCATAGCAATTCTAACACATAAAAATTTTTATGTCAATAAATGAAAACTTTTTAATAGGATAATTACATATATATAAGCCGGAAGAAAAACTTCCGGCTTAATCTTATCCTAAATATTTAATCAGAGTATTTTTTACAGCACCGGGCCCGGCGTTTAATTCCGAAAAATACTTTTCTACCAGCTGACCTAATCCCACCTCATATAAATCTACTCCGAAAATCTTTTTATCTTTTAAAAGCTTTTCTATTTTATTATGAATACTGTCTAAGTCAGTACAGCCAAACTCAATGTCTTTCACAATTCCTCCGGCATAATCAAGCATAGGGTCCGGGCTTGGCTCAAAAACATTGCCGCTGTCGTCTATACCCATTAAATATCTGCACCATCCGGCCAATACCAGTGGGATAAATTTAAGCTCTTTTATTTTATCAAGCTTTTCATACGCCTTTATAGTTTCCCCGAATCTTATCGGCAATTTTTGTGAAGTATCGCAGGCTATTCTTTGCGGTGCGTCAGGAATAAAGGGGTTCGGAAGCCTTTCATTTATTGTCTCGTCAATAAACTCTTTAGGTGAAATTATACCCGGGTCAACTACTACCGGCAGTCCTTCATCATATCCTATCTTTTTTATCAGTTTAACAAGATTATCGTCTTTCATCTCGTCACTAATTTTATTATAACCTAAAAGACAGCCGTATATTGCAAGACAAGTATGAAGAGGATTAAGACATGTGCAAACTTTCATTTTTTCAGCTTTATCAACTGTCTCAGCGCTTGTATAAATTATTCCGCCTTCATTAAGAGGAGGTTTTCCCCCTGCAAAGCTGTCTTCAATAACCAAATACTGATACTTCTCAGCATTTACAAACGGAGCGACAAAAGTATGCTTTTTTGTTTCAACAGGCGCAGCATTTTCTATTCCGTCAGCTTCTAAAATCTTTAAAACCTCATCAGACGGTCTTGGCGTTATTTTATCTATCATGCTGCATGGATATGAAACACTATATTGTATATACGGCAAAAATTCGCCGTCTGCTAAAAGATTGTTAACCCAACTCTTAGCAAACTCATAAACTGCTTCTTTAAGTTTTATTCCATTATGGGAACAGTTATCCATACTCACCAGGGTTATCGGTCTTGCACCATTCTTATATCTATGATAAAGAAGTGCGGCCAGGCGGCCCATATACGTCTTAGCGTTTTCAGGTCCTTTTTCGAAATCGGCTTTTACTCCGTCATAAAATTCGCCCTTAGTGTCTTTTAAATTATAACCCTTTTCTGTTATAGTGAACGACGCCATTTCCAAACTCTTTGAAGAAAAGATTTCTTTAAGCCGCTCTGTATCAGTCTCGTTATCAAAATCAAAAGTTAAAGCCTCCGCTACGCTGGCTATAACTTCTTTTGAAACAGTACCGTCAGTATTAAGCGTTACAGAAATAGTCAGATTATCAAAATCTTTAAAACTCTTATCTATAATCTCATAATCATAACCTTCAGCTACAATTATACCTCTGTCCATTATGCCCTTGTTTAAAAGTTTCTGGCAAACCGCCGCCGGAAATGCTCTGAAAATATTTCCGGCTCCAAAATGAACCCATATTGGATTTTCTGAAGTTTTCTTAATCATTTCGTCTATATTATACTCAGGCAAAGTATAACCCAGCTTTTCCCACTCACTTTTATTCTGAACAATTGAGCGTCTTGACAATTTCATAGTGTTTCCCCCTACTCTTTTTCAATAGCTTCCAGAAGTCCGTTCAGGTATGTCGCTCCCAAAGCTCTGTCGTATAGACCATATCCCGGCATCGCAACCTCGCCCCAAATCATTCTTCCATGGTCAGGGCGTATAGGACCGTCAAAACCGGTTTCATATAGCGTCTTCATTATTTTATACATATCCATAGAACCATCTCTCGAAAGATGTGCCGCCTCCTCAAATTTCCCCGGAGAATGATGACGCAGGTTTCTTATATGAGCAAAATGCACTCTGCCCTTTGTCGCCTTGATAATGTCACATATATCATTATCAGGGTTAGAACCTAGAGACCCTGTACATAAAGTTAAACCGTTAAACTTACTGTCTACCGCATTTAAAAGTTTTAAAATATTTTCCTTATTATTTATTATCCTCGGAAGATTAAACACAGGCCATGCAGGGTCGTCGGGATGTATTGCCATCATTATACCATGTTTTTCGCAAACCGGCTGTATTTTTTTAGAAAATATACAAGATTGTCAAACAGATTTTGTTCTCCTACATCCTTATAAGCTTCAAACAGCTCTTTTACATGTGCCAGTCTCTCAGGCTCCCAGCCCGGCATTACAAATCCCTGACTGTTAGAATCTATCTGCTTAAACATCTCGTCCGGGTTTATTTCATCTATTTTATCCTGGTCATATGAAAGTACAGTTGAACCATCGTCACGCTTTTTTGCAAGCTCTGAACGGGTCCAGTCAAAGACAGGCATAAAATTGTAGCACACCAGCTTTATATCAGCCTTTGCCAAATTCTCAAGCGTTGTTATATAGTTCTCAATATATTTGTCTCTGTCCGGCAGACCGATTTTTATTGAGTCATGAATATTAACGCTCTCTATTCCTTCTACTTTTAACCCCGAAGCTTCAACTTTATTTTTCATTTCCATTATATCTTCATACGTCCAGGCTTCCCCAACAGGAATATTATATAAAGTTGTTATTACCCCTGTTACTCCGGGAATCTGTCTTATCTTCCAGAGTTCAACGCTGTCATTGCCCTCGCCAAACCATCTCAGTGTCATTTTCATATTTTATTCTCCTATCTGCCCCATCAATTTATTTTATTCGCAATGCACGGGGCAAACAATGCGAAAGTTAAATTTATATAAATTTAAAATCCCATAAGTCTCGGTAAAAACATTGAGATTGCCGGAACAAAGGTAACAAGCAGAAGTACCAATATAATAACCCCATAATATGGGAGGAGCGGTTTTATAACCCTCTCAATAGATGTTTTTGCCACCCTAACTCCAACAAACAAAATGTTACCTACAGGAGGTGTTATTGTTCCTATACATAAGTTAAATACCAGCATAATTCCGAACTGTATTGCCGTCATTCCTATCAAATCACTGGTAACTACCGGTAGGAATATTGGCGTAAATATCAATATTGCCGGTGTAATATCCATAAATGTTCCGACAACTAAAAGTATAACGTTGATTATAAGCAAAATAACAATTTTATTATTGCTTATTCCAAGCAAAGCGTTTGAAATCGCCGCAGGAATACCTGTAAACGCTAAAATCCACGCCATTATACTTGAAACGCCTATCAGAAAAACAATGATACCGGTTGTCTCTGCACTGTCTTTAAATATTTTATATAAATCTTTTATCTTTATTGTTCTGTAACAAAACGACAGAATCAAACTATACACCACCGCAACTACAGAACCTTCGGTAGCCGTAAATATACCGGCAATGATTCCGCCTATAACGATAACTATCAAAAGCAAACTTGGTATAGCGTCCATAACTATCTTCACAGCGTCTTTAGCTTTAACGCGGCGATTGCTTCTATATCCCTTTTTTCTGGCAATAAAGAAAGCCACCACCATACAAGCAAGCCCCCACAATATGCCCGGGATATATCCGCCCATAAACAAGGCCGCAACAGAAGTTCCTCCGCTTACCAAGGAATAAGTAATTAATACGTTACTCGGAGGAATTAGCAGTCCGGTCGGCGCCGTTGCAATATTTGCCGTTGCCGAATACTCAACATCATAGCCTTCCTCTTCCTCAATAGGACCTATAATTGAACCCATTGCCGAAGCAGAAGCGACGCCCGAACCCGAAATCGCTCCAAACATCATATTAGCTACTGCGTTTGTATGTGCCAGAGCTCCCGGAACCCTGCCGGTAAGCAGTAATGCAAAATTTATCAGTCTCGTCGCAATTCCGCCCTTATTCATTATATTTCCCGCTAGAATAAAGAACGGTATCGCTATCAAGGTAAATACTGATATTCCCGAAAACAATCTTTGCGCGCCTGTCAAAACTGCCGCGTTGAAATCCATTATCGGAAGGATAGCAAGTATAGATGAAATACCAATAGAGATTGAAATCGGTACTCCTGCAAGCAGCAGGACAATTAAAACTACGCCCACTATTAAACCTGAAATTGCTGCTATTGACATAATTACTTATCCCCCTTTACTATTGCTTTTTGTACGACAGCGCTTTTATTGCTGATAACTGTCTCCTTTTTTGCACTCAGAGGTTTAACCTCCTTAGCGCGGAGAAGTTCATATATATTTATTACTCCAAACAATATTACAAAAATTCCGCATATCGGAACTATAACATAAATCATGGACATTGGTATTCCAAGCGAGGCTGTAACCTGAGTCATTGTCAGCTTTGTTATGCTTGTTCCGCCGTAAATCATGATAAGCGCCGCAAACAATATAACTAAAAGCTCTGAAAAAATATATATCCATCTTAGGGCGTTTCCCGAAAACTTATCAGCTAGAAAACCCATTCTCATATGTTCTCTTTTTGCGAATACGAGAGCGGCGGCCAGCAGCGCCAGCCAGGTAAATGAATACGTTAAAAGCTCTTCTGAAACGGTACTGGGTGCATTAAATACATATCTTGTTACGATTTGATATGTTCCTACAATTGTTATAAACGCAAACATTATGACGCATATAACCTCAAGAATCTTAGTCAGAATATTTTTAAGTTTAATCATTACTGCCCGCCTCCTTTTGTATAGCATCATAAATAGGACGAAGCTTTGGATTTTCATTTAATATTTCTTTATGCAGAGGAAGAACTTTTTCTCTGAAAGCAGTAACATCTACTTCTAAAAATTCAACGCCCATTCCTTTGGCAATATCTTTTGCTTCTTCCACAGCGTCACTCCAGCTCTCACGCTCAGCTCTGTTGCACACCTCAGCCGCTTCATCAAATACCTGTCTTTCCTCAGGCGGCAAATCCTGCAAAAACTTTAGGTTTGCGATAAGCATATCCGGCACCATCTGATGTTCGTTATAGCTGTAATACTTTGCCACCTCACCGTGCTTATTATTAGTAAGCGCAAGCTCATTATTTTCTGCTCCGTTTATAACGTTCTGCTGTATTGCCGTATATACTTCCCCAAATGACATAGGAGTTGCCGAGGCGCCAAAAGCTTCCATCATCTTAACGTTTGTCGGGCTTTGCTGAACTCTTATCTTTTTACCCTTTAAATCATCCGGCGTTCTTATAGGGGTAGTGGCGTAAAAGTTTCTGACTCCTGCGTCAAGCCATGTCACCGCTTCAAATCCTGACGCGTCAGTGGATGTAAAAATTCCTTTCATCATCTCATCGTTTTCCATTATGCTGTGATAATGCTCTTCACTGTTGAAGAGATATGGGATACTGAATATTTGGTAAATATCGTCAAAGGTTTCAAGATTTCCTGTGCTGGCCACGCAGTAATCAATAGCTCCTGTCTGAACCAGTTCAATAGCCTTAACCGACGCTCCCAAAATCTCATTGGGGAATATTTGAATATCGTACTTGTCACCAAGTCTTGACTCAACATATTCTTCAAATGCGAGAAGCCCAATATGATCAGGATGCGTCTCTGACTGTGAATGTGAAATTCGAACTATCCGCTTGCCTGAAAATGCGGAGCCGGAGCAGCCCGATACGACGAAAGCCGCTGCCGCAATTAAAGCAAAACTTAGCATTAAAGCCGTCAAGCGTTTTAACTTTTTCATAATCTTTCTCCCCTTACAAATTTAGTATAGTTGTATACTTTGCATTCTAGTATACAAGTTTCTTACAATGTTATTCTACTACCTTAACACACATATGTCAACAGGTAAAAGTCAACAAATCTGTTTTCCTCTTTTTAGCTATAATTACCACAAGCGTTTTAAATATGGCTCGGTATAAAAAATTTTTATTAGCCTTTAAGACACACTGTTTTGTATTTTACATACATCTCTATTGTTAAGATTTAGCAATTCCCATTTTATAACTTTACATTTTAATCTTTTCCATATATCCAAAAATACTTATCATATTATTTCCAAATAATTATATTTTATAAGCATGTGATAAAATAGTTTAATAATTGAATCTATAGCTTCAAACAGATACTGTTGGCATTTAACCTCATCATATTTTTAACTAATCCCTGAAATAAAATTTTTAACTTTTTTTAAGACTTTTAGATTTACAATAATAAATTAGCAGAAAATTTACTAAATAATTATTATTGCCAAAAAACTAGATTAACGCGTTAACCTTTAATATAAAATTTAATAATTATAAAAGTAAAAAATTAATATAACGTAATAGTGATTTAAAATAAACAATAACATTTTTAAATTGCATTGTTAACCAATTAAACTAACTTATCAGATAAATAAATATTAAGGATTAACATTATGAAAATAATCAGACTTATGTAAAAAGACTTTAACGCTCTGCTTTTAGGATAAAAATAACCAATATAAAATTCTCTTATAAGTACGGAAATAGCAAATAAGTAAAAACCTTATATTAACAAACCTTCAGAATCCGCAATAAATCAATATAAATATTTTTATTTCAATTTCAGCCTCTTTTTAAAAAAATAACTATTATAAATATGGATTCAGCAACCTTTCTAAACTATTAAGTATAAATTTTGCACTTGTCGATACAGCACTCTTTTTAAACTACTACGTATATTTTTATACAGTTGTCGATTCAAGCACTTTTAACTATTAAATGTAATTTTTACACCTGTCGATTCAACACTCTTTTTAAACTACTATATACATTTTTATAAAGTTATCAATTCAGCACTCTTTATAGACTATTATGTATATCTTTTCAGCTGTTGATTCAGCAATCTCTATAAACAATTTAAATCGCAAATAACAAAAAAGGTTTTAGCGCCCGGGTCTGGCGGGCGCAACTGGGTTAGGCAACAATCGAATAAAATGTATAGATATTAAATGGGTTTAAGTTATCAAGAAAATATTTTCCGATTTTTACACTACGTTAAAATAATATTATCATTAATATAATTTCACAACATTACGGTCTTGTTGTTTTATATTGTTACTTTGTATAGCCTAGCCCAGTTGCGCCCGCCAGACCCGGGCGCTAAAACCTTTTTTGTTATTTACAATTTTAATTTCGGATGTTAAAGTAATATTATTTATCTTTATTCCAGATATTGAACTCAAAATTAAACTCATTATATTACTTAAAACTATTTATATCTGTTCAATACAAATAATAAAACCTTATATGTTATCGTGTACTTTTTAATCAATAAAAATTGAAACTATATAATCTCCCGGGATATAACGGATAAATTATTAGAATAATAAAAAAACCTTTTGCACTGGCTGCTGCCATAACGCAAAAGGTTTTTTATACTTTATTATAAAACTTTTATTTTACAGTACCTAAAAAGTCCATTTCTGTCTCATGCTTCTTATCACGTCCCATAAGATTTTTGAGCGCCATGCCGGGAGCCATTCCCTCAAACAGTACCTTATAAGCCTCGTTAACTATCGGCATCTCAACACCGGCTGAATCAGCAAGCTCTTTGGCCGCACGGCAAGTCTTTATTCCCTCAACTACCATTTTTACCTCATCGCGCGCCTGCTCTGGAGTTTTTCCCTGACCTATCAAAATTCCGGCGCGTCGGTTCCTGGAATGCATACTTGTGCAAGTCACTATCAAATCGCCCACACCTGATAATCCATTAAAAGTCTCGTGCTTTGCTCCGAGAGCCACACCCAAACGAGACATTTCAACCAAACCCCTGGTCATTAAAGCGGCTTTCGTGTTGTCTCCAAGCCCCATACCGTCAACAATACCGGCACATAAAGCTATTACATTCTTCAAAGAGCCGCCAAGCTCTACGCCCAGCACATCCGTGTTGGTATAAACCCTAAAGTTTGGATTCATAAAAATATCCTGTATAATTTTTGCGGTTTCGCAATTTTCACAAGCCACAACATTTGTAGTAGGTATATCTCTTGAAACTTCCTCAGCGTGGCTCGGTCCCGACATAACAACAACTTCACAGTTTGGAATTTCTTCTTTTATTACTTTTGAAAGTGTTGAGTGCGTCCCCTCTTCCAAACCTTTGGAAATATTAACAATTATCTGCCCGTCTTTTATAAATCCCGACATATTCTTTGCGGTTGTTCTTATAGCATGCGACGGAGTTGCCGTTACAATAACATCCGCATCTTGACAGCACTCTGATAATTCAGAAGTAAACCTTACGCCGTCCGGGAATTTAACTCCCGGCAAAAACGGCTTATTTTCTCTATACTTTTTTAAATCTTCGCTTTCCTCTTTTAAGTAAGACCACAAGGTAACTCTGTGACCATTTTTCGCCAACATTATAGCAACGGCGCTTCCCCAGCCGCCGCTTCCTATCACACTGATATTCGCCATAATCTCATCCTTTCTTGCTTCCCAGCTTATTTTCAGTACCGTTTATCAAGCGCTTTATATTTGCCCTGTGCATAAAAACAGCAAGCACAGCCAAAATCACACAGAATAGTATATACGCAATATCTCCGCCTCCGAAAATTAAAGACAAAATAACTAACAGAACTGAACCTAAAATACTTCCGAGAGACACATATTTGGAAACCGCCATAACTATTAAAGCGAAAACCAAAACTATTAATCCTATCCACCAATTAGCAAACAGCATCGCAACCATAGAAACCAAAATACCCTTGCCGCCATGAAATCCAAAATATATAGGGAAGTTATGCCCCAAAACAGCGCAAACGCCTGCAACATAAACCGGTGTGTTTCCATATACACTGTCAATCCCAGTCATATTTGAAATTAACATTGCAATCAGAATCGCGGCAACTGCCTTTAGACAGTCGCAGACCGTCACAATTGCCGCCGCCTTTTTGCCATATGTTCTCAGCGCATTAGTAGCCCCTGCGTTTCCGCTGCCTTTTGTTCTTATATCTTCACCGCCAAAAATACGTCCGACTATTATAGCGCTGCTTACGCTTCCTATAAGATAAGCAATTACCCCAATTGCTATCAGCCACAATATTTCCATTTTACTCTCTCCTTAGTTTTCTATTTCTTCTTGCCTTTTTCTCTTATTATAAACTTGATTGGAGTGCCCTCAAATCCGAACCTCGCTCTGAACTGGTTTTCTATATATCTGACATAAGAATAGTGGGCAAGCTTTGCGTCATTGACAAATAATACAAACGTGGGCGGTTTTATATCTGCCTGCGTCGTATAGTATATTTTCAGCCTCTTTCCCTTATCGCTCGGCGGCTGAACCGCTGAGACAGCCTCGCCCAAAACATCATTTAAAATACCTGTTGATATACGTTTTGTATTCTGCTCGACAACTTTATCCATCATCTCAAAAAGGCTGTCCACCCTCTGACCTGTAACTGCCGAAATAAACACAGACGGGGCGTACATCATAAAATTAAAGCCTTCTTTTACTTTTATCTTAAAGTTTTTCATGGTATTTGTTTCTTTCTCAACCAAATCCCATTTATTTACAACAACTATACTTGCCTTTCCGGCTTCATGAACATACCCGGCAATCTTAGTGTCCTGTTCGGTTATCCCTTCCGCTGCGTCTATCATTATAAGACAAACATCCGCTCTGTCGATTGCATTAAGGGAACGGCTCACACTGTATCTTTCAACATTCTCATTTATACGGCCGCGTTTTCTCATACCGGCGGTATCAATCAACATATATTTTTTTCCGTCCCGTTCATAAAACGTGTCTATTGCGTCTCTAGTGGTTCCGGCTATATCGCTTACTATAACTCTGTTCTCACCGAGTATCTGATTCACCAAAGAGGATTTTCCGGCATTTGGTTTACCGACAATAGCAACATGTATAACATCCGACTCGTCGCTGTTCTCGTTATCCTCCGGAAAATACTGAACTATCTCATCTAACAAATCTCCGACGCCCAAACCATGAACGGATGAAACCGGCCAGGGGTCTCCAATACCAAGGTTATAAAACTCGTATATTTCCATTGGCGGATCACCGGGGTTGTCCACCTTATTAGCCACCAATATAACAGGCGTGCCGCATTTCTGAAGCATAGCCGCAACGTCTTTATCAGCAGCGGTCATGCCGTCTTTGACGTTTACCATAAACACAATAACATCAGCCATATCTATAGCGAGCTCAGCCTGAGCCTTCATCTGCTCCAGTATTACGTCATCGCTTCCGGGTTCAATTCCGCCCGTATCTATAAGGGTGAAATCCCTGCCGCACCATTCAGCGTCAACATATATTCTATCTCTGGTAACACCGGGCGTATCCTCAATTATTGAAATACGTCTTCCAGCGACCTTATTAAAAAAAGTGGACTTTCCCACATTCGGACGTCCTACAACAGCTACAACAGGTTTCATATTCTGCCTCCTCAAAGCCTAATTCTATATTGTAGTATACCACAATAATTTCCATTCATCAAGAATTTATTTTCAACAAAAAACACCGTGCGCCGAGCACACGGTGTTAATCAAGCCAAAATTATTCGCCAACCGAAATAACTTCTTTTCCCTTATAAGTCCCGCAGGCCTTACAAACCCTATGAGACAGCTTGAGTGCTCCACACTGAGGACACTCTACCATACCTGGTACAGAAAGCTTCCAGTTTGCTCTTCTCTTATCTCTTCTAGCCTTTGACGTCTTTCTCTTTGGAACTGCCATTTATGCCACACCTCTTTCCAATTCATCAAATATTTATGAGGAAATCCTCGAAACAGTGTTACTTAAAGAAACGCTGCATTTTCTACTTATTAACTAATCTATGTCCAAACTGTTGAGTATATCAAACCTAGGGTCAACTTCCCTTGTATCGCATGAACAGCTGCCGTTATTAAGATTAGTTCCGCACTTGAAACATAATCCTTTGCAGTCCTCTCGGCACAAATGCTTTATCGGAACGTTAAGAACCATATTTGAATAAACATACTCGTCCAGCGAAATTATATCTCCTGATAAGTAATTTATATCCGAATTTTGATTTTCTTCATCCTCAGAGTCGGAAAATCTTTCAATTTCTTTGAATCTTTCAGATATATTAAAATTCATCTCGCTTGAGAACTCTTCCGCACATCTGTCACAGACAAACTGAAGCTTTGCCGTGCCTTTTGCTTCGAGTTCAAAAGTTCCTCCAAAATTACGAATTACTCCCAAAATTTTTACGGGCTCCAGTATCTTAAAATCATCACCGGGCATTCCCGCAATATTTACTTCGCAGTTAATAGGTATCTCTTTACCTTCATAATTCTTAATCGGAGCTATATTAATATCCATTTATATCACCTAAATCCCTAAAGAAAACACAAACAGACAGCGATTATTATATCTAATCACGGCCTGTTTGTCAATATCTTTTTACAAATTTCTTAAAAAATATTTAAATTCACGCTATTTTGAAGCCAAGTAACTGTTAATCTTGCCAACCAACTCGTCACAATCTACACCGTGAACCATGCATGCCTGCTCAATGCTCTCACCGCTTGAAGAAGGACAGCCCAAACAGTGCATTCCAATTTGAATAAAGAAATCCGCTGTTCCCGGATCCATCTTTAAAACATCTATAATAATAGTATCTTTGGTAACCTGATTTGCCATAAATATTAACTCCTTTCAAAATCTGTAGCTCTATTATACCCTATTTTCAATAAAAATCAAGAGTATTTTACAAACTTTTCAGCTATTCCAGTATTTACTACATTAATCATTTAACAGCGTCCACAGCATGTTCCCAAATTGTATGAGCTATTTTATCAGCTTCCTTGTATTCTTCAGCCATAGACGTAAGCTGTGAAAAATCGCCGTTATCCGCTGCTTCCACTCTGGATTTAAGACCTTCAAAAATCTTATATATCGTTCCGACAGTTTTTGTCAGTTCATCATGAGCTTCTTTCTGATCTTCACCGCAAAGCATAGCTGCCGCTCCCACTTCACTGTACCAATGTTCAGTGCTGTCAAGACCCTTTTCATATAAGGCTTTCCACTCTGCGTAGTTATCCTGCGATAAGCTTCCTACACCGTTTAGAACCTTATCCATATCTCCGTTCACGAAGGCGCCTACCTCGTCAGTAAATGAATTGATATAGTTTATATACTTGTCCCCTACCAAACTGCCTGAACTGCTGTTTTGCGAAGATCCTGATGAATCAACACTCTTTTTTGAAGATGTATCACCGTTTCCGCAGCTGCTTAAAACGCTTGCCAGCATTATAACTACCGCACCAAAAACAATCATATTTTTTATATTTTTGCCAAATTTCATATTTTGCACCATTCACCTTTCATGATGATATTGTTCATTATAACACATCGCCGCATAATTGACAAGTTTTTACACCGCACTTTTTATTCCGGCTAACCTTGTTTTGATAAACCTGAATATAGTTATAGCTCCCGTCTTTATTACCCACCAAAGCATCCAGAAAATAAATGAACCAAGATAGGCTGATAGGGCTATAGTCCAAAATCTTTGCACTACATTGCTCATTTTTATTTCTGTCAAAAGATAATCATTCAGCCATAAAATTATCAGGCAATGCGATAGATAAATGTTATAACACTGGGAATCCAAAGCCTTTGTGAACCGGGCAAGCTGTTTTCTTTTGTCACATATCCAGCAGAACAACATAAAGAAAAAAAGTATTGCCGATGCACAATAGAGAATATGTACTTCTTCCATCCATGGTACAGCCGTATTATATGTAGCATACGCCAAATAAATATCCAGGAATCCTGAAAATAAGAATAGCGCTGTAATTAAAATTTTTCGGTTCAGTATAATCTCTTTAAACTTTTGATAATTCATTCCAACATAGCATCCGCATACCCAGTATAACAAATATTTTGTAAAAATAACATCAGAGAACTGAAACACATGATTCGGCAAGATTATGTATAGTATATTCGATAAATTATATCCCAAAACTACCGAGATTAAAACCGAAAAAGCTATCCCGACAGCCGGAGTGACACGCCTTAACGCATAGACCCATAAAGGCATTAATATATAAAACTGAACTATTATAATAACAAAATAAAAGTGACCCACTAAATCTCCGCGCCACCACGCATGAAACAGCCCGTCCCACGAAAATTCAAAATAATGGTGGTTTACAAAAAAAATATAGAATATAAACACCCACAAAAGATAAGGTAAAATCACTCTTGTTATACGGCCCTTGTAGAATTTAACATAATCAATTTTTTTATCTGTCAAGAACAGCTTCACACCGCTCAGAAAAATAAATGCAGGCACAACAAAAGTGCTGAATCTCCAAGGTATAAAGACAGCATTAAAAGCAGTATCCAAACTGGTAGTCTCACCAATTATGACTGAAGCACAATGAATAAATATAACAAGAAACGCACAAAAAATATTCATATGCGAAAGTTCCGGTTTCGCTGTCCGCCGTGCAATTTGCCGTCCCATCTCTTATTCACCACCTGTTAAACAGATATATTATTTTAACTAGTTAGCGTTTATTCTGCGCCTTTCGCTCCTGAGCTCACCGCGTTTTTTAGCGAGTTCCCACTCCATTTTATCCTCGTCAGTTTCAAGTATAAGTCCAGGAACTTCAGTCGGTCTGTCATCATCGTCAAGGGCTACCAAAACCAAATAAGCTTTATTAATGGTTCTCTTCATGCCGTTCAAATCTTCTACCATAGTGCGGACGCACACTTCCATTGAAGTCCGTCCCACATGGGTTACTTTTCCCGCAAGCACCAAGGTATCGTTCGGATATGCCGGCGCTCTGAAACAGAGAGTGTCAACCATAGCCGTGGTTACCTTGCATCCGCTGTGTCTCCTGGCAACAATTCCGGCCACAACATCTATCCACTCCATCAGCCTTCCGCCGAACAATCTTCCGTATCCGTTTAAGTCAGGAGACGTAACCATTTGCACTTGTTCAGTATATGAATACGAAACTTTTCTATTTTTAACTACAGGTTCTGCCATTTTTTTCATCTCCTCTTGAATTACAGAACAATTCACTTTAGATAGTATACCATTTTCAATTCAATATATCAACGTCTGTAATATTATTGTTAACAATTCATATCGGCAAATTTCATAGAAATATTGATAAATTCTGCTCTTTATGATATATTAATTAGAAATAAATTAATGAGGTAATCAAATGAAGCAAAGCGATATAAAAACACCATATTATTTAATTGATGAAAATTTAATTATAAAAAATTTAGAGATTTTAAAAAGTGTTTCAGACAAAACCGGAGCAAAAATTCTGCTTGCACAAAAAGCGTTTTCAATGTATTCATTGTATCCGCTTATAGGAAAATATCTTGCCGGTACCACAGCAAGTTCTCTGTTTGAAGCTAAACTGGGCCACGAAGAAATGCCGGGCACAGAAACTCATATTTACGCTCCGGCTTACAGCGATGAAGATTTTTCTGAAATAATAAAAATCTGTGACCACATAGTTTTCAACTCATTTTCCCAGTGGAATAAATATAAAAATATTGTGTCAGGAACAGGAATTGAATGCGGTATAAGAATAAATCCTGAATATTCTGAAATTGAAACTGACATATATAATCCATGCTTTAAAGGCTCCAGAATGGGAGTCACTTTAAGAAACTTTGAACACAGCAACCTCGACGGAATAAGCGGACTTCACTTTCACACTATGTGCGAGCAGAATTCTGACGTTTTATGGAGGACCGTTCAAAAAGTAGATGAAAAATTCGGAAAGTATATAAAAAATATGAAATGGATAAACATGGGCGGAGGTCATCATATCACAAGGGAAGATTATGATATAGAACTTCTGTGCAAATCTATAAATTATTTTTCTGACAAATATGGTGTCGCCGTCTATTTGGAACCCGGAGAAGCAGTTGCTCTCAATGCCGGATATTTGACATCAAGCGTTATGGATATAATAAATAATGAAATTGATATCGCAATATTGGATACTTCGGCAGCATGCCATATGCCGGACGTTTTAGAAATGCCTTATCGCCCCAACGTTATTGACGCCGGAAATCCCGGGGAATATCCATACACTTACCGTTTGGCCGGTCCAACCTGTCTGGCCGGTGATATTATCGGCGACTACTCCTTTAAAGAACCTTTAAAACCCGGTGATAAAATCACCTTTTGCGATATGGCTATTTACACCACTGTTAAAAATAACACTTTTAACGGTATAAACCTGCCCAGCATAGTTCTGAGACATCAAAACGGAGATACGGAACTTATCAAAACATTTGGGTATCAGGACTTTAAGTCAAGACTATAAATTTAAGATAGGAAATTGTTATGAAAGAAAATATTCAAGAAAAAATAATTGATTTTTTAATAAACAACGGCGCCGGACAAGTGGGATTCTGCCGCCTAGACAACGATGATTTTGGCACAAACGATTTTAATTTAAAATATGCCATATCATATACAATACCGCTGTCTGACGCAGTAGTGGAGCAGATAAACGATAAACCCACGCATACATATTTCCACCACTACAGGTCAGTAAACACATTGATTGACAATAACTCTTTAAAAACCGGTCTGATACTTCAAAAAGCCGGATATAAGTATGTTCCTGTCCCTGCCTCTCAGTCCGTCAATGGACTTAAAGGAATATTTTCGCATAAATATGCGGCTGTAAAAGCAGGTTTAGGCTATATCGGCAAGAGCGGTCTGTTTATTTCAAATATCAACGGACCCAGAGTTCGGCTCGGAACAATTTTGACCGACTGCGATGAATTTGATTTTAATACAAATATTTTAGAATGCCAATGCGGAAGCTGTACGCTTTGCGTAAAAGCCTGCCCCGCAATGGCTATCACAGGTGAAACGTGGAATCCCGGGGAACCGAGAGAAAAAATCATTGACGCTCTAGCGTGCAGCCAGCATATGAAAAAAGCATACCAAAATATAGGCCGCGGAGTTGTGTGCGGTATATGTATGAGGGTATGCCCTAAAGGATTTTCCAAATCCACAGAATAATATGCTAAGCTCTGAACCTATATCCTGCGCCCCAAACGGTTTCAATGTACTTATTTTCAGAGTTCTTCTCAATTTTGTCTCTTATTCTTTGTATATGAACAGTAACCGTTGAAGCGTCTCCGAATGCTTCCAGACCCCAAACGCGGTCAAAAAGCACCTCTTTGTTAAAAACTATATTTGGATTTTCAAGAAGAAATAAAAGCAAATCATATTCTTTTACGGTCATTATTACTTCTTTGCCGTCACTGAACACCCGTCTTGACCCTTTATCTACTTTAAGCCCTCTGATTTCTATTATCTCCGGCTTCACAGCGTCAGAGCCGCTTCTGAGGGTCTTGTATCTTGAAATATGGGTTTTAACTCTGGCAACCATTTCTGAAGGAGAGAAAGGTTTAGCTATATAATCATCAGCGCCTAGCCCGAGCCCTCGTATTTTGTCTATATCTTCACTTCTGGCAGATAAAAATATTACTGGAACATCTTTAACCTTTCTAAGTTCACCGCACACTGAAAAACCGTCGCGCCGAGGAAGCATAACGTCGATTATCACAAGGTCATAATCATTATCCAAGGCCTTTTTAAGCCCGGATTCTCCATCATTTGCCAACTCACATTCAAATCCGTTGGCTGACAAATAATCCATCTCAAGTTCAGCAATACTTTTATCATCCTCAATTATTAATATTTTCATATAAACCAATCCTTTTGTCTTAATCTTCCAAAATATACTTTTTCAGTCTTATATAAACAGTTACTCCATTCTTATCGCCTCCGGAACGCATCCATATCTTTCCGCCGTGTTCTTTTATTATTCTGCAAGCTATAGAAAGACCGAGACCATTACCTGAAACGTTTAAATTTCTTGCCGGGTCAGCTCTAAAAAACGTCTCAAACACTTTCTTTTCTTCCTGCTTACTTATCCCAATTCCATTGTCTGAAAAACTCAAAATTACCCAACCGTCATTTTCTATTAACTCAACACTTAGTTTTCCGGGAATATCAGGCTTTCTGTATTTTATAGAATTGCTTATTATATTGGAAAGCACCCTGTTTAATTTTTCACAGTCAAACCTTACATATATTTCTTCACAGCCGCTTAAATTTTCACCAATATCAAGCTCTATACCGGCTCTTGATAAATCAATTGAGAATTCCTCCAGCACTGAACGCACAAAACCTCTTATATCCCAAACCTGTATATCGTACGGCGCACTGTCTAAATCCAACTTAGAATACTCCGAAAGATTATTTACCATAGCCTCAAGGGTATTAGCCTTAGTCTGTATCGTGTTAAGATAACGCTCCAACATTTCCGGCGTATCGGCTACTCCATCCTTTATCCCCTCAACATATCCTTTTATTGAGGTAATAGGAGTTTTTAAGTCATGCGAGATGTTGGCTATAAGCATTCTGTGTTCTGTCTCTCGCTTTATTTCTTCATCTACAGATTTTTTCAGCCTGACTCTTAAGTTTTCAATCGAATCATAGACTTCTTTAATTTCACGGTCACCTGAACATGTAAACTCATAGCTGAGGTCGCCTTCCGTCAAATGTTCCATAGCGCCGGACATTTTTTTAAGCGGCGCTATTATACTTTTTGACAGATATGCCGTTACTCCTATACAACAAGCAAGAACAACTACAATCAATATAAAAAGCCAAACCAGCAGCAATCTAAAAATCATAGGATTATTAAGGCTGGGAGTAATACCGTTAATTTGAATAGATATACTTGGTACATAACTTAAAACAAGTACGAAAATAAATGCTGATATGAGCACCATAATGAAAATCGGCAATACCAGCATTACAATCGATGATAACATAAGTTTCTTTTTAATTGACATATATCCGCCTCCGTAATCCAGCGGTTTATCTTATCAGCATTCCTTAAACCTAAACAAATAATAACCTACAGCAGTAAAGGTTAATCCGTAACCCAGCATAAGCAAAATTTTGCTGAATAATGCTGATATTGGCAGTCCGGCGCCTAACCACAGTTTATGCCACTGCATATATCCGGTAAATACTAATCCGCTTAGATTTGAAAAATAAATTCCCAGCACATTCAGGCCTATATATACTATTATAGCCAAAAACATCGCAAATGTCGAGTTTTTTACAAGCTGATTTATCATAATTGTCATAAGCGCCAAAACTGCCAAAGGCACCATATCCAAAATATATGCCCATACTGCATATCCTAAATTCACTACGCTTCCTGAAACAATAATATCAAATATGCTTGAAGATATCAGAACTACCGCCATATTTACAGCAGCTATAGTAATAACTGCCAAAACCTTTCCTACAAAAACCTTATATCTTGCTGTGGGGCGCATAAACACCGCGCGTATAGTCTTGTCCTGAAATTCTCCCGCAAACAGGTCGCACGAAGCAAGCATTATAATAAATGGAACTATAGCCTGAACGAACAACGTCATGAGCGAAATAGGAGAACTTATATTATTCATGGTCCAAGTTCCCTTTGAAATAGACGTCACTATCAGTTTTGAAAATACCGCTACAGCGCAAATCAAAATTTCTATTATTATAAAAACTATGTATTTTTTACTGCTCATCAGCTTAGCGCATTCATTCCTGTAATTAGCCAGCAATCCACTCATATTACACGCCTCCTTTCAGTATCCTTAGCGTTGCCTACTATAGAAAGAAAATAATCTTCCAACGAAGGGAAATTTTCAAGAACTTCCTCCATACTGTTCATAGCCAGCAGTCTGCCGTCATATATAACTGCTACCTTGTCGCATAGTTTTTCAAGTTCTGACGCAACATGTCCGGATATTAAAAAGGTTGTTTTATTTTTTTCAGACATTTCTTTAATAACACTGCGGATATGAACAACTCCTTCAATATCCAGCCCGTTAGTAGGTTCATCAAGTATTACAAGTCTAGGACGCGGCAAAAGAGCCAAAGCTATCCCAAGCCTTTGACGCATTCCCAGCGAGAAGCTTCCGGCTTTATCCTTAGAGTATTTATCAAGACCTACTAATGACAATGCATTATTTATAGCCTCTGTTTCTGTTCTTTTATCAGGATATTTATAAAACCTAGCCGCAGCTTTTAAATTCTGATAAGCGCTCATTCTGTCATAAAGTGCCGGAGTTTCTATCAAGCATCCAACACTCTCCATTGCAGATTCGAAATCATCATCTATATCATATCCAAAAATCTGTATTTCACCTTCGTCAATCCTATTCATGCCTATTATTGATTTCATAGCCGTTGTTTTTCCCGAACCGTTAGGACCCAGCAAACCTACAATATCACCCTCATTAACATTGAGGGTGATATTGTTTACTCCGCGGCCGTTTCTGAATAATTTTTTTAAGCTATGAACTGATAGAACAGTATTATTCTTATTATCCATATTTAACTGCCTTTCTGATTCTTAAATTGTTATACACGCACCGTTTTTCTTATGCCGCGTCATTAACCGCTTCTGAGCTTTCATTATTCACTACGGTAACAACATTTCCGTTTTCATCTCTAAGTTTTCCATCGCTGCTTACAGTATAAGTCGAAAAAGTACCGTCTTTATTATTTGCTTGAAGATTGACTGAACCGTTTATATCGCCTTCAACATCTTCATCACTTTCTGTTATAGTCATATGACCTGAACCGTCTTCTTCCACTGCATACTTAGTTGTTACGCTTACAGACATATCCTCATATTCATCAGCGTTCACTCTCTCAATGCTGGTTGTTCCATAATCTTTAAATGCAGCGTCTAAACTCATATTTAAATTCTTCTGAGCTCCTGAGTTGTCATAACCTGTCAAAACAACTTTACCGTTAAATGCGGAGATTCTTCCGGCATTATCAATGGATACGCTGCCGCTTATTGTATTCACGTACGGCTCATTTTTGTTCAGGAACATTTCAGACATTGTCTGGATATTAACGTTTTCTTCATCGAAGATTTCATTAGAATTTTCATAGTTTGCTCTCAATGACGCGTTAAATAATGAAAATGCTGCTGTCATATATTTAGGAAGCTGTTCCCCTGTCATGTTAATTGTATAAGTTCTGTTTCCGTCATTTGAATCAGTGAGAACTATATTATTTTTTATGTCGCCTATTAAAGTATCCGCCAAAGTTTCAAGGAAGCCAATCTGTTTATCCAAAACTTCTGTATTCGTAAACAACTCTTCAGAAATATCCCTGTCACTCATTTTGTACTTTGTTTTGTGAGTCTCCGGACCTTCATCGGTATTATAAGTGTATGATGATAATCTGTAACCGTCTTGAATAGTCATTAAATTGTCAGTATCCACCAGTGTTCCGGTTTCATCATACGATTGTGACGAAGTCTGCATTTTTACATCCCCGCCGGCATCTTTTTTTATCAGCGCTTTTCCGCCAAAAAGATTTGAGCCTTCCAAATCAGCTGAAACGTTTATATCCGCAGTAACATTGTCAGAAGAGAAAAAGGTATTTTTTGCAGCTTCTTTAACCACGCCATATCCATTGGCGTTGTCAAAATTAGCAAATACCGCCATTCCCAGGACTGCAACTCCAACGCCTATGCACGCCGCAGCTCGGATGATTCTGTTTCTTGTCTTTTTCATACATTTGCCTCGCTTTCATAATTGATAGATTTTTTGTTTTGAGTTTTGAGTTTAGATTTAACATATGTCTCAATCTATGTTAAGAGTATAAATCCCAAAAATTGAAAACAAATAAAGCAATTATAAAATATTTATAAACTAAAATAAAGTTTTTATTAATTGATACATTAAAAACACTCCCCCGGGAAAAATTTGATATTATCCGCCAAAAGTTAGACACTTATAGAGAGGTATATCAGTTCCCGGGGGAATTAACTATTTACTTATACTTTTTGAAAGAGGTTCTATTCCGTCTGTTGAGTTCCAAACAAACACCTTAATTTCATTGGTTTCCGATACGGCTAATGGTACGAATATATTGGATGAATCTCCAACATTCATTGTTATATCACTGGTTTCAACAGCGGTCAAAGCCCCTGTCTCCCTGTCATACGCCGCTGCAATTATTACGTTCGATCCGATTCCTTCTTTATTTTTTGTTAGATTTATATTTATGCCATTTTCAGCTTCCGCTATCGAATTCAAAGTATACATAAATTCAGAAGCCGGCTGAACTGTAGGAGTTACTTCAGGAACCTCCGAGCCCCCCTGGACACCCACGGTAATATTATCAATACCTAAGCTGTTTGCAGAAGAACCACGAGTAGAACATTGAACTTTTGTAGGCAAAAGCTGCGGAACCTCATCAATTTTTTTAGTACCGGAGCCAAGCGTAACCGTTCCTCTCAATGTATAGTCAGAACTGTCAGCTTCTTTAGTATAAACCTTTACTTTATTATCGCTCTTTGTATATTCAAGTTTTAAGCTATACCATTTATTAGGACTGAAACTAAATCCGGAAATCTGAGTATCCTTAGGCTTTGTAGCGGAAGCGCCCATAGAGAAATAATCATTTAACTTCAGCGTTCCGCCTTCCACTGTCATCACTTCAAACACTCTGCCGTCTTTAGCAGTAGTATATGTATTATCCGGGTTGGCATTATTTGAATCAAATATTCTAAACAGCGGTGTATCCTTAGCTGTGTCTCCGCTCATGAAATCTTCTTCAAATATTATCTTATCTCCGTCTAAAACAGTTTCCGGCAAATATGACCAGCCGTCCTGACCGGCGCCTTTATCAGTAAACTGAATATAGTTATTTCCTTCAGCTCTTTGGGTTATTGCAGGCGGCACAGCGCCGTCAGCAGCCGATGTTCCGAAATCTATATTTATTGATTTTCCGTTATTATTTGAGATAGTATTATTATCATCACTATTTCCATAAATATCCCCTGCCTTTAGATTGTCAAAATCCCAGCTTTGTCCAATTATAGGAGCGTCTGTCGGTAATGGTGTAGCAGTGGGTTCAGCTGTTGGTTTAGCTGTAGGTGTTGGTTTTGTTGGGTCAAGTGTCGGCGGCGGTGACGGCGGAGTTACAGAATCCGCCCAATACAATACATCTTTTACCTTCGGCGACCAGGTTACATTGCTAGAAGCAATCGAACCTATCTCAAGAGAACTAAAGTCTGCAGAATCAATGGATATATTTTCAATAATATATCCATTTTCACCGGAATCGTCGCTCAATATCAATTTAGCTGTTCCATTTGTTAAATCAAGGGAAATTTTAATTCTCCAGTTCGAAGAGCTTCTCTTGGTTATATTGGGCGAGCCAAAGACTGTTCCTGATGAAATATTTGTTTTTGCTCCTGTTCCTGAATAATAATAGGCCTCATTTGCCCCTGATTCCGAATATTCCTGACCTATTGCCAAAACTGTTTTTTCTGTTGAATCCAATAGCTTAATCTCATAAGTATAAGCTCTTCCTGTCCAATTCCATGCACCTCCGGCGTCTTTAGTACCGCCTGTTCCAAATGCAAATTCCAGTTCAGCATTGCCGCCGTATGCCGTTTCAAAATCAGCTTTGAAGCTTCTGCCTCCATCAGAGCTGTCTTGTGTAAACTGCCACTCTTTTGAACTTGAGAAAGTTAAAGCTGCTCCTTCACTTCCGTCATATACAAATTTTGAACCTGTTTCGTCATTACTGCTGTCGTATATATACTGCTTAGCTTCAAGAACTACTTCAAGCGCAGCTCCGCTGTTTTCAGGCACTTCAAATGCCCCTTTACTCAATATATACCTATCTAGTTCTACCTCATAATTATGGGTTCCCGGAAGCAGTCTTGCAGATACCATTCCATTTTCATCAGTTGTCATAATCTGACTGTCTATTTTAACACTGGCGCCTGAAAGCAGATTTCCGCTGCTATCTTTCACGGTCACTACACTCTCAGGAAGCGGCGCATAGTATAAATTAGGCTGAACATATTCTGAAACATCTTTGTCATATCCTATGTAATAACTTTGATGCGGAGGCTGATTATACGCGGTATTCTGCCAAGCTATAGCACTGCGGTATTGGCTGTCGTGCATAAATGTTGTAAACTTATAGTCGGTCGGACTGATAGAAGCAAACACACGCAAAGCTGAATTGTCAGAATGCCTTAGTATTATTTCCTCTCTCCAGTCACCAAACAAATCTGCCTGCAGATTTGGATTAGTCTTCGTGCTGTTAATAAACTTTACAGAATTATTAGTATAAATAGTCCAGAGTCTGCCAAACGATAGGGTATCGTCATTCCACTTACTTATTCTGTCGCCGTTAAAATGCTCACGGTACAAATCCCCGTCCCAATAAATCGGAAAGTTAGGATATGAACCATCATGCAAAGTTGTTTTGCTGATTAATTCGCCGCCAATAGTACGTACACCAAAAGCTGCATCCCAAGCAAGAACTCCATATTTAGGACTGAAATAATCCATTACTCCTCTTCCGTCATCACCGCTCGCTTTAAAATGCCATGTCTCTTTTCCTGCCGCATCTCTAAATCCGGTTCCCCAGTTAGGTTTTTCTTCTAAAACTCCGAAAATTTCCTGTTTGCCGTCATTGTTAAAGTCTGAAACGTGAATAGCATCTCCATGTCCCCATCCTGTTGAATGAGCCACAGTTCCGTCATTATCTATAGCAGCGCTGCCGTATACTATCTCATCACAGCCGTCGCCGTCCAAATCCGCTACGGAAACATTATGGTTACCCTGTCCCGCAAGACTGCCGTAACCTGAGACCGTGCTGTCACATCTCCAGCGCTTATTTAAGTTCTTTCCGTCCCAGTCATATGCCACTACAATAGCTTTTCCATAATATCCGCGGGCAGTTACAAGACTCGGATGTACTCCGTCAAGATAAGCTGTGCATGCCAAAAATCTGTCTACTCTGTTTGTCTTGTCACTGGTCTTTCCCCAAGTAGTGGTATCTCCTCTTCCCGGGTCATAATCAACCGTCTGCATTGCCGCTCCGGTCTGACCGTTAAAGATTGTCAGATATTCAGGTCCGTCAATGATAAATCCGCTTGAGTTAACATAAGACGCCGAATTATCAGCGCTTTTTATTGCCTCTGTAGTTCCTGCCTGTGTTACATAATTACCTGCTCCGTCTATAGTTCCGGGCGCTGTTTTTACCGCTAATTCAGCCCTTCCGTCTCCGTCATAATCATAAACCTGGAATTGAGTATAGTGTGCTCCGGCTCTGATATTAACTCCCATATCGATTCTCCAAAGCTGGGTTCCATCCATTTCATAGCAATCCAAATATACTCTGCCTGTTTTTCCTGACTGAGAATTATCCTTTGAATTATTAGGATCCCACTTCAGAATTATCTCATACTCGCCGTCGCCGTCAACGTCACCAACCGACACATCGTTTGCTCCGCCTATAGGACTGTTTGACTTTCCGCTGTCATATACTATCTCATAATCACTTGCCGGTGACGGAATATTCAGCGGTATATCAAAATATGTATACGGAACGGATTCCTGTCCCTTATCAGCATGACCTGCCAATATGGTTATAGGTTCACATTTCTCGCCTTCCTGTCCGTTAATTACAGGCGCTATTGTATACTTATCCGTCTCTGAACCTTCAAGATCAGTGTAATTGGTATTGTTAATGAAATCTACCAATTTTTGCTCGTTTTTATAAATGTTAAAAACAGTATCCATGGGCTCGCTTCCTAATAGCCTCCAGCTCAAATAAACTCCGCCTGACGGTGCCGTAGCTCCAAAAGCACCTCTGTCTAATTTCTCCATCTGCCTTGGCTGCTCTGAACTCTGCTGTATTTCAGAATTCAATTCAGGACCATCCTGAACTGCCATTGCAGGAATACATCCTGCCAACATCATGATTGACAGTATAACGCAAAATAACTTTTTCTTCATAAAATTAACCCTCCAATCGAAAAGATATATACAAATTATACCACTCTTTTTATAAATTTTCATTATAAAAAGGCGGCATAATTTACAGTTATTTTGCTTTTTTATTTGACTAAACAAATTTCAAGTTTCATATACAGCTATTTTGTTTGAAATATTACTGTTTTATAATATTTTTTAAGCTTTTAATAGAAGAACAAAATCACAAAATAAATACAATGATGAGACAGGTAATATATATTTTTTCAAATCTGTTTCATAACTATATTTTTGTAAATATATAATTAATCTGCAAAAGTTCCACTGTACTCCAATACATTATGAAATACATCTATTTCGTTCGCAAAATCAAACTTGCCGCATTTTTACTTTTCAAAAATTTTTATTTACTTTAATCTGAAAAGTAACAATTATTTACGCTATAATAAAATTGTTTTCCCTAAAATTATATATAAAAAATCCGGAACAATTTTGTCCCGGAATATATTATATTTAGCTAATCTACTAAAATAGGTGCGTAGTCTTCCTTCCAGGGAAGTCCAAACTTATTTAAATCCTCCATAAACGGGTCGGGATCCATTTCTTCAACATTATAAACCCCCGGCTTTTTCCACTTTCCGCTGAGAACCATTGCAGCGCCAATCATTGCAGGAACTCCAGTAGTATATGACACCGCCTGGGAGCCGACTTCTTTATAGCATTCCTGATGGTCGCAAACGTTATAAAGATAATATGTCTTTTCCTCCCCGTCCTTTTTCCCGGTGAATATACATCCTATATTGGTTTTACCCACAGTTCTGGGTCCCAATGAAGCCGGGTCAGGAAGCACGGCTTTTAAAAACTGCAGCGGTATAATTTCACGGCCCTCATAAATTATCGGTTCTATTGACGTCATTCCAACGTTCTCCAAACATTTTAAATGCGTGAGATAACTCTCTCCAAATGTCATAAAAAACCTGATACGTTTTATACCTTTTATATTAAGCCCTAAAGATTCAAGTTCTTCATGATGAAGCAGATACATATCTTTAACGCCTACTTCGTCAAAATTATACTCCCGTTTTATTTCCATAGGCTTTGTCTCTATCCACTTGCCATCCTGCCAATAGCTTCCGTTTGCCGAAACCTCACGAATATTTATCTCCGGATTGAAGTTGGTTGCAAACGGATACCCATGGTCGCCGCCATTGCAGTCGAGTATATCGATATAATTTATTTCATCGAATATATGCTTTTGAGCATACGCACAGAACACACCGGTCACCCCAGGGTCAAAACCGCTGCCCAAAATGGCTGTTATTCCAGCTTTCTCAAACTTTTCACGGTAAGCCCACTGCCATTTATATTCAAACTTGGCAGTATCGGGCGGTTCATAGTTTGCAGTATCCAAATAATCCACTTTAGTTTCAAGACATGCGTCCATTATAGTCAAATCCTGATACGGCAGCGCGACGTTTATTACTATTTGAGGCTTATATAAATTAATTAACTTTATAAGCTCGTCTACGCTGTCAGCGTCAACCTTAGCAGTCTCTATATTAGTGCCGCTCCCGACTTTTTTCTTGTATGCTTCACAGCGTTCTTTCAGGCTATCACACTTCTCCTTCGTTCTGCTCGCTATCATAATATCTGAAAAGACTTCAAAATTTTCACAGCACTTATGTGCCACCACACCGGCCACTCCGCCGGCTCCAATTATCAATGCTCTGCTCATTTTATCCTCCTAAAAACATATTCTATCTTCCGCTTAATGCTAAAAGTAATTCTCGCAATATTTTGCACGCAATTGCTGTACTGGCACCGCTTTGATCATAATGCGGACAAAGCTCCACCACGTCAGCTGCTATTATATTCAGACCGCCGCACACTTTAATCACCGCGTCCTGAAGTTTCTTATAACTTATGCCGCCCGGTTCCGGCGTACCGGTTCCCGGAAATACCGAAGGGTCTAATACGTCTAAATCCACAGTGAAATAGACAGGCAAGTTTGCTTCTTTTAACTCACATATTAAGTCGTCAAGACCATTTAAATCAAACTTATTTATAGTATTATGTTTCTTTGCCCACTCAAACTCATACTTCTCTCCGCTTCGTATACCAAACTGCCATATCTTTTTATCGCCTAAGAGTTCTGAACATCTACGTATCACCGTAGCATGACTGAGTTCCACTCCGAACATTTCATCTCTTAAATCAGTATGTGCGTCAAAGTGTATTATTCTTAAATCATCGCCGTATTTATCATAACAAGCCCTTACCCCGCCAAGCGTGACTAAATGTTCTCCGCCAATCATCACAGGGGTTTTGTTTTCTTTAATAATCTCAGCAGCAAAATCTTCAATTATAGATAACACCTGCTCAGTATCTCCCAGCGGAAGTTCTAAATCGCCGCAGTCAAATATTTTTGTATCGGTTAAATCCCTGTCCTGATAAGGGCTGTAGGTCTCAAGACCCCAGGAATCGGCTCGCATGGTCTGAGGTGCAAAACGCGTTCCCGGTCTGAATGACGTCGTTGAATCAAACGGCGCACCGAAAACACATATACTTGACTCCTCATACTCAGCGTCACAGCCTAAAAAAACCGGCAGATTTGATATAATAGTATTATCAGGCATTCTCAAGCAACTCCTTTACATAATTCGGAAGGGCAAAACTGCCCTTATGCAGGTCAGTATTATAATATTCCGTCTTTATCCCCAATTTATTCCATTTGTCAGCATCCAAATCCTCCAAAGGGTCAAACTTATTAGACGCAAACCCAAACAGCCAGTGACCTGACGGGTAGGTCGGAATATGAGCCTGGTATAGCTTATGGATTGGGAAAACCCCTTTTATTCTGCTGTGAGCCCGAACTAAAGAGTTAGCATAATTATCGTAATATGGGCTTTCGTGCTGGTTTACAAATATTCCATTCTCATTAAGAGCTTTTGAACAGTTTCCGTAAAACTCTCTTGTGAACAGACCTTCACCGGGACCAAACGGGTCTGTGGAATCCACTATTATTAAATCATATTCATTCCTTTTTGACCTGATAAATTTTAAACCGTCCTCATAATACACCGTAACGCGTTTGTCTTCAAACCCCACTCTCATACCGGGGAAAAACCTCATTGAAACTTCAACAACTGCCCTGTCTATCTCTACCAAATCAATATTTTCTATTCCTTCATACCGCACCAGCTGTTTTACAGTGCCTCCGTCTCCGCCGCCTATCACTAAAACATTTTTTATTTCAGGATTAACAGACATCGGCACATGGGTTATCATCTCGTGATAAATAAACTCGTCTTTTTCAGCCACCATCATTAAGCCGTCAAGCGTTAAAAATGTTCCAAACTCCTTTGAGGTCATAACATCTATTCTCTGATAATCAGTTTTTCCGGTATATAATTGTTTGTCTACCCTTATTGAAAATTTTACATCTTCGCTATGATTCTCAGAATACCACAGTTCCATCTTTTCACCCCTTTTATCAACTGCTAAATAACATTTATATAATCTATATTTATATCCTCGGCGCCGGTCATAAAACAGCCCTTCTCTTTAGCATAAGCAATATAATCAAGTATATCGGGCGTTATCATTTCACCGGGAGCCAATATTGGGATTCCCGGAGGATAACACATAACAAACTCACTGCATACCATCCCGGCACTCTTCTCTATAGGAACAGATTTTTTATCCGAATAAAAAGCTTTTTTTGGCGTCATTATCACTTCAGGTGAAATATACTCATGGTCGAACATTCCGGCACTTGGCTTTCTATGTATCCTCTCTATCTCACTCAGTGACGAAATAAGACGCTCAATCATCAAAGGAGTATCTCCGACTGAAATAATCGCAAGTATATTCCCTATATCGCCAAACTCTATTTGAATATCATAATAATCCCTCAGCATGTCATATACTTCGATACCCGCAAGCCCTATATCCCTGGTGTGTATAGAAAGCTTGGCCAAGTCAAAATCATATATTGCGTCTCCATCCACCAGATCCCTGCCAAACGCATAATATCCACCTATTTTGTTTACCTCTCCCCTGGCATAATCGGCAAGTTCCAAAACCTTTCGGTATATTTCCTTTCCGTTCAAAGCTAGATTCTTTCTTGAAAGGTCAAGAGACGACATCAAGAGATATGAACCGCTCGTTGTTTGGGTCAGGTTTATAATCTGTCTTGTATACCCCTCGCTCACATAGTTATTTATAAGCAAAAATGAGCTTTGAGTGAGAGAACCACCGTTTTTGTGCATACTTACGGAAGCCATATCAGCTCCGGCTTCCATAGCACTGACAGGCAGATTATCACCAAAATAAAAGTGAGTTCCATGAGCCTCGTCAACAAGAACCAGCATACCGGCTCTGTGCGCTATTTCCACTACCTTTTTTAAATCACTGCATATTCCGTAATATGTGGGATTATTCACAAAAACTGCTTTTGCGTCAGGATTGTTTTCTATAGCCTTTTCAACTTCCTTTACGCTCATTCCTAAAGGTATCCCCAGCGCCTTGTTCACTCCGGGATTTACATAAACCGGTATGGCGCCGTTCACGACCAAAGCATTAATAGCGCTTCTGTGAACATTTCTTGGAAGTATTATTTTTTCTCCTTCTTTTACTGCCGCAAATACCATTGCCTGAACAGCGCTTGTTGTGCCGTTTACCATAAAGAAAGCGTGTTTTGCGCCGAACGCTTCGGCGGCAAGTTCCTCCGCCTCGCGTATAACAGACACCGGATGACAAAGGTTATCCAGCGGCTTCATAGAATTAACATCTACGTCCATACACTGCTGACCCAAAAATGAGGTCAGCTCAGGATTTCCTTTGCCTCGCTTATGTCCCGGAACATCAAAAGGTACAACACGCATTGATTTAAATCTTTTTAACGCCTCATAAATAGGGGCTTTGCTTTGCTCCAAACCATCAGTCCCCCTAATATATATTCTTTCCGCTGAAAATCTCAATCATCTCACGTCTGAGACTGTTGCTGATGTCAAGTCTAACCTTAGGCTCTAACTCATATACATCAGTTTTAAACAGATAATTCTGCAAATCTATATCTTTAATCAGCATTCTTGTGTGAAAAATATTCGACTGGTAAACATTTACGTCTATAGCGTCATATTTCTCCAATGTTTTTCTGTCTATAAAGTCCTGTATTGAAGTAATATCATGATCAATAAACAGCTTTTTTCCATCCAGGTCGCGCGTAAATCCCCTGACTCTATAATCAGCTGTTATGATATCTGAATCAAAACTGCCTATTAAATAATCCAAAGCTTTAAGCGGAGATATTTTACCGCAGGTAGAAACGCATATATCCACTCGAAAAGTTGAAATAGCATTATCAGGATGGTATTCAGGATAAGTATGAACTGTTACATGGCTCTTATCCAAATGCAGCATAACCTCATCAGCCGTAATATGGCTAACAGGAGGCTGTGAAGGAATCATAGACTCATCGCTTATCATAAGATTGACGCTGGCTCCCTGAGGGTCATAATCCTGCTTTGATATACTAAGAACGTTCGCTCCAATAATATCTGTGACATCGCATAGAATTTTTGTCAGACGCTCAGAATTGTACTGTTCGTCAATATACGCAATATAATCCTTTTGTTCGCGCTCACTCTTGGCATAGCACACATCATATATATTAAAACTCAAAGTTTTTGTCAGATTGTTGAATGCATAAAGCTTAATTTTATCCTGCATATGTCACATCTCCTTGCACATTTTAGGAATTTTATCAAGGAAACAATTATACTATATAATAGAAAGTATTTCAATACATTTAAGGCAAAATATTTTTATTTTATGAAAGGAACTTTTAAATGACTATTACTGTTTTACTTTTTCTTGTTGGCCTGTTTTTAATAATAAAGGGCGGAGATGTATTTGTGGACAGAGCCGTTTGGATTGCAGAAGTATTTAACATACCAAAGTTTATAATCGGCGCGACAATTGTAAGTATAGCTACCACCTTGCCTGAAATTTTGGTTTCCACCATTGCAACGTTTTCAGGCAACAACTCAATAGCTATGGGCAACGCCGTCGGGTCTGTGACCGCCAATACAGCAATGATTATGGCTATAAGCATAATATTTCTAAGTTCAACAATAGAAACCAAAAATTTTAAATTCGGTATGATATGTCTCATATCTTCAGCATTCATCCTTATGATGATATGTAAAAACGGTACGGTATCTGCGCTCGGAAGCCTTCTCGCTTTTGGAGTGGTTATTATATTTACTTGGAACAACCTTTCTTCATCAAAACAGAACTCAGTTCTTAAAACCAGCAACGGAAATGTAATCCTTCCGGCGATACCTATAATAAAACCGACTAAAAAGCAGGTTTTTATAAATTCATCATTATTTGTGCTAAGCGCTGCAGCCATTACAGTAGGAGCCAAACTCCTAGTCGAATCAGGCACAGATATAGCAAAAGCATTAGGTGTATCCGAAAGGGTTATCGGGCTGACAATTATCGCCATCGGCACCTCTCTCCCTGAACTTGTTACGACTATTACCGCCATTGCTAAAAAACACAGCAGTCTGTCAATAGGTAACATAATAGGAGCTAATATAATAGACCTTTCATTAATAATACCAATATGCTCATTTATATCAACAGGAAAGTTCGGCGTACCTCTGACCTTTGAACCGCAGTATGAAATGCTTGATATTCCAATCTGTCTTGGATTTATACTTATTGCGTGCCTGCCTCCGCTGCTTAAAAAGAAATTTTACAAATTTCAGGGGGTCGCTTTGCTAGTATTATATTTCCTATACATAGGTTTTTCGGTACTTTAAAAAATAAATATTGGCTCATTCAGCAAATTGCTGCTTTTTTACCATAAAAATATGCACCACTAAAAGTTAAACACTTTTTATGGTGCATATTATATCTAATTTTTATCTTATATATTTTTTATTTTTTCTAAGCGCAAAATATACTACTATATAAAGCAAAAAATAATGCTTGCTTTTCATAAGTTTAAACATTGTAGAATCAGACTTATAATCTTTATCCGGCATCTCTTTTACACATCTTACAGAAATTTCTTTAAATCTTTTATACCGCTCCTTAAAGCTTAACTCCCATTTTGGGTTAAAGAGAAGCATCATGCTTTTTGTTGTGCTCTGGATAAAGCCTGAACAAATATCATTCAATACCTGACGATTCTCAGGATTCCAGCTATATATGTATTCCATTCTGAATCCGTTCAAACTACTGACTATTTCAAAATAATCAATCGGGAATTTATTAAATGCCAGCCGCATATCATTGGGATAATGAATATAAAATATCTCATCAATTAAGGCTATCTTTTCAGCCGAATTCACATAACGCATTACAAATACTTCATCCTGGTTCCGTCTTAAAGCCGGGAACTCAACATTATTCGACTTAATTATATCCAGGCTGAAAATCTTATTCCACGGCGCACCCTGAACTTCCCATCTGCGTTTATCGCCTGTGAATATGTCATAATTCTGTCTCACATAACTCCCGGTAAAAACTTCGTTTGGATAATCATTGAACTTTCTTTCAGTCCCATCGCTGAATATCATTTTATAACCAAACACTATCATATCGCAGGAATATTTTTCAAACTTTTCTATGAGCGACTCAATTGCGTTCGGCACCATACAATCGTCAGCGTCCGGAAAATAAGCGTATTTTCCTGCTGCATTTTTTATTCCGGTATTACGAGCCGGACCCGACCCCTGATTGTCCTGATGAAAAACCTTTATTCTGTTATCTTTAACCGCCAGTTCTCTGCACACTTCCAGACTATTATCCTTTGAACCGTCATCCACAAGAATAAGTTCAATATTTTGATAAGTTTGATTAAGTACCGACGGAACCGACTTTCTTAAATGTTCACCCATATTATATACAGGCATAATTATGCTTACGAGAGGTTTTTGCATAACATTCATCCCCCAATGTTTTATTTTGCGTTGTTTTTTATTTCACTCATTACCTTTAAATCCTCAATAATGCAAAGCCTGATTATTTTTTTATCAACTAAATATTTATACTTTCTAAAATCAGGCTCAAACTCTCTGCAGGGAAGTTCATTATTAAAAACTTCCACAACGTTTTTTACCGCTTTATATCTTTTAAACACTTTATATCTTGGAATAGCGAGAAACAGCATTTGAATATATATATCAAAGTTTACCGCCAAATTTCTGCATATTTTCTCCAAAACTTTTTTATTGTCTCTATTCCAATTATAAACTACATTCATCTGTAAATTTTTAAAAGCTGCAACGCTTTCAATATAATTCTTTAAATACTTTTCTCCCTTTTTAACTATCCCAGACATATAATAATAATAAAGCACGTCCTCAATAAAACATACCGAACCGGCATTTGACAGAAACAAAATATTAAACGCTTCATCTTCGCTCTTACTGATTTTAGGAACAGATAATTTATTATTCTTTATAATCTCAGCCCTATACAGCTTGTTCGCCATACTGCCATATATACCATATTCACTGTCACGGTCAATAAACTCATCATAATTTTCACGAATATATTTACCGCTGAAATATTTAGGCTTATACGATTTTCTCATTATACATTCATCTTGACCGTTCACCCATTCATATCCGCAAACTGCCATATCAGCCCCAGTATTCTCAATAGCAGAAACAAGCTTTTCCACGGCGTTTTCCTTGATTCTATCATCAGCGTCCGGAAAGTAGTAATACTTACCGGACGCATGTGACATTCCTGTGTTTCTCGCTCCGGCTGCTCCTTGGTTTTCTTGATGATAAACTCTTATTCTAGTATCTGCAGCTGCCAATTGCTGCATAACTCTTAAACTGTCATCAGCAGAACCGTCGTCAATCATAATTATTTCTAAATTTTTATAAGTTTGATTTATAAAAGTCTTGGCGGAAGTATATAATACTTCCGCCATGTTATAAACCGGCACTATAATACTAACTAATTGTTCTTCCATAACCAGTCCCCTATACTAATACCAGCATAAATCTACAACGCAAAGCTCCGGTTTATTATTGATTCTCGGAATAATATGCGAGCTTCCAAGCCCTCTGCTGATAATCACATTACTGTTTCCTATTTGATGAAAACCGTCAACAAGCTTGGGGAAGAATCCCTGTCCCGTCGCATAAAGTCCCCCAACAAACGGAATTCGCACCTGACCACCGTGAGCATGACCGCAAAGAGCCAAATCTATAGGATAATCTTCTAAAATTCCCATAAACTCATCGGGATAGTGAACCAGTAAAAGTTTAAAGTAATCTTCCTCAATATACTTATCAAAAAATTGATGACCATATCTCTCAAACTGCTCCGGTCCCTGAGAAAGTCCGCCTATGTTCAATTTTGTATCCTTTATGTCAACTATTTCAGACGCGTCGTCTAAAACATGTACTCCAACAACCTTAAGGTCTTTGGTTATATTAGAATCTTTAAATAATTTAGCCTCGTACTCATTATTTCCCAAAGCATAGTAAACAGGTGCAATATTCACGAGCTTTTCACAAAGATTTGTCACAACGCTGTAATCGTCATTTTTCAGATTGTTCATATCACCCACACATGCTATAATATCAGGAGTCAGCTTATCAATCTGTTCCACAAGCCTTATATTATCCTTACCAAACTCTTTAAGGTGCAAATCTGCAAGCACGACTATGCGGATATTGTCTGAAACCTTATCTGAACGCACCTGATAAAATGTTACATCTATTTCAGATTGGTTCAGTAAATTAAACGCACAGACTGCGAGGACAATTATCAATATTACCGCAATAATACGCCACTTATATTTTGAAAACAATTCAAAGTATTTCTTCATAGACTTATCTCTCCAATATAACGGTCTCTGATTTTATTATTTTTTCTTTTTTGGAGCATACATATCAAGATTCAAGCTCTTTGGCTCCTCAGACTTTTTGCTCCGATATGATTTTTTCACTCTCGGCTTAGGCGCATAAGGATTATTATCATCAATTTTCGATATGACGCTTGAATCTTTAATATTATTCGTACTTTCTCTTACAAGAACCTTAACTTCTTCGATATTTTCTGAGGTATCAGAAACCATATCGTGTTCAACTTTAGTATTCAATTTTGCCTGAATATCTTTTTTTGGTTCATCTACGCTTTTAATATTATCAGGTTTTGACATAACAGATTCTTTAGAATTAGAGACGTTATCTTTATTAACATTAGACACCGTTTCTGTTACAGCCTTATATTTCACATTCGACTTATCATTCTTAGAATCCGTCCACTCAATAGAAGGATAGCTATCCGAAATATTTTTTGAGTTATATTTGATGCCAGAGGAACGTCCGGGAATAGTTTCTTTTTTCTCAGACGCACGTTCCGCCCTTATTCCTGCCATAACAGCATCCGTTACCAGCTTAACTATCTCCTCATTATACACTCCTCTGCTATTCTGTTCTGCCCCTGTATAAATATCGCTTTTGACATCTTGGCTGACAGTTTTAGTATGCTTAACAACACTGTTTTTTGAACCACTGTGATTTTTATTTTTGCTGTGTTTTTGTGGATTTTTACTTATCGTTGTATCGCCTGCACATGTGCTGTTGTCATTAGGTCCGTTTTTGGGAGACTTATTCTTTGGATTTACTCCGCCTCCGGGTCCATCATCGTCTCCGCCGTCATTTCTGTCATCATAATTTTCTGCTCTTTCACTTTTAATATTTGTATTTGCATTTATATCGCGGAACGATGCGCTTATTAAACCTCTTGCGTCATATATACCCTTATTTCTTGTTTCTTCAATAGCATAAGAAAATGCTATATCCTGTTTTGGATTTTGGGAATTATAATGCTCAACATAACTCGTCAGAACATCAATAAACATTTCGGCCTTTTTATAACTGCAGTTTTCAAACATACACATAAACTGGTCGCTTCCATTATAGCCTACAAAACCGTAGTCTTCAGCAGTCTCACGCAAAATCTGTCCAAACTCTCCAAGCAGAGTATCGCCTGCTGTTCTTCCTATTTGACTGTTTACTGCCTTCAAAACATCAAGGCGGATAAGTATAAAGGTAAAGTTATCAGGCAACGGTTTTTCTTCATACTGATTTATCAGCATATCACACTTTGCACGATTCGGCAGCTTAGTCTTTCTGTCCATATACATAAGATATTCAATAAAGTCCTGCATACGACCGAGCAAAATAGCGCCGAGACAGCCGCAAATTAAGAACAACACTACAGCTATCATTAAATAAAGCTTAATATTTATTCTCTCGTTCACATTAATACTGGTGAGAGAAGTAATATTTGACGCGCCTAGATATTGATTGAATTCATCTACTGTCTTTTCAACAATTTCATAATTCTTATCCAGACTGTCAATAAGTTCTTTCATATTGTTTTGTATCTCTTTTATTGCTTCGTCAGCATTTGAAGCCGGCTCAGCCGTTTCAAAGATATTTAAAAGTTCTTCTCTGTGTTCTTTATCAACCTGCGTATACTGGCGGTCAATTTCAAGAGAAACATACTGATTTATAAGTGCGTCATATGTAGTTTCAGTATTAATCTGATGTTTGTATTCATCTTCATATACATCCTTTAATATATAATCGCTTGTATTATCAGAATCAGTACCCTTTCCATAGTGGTACTGTATACCCTCCTTACTTTTTTGACTGTACTGAGTTATAAGAGCATAAAGCGGGTCTATTTTTTCTGAAAGGTTAGCTAAATCAATCTGATACTGGCTTATTCGGTTTCTATAATCTTTAATCAAAACTGATTGGTCCTTAGACACTTTTTGATTTAAAATCTTAGAGTACAACTCAGGAATATTATAGTTCAGCTCCTCTTTATACATATTATAGAGGTCGTTAAATGAATATCCTGTAGCCGCAGACCTAAAAGCCGGATAATGAAACTTTTTGTCATACAAATAATTATAAATATCAGTAGCAGAGGTATCCAAGATTTCTGCGCTCTCAATATAATCATAACTGCCGCTTTCAATATTTGAAGCATTATTCGGCAAAACTGTCTGATTTATATATTTTTCTCCGTAATTAATAAAATAATTTTTTAAAATAGAATCAAGAACGCTTGCAGCATACCCTTTGCTGTAATCACTTCCAACGCTGAACGTAACTAAGTAATCAGTCGGATGATACACATATTCTTCTCCGTCTTTTAGTATCGCTTCTTTTCTTGACTCTTCATCTGCCGGAATAATTGGCTCCACAGCGCACTTAGAACGAATAGAATCAGCTCCGGTATTTAAATCCAAATCCTCAAGAACTCCGGTTATTACCTTTGACGAATAAATCTCACTGACATCCAAACTATCTCCGCTGGGAGTCAAACCATTGCTTGCCTCTGAATTAGAATATCTTAAAACAGTCTGCGCCGTATACGTCTGTTTTGACATAGCATACTGATAAACGAGAACGGCGCCCAAGATACAAACAATCACAATCAAATATTTCCATTTTTTTATATATCTTAAAATTTCAAAGTTTCTCATACGTGCGCCCTCCTATTTCTAAGCTTTCTTTTGCTCATAAAATAGAACAAAGCACAAATTAAAACAAAAAATACAGCGCCCAAAGCTATTACCTTTTTAAGTGATAACTTCTGAACTAAAGATAGCTCTACGTTTTTAAATGTTAAATAATCCTTAGTTTTATATTTAATATATTCCCTGTCTGTGGCAAGTGCAATCTCAGAAATATTTTTAAACTCATTATTTATATTTTTGAGCATTTCCTCAGCCTTTTCATAATCCCCAACAGCCGGAGTTCTCTCACTTAACTTATTTATTATATCTGTATTTATCTCAATTTCTTTTAACGTGTCCTTTGCCGCTGACAAATGAAATTCAGCATCTTTTGCCAGATAATCAATACCTATATTGGTTCTGGACATATAATATTCGTTTTTCTCATTGACAGCCGGTATCATAACAGTTCCTATCATAGCTTCATCGTATTTTGATATGCCGTCCTGACGCACACTGTAATCCGCCATAGATTTTTGATACTGCATATCAAGAACAGAATTTTTATAATACAAAGTCTGAATAAACTGCTCCTTTTCCTTAGCAAGACCTGTTTCAAGAACAAACGATTTATATTTTGAAATGTCATATTCCAGCAAGTTTTGTACCATTCTCTTTACCGTCTGGAACGTCTGTCCCGTCTCTACTGATTTGTATGTACCATTTTCTGAAACTCTGCCGGACAAATACTCATCCATTTGATTTGCTAATATTGTAAGCTCATCGCCTATTTCAACATATTCCATATCGGTTATATCAGCCATATTATAAGTAAGCGCAGTCTTTTTATCGGCATAATTCTCGTGAAATACATCATTATAAGCTTTGCAAATCATGGTCATAATATCTTTAGCAGAATATTTTTTTGCTTCTTTATTTTTGGTATACGAAACATTAAAACTTGTTGAGATAAAATAATTGCTCTCCTCGGTATTAATAGCTTTTGAATTTGCGTTCCCTACAGAAATATGCTCTGAAAGCTGCTCAGGAGTTATATCTCCTGTGAGTCCCAAATATTGTATCGCACGTTCTAAAACCGCATTTGATTTTAGCTCATACATATTAAATCTTGTTGAATTTGGATTAAGACCTTTAGAACCCTCCTCATAATTCAAAGACATTGTAGTATTTACGGTGTTTCCGCTTTGATACGCAAAAAAGACACACAAAATCAACATAAATGCTATTGTAGAAAAAATAATCTTAAACTTCTTTTTCCATAACAAAAACACAATAGTTTTTGTCGATGAAAGCCCAAGTTTAGCAGGGTCTTTTTCTGCAACTACAGCTGTGTTTTCCATATATTCTTTTTTATTCAAAACAGATTTTTTTATATTCATATTTTTGAATTTTCCAAAATCTTCTTTAATATATTCCTTTAACTTTTCAAAAATTATCAATAAAATCACCCAACTTAGTAATAATGACAAGACTTTCGTCTTACCGCAGTTTATGGTTTAGCTTTTTCTTATATAAAGTTACACTTTCTTCTCCGCGCTTTGATAAAATCTCAAATTCACTCTTTTCCCCATCATTTAAAACAACAAGCTTTCTTTTAAGCTTCCCTTTTCCCAAACTGTTCTCCTTTCCAATGTGAAGAGCATAACACATTGGAATCAGCCGCAAAACGGTTCCTGTATAGAAATAAAATAATGTATTGTCAGTCATATAAGTCAAAAAGATATATAATTCACAAAGAAAAAATAATCTTACCGTTTCCAGTCCAAACTTTGATTTTATCCAATTATATTGAAAAATCAGAGTATACCATCCCCAGGCAAAAAATCCCCAAAATCCCATTTCAATATACACACGCATAAAATCATTATGCAAGTCAATCATGCCGTTAAAGGCTTTACCGCCTTCCTGCCTGATTTCTGCCATCATCATATGGACATACTCAAAGCCGTGACCAATATAAGTCGGAGAAATCTTATAATATTTGTCAACAGCTCCATATAAAACATTTCTGCCCATTACATCCACACCGAGTTTATCCATTATCATCATAAAAATATTATATTTTATGCTGAATAAATATAAAAATGAAAAAATCACTCCGCATATAAGTATAGTTTTCATTATACCAAACTGCACACGGGGAGTAAGCTTTTCAAGCCCCCATGCAGCCAGCAGCATTAAAAAACAACTAGCTATAGCGATTCTCTTAAATCCAAGACCGAACAAAAACAAAGCCAAAATTATATTTATGACTTTCATCTTCTTTGAACTTATCTTATCAAAGAAAATAAAGTAAATCAGAAAAAATCCATAAGTAAACGTTACATCATGAATTTCTAACCCTTTCATATATCCTTCCGCAGTTCCGCCCTGGGTTAGAAAAACGGTTACAGATGATACTATTTCTGAAATCGGATACCGCGGAACCAAAACCAAAGCTATAGCAAGATTGCCCAGCGCCAGCCCCCAGAACATATAGTGTATGCCTTTTTCACCAAACAAATATGCTGCAGCAAATATATTAAGTATCATTATAAACTGAAATACTATTTTTGAACAGCCCCTCATCATATATGACACTGTTTCAAAATTAAGTATCCATATTATAAAGGAATAGACAAGCACAACAGTAAGCCATATTCCATACACAACCATAAATCCGGATATATTGCCGAGATTATTAAAATCTGCCGTAATAAATATTACAGCCGCTGCAAGAATAACTGTAACCAGCGTTATTGCTTTTGCATTACTGCTTCCAAATCCCGAATCAAGAACAACCGCCAAAGCGAAACAGACAATATAAAACGCCGCAAGAATTTTAGAATTTTGCCTGTTCTGCAAATTAGACATAAACATTATTCTCCTTGTCTGTTGATTCGAGCCGGCCAAACTTTCTACAAAGACAATATTGCATTAAAGTTACGTTCACAGTTGTTATCGTCTCTAATCTCAAAAAATGTTTCGGCTCTCGCTTTATACATATCATCAACTAAAAATCCGTCGTTCACCTTTTCTGCTAAATAATTTATAACCTCATCTTCGGTCTTCAAAACCGGACCAAAACCATCCCCGCCATAGTCAAAATAACCATGTGCATAATGAATATCATCAAATTGATAATAAACTATTGGTTTTCCCATATATGCAAAATCAAAAAATACACTTGAAAAATCTGTAATCAGCATCTTAGAATTCATAAGCAATTCCTGTACATCATAGTCGTTAAACGAAGCGATTATGACTCTCGGACTCACAGAATGAAAATCTTTTAAAAATCTTTGTATTTCAAAATGAGGATAAAAAACAAGTTCAAGGTCGTTTTTGTCAAGATAATCAATTAAATTCTGATTATTAATAAAACTTTGGAGTTTTCTATAATACTCAGATTGAGTAAACTTATCACGGTTCCCCACCGCACACACGTCGATACGCCAAGTAGGCATTAATAATATTCTATTTTTTAGAACACACGGTTTATTTAAAGCGTCATATCTGCACAATCCGAGATATTTCACGACACCGCTGGGATATCCATATCTTTTAATAACTGCTTCATATTCAGGACGTGCTCCGCAAACAAATAAATCAAGTTTAGTTTTCGGATAAAACATCCACTCAATATCATTAACTATTATACCATGCTGAAGAAATACCAGCTTTCCCCTGATGAGACCCAATTTCTGAAAACGGTTGTAACTCAACACATCAGGCGAATATCCAAAAATGTGACTGCTTATTTTATATTCAGAAACTGCAAAGAGAAAATGATGTTTTAAACTTTTATATTTGACGATATTACCAAGTTTAGCAACTTTATGGTAATCCGCCGAATTTTTTTCAATTATATAATACGCTTTAATTTCAGGATGATTTTCTCTTATATATTTAAAAAAATGGTACCCATTATCTCTGGCGTCTGAGCCGCGCTCAGAAACTATCCAAACATCACGGTATTTTGGGAATAAGACTTTTGCTATTCTCCCTATTGGATAAAATATAACCAAACAGAAAAGGTACCATATATACTTAGGCGCGCGAATAATCAATCTTTTAAAATGACTCATTAACTACCACCTGTCGTTTCTGCTTCCGCCGTATTATTTATTCTTTAAATACCAAATCATTGATATTTATTTTAAATATTATACCACTATTTAGGCGTTATTGCAAGCGTCTTAAACAATATTCTCCGAATATATAACAAAAAACGTTCCCTTTTCAAAAGTTTTCAGTTTTATATTATTCGTTGAATAACTTCCCGGTTATATTGACAATTGGAAATTTATTTTGTAAAATAAAAAGAGTTTGATATCATAAGGAGAAATAATATGAAAAAGAATATAGTGCTTGCCGATTGTGTAACTGACGAAGTAGCCTCCCTGCTCAACGGTCTTAACAAAGAAACTGACCTCAATTTTGAATGTAAATCCATAATTGCAAACTGGGGGAGCAGAGGAATTTTTAATGTTATCAAACGTTATTTAATGTATTTTTATATAACTTTTTTGTATTTTCTTAAACGTGACCAATATAATTATATTTTAGGCTGGCAGCAATTTTACGCTTTGGTATTCTGCTTTTGGTGCAGAATTTTTAGGACTAAAAAGAAAAATAAAGTTGTTGTTATAAATTTTACATATAAACAAAAATCAGGATTTTCAGGACGAATATATAAATGGTTTATGAAAACCTGTCTCAGCGGAGACTATATTAATTTTATACACGTTCCGTCACAAAACTACGCAAATCAATGCAGCCGGGATTTTAATATACCACTCAGCAAGTTTATTGTTACTACTTTCGGAATAAACGATATGTACGGTCAATGGAAAGATTCGGAAAAACCTGAAAAGATAAAATCAACAGATTATGTGTTGGCAATTGGACGGTCAAACAGGGATTATAACTTTCTTTTGGATTCCTGGCAGGGTATTAACGAAACTCTTGTTATAATATCAGACACGTTTAAACCTAAAGTTTTGCCCGATAACGTTTTATTAATAGATGATATAACCGGAGACGGGCAATATCCATTTATAATAAACTCTAAAGCCGTGATTCTTCCAATAGACGACGGCAGAATATGTTCGGGAGATACAGTTTTACTGACATCCATGTCATTTAAAAAAATAATAATTGTTACAAAGCCAAGCACTTTGAGTGAAATGTATATTAAAGACGGTGAAAACGGTCTGCTTATAACAAAAGATAAATCAAGCGTACATAAAGTTATCTCTGATATTTTTTATACTGACAAATATAATTATATCGGAGAAAATGCAAGGAATTCATTTTTAACAAACTTTTCAAGAGAAAAAATGGGCCGAGTTATTGGCCAAGCTATAATAGGATAAATTAAAAGCGCGGATAATTCCGCGCTTATTTCAGTTATTTTACTTTTTTATAATTTCGGAATATATTTCTTCTATCTGCCTGCCATACTCGTCAAGAGTTGTCATTTGAGTTCTTTTTTCCTCACAAAATTTACTCATTTTTTCACATAATTCTCTGTCATTATAAAGCGTGCTTGTTGCTTCAGTCAAAGCTTTGGAACTAATCTCTTCAAGAATTATTCCCGTTCTTCCGTTTTCTACAAGTTCAGGCATTCCTCCGAGAGGCGTGCAGATAACCGGGGTTCCAAAAGATTCTGATTCCAAAATTGAAAGCGGACAATTTTCATACCATATTGAAGGATAAATTGAAAACAGCGCTTCCGCTATCAATTTATGCAGTTCTTTTCCGGTTTTGAACCCCACAAATTCCACATTAGGAATCCCTTTACAAACATTCTCCATAGGTCCAATCCCTGCAACTTTAAACATAATATTGGGAAGAGACTTGCAGGCTTCAATAAATATATCAACTCCCTTTTCTTCAGATAATCTGCCAAAAAATAAAACGTAATTCTTTTTTGTGTGTTCAAAATCAAATTTTGGAAGTTCTATGTAGTTATGTATTGAAACTGTTTTTCCTTTATATATATATTCGCCAAGCCTTTTCTTTTCAAGAAGTTTGCTTTCTAAAAACCTGCTAGGACATATATATTTATCAACTTTTTTATACGTCCCCTTAATAGCGTAAAGCCACGCTTCAACTGCACCGATTATGCTTTTAATCCTTGAATAGTGTATACACTTTCCTTTAATACAATTTATCTTTGAGCCGTTAAGGCATTTTTCACAGGGGGTCTTTTTATATAGGTCAAACATAAGATGATTAGGACAAAGCATTTGTAAATCATGTACGGTTTGAACGATTGGAGTTCCATGCTTTTTTATCTCATCAATAATTGAAGGGGTAAGCTGATAATTGATATTATTCATATGAACAATATCAGGCTGAAAATTTTCAAGCACTTTTCTGAGCTTTTTTCTTGCCTGAAATGAATATATTATTCTAAACGGATAAAGAAACTTTTCCGCTCCGCTGTCATGAAAGTCCATATTTTGTGTGTATTGCTCTGCGGAATTATGCACCACATTATTCTTATCGTACATACCAAAATACTCAACTTCATGACCGGCTCCGCTCAAATATTCACCCAGCTTTAAAGTATATGTCTCTGCACCGCCTTTCGGATACAGGTACTTATTTATTAATAATATTTTCATTCGCCGCACCTCGCTATACCGCCAAATTATTTTCCTTTTTTATAAAGCGCTGTCGTTTGATCTGCAATTTTTTCCCAATCATATTTTTTTAAGATAGTTTCAAAATTTTCTTTTTTCCATATATCAGAATATTCGCCTTTTAAAATTTTATCCAGCTTAACCGACAAGTCCTGAATATCTCCATGCTTAAATGAAGGCATATACTCGCCTACAACTTCCATATTCTCAGGTATATCACTGACAAGGCACGGAACGCCATAGCTCACAGATTCCAGCAAGCTCATTGCCAACCCCTCTATATCGCTTGGAAGAACATAAATATAACAATTCGAGAACAACTCATCGAGCAATCTTCCTTGAACAAAGCCGGTCAAAATTATTCTCTCATCCTCAGACGCCATCTTCTTAATCTTTTCCACATACTCATTGCCCGGAGTTAAATCTCCGGCAATTACCAACTTCTTATTTGTCTCAACAGCCTTAAAAGCCTCAATTAAATAATGCAAACCTTTTTCAGGCACAATTCTAGCTAAAAACAAAATATAACCGTCTTTTTGGAGACCAAATATTTCACTTATATCCCGAGCAGGATAATCCGCATTTTTCTTGACAATGCCATTAGGAATCAAGTGTGTATCCCGTCCATAAGTTTCTTTAAAATACTTTTGGTTATTATTTGACAATACTATTAATTCGTCAGCATATTTTGAAGCACATTTTTCCCCAAGCTTCAGATATTTTGTTGAGAAGCCGCCCCATTTGGCACGCTGCCAGTCAAGCCCATGTATAGTGGCAACCGTATGTATACCAAAAAGCTTAGGAAGCCACATCATAGCGCACGGTCCTTCAGCATGGTAATGAATACAGTCATAACCTCCAAACAGCGCACGAAAACTTGCCAGCACTGAATAAACAAAGGCGTTTAAAGCGCTAACCTTAAAAGTTGGGATTTGAATTATCCTGATACCTTTATATTCCCGAGGCTGTTTATACGCTTTGCCAAATCTATCTTTGCGATTATATACGTCAACTTTTAAACCCCTTTCAACCATTCGTACCGACAGCTCTTCTACCACAACTTCAATACCGCCTTCACGCGATGGAACTCTTTTATGTCCAATCATAGCGACTTTAAATCTTTTTTTATCTTTCCGCATCATAGCAACACCTTTCAATATTATGCCTTGCCAAACGGCCTTTTTTTATATAACCGGCTAATAACCGGCGTCAGTGCGGTATACATTTTGGTAACAAACTTCCACATAAGTTCCTTTAAATACACGTATTCCTCTGTTCTGCAAAAGAAGACATAATTCATACACAATGGAACGAATATGGATACCGCCGCCTTTAAAACAAAATCTATGTATAAACTGCCGACAGCAATTTCTGCGCTTATAAACTTCGCTAAAAGCATAATAACAATACCTATTCCAGAGTAAAATATAAATCTAAAATAATATTTTCCGGAATTGATTTTAAAGCGTTCAGTATAAAGCAGACGTATTTTTAAAATAATTTGTATTACCAGAGATGCCAAAGTTCCCAAAAGAATTCCTAAAGTTCCAAACTTTATTCCAAGAATAATAGAAAGAATTAGATTGACAACACTGCCTGCTATAGAAATATTTTTATCCTTGGCAAACAAACCGGATACGGACATAAACCTCCAAAGAGGATTTCTTAACACGGTTAAGAAAAAGTTTACACACAAACAAAATACTACCATCAGACCAATCATAGAATCTGCATTATACGTATATTCCAATCCGTACATTATCCTGACAAGCGTTGACGAAAGACAATAAAGACAGCTTGCAAACAAGGAACCAAAAAAATAATTAATAAATGTTAACTTTCTAAGCACCTGGTCACACTTATCACGGTCATCCTCAGCCATCAGATTTCCTACGCTTCCGGCCGTCGCAGCGTCAACCTGATCAATAAGTTTTCTCAGTCCCATGGCCAATGTCGAATATCCTGTATAAATACCGACCTCATAAGTGCTTACCAGTATAGAAATCAAAATGTTATCAGTCGAATTAGTTATTTTACCTGAAAGACTTCCAATAAAAATATTCTTTACATTTTTAAATACCATTCGCTTTTCGACGTTCAGAAGTTCATCCTTCCTGATTAAAAACGGATACATCTTATCTACCTGACCTGAAATAACTATGTTGGTGGCAAGGGTAAGCAATATTTCCACAATCAGATATAAAATATAATTATGAAAAACAAATAAAAGAATTATGTTAATAATCTCAGCAACAATTTTAACAATAGTAGTAACCTTTGAAACTATATATACCTTTTGATCCGCATTAAGCAAAGAACTCTTATATGAGAACAAATAAGAAGACGCTGTCTGAGTTAGAAATAACACAAAAACAAGCCGAATATATCCGTCAGACACATCGACCTTTGTAACAATATTCTGAATAAACGGAACCAGGCAGAGACCTATTCCAAACACAGCCAAAGCTATATTACGGTAGGCTGTTTTATACATATTCATCAGCTTTACAATCTTCTTTTCGTCCCTTTCGGCAAGAGGTTTGTAAAGACTGTAAACTATAGCCGAACCAACACCCATTTCGGCAAGTGACAGTATTGCAATTACCTCTGTGAATAAACCGTTTAAGCTGACTGACAGAATTCCAATCTGACGCACCAGAACGATTCTCACAATAAATGTAAATGCAACGCTGACAAACTGAGAAATGACGCCATATAACAAGTTTTTAGCGCTTTTCTCACTTCTTGTAATATCCGTCCTACTCTTCATATATTCACTCTTTCTACCAATATGTTAAAACGTTAGTTACCGTTCATAAAACTATTTACAATATGAGTATAATTAACTTGAATAAAACTTATCTCTAAGTATATAACACTCAACTATTTACAAGTTTACCGACAAACCCATCTGACTCACCGGAATTTTCATTGGAATAGTGCATATATATACTAATATTCCGGCTTACCGGACTTCCGTTTTTATCCCGAACTTTTATCCTGCAATTTAAAACCGGATTATTAATATTAAGCTTATTCACACTATTCATTAACTTTTCTTTCTCCTCCGGGGTCATTGAAGGATCCTCATAGAAAAATTTCTGCGCATTAGTAATCAACCTTGCTTTTCCAAACTCTTTAGCATAGGTTTCCGAGAATTCAATTATATCATTCTTTTTATTGTATTTAAAAATCACATCATCATCTAAAACTGTAAAACTGTCTTCTTTATCAGCATTATCATTTTTACATGTTTTATCAAAATTTTCAGAGTTTTCAAGTTCAAGCTTTGAACTCACTTTTTTCCTCTCATATTGTGGAATTTCTAAATTTACTTTGTTTTCAAAGGCCATTTTATCTAAAATATCTTTTAGCTCCATATGACAATTTTTTAAGCACTCAATAATATCAGGATTAAACTTTCCGCATTCCCCGTTTAATATCATATCAACCGCCTTTTCATGTGAATACGGAGGTTTATATACCCTCTTGCTCGTAAGTGCGTCATAAACATCGGCAACAGAAACTATCTGAGCGGATATAGGTATCATGTCTCCAACAAGTCCGTCCGGATATCCGCGGCCGTCCCAGCGTTCATGATGGCTCCTGCAAATATCATAATAATACTTGTACATAGGACTGCATTTTATCATATCTATACTGTCCAGTATTTTACAGCCGTTGACCGTGTGTTCTTTCATTATTTCAAACTCTTCCGCAGTTAGCTTCCCGGGCTTATTTAATATATAGTCAGGCACGGAAATTTTGCCAACATCATGCATTGTGGATGCCGCCGAAATATTTTCAATCTCCTCATGAGCATACCACTTATTTCCTACCTGCTTCTCCAACTCAATTAAAAGAGTTTTTGTTATCTGCCTTATTCTGCATACGTGTTCACCCGACTCTGAGTCACGGAACTCAATCGCCGTAGATAAAGCGTCAATAATAGACGCATTTGCTTCTTTAAGCTCCTGAGATTTTCTTTCTATTTCTTCAGTCTGCTCTTTTACACGCTTTTCCAAGTTTATACGATAATCATAAAGTTCTATTGAGTTTTGTATACGGCACTTAATAACATAAGGGTTAAACGGCTTTTCTATTCTGTCGACTATGCCATTCTCAAACCCTCTGACTAAGGTTTCATTACTAGTGTCCGCTGTAACAAAAAATATAGGAACAGATGGTATCAGCTCCTCTTTTTTTATTTGTTCCAACGTCTCAAGACCATCCATTACGGGCATGACAATATCAAGAAGCACAGCGGATAAATCAGGATTATTCCTAATCGTTTCCAACGCCTCTTCCCCATTCTCAGCCTCCAGCACATTGTAGCTATCAGCAAAAAGTTCACTGAGAATAATCCTATTCATCTCTACGTCATCAACAACCAAAACTTTTAATTTTCCAGGCACAGCCGCACCTCCTCCCAGCTATATTAAACACTACAGCTGTTTTGCCAACTCACAAACTTTTTTCTGTTCAATCTTAAGTTTTTCAAAATCTTCATCCAAACTATCATAAATATTGGCTCTAACATTATCCACCATTCTCTGTCCGATTTTCTGAATCTCACTAAAGCCTAGATTTCCGGCAACTCCCTTTAAAGTATGAGCGGCTATCTCAATTCCGCTGTAATTCTGTTCAGCCATAGCAGTTTGGAGCTCATTAAAAGTGTTATCGTCTATATACTTCATAGTACATTTTGCTGCCAAATCCATATTACCGACAAATCTTGCCGACACCTCATCCTTATCAATTCCCAGCTCGTCCCAAAATTCGATTATAGTCATTTATATTTCTCCTCTCTGTCTAATCTCTCCTATATATATCTCTTGTATAAACCTTTTCACTTACATCTTCAATCTCATTGGAAAATCTATTGGCAACAATAATATCCGAAAGTTCTTTAAATCTATCTAAATTATTTATAACTTTCGCTCCCATAAACGTTTTGCAGTCTCTTAAGACAGGCTCGTAAATTATTAAACTTACTCCTGAACTTTCTAACCTTCGAATAACGCCCTGAATTGATGATTGCCTGAAATTATCAGAATCAGTTTTCATCGTTAATCTGTATATTCCAACAACTTTTGGTTCTCTTTCAAGTATCCTTGCGGCAATAAAATCTTTTCTGGTCACATTAGCGTCCACAACTGCTTTCATAATGCTGTTAGGAACCTCACCGAAATTGCTCAAAAGCTGTCTGGTATCTTTAGGCAAACAGTATCCCCCGTAACCAAAAGACGGATTATTATAATGGTTACCTATTCTGTCGTCAAGGCAAATTCCTTCTATAATTTCTGATGTTTTGAGTCCTTTAATTTCCGCATACGAATCAAGTTCATTAAAAAAAGCTATCCTCATAGCCAAATATGTATTGGCGAAAAGTTTTATTGCCTCCGCCTCTGTCGAACCTGTAAACAATACCGGAACATCCTTGTTCTCTGCCCCCTGCTTTAACAATTCGGCAAATATCTCCGCCCTTTTTGATTTTTCTCCAACTATTATACGTGAAGGATGAAGATTATCATATAGCGCTTTGCCTTCTCTTAAAAACTCAGGTGAAAAAATCAGCCTGTCTGTTTTATATTTTTCCCTCATCATCTCTGTAAATCCAACAGGCACCGTAGACTTTATAACCATTACAGCAGTATCAGAATATTTTAAAACCTGTTCTATAACACTTTCAACAGACGATGTATCAAAATAATCCTTCTTTGTATCATAATCTGTCGGAGTCGATATTATTACATATTCAGCTCCGCTAAACGCTGTCTCCGGAAGATTTACAGCACATAAATCCAAATTTTTATTAGCAAGATATTCGCTGACGTCCTTATCAACTATAGGCGATATTTTTTTGTTTATCATATCAACTCTATCAGTATTTATATCAAACGCAGTCACCTTGTTATGCTGTGAAAGCAACACAGCGTTTGAAAGACCTACATATCCAATACCCGCAACGGTAATACGCATAATTCCACATCCCATTTATTTTTCTAATCAATAAGCACCATCACCATTAAACACTGCCGGGATAGTCTTTAAAATTATTTTAAAGTCACACCAAATACCTTGGTCATTTATATATTCCAAATCCATATCTATCCATTTTTCAAAACTAATTTTGCTTCTTCCCCCGCATTGCCAATAACACGTAAGACCCGGTCTTACCTTAAGTCTCTGCATATCGTATTCACTATACATAACAACCTCGCTTGGAAGCGGAGGGCGCGGACCAACTATACTCATATCACCGATTAAAATGTTTATAAGCTGAGGAAGTTCATCAATACTATACTTTCTAATAAAACGCCCGACTTTAGTAACCCTCGGGTCGTTCTCTATTTTAAACACAGGTCCGCTGGCTTCATTTTTACTCTGAAGCTCTTTTAACATCTCTTCAGCATTAACGACCATGCTTCTAAATTTATACATCCGAAAAGCTTTGCCGTCTTTACCAATTCTTTGCTGCATAAAAAAAACAGGACCACCGTCTTTTTTGATTGCAATAGAAACCGCCAAAAATAAAGGTGATAAAAAAATAAGAGCAAGCAGTGAACAAATAATATCAGCAGCTCTTTTTACAAACAAATACCACAAATTTTTGTTGGGCTGAATATTTTTAAATATTTCATAATGCTCTTTTTTAACAATATTATGTGCAGGGTTATACTCTCCCCTGTAAATCTTTCTTGCCATTACGTTTCCCCCTAAAAGTTCGTGGCTTACCAATTTTATACAAATCCCGTCCCATATAGGTTTATAATAACACAATTCTAGAATAAATACAAGATTTTTCGTAATATATTAATAAAATAATTTTATTTAATTAAAAAAATCAAACAATTTTTACCAATTTATCCATTAATATGAAACACTAAACTTATAATACCGCTTAATATTATATGCAGTAAACATTTTTTTGACATCATATTGCTGTAATTTTAGATAACAAAAAGAGCCAAATTGATATGCCCCCCAAAAGTTAGACCAAAAATCTAACGATTAGGAGGTTGGTTCAAATATGGCTCTTTTTATTTTATTTTTTTAAAAATAATTCCAAAAACAGAGGAAGTAGATATAGGTCCGAATTCCCGGCTGTCACGGCTGTTGTTCCTATTATCCCCCATCACAAAGACATGATCTTTTTCAACAACAATAGGAGTTCCGGCGCCATATTTTCCGTCTTCTATCAAGGAAGTTATATACTTTCCTCCGGTTTTAGTCTTTTCGCTAACATATGGCTCGTCAATCATTTCATTATTTACATAAATATCTCCGGAATTAAAATCTATATAAACCGTATCTCCTTCAACAGCGATAATTCTTGAGACAACAGCATTTTTTCTGTCTTCATTAGAATAAAATGTTATTATATCATTTTTCTGATAGTTTTGATTTGTTTTATTAATCAGCCAGCTTTCCCCTTCCCGAATTGCCGGTTCCATACTGGTTCCTGAAACCGTAACAACTGATATAACAAAAGTTTTAATGAAAAACATAGCTAACATAACCACAACAACGGCGCCAATTATAATAAACGCCCATTTAAATGCCGGATTATTTTTCTTATTTATATCTTTATGAACACCATTACTTGCGGCAACAGTATTAGCATCATTAAGTTTCATATTTTCGCACTCCAAAATTCAATATTGGATTATTGCCGCCCGCCGGCGGCTCATTATTGTAGATATAATTATAAAACAATAAGCTGTTGTTGTCAATATTACTTTAGAATACATAACCTATACTATAACAATATTAAATAAGCAAACTATATAATATATTTTAAATCATTAGGCAAAACTCTATCTTTTGCCATCATTTCCATTTGTACAATACATTCGCTCACAGTGGCAAATCTCTTTCTGGCTGCAAATTCATCGACTATCTCCAAGTCCTTGTCCAGCATCAGCGCTTTTATTCCATATGGAAGATATTTATTATTATCTATCGTCATTGAATATTCTACAGTCACCGGTCTGCCGTGAAATTTTGTCTCATAATGACATTTTAGAAAACCCTCAAACAAACATTTTATACAATCAGTTGAATTATAAATATTAACTTTCTTTTTTATAATATTAAACAACTTATTTTGATCTTTCATTATAGGTTCTTCAAACGCTTCACTTTCCATTGTTCTCTCACTCACTCTCCAAACTATTTCTCATTTGATTTTATATTTTGCCGCAAATCAGAATAATACACTTATTTTGTTTTATAAGCAAACTTTAAAATATAATATTTTAAAAAATTGCATAACTAGCATAAAAACGAAAACTATTAATTATTTCAAATTTTTATCAGCAATAATTTTGTAACATTTTAAGCTGAGATAAATTAAATTTCAACGATATTAAACTAGTTATTCCGTTCCGAACTTAACGACGTGCAAAAATAACATAACTGATAATATAATAAAAAAACCTTGTAATCTAACAATTTTAAAATTTATATATTATTATTCTATGCACGGCTAACTAAAATTAGACATAAAAAGAGGCAGCTGCGCTGCCTCAAATAACTTGAACAATTAATCACTCTTCACAGAAGTTTTTTCACCAAACGGAAAACCACATTCCGGACAGAATTTCGGCAAACTGCTTAGTTCTGAGGATTCCCATCCACAATTGCCGCATTTATAAAACGGTCTCTTTGCTCCGCATTCTATACAAAATTTTCCATGGTTTTTGGTTCCGCATTTACATACCCAGCCATCATCAGACATTTTAGAATCAACTACAGGTATTTCAGGCTGTTTATTATCAGAATCAGCGGTTTGTCTGTTAGGCATCATTGTATTCATCATATTCATACCCATCATTCCAACCACAGCGCCGGTTATATCACCGCCATTAACGCCGCCGGACTGTTTTCCCATATTTTCGAACATAGCTGACTGTGCCGCAGTCATACGCCCCTGAATAGCACCTTGAGTGTTTCCAAGCATCACGGCAGTGTCAAACTCCTCAATTCTAGCGCGTGATTTGTCATCCGGAGTGATTTTTTCAATCCCCACCGAGATAATCTCCATGCCGCGCCCCTGTTTCCATGGGGAATCTAATATATTACTCATAAAATCAGATAATTCCATTTGGTGCGAGGGAATCTCACTGAACTTCACACCTTGACCGGACAGCTTATTAACTGACGTATCCAACGCTGTCAGAAATTCACTTCTGCATTGTTCTAAAAGTTGTTCGCTGTTATAAGTGTCACTGACGTTTCCGGCAATGCTGTTATAAAACACTAACGGGTCAGTAATTTTAAATGTAAACATACCATAATAGCGAATATATAACACCGTTTTATAATATGGGTCATCATAGGCCATTGGCTGTGCAGTTCCGTATTTATTTCCTAATATCTCTTTTGTGTTAATATAGTAGACGCGCTGGTCGTTTCCTGTATCGCCGCCAAAAGTAAACCTCTTGCCAACTTTTCGAAACGATTCTCTTAGACCTTCAGAAAAATTACCATTCAGCATTGATGGCTCTGATTTACTATCAAAAGTATAAGCTCCAGCTTCACAGGTAAAATCAATTATTTTCCCTTGCTCTGTCACAATCATTGCCTGACCTTCATTTACTACCAGCAGGCTGTCTTGAGTTATTATATGTTCACTGCCTTTAGTATTGCTGGATTGATAGTTGGTTGTGTTAATTCGTTTTCGTCCTAACTGCAGCAGCGTCTCCTGAGCCATACTGTCACAAACAAAATATTCTTTCCATTGATCAGCAAGCTCTGAACGAAAAGCTCCTGAAAAAGCTTTAATAAGTCCCATTACTATATCTCCTTTTTATAGATTTTCACCAATAAATTTACAAAGTACCCAATTAAAAGTTCCTGATGTGACAATTGACTTGCAATAAGGACATTCCCCAGCGGAGGTTATTTCTGTAGGCGCTCCGCAATTAGGGCAATTGGTAACACTCAAAGATTCAGGGTGCTCAGATGTTTTTGTTCCAATTGTCCGCATAAAAGTCAAAGTATGAATCATTTCCCATAAATGTGTTGTATTGCCGGCAATAATTTTTCCGGTTGCCGTTTCTTTAACATAGTCTATCATATTTGTAAGCATTTTTACCTCTACATATTCATAACTTTGATCACGATAAACTTTATTGATAAAGCTGTCTTTTACAGCAACACGTTCCAAATAATTAACAGTGCCGTTGCGGATATATTCATCCAATTGCTGAGAATGCTCTCTAAAGAGCTGCTCAGACTCAAATGGTCTTATCATTTTCCAATCCTGTTTAGTCCAAGCGACATTCAAAGTTATAAATACTTCGCGGGCCCATGCAAGAAATGCCTCCTCAGAAAAATTAGTATCCGTCCGCTGAATCTCAACCGATGGGTTTACAGATGGTTTAACATACCCGCCTCTAGGCGCCGACGGGGCGGCAATATTGCCGGTATTAGCATCATAGCTATTATTTTTTATAATCGATATAATACATATAATTAATAATATTACAATTCCAATTGATATAAACGAAATGTTGCCAAAATTGCCGCCATAACCTCCATAACGCATGTAACCGCCGTAACCTCCACTGTATCCGCCGTAATCCGAGGAGCCGCTGTATCCTCCTCCATAACCGCCAGAGCCGCTCGAATAATCGTTTTGGTTGCCAACTCCCGTTGGAACAAGACGATAACTATAGCTTGTATTTCCCTCATCAATATATGTTGAGACAGCATATGCCACGGTGCAGACACACATTAATACAACAATAAGAAATATACAAACTTTATACACCTGAGAAATTCGTTTTTTCATTATATTTCTCCTTTAAAACTCGAAATATCTAAATAATAAAGCATAATCTGTTTCTCTTAATACAATATAACACAGTGAATTCATCTTGTCAATAATGCGCAAAAATCATATATACTTTTTATAATCATTGTAAATATTTAACATTATATTCTTACAATTTTAAGTAATAAATCAAGTTATGGGATAATAAAAAGTATATAAAATGTAGTTTTGTAAGCATCGGTAGGTGTGGCCACACTCTTCTTAAAAAAGTGTGTTATACATGTTATCTTGTTTTGTCATTGCCTACAATGTCTATGCCCCCACCTGAAGGATGGGGTAATACAAAGAAGTGACTTGTTTAGATTAGCCTGCAATGTAAATAATATGAATGCGCAAATAATAATTTGAATACGCAATACAGATGAAATCTGCCGCGTAAGACGCGCAGCCGTGGTAAAGTTTTTAATTAAATTGGATTCTAAAAAACTTTTTTATGTATGTTCACGCTCCGCGTGATATGGCAGTCACCTAACGAGGTGTGCACAAGCACCCCCTACCGATATTCACTTTAAATGCCGTACATAAGAAAATAATTATTTAATTATTTATTACAAATGTTGTATGTTAAGAATTGAAGGCGTGACTCCGCTTGTAAAACGGATGTGATCCATAGAGATTTGGACAGTCCGCCTACACCTTAACCTTCTTCCGTTTCTGTTATTAAGCAACACAAATAAAAAACCGTCAGAACTATAAAAGTTCTGACGGTTTACTTATTATAATAGCTAATATCATATAAATTATTCTATTATAAATATTTTTTATTTAAAACAAACGACAAAAACTACAATTCCTGACTAACAGTAAATGAATTTATATATAAGTCAGCTGAAACAGTACCGGCAGTATAACCGTTTCCGGTTTGACAAATCATGATATTTGAAATCGCTCCCTGTGCAGCAAGGTCAGTAAACGCAGAGACCGTGTCACTGTCATGACTCGCCAAAACATTATCCCCTTCGGAAAGTGTTATCGTTACATTATTTGTATTATAATCAAATACAGATACTAACTTATATTTTTTATCTTTTGTCAGTTTTAGTTTATCATCTTTGTTTCCGGCATTTAAATAAAATTTTGATTTTGTGCTTCCAAATTTGGTTTGGAAATAAGCAAAATTCTTTCCATTTACCCTATTGAAATTAATATCAGCCGCAGAGCTCTCATTTATAGCAGTAAATTCAGTTGTTATTGTGATAACTCCTGTAGTAATATTGCTCGGAGCCTCCCAAGTTACACTATTCTGTCCTGCTGCTGCGTCTTTCACTTCAATAACTTTTTCACCATTAACCTCAGCTACAGATATATCGCCTTCTGCTGCAGTTCCTAGCCCGGCCTTTAAACCGGCAACTGTCTCTCCGTTAGCTATATTACCTACAGGTATATCAGTTAAATCAAGTGTGAAATTTATTGGTTCAACCGGTGGATTGGTCGGAGCTTCTGTTGGAGCTTCTGTTGGGCTTAAAGATTCAGGATATGTTACTGTAATTGATCTCCAATAATTCCCGCTTGGATTGCCTGCAACTATATCGCATGTTCCTGCCGCCGTCACTGTTTCACTTTGGTTTGAACCGGTCTTTGTTACTCCATTAATAGTGTATGTTCCCTCTTCTGAGTAAATATTGTTAACTGTTACAACACTATTCTCAGCTACAGGAACCGTAAACTTAGTTCCTGTATTAACCTGTGCCCAATCTGTCCAGCTTGCATTAGCAAACTTTCCGTTTGTTGTATCAACAGCGAACTTCACATCAATTTTAGCTGAACCATTTACAGCTTGATATACCAAAAACTTATTAACACCCTGCCACTGAACTGTAGGTGCTCCATTTTGTCTCTGGAAATCGTATACAACCGTTCCTGACAGAGCTTCTGTGTTTTCAGCAAATACAGGTGTTAATGTCACATCGTCCTGTACCGTATACTTTGAACCAATATCAAAAGTATCTGTTCCGTCAGTCCAGCCTGTCAATGTTTTGCCCTCAAGATAAACTGTTCTGTTAACAGGAATTTCAACCTCTGTACCAACCGCTTCTTCAATGGCGTCCGGTGCATCTCCTTCCGCTCCTGTATCTCCCAAACTAAAGGTAACAGTCTTATTTGAAGCCGGAGTTGCGCTCGGCTCAGGAGTTATACTTGGCTCAGGGGATACCGTTGCGTCAGGGTCATCTGTTGCTCCAGGTGTTGCTGTAGGATTTGTAGATTCAGGATATGTTACAGTAACAGATTTCCAGTAGCTTCCGCTTGGACTTCCTGCAACTATATCACACGTTCCTGCCGCCAGCATTGTTTCACTCTGGTTTGAACCTGTCTTTGTTACTCCATTAATCGTGTATGTTCCCTCTTCTGAGTAAATACTATTAACGGTTACAACACTATTCTCAACTACAGGAACCGTAAATTTAGTTCCTGTATTAACCTGTGCCCAATCTGTCCAATTTCCATTAGCAAACTTTCCGCTTGTAGTATCAACTACGAATTTCACATCTATTTTGTCGGATCCGCTTACTGCTTGATATACTAAGAAATTACTAACACCCTGCCACTGAACTGTAGGTGTTCCGTTCTGTCTCTGGAAATCATACACAACCGTTCCTGACAGAGACGCTGTATTATCAGCAAATACAGGTGTTAATGTCACATCATCCTGAACCGTATACTTTGAACCAACATCAACAGTTGTTGTTCCGTCAGTCCAACCTGTTAATGTCTTGCCTTCAAGATAAACAGTTCTGTTTACAGGAATTTCAACCTCTGCACCTGCCGCCATTTCAACAGCCGCCGGAACATCACCCTCTGCAACCGTCTCTCCTAAACTAAATGTAACCGTCTTATTTAAGTTAGGTGTTGCGGTAGGTTCTGAAGCGTCTTTTGTTGTAACAGATAAGCCATGAACATATATTGAACCGCTGTCAATAGTAAATACTAATGTTTTAGCCTCACCGCTATAGTTAAACTCAATTGAATCCCCATCGTTAGCGGTCTTTAATGAAGCCGAAGCAGGAGCCACTCCCTCAGTAGAAGCTGTAATTGTTGCTGAAGCATAAGCACAGCCTTTAAATACGATTGCAGAGCTGCCTTCAGCAACAGGAATCTCTACTGTCATTGCGCCTGCGCTCTGCTGAACGCCATGCTGAGTATCATGGAACTTAACGCTTCTGAAAGTAAGCAGTCCGTCAGGAGCTACTAAGGTATCAAATCCAATTGCAGTTGACTGCGGAACTATGCTGCCGTCCCCAAAGTTGTATGTTCTGCTTCCCGCTGCCGGTTCAGCAACAACTGCAACCGCGTTTATAGTTGGCGCAGCATTATCAGATGTTATTTTCGTGTCAGCAGGAATTGTATATGCGCTGCTTCCGCCTAAAATACCGGTAACATCAATACTCTTGCCCGCTTGAAGAGTTGTAGTAAACTTTCCGTCTTTAATATCTAAAGCAACCAGCTCGCCGCCCATTTTTCCAATGAGTTTAATTCCTTCGGCAGAACTGTCAGCAGCTGTCAATCCTGTAATCATACCATTTATTTCCATCGATGGCTTAGCCGTTGGTATTTCTGTTGACGGATACTTAGGTGAAACAATTGAAACAGAACGATAAAATCCTCCAACTTTCAAAACAATATCAATTGTTTTCTCTAAACCATAATAAGTATACGACTTATTACCGCCTGTAAATGTTTCACCGTTTATCGTGTACTGCTCAGTTCCATAATATGTGTCGCCCATAGTTATAACGCTTCCGTTAACAACCGGAACAGTAAGAGTAACCTCTGGGTTTACTGCTATCCAATCGCCATGGTCTGAGCCGCCGAATTTTCCGGTGTCAGCTTTTATTGTCATGGTCTTGCCTGCATTCTCTGAATCTTTCACTGTATAATCATATGATTCTCCAGCGTTTACAACCTGCGTAAAACCATTGTTTTTCTGGAAATCCCAAGTAGCTGTCAAATATACTTCTACAGCGTCTTCACCTTCAACCGCTGCTGTAAACTTAGAACCGAGGAAGTTTCCTTTTGAGCCGGCAACTGTTGCATAATATGTTTTACCCTTTTCAACGGCTATATCTTGTTTTACAGCAACATTGGTTCCCGGAAGACTAACGCTTGACTCGGCATTTCCCATATAGAAAGTCTTTCCGCTTCCTGGTAAAGCATATACTGTCCATGTTCCGTCTCCGGGAGCAACAAACTTCAGTCCGTTCTTTCCGTCAGGAACAACTCCGTTTGACCAAGAGCCGTTATTTGAGCCGCTTGACAGACCCATTGGGAAGTTTATGCCGTCAACTGTTCCGCCGTTGCCTTGCTTATCCGGTGAATAGAGGATAGTAAGACCTCTCATGAGGTATGTGCCCTGAGGTGTTCCTACCTCTGACGGGTCAGCTTTCCAGAATGTTGAATAAGCCTTTGACTTATCAGTATTTGCCGCTACAGCAATATTGTCATATGTGCCTTCAGCAAATAAAATCGATGCTATTCTGTTACTCTCAGTTATTTCTGTCTTAGCGGTAGTTTCAGTTGGGGTTCCGCTGTTTACTGTTACACTAACAGTATTATCAGTTGTATTAATAACAGCTTCAACTGTATTCCACTTTCCGCTTTCAAGACCCTCAGGAACAATTGCTAAATAATCCGCTCCCGCCTGGTCTTTAAGCGTTACAATGCCGGATGTGTTTCCGTAGACATCGTATGAAACCTTAACTATACCACCGGCTAAAGGCATAATATTAAACGCTGTCTCAGACGGATTTGTAACTGCATATCCGGAGTTATTTCCTCCTCCGATAGCTGTCAAGTTTCCGCCGATTTTCGTCGTCTTGTTCTCAAAATCAGCATACAATATATCAGCTTTATCCGTGGGAATTGATACATCATATGATACCGTTTCTTTGAGCAATGTCGACCCCTTTACGCATTGGATAGTATAAGTTACATTTCCTATTCCATTACTTTCTCCGTATGGGTTTCTGATTATTGTTCCGTCATCATTAATAAATCCTGAATATTCAGCCCAAACTTTAACGGCTACGTCACCTGTTGAATCTATTTCAGGAATAACAACAGTTCTGTCAAGTACAGCGTCACCGTTTTCAGCTTTTTCCTGATAATTAGAATCAATAGCGTCCTTTGCAGCCTGCATAGCCGCATTAAACACTGACGGGTCAATTGACGGGTCTCTAGTAATAGTTATGTTTATAGTCTTGGAAGTTCCGATAAGCTTATTATCAGAACGTCTGATATAAGCAGTAATCTCAGCCGGTATTGTATCACTAACCGGTCTTATAACTGAAACTTCGCCGTTTTCACTGATATTCAAATACTCGTTCTCAGACTCAAAGTGAACATCATAACCATCAAATCCTTCAATAAATGAAGGAAGTGTAAAGTCACCTGATACCTCATATGAATCTGAATCCAATTTCTTGATTGTGTCGCTCTCAGGAAGTTCTAATGTCTTTATCTTCTCTTTTACCGGTCCCCACATTGTCTTTGCAGCCATTGGATCCCAGTCATCGCCCTCTCTAATTAAATAATCATAAGGGTTGATAGCGAGAACTTCCCATTCGTTCGGAACGAGACAATTTCTCTTATCAAGATTTATTGGATTGCCGGAAGCGTCAACCGTACCATATTCATAGTATCCGGATTCTTTAGCAACTGTCGACCAGTTGCCCCATCCTGAATCCATAACAGCAGGCTTAGATGCTCCGCCAACAGTTATATTATCAATTTTAACACCTATTGCGGCTGTTGGTGAATCTTTACCGCCCCACGGTCTTCCGAAATCACCCTGAGCAAAATTAGCATTTGCTGTAGAAGCACCTGATACTTTTCCGCCCCACATCAAATATCCATACTTAGTAGAAGCATTCTTGCAGGCAGTCACATGTCCGCCGGCTGTCTCGCCGCTCTTTGAATATCCTGCCCAATTAAAGTTACAGTTGTCAAACACAAGTGTATTTCCGCCGAATATATAGTCGGTCTGTCCCTCTATTGTACAGTTCTTGAAATATACACGGCTTCCTTTAGAACCTGAATACAATGTATCCTGACTGCTCTTGAATGAACAGTTATAAAATTCAACCTTATCGTTATCTTCTATCGCTATAGCAGCGGCTCTTTCAGTAAACGATCTGCTATATACATCGCTTTCTAAAGTTCTTTCAGGCTTACCGCCGGTGTCGCTGTAAACTCCTCCAACCGGTGCCGGTTTAACACCGTCATCAATTTCTTCTTCTGTCACATATCTGTTAAATGAATTTTCAAAAATCAAATCTTTACCAATGAAGTTGCCCGCATTCAAATGCGTTGAACATCCCCATCTTGCTACTGCCTGATTAAGAGCGTCTCTGCCAAGCGCCTTATTTCTCTCATAAGCTTCCTTGCTGTAATATCCGTCTGTATCTGCGCTGTAGTACATGTATCCGATACCGTAATACCATGTCAGCAGAACATCGCCTTCTGTGCCATCCATCTTCTGCATCGTAAGATAAGGAACAGTTATATCAAGCTGTTCACGATAAGTTCCCGGAACAATATTGATTTCGATTCTGTCCGCCTCGCTGGCATGATTGTTTAGCTTTCCGGCATATACCAAAGCTTCGGAAACAGTCTTAAAAGTTTTTTGAGCTTCATCTGTATCCTTTGAACCGTCAACAGTTAAAACATTTTCCGGATTCGCTGAAGGACCGGGAGTTTGGGTTGGCTCAAATGTAGCCGGAGGAATGGTCGGCGGTCCTGGAGTTGGTGTCTCGGGAGCCACTGTCGGTGTAGGCTGATCATGATCAGCTGTAGGCGTAGGACTTGCCGGAGGCTCTGTTGGGTCAGGAGTATCACCGAACGTAACATTTACATCAACATTCTGTCCAGGCATAATGAACTTTCCGCCTGCCGTTGCAATATCTGTTTTATCCTCAGCCACTACTTTTACATTTGGATATTTTGCCGCATCATCCGATACTGCGTCAACAACAACTTCTGCGCCCTGCTGTACTAAATATTTTGTTGTGTCTATCGGCAATTCAGTAAAGCTGAAGCCATAAATATTCGGCTTTGAACCATCAAGGAACAAATAATATGTAGCACCGCTCGTCACATCAAATGTTACTGTTGTCTGAAGAGTACCCTCTCCTTGAGGATTTAAATGGTTATATTCTTTTCCGTTCACAGCGTCAGTCAAGTATTCACCTGATACACCATTTTCCGTAATTCTTACTACACTGAGAGGCTTAGTCTGTCCCCAGCCTATAGCTACTTCAACACGTCCGTCCGCAGCAGGCTTAAAGATATAGAATGCACCGCCGTTTGGAGGACTGTCCGGGGTTCCGTTTGATCCTTTATCTGCACTTGAATAATTCTTAGCATTCTGAGTTCCTGTAGATGTCGCGTCATAAATTACGCCTCCAATCATTACAGGCTCAACAACAGCCGTGTTAAACACATTATCTTTTATATCATCAGCTGTTCCAAAGGTAACCTTAAGCTTTTCACCCACTGAAACTTCTTCGCCCGGCTGATATGTTTTTGTCCCATCAATTTTATAATTAACACCTTTAGCTAATGGATACGGCTCTCCGTTTGGCTGTTTCAAAACTGCCGTTCCGCCAGTTACGCTAACTGTTGACATATAAACAGGATTAGGAGTCGGAGCCATTGTCGGTGAAGCAGTAGGCTCATCCGGTCCAATTGTTGCTGTCGGTGTCGGTGTTGGCTCTTCCGGCTTTTCTGTTGCTGTCGGTGTTGGTGTCGGCTCTTCCGGTTTTGCTGTTGCTGTTGGAATTGGTGTTGGTTCTTCCGGTTTTGCCGTTGCTGTTGGAATTGGCGTTGGTTCTTCCGGTTTTGCCGTTGCTGTTGGCTCTGCTGTCGGTTCATCCGGCTTTACCGTTGATGTCGGTTCCGGAACAGCTGTTGGCACAACACTATTCTCAATAACTACCCTAAATACAGGATTATCACTATCCGTGTTTGTTGTGTTAATAACAAAATCATAAACACCATTTTGTAATCCTGACAAATAATCCTTATTTATTGTCAATGTATTTGTATCAGAATTATAGACATAATCATTGCTGCTCAATGGCTTATCGGACAAACTCACACCATCAAAACTGTCTTTTTCAGCAAATTTTATAACAGTTGATGCTTCTGTATCGTTTGAATCAATGGTTACAATTTGCGGTTCTATTGAAGCTGTACCGTTAATTTTAACCGGATATGCTAATTCTGCAAACTTTTCACCGGTGTACGGCGCTGCAGCAGTAGCTACTACCATCAAAATATGTCCTTGATCCGCTTCCTGAACACTATAAGTTTCAGAATCTGCACCCTCTATAGGTTCAAAAGCTTCGGTGCTTATATCCCTATACCACTGATAAACTACATATTCTTTGGCTGCTTCCGGAAGCACATTTGCTGTCAATGTATCGCCAACATATACGTTAGGTTGATCGTCTATCTCAACAGACTCAAGTTCATAACTTGGAGTTGCTGTTGGTTCAGGATTAGCAGTTGGACTTCCGTTGCTGACAAATCCGGCATAAAACTTCATAGATTTTGTTATTCTCTTGCTGTCAAAATCATAAGCTTCATTATTTTCTGCGTCATTTGCAAGATTCTGCGACAAATACCATCCAACAAAGTCAAACCCCTGTTTTGACGGCTCCTCAGGTCTGTTTGATTTCTGCAAATAAGTATTCTTTGTTATAGTCTTTGTTGCATAAAGTTTTGAATCCACATAAAACGTAAGCTTAACATCAGATGACGGAGAAACATTGCCGCCTGAGCTTCCGCCCGAATTGGGTCTGAAATATGTATTATCAGGTTTTGCTGTAGCGTTTGGCGTTACAACATTACTTATATTTGAAGACACATTAGCGTTTCTGGACATATTTACAACACTGCCGGAAACCTGTGAACCTGTAATAGTAACATCTCCGCTCACCTGAGGAGAAATAACTATACTCTGAGCGACTATTCCATTCAAAGTTACGCCGCCCGTCTTTATCATAACTATTCCGCCGGCATACTGAGGGCCGTATGAACCTGGCTCCGTAATGTAAAGCTTAATCATATTATCAATAATCTTAACAAATTCTGCTCTTGATATATAATCTTTAGGACGTATGGTTCCATCCTCATAACCGCCGATATATCCTGCGGCTGTCATTGCACCGACATATCCTGTTGCATAATCAGAGATATTTTGGTAGTCCGCGTATTGTGTAATACCGGCCTGAGAATTTTCAACCGTCAAACCATATGCACGGGCAAGCATTGTCATTGCTTCTTCACGAGTCATATAATTATTCGGAGTCATTGTGCCGTCTCCGTTACCGGTGAGAGTACCGGCCGCAACAAGTCTCAGCACTGCATCAGCAAACCAATCTGAAACTGACACATCTGTAAATTTGTTGTTAGCCTTGTCTATATAGCCTATTACATTTTGAGTCACCTGCGCTACCTCTGCGCGGGTTATTGCGTCGTCCGGTCTGAAATAGCCGCCGTCGCCCTGAATAACTCCATACCCTGACCAGGTATCAATATAGCTTGCAGCCCAATGTCCCTCTGTATCATTGTACTGTGCCGCTGAAACAACAGTCATACCGAAAGTGGTCAAAACCATTGCAACAGCTAATACCAAAGCCAGTGTTCTTCTAAAGGATTTCATATCTAAAACCCCTCCTTATTATATTTTATTATTATTTTTCAATAAATGTGGTAATAAATCTGTAAAAAACTTTAGTCACTTTCATATATATTAAACATTTTACTATAATTTGCACTCGTTGTCAATTATATAATTGTAATATTTTGTTTAAAATAACGGTATTTTTGCCATCGAGGTTAAACCATGCAAAAAAATTTGAATTCATTATAAAATATCTGTAGTTTTTTGTCTACGATGTTAAATAATTAACGCAATTATTCTGTCTATTATTTTATTTTTAATAAAAATTTTATGTATTTAATTATAGTTCATCAAATAAAAAAACGATTGGATTGCTCCAACCGTTTTTTTGTTACTTTATATAATATAAAAATTCAAATCTTATTAAACGTTTAGTTTGCTGCAACATAATGAACAGGAGTCCATCCATAAAAATAATCTTCAGGACTTGGAATTTCTGTTGCTTTATCATTTGGATTATCCCTATCAGCAGTCAAATCTGTAGTGCTGTTAATATTATGTACATAGTTAACATAAAGTTTCGATGTACTCAGCTCTCCGCCCATTTTTGTCCAGCCGTTCGGTTTTGAGACTCCGTCTAAAGTAACGTCATTAAAGAAAACTGCGCATCTTGCACCGCCCCAGTTTCTTCCGAAACCGCCGGGAGCAAATTTCATACCGCTTATATTACTGTTCTTAACTGTACAGCCTGTGAAGAAGTATCCTGGGTCAGTTTCAGAACTTGTTTTACAAGCTGAAATATAACCGCCATTTGCCTTATCCGAGTAACCATACCATGTTAAATTACAATTTTCAAACACTACGCTGTTACCGCCAAAAATGTAATCTGTATTACCCAAAATATCACATTCCTTTAAATAAGCTGTGCCGCCGGTATACAAAGTATCCTGACTTGACACCATCTTGCAGCGGTAGAACTCCACGTTATCTGCATCAATTGCTACAGCAGCAGCTCTTTCAGTAGAGTCTTTTATAGTAACTTTTGTGCCTTTCTTTCTTGTAAAATTCTTTTTATCCGGTCCGCCCGGTTCAACGCCGTCAGCTATTTCAGCATCCGTTACATATTGATTAAATGTATTTTCAAAATCAATATTCTCAGCCAGGAAATTATCCGCTGTAATACGAATAGTAGCGCCCCATCTTGTTGCAGTATTCTTCGTATCCTTTGCAGCTGCACAATCAGCATCATAATAATTATTGCTGCCCATTGAGTAATAAACATATCCTATACCATAATAATTTGATACGACTGCCGGATTCGATTCATCAGCACTCTTAATTGTGATATTAGGAACATCAACTATTACCTGACCATAATATGTTCCAGGGTCAAGAACTATAGTTACAGGATTTGAAGTTAAATCCTCATTAACTCTGCCTGTCATAGTACGGATTGAAGCCATTGCCTGATTTATATCCTTATACTCTTTGTCAGATCCAACATATACAGTATCAGCATATGGCACCGCTTCTCTGTTTTTCATAAACAAAACATTTTTGCTTGGCTCATCAACTACAACCGGAAGACTATACGATGTTGACTTCGGAGAAAAAGTATATCCATCTCCGCCGCTAATAACAGATACATCATAGGTTTCTCCTGTAAACAGTGAAACGTTATAGTTACCATCTGCGTCAGGAACAGCTGTAGCGTACGGTTCAGACTCACCGGACTTTGTGAAAGCCAAAACAGCATTTATGGAATTGTCATATGGTTCAAGACTGTTTTTCAAATCATTTGAGAATATAGTGTAGGCTTTGCCTGTTACATTAATATCCTGAGGAATATATGTTTTTGTTTTGAATGCGATATTATCAACGCCCAAAACTGCGCTTCCTCCGCCGGGAGTATATGCGCCAACTTTATTTATTGCAAGCTGAGGCACTGTATCCACTTTTTTAGTTCCGCCTGTATATCCAAGCTCAATTGAACTTCTTAGCGTATAATCTGCCTCACCATCATTCTTTGTATAGATAGAAACTATATTGTCAGCTTTTGTATACTCTACTTTTACTCCATACCACTTATCCGGACTATAAGTAAATCCGCTTATTGGTACACTTACAGCCTTGTTGTCAGAACCAACTGAAAAATAGTCAACAATGGCAAGAGCTCCTTTATCGGCTGTTTTAAGTTCAAACACACGTCCGTCGCTGGAATATGTGTTGTTTGCATCAGCGTTGTTAGTATCAAAAAATCTCATTAATATAGTATCTTTTAAAGTATCGCCTTTTTTGAAATCTAATTCAGCTGTAAATCTATCTCCATCCATAGGTGATTCTGCAGCATAAGACCAACCATCCTGCTTTGCTGTTCCTGCTGTAGTTGTATCATTAAACTCAAGGTAATTATCCCCGTCAGCTCTTACTTTTACAGTTGGCATAATGGTATCAGCTTCTGCAACGTTTACTATGATATTTTTGCCGTTTGCATTACTTATTGTATCACCGGTATTATAAGATGTTCCGCCGGCAATGTCATTAAAGTTCCAAACCTCACTGGTTACAGGACCAGAGGTAGGACCTTCCGAAGGAATAGGACTTGCTGTAGCTGTTGCTACAGGTTCATCTGTCGGGCCTTCTGTTGGTTCTGGGCTTGATGTTACCACTGGCTCTTCCGTCGGGCCTTCTGTTGGTTCAGGGCTTGCCGTTACCACAGGTTCTTCTGTCGGACCTTCTGTTGGTTCAGGACTTTCTGTTACCACAGGTTCTTCTGTCGGACCTTCTGTTGGTTCAGGACTTTCTGTTACTACAGGCTCTTCCGTCGGGCCTACTGTTGGTTCAGGACTTGCTGTTACTACAGGCTCTTCCGTCGGACCTTCTGTTGGTTCAGGACTTGCTGTTGCTACCGGCTCTTCTGTCGGTCCCTCTGTAGGTTCTGAAGGATTAACAGTAGCAGTCGGTTCCGGTTCCTCTGTCGGCACTGGACCTGCTGTAGGACCTCCGGTAATAGAAACCATAAACATTGGGTTGTATACAGCGTCTTCAGATACAATAATTGTGAACGCACTTAATCCATCTGTTAATCCGGCAAAATAATCTTTCGAAATTGTCAGCTTTCCAGTTTCTTGATTATATGTGTACTGTTCAGCGTTCAGCATCTTTCCGCTCTCATCTGCAACTCCGATTACATTCATACCTTCGCTGAGGGTAAGGGTGGTTGACGCGTCGTTTCCATAAGATACTGTAACTCTTTCAGGATATACCGAAGGAGCATCCTTTGCCAAAACTAATGAAGAAACATCATAAATGGTTCCATTATATTTATTTCCGTCACCTGTAACTACTACCTTCAAGTACTTGCCCTTATCAGCTTCAGTGGCTGTATATGAGCTCTTTGTCGCGCCGGAAATTTTTTCACCTGTTCCATGGCTTTCTGAAGCTCTGTACCACTGATAAGAAACATAATTTTTAGCAGCTGCCGGAGCAAGATTTGCTGCCGTTAATGTATCGCCTACATATACGTTAACGTAATCAGTTTTATTACCTACCGCAATTTCAACGTCTGTCAAATCAGAACTGCTTATATGACCTGCATACAAATTATAATTTTTGTTAACAGCTGAAACCGATGGGTCAAATGTTGTACCGCTGCACTTTTCAGCTGCAGCTTTTGAAGTATACCAAAGACCATCCCAGTTACTCTCTTTAGGAGTAGGAATAGCACTCTGAGACAATTTCTTTCCTTTTGTTACACTCTTTGTTTTAACTGTACCATAATTATCGCCGTAATAAAATTTTACAGTAACAGTGTTTGCGCTTGTTCCTCCGCCTGAATTGCTTCCGCCATTGTTTCCGTTAATAATTACATTAGGATTGCTTGAAGCGTTAGGGCTTACAACATTTCCTGAATTAGATGTAACGTTAGCTGTTGAAGACAAGTTTATAATATTTCCTGAAACCTGAGAACCCATAATAGTAACATCTCCGTTTACCTGAGGTGATACTACCATTCCCTTAGCGATAATACCGCTTAAGGTAACTCCGCCTGTCTTAATCATAACCAAACCGCCGACGTACTGGCTTCCGTATGAACCAGGCTCGGTAATATAAAGCTTTATCATATTGTCAAGAATCTTAACAAACTCCGCTCTGGAGATATAATCCTTAGGACGAATGGTTCCGTCTTCATAACCGCCGACATAACTTTCAGCTGTCATGGCTCCAACATATCCTGTTGCATAATCAGAAATATTCTGATAATCAGCATACTGGGTAATACCGGCCTGTGAATTCTCAACTGTGAGTCCATATGCACGGGCAAGCATTGTCATTGCCTCTTCACGCGTCATATAGTTGTTTGGAGACATAGTTCCATCACCATTTCCCGTGAGAGCTCCGGCAGCTGCCAGTTTCAATATAGCGTCAGCATACCAATCTGATGCAGATACATCAGTAAATGTATTGGCAGCCTTATTAACATAACTTATCACGTTTTGAGTTACTTGAGCTACTTCAGCACGCGTGATAGCGTCGTCAGGTCTGAAATAACCTCCGTCGCCCTGTATAACTCCATTGTCTGACCATGTGTTTATGTAGCTTTCTGCCCAATGCCCCTGCGTATCACTGTATGACGCCGCTGAAACGACAGTCACACCCATAGCTGTCAGAACCATTGCCAAAGCTAACACCATTGCTAATGTTCTCTTTAAGGTTTTCATTTAAACCCTCCTTGTTGTAGTCAAAGCAAGAATATACAATCCCTCTAACTTAAAAACAATCTGTTTACTCCTGCTATGCTTATATAAATTAATTATTTTAACTTTTAAGGCAGCATTGTCTTTTTACACTCAAAAGACAAAAACTGCATGTGTTATTTTACAGCATTTACTCAAATTTGTCAAGTGAAACCACTCTATATAATACCGAAAAACCGCTGGTTTTATCTGTAAATTTGCCATTTTAACAAATCAAAACCCGTTTTGTAATTTTTTTAAAACATAAAATTAGCCCTCATTTTATCAAGAACAATCCAAACAAGTATCTTTCTCTTTACAGACATAAAACTGTGTAATTTGGGCTTGCTAAAGACTGAAATATTTGTTATAATTAAATTTATGCAAATAATTTTAAAGATTAGGCAGGATAATTATGTTCCATTATATTGAAGGAAAACTGGCATTAAAAACTGACAGCTTTGCAGTAATAGAAACCGGAGGCATAGGATATAGAATATATTCCACCCGCCCCTCGCTGGAAGCTTTGGGTGAAATCGGGTCAAAAGCGAAGTTATACACCTATTTGAATATAAAAACAACATCTGATATATTATCATTATATGGATTTGCCACACAGGAGGAAAAAAATATTTTTGAAATGGTTTTGGGAGTAAGCGGAATAGGCGCTAAAACCGCCGCTAATTTGTTATCTAATATATCTCCCTCAAAATTTGCTCTTACTGTTGTGACCGATGACGCTCAATATCTAGCTAAAAACACGCCAGGTTTAGGACCAAAAGGCGCAAAGCGTCTCATTCTCGAGCTTAAAGATAAATTTAAAGATGCAGACATATCCGATATGCCGGCTGAAGAAATATTCTCTCCCGAAATGGTTGACGATAACGAGGCCGTATCGGCTTTGGTGGTTCTTGGGTACTCTCCTGAAGAAGCCCGCAGAGCACTGAAAGGAGCAACAGGGTCTGCCGAAGAAATGATAAAATATGGATTAAAAAACCTACTTTAGTATACTGAACGGTTATACTAACATAACAAACACATAAACCGACATGATGAATAAAGAAACGAGTGAAACATATGGCAATAACTGACAGTAACGAAGAACGCATAGTTTCCACCGGGGAAACCAATGCCGACACTGAAATTGAATACACGCTCAGACCTAAAATTCTTTCAGAATATATCGGGCAAACAAAAGCAAAAGAGAACCTTAAAGTCTTTATTGAGGCTGCAAAAATGCGGGGAGAACCTCTTGACCATGTTCTTCTGTACGGGCCGCCGGGGCTTGGCAAAACCACTCTTGCAGGCATAATCGCAAATGAAATGGGTGTTAACATACGCATTACCTCCGGTCCCGCTATAGAAAAACCGGGCGACTTAGCGGCTCTGCTCACCAATCTTTCACAGGACGACATATTATTTGTTGACGAAATACACCGAATGAGCAGAAGTGTGGAAGAAATATTATATCCGGCTATGGAAGATTACGCTCTCGATATAATAATAGGAAAAGGTCCGTCCGCACGCTCCATACGGCTTGACCTTCCTAAGTTCACTCTTATTGGCGCAACAACCAAAGCCGGTGCTTTGGCGGCTCCGCTAAGAGACAGGTTCGGCGTTATCAGCCGTCTTGAGATGTATAAACCAAATGAACTGAAAACTATTATTAAAAGAAGTGCAAGTATTTTGAATATAGATATAGACGATGAGGGCGCATCTGAAATTGCAAGGCGGTCACGCGGAACTCCGCGAATAGCCAACAGATTGCTGAAAAGAGTCCGCGATTTCGCCCAGCTAAGCCAAGACGGCGTTATATCCAAAGAACTGGCTGACCACGCATTGAATAAGATGGAAATTGATGACCATGGGCTTGACGCAATAGATAAACGAATGCTTTTGACGGTTATCAATCAGTACGGAGGCGGACCTGTTGGAGTTGAAACACTAGCTGCAACAATCGGTGAAGAAACTGATACTATAGAGGATGTTTATGAACCTTATTTGATGCAGATTGGTTTTATTAACCGCACTCCCAGGGGAAGAGTTGTCACTCCTTCCGCGTACGAACATTTCGGTATACCCTTCGGTGACCGATAGATTGATAGACCGTCTATCCTATATTTATCAATAAACTTAAGGAGAGATTTATAATGTGTGATAAAGAAAAATATTATATAACTACCGCTATCGCTTATACCTCAAGAAAACCCCATATCGGAAACACATATGAAGTTGTGTTGACCGACGCTATTGCCCGCTTTAAAAGATATATGGGCTATGACGTCTGTTTCTGTACCGGAACCGATGAACACGGACAAAAAATACAGGAGCTGGCTGAAGCTGAGGGAATAACCCCAAAAGAATATGTTGACCGTGTTGCCGGTGAAATTAAAAAAATTTGGGATCTTATGAATGCAAGCTATGATAAATTTATTAGAACTACTGACGGCTATCATGTCGAAACTGTTCAGAAAATATTTAAAAAACTTTATGACCAAGGCGATATATATAAAAGCAGATACGAAGGCTGGTACTGCACTCCATGCGAATCATTCTGGACAGATACTCAGTTAGTTGACGGTAAGTGCCCGGACTGCGGACGCGAAGTTCATAAACAAGACGAGGAAGCTTATTTCTTCAAAATGAGTAATTACCAGGACCGCTTAATGAAGCATATAGAAGAAAACCCAAACTTCATTCAGCCTGAATCACGCAAAAAAGAGATGGTAAATAACTTTTTAAAACCCGGTCTTCAGGATCTCTGCGTTTCCAGAACCAGTTTTGACTGGGGAATACCGGTTTCATTTGACGAAAAACATGTCGTATACGTGTGGCTTGACGCACTTACCAACTATATCACCGCTATAGGCTACCGCGGCGATGAAAGTTCGCCTGAGTTCAGCAAGTATTGGCCTGCCGACGTCCATATAATCGGTAAGGATATATTAAGGTTCCACACAATATACTGGCCTATTATTTTAATGGCCTTAGGTCTTGAACTTCCTAAACAAGTATTCGGCCACCCCTGGCTTTTAAACGGTGAAGATAAGATGAGCAAATCTATAGGCAACGTAATTTATGCTGACGATTTAGTAAAACATTTTGGTGTTGACGCAGTAAGATACTATCTGCTCCACGAAATGCCATACGCTCAGGATGGAACTATAACCTATGAAATTTTAATAAACAGATATAATTCTGATCTTGCCAATACACTCGGCAATCTCGTGAACAGAACTGTATCAATGGTGAATAAATATTTCGAAGGTATTATACCCGCTCCCGGCAACAGTACTGATTTTGACAGTTCACTTTCAAATACTTGCATAGAATGCAGTGAAAAAATCGTCAAAACTATGGATACACTGAGAGTTTCAGACAGTCTTGACCAAATTTGGAAAATAGTTGACCGTTCTAACAAATACATTGATGAAACAACACCATGGATACTTGCAAAAACAGACGAAGGAAAAGAAACTCTAAAAACTGTAATGTACAATCTTATAGAAGCGATAAGATATATCACATCTCTTCTACAGCCCTTCCTGCCTGATACTGCCTCTGCAATAGCAAAACAAACCGGTGCTGACGAGTTGTCATACGCAAGCCTTAAAAACTTCGGAGCAACTAAACCCGGAACCAAGGTCTCAGAAGCCTCGCCTATATTTGCCAGAATAGATTTGGATAAAAAACTTGAAGAACTTACTGAAGAATTCGGTGCAGAACAGGAAACTCAACCTGAAATTGAACCGTTTAAAGAACCGGTAACCTTCGATGACTTTGAAAAACTAGATATAAGAGTCGGCAAAGTTAAAGTTTGCGAAAAAGTTCCTAAATCCTCCAAATTACTCAGATTTGAACTGGAATGCGGAGGCGAGACAAGACAAATATTATCCGGAATAGCAAAATATTATAAACCTGAAGACCTTATTGGGAAGAATCTGCTCTTCATTGCAAATTTTCCTCCGCGCAAAATGATGGGTTTAGAGTCAAACGGAATGATACTGTCGGCCGAACACGACGGTAAATTGGTTTTAACCTCAACGCTTGATGATATCCAAAGCGGCGCGTCAATAGTATAATTATTTCTAAAAAATATAATAATTTATTAACAATTATGTAATCATTCCTAGATAAAAGATGCTATAATTATTTTATAAGAAAGATTTTTAATAAACTTGAATATTATTAAATAAATTAGAACGGAGTGAGGATAATGTTTTGCAGTAATTGCGGAAAGAAATTACCGGATGACGCCAAATATTGCGACGCATGCGGCACAATAGCAAGATCTGACGAAAAGGAACAAAGCTCTTATTCGAAGGACAGCACCACATATCAAAGCAATAATGACCCTATCGAAAATACAGAAAGTCCGTTTACTAATGCGGCTTACAATTTGGGAGTTACACAGGCACAGAACGGATACATTGAACAACCTATTTCTTATCAGCCAAATAATCATAAAAAACTGTGGGGCAGAGAAATAACTATACCGATTGCCGCTATATCTCTTGCAGTTGTTTTGGTGTTTATTGGATTTTCTGTCTACAGCACTTTTAAAACCCAAAGATATGGCGCACAAGATAACCGTGTTCATCAACAGTACGGCGCCCATAATTATGGAAACATCCCGGACAGCGGCGGCTATGACGAATATGGTGACTTTTTTAATCAATACGGTGATTATTTCGGTAAATACGGCGGCGGTTATAACTATGGAAACGGAAACAACAATGGCAGCGGCGGTGATTCCGGCGGCGGTTATAAAGGATACGGAAATAATAATGGTTCAGGCGGCAACGGCGGTTATGGAAACGGAAACAACGGAACTCCCGGGAACAACGGCGGCGGTTATGGAAACGGAAATAACGGCGGTTCAGGCGGACAGGTGAGCGATCCTCTTCCAACCGACAGAAACGGCAATTCCGCTTCAAGCAAAGATTACGAGTGGCCGACCGGAGACGGAACATATGAATTCTATGCAAAGTCTACTATACCCAAATTTGAAAGTGTTACCGGAAAAACTATGACAGCTTCAGAGACTGATAACAGCGGCAATACTTACTATAAATATGAAATGGATATGGACGCTTATAACAAGTATCTTGATGCTTTAAAAAACGCCGGATACTCACAGACAAAGTTTGACGCTCAAGGCAAAGATTCCTATGTTGTATACGAAAATGGTAACCAATATTTGATTATATATCTTATGAATTCTGAAAATCAAATAGTAATTATGGCTTAAGACACTATTCAAAATGCCCGCATATAAAGCGGGCATTTTATATTCTATAAAACAATTCATTATAAAATTTAAAATTTAATATCAGATAACTCTATTGAATTTTGTAATATACAAATGGTCTATATTGTAATAATAGTTTACTTGAAAACCAAACAGGTGTGACCATACTTGTTCAAAATAATATATTAATAGATATTGTTTTTTATATGCCAATAACGTCTGAAATTGTGGCATAGTAAGCATAGGAGGGCAGATGAAATCTGCCGCGTAAGGTGCGCAGCCGCGGAAAAGTTTATTATAAAAAGAATTATGACAAACTTTTTTAATTATGTTCACGCTTCGCATGAGATGACAGCTCACCTAACGAGGTGTGCGCTTGCATACCCTGCCGATGTTCACCAAGAGACACTTTTTTAAGATATTAATTCTAAAAAATTTTCAAAAATAATGCGGTATAGCAAGCTTCGGAATGGCGTACGTAGTACGCCGCGTAAGGTGCGCAGCCGCGGAAAAGTTTATTAGCAAAAAGGATTATAACCAACTTTTTTATATATGTTCACGCTTCGCATGAGATGACAGCTCACCTAACGAGGTGTGCGCTTGCACACCCTGCCGATGTTCACCAAGAAACACTTTTTTAAGATATTAATTTTAAAAAGTTTTCAAAAATAATGCGGTATAACAAGCTTCGGAAGGGCGTACGAAGTACGCCGCGTAAGGTGCGCAGCCGCGGAATAATTTATTTAATAAAAAGGATTATAACAAACTTTTTTATATATGTTCACGCTTCGCGTGAGATGACAGCTCACCTAACGAGGTGTGCGCTTGCACACCCTGCCGATGTTCACCAAAAAACACTTTTTAAAATATTAATTCTAAAAAATTTTAGAATAATGCGGTATAGCAAGCTTCGGAAGGGCGTACGAAGCACGCCGCGTAAGGTGCACAGCCATGGAAAAGTTTATTATAAAAAGATTTTAGTAAATATAAATTGTGTACTCAAGCCTCACGTGATATAATAACAATTAGGAATTCTAGCATATCCTACTAACGTTCACTAAAAACACCATTAACCTTTCCGTTTAGTTTGTTGCAGTCTTTCCAAGGTTTAAATATAAAAAGTAATTGTGAATAATACCTATCTTACAGGAGTAGTCACAATCTCCACGATGCTTATACCCCATACGTTTTTATATAATTTTATATTAGATATAACCTAAACATTTCTTTACACTTTATTCGAGCAACTACAATATAACATATAAAATATTTCACTCCATTACACTTTATATTTCACTCTGTAACACCATTTAAAATCATTAAACTTCAACATATAAAATACCGTTTATTCTTAAATTGATTTACAAATATATCTATAATATTTTTATACACTCTGTAAAAAAATGACTTATCTGAAAACTATAAAAACACCCTTGAAATTTTTCATCGATTATGCTATAATTAATGAACAATATATTATGGAGGAGTTTTATATGAAAAAACTAGCGGGATTTTTAGCAGTTATATGTGTGTTGACAAGCTTTTCACAAGCGGCTTTTGCGGCGGCTCAAAGTATAGTTATTAACGGAAACGTTGCAGAGATACCGGCTGAAATGGGTGAAATTATTGAGCAGGACGACAGAACTTTCGTTCCTATCAGATTTGTTTCTGAGTCTATGAATAAGACGGTTAAGTATGATGAGAATACTAATGCTGCTCTAATTCTTGATGGTTCTGAAATGTATATCGTTCAGGAAGGTTCTTATAACATATTCAGAATTTCTGACATGGGTCAGACTGTTGTAACACCAATGGATACAACTGCTTTTGTTAAACAATATGACGGTATTGGCGGACGTATGTATATTCCGCTTAGATTCCTGGCTGAAGCATTTGGCTATACAGTTGGATGGGATGAGGCAACTCAAACAGTAACCATTGATTCGCCTCAGGTATAAAGTTAATAAAAACAAAAACAGCTTCATTATTGTGAAGCTGTTTTTTATATATAAAAATTACAAATATTTCTTTATAATATTTTCTGCAATCCTTGCCTTACTTTCCCGGCTGTCCATTGCCTGTTTTTCTATGTATCTATGAGCATCTTTTTCACTGTATCCCTCTTTTTCTATCAAAACACATTTTGCCCTGGAAACCATTCGCAATTCTTCATACTTCTTTTCATATTTTGCAATTTCTTTCTCCATCTCAATAAATCTGTTTGAAAATCCCAGTGCTAATCTTACCGCACCCATAAAAGTTCTCTGCTGCAAAGGTTTTGGAATTACAAATATCCCGTCTCCCTCCACTCTTGAAGCAAGCATATCCGCAACGTCGGATTTAGCTATTAATATTACTGATGAATGTGTGCTGTGAATAAAATCAGAAGCGAGAGAGCTTCCCTGTTCATCTTTAAGAGGAGCATTTATGATAACAAGCTGATATGATGAACGCAAAACTACACGTCTGGCTTCAACTCCGCTTGACGCAAAATCTATGTTATTCATAGCAAACCGTCTCAATATAAGAGCCAGCGCGTCTCCGCTCTTTTGAGATGCCGAAACTATAAGAATTCTATTGTACAACGGCATAACCTCCCAAATAATTAATGGTAAATTTTATTATATAGAGCCGAAATACAAATCGCGTTCATATTGCTCCTTAACTCTCGCCTTGACATATTTGTCATATTCAATTTTCTTATTTTCAATATAGGTAGACAGAATATTTTCAGGTAAAACATTTTTCAGAAAATCACTATCCTTCGCATAATTCACTGCCGTCTCTAAGTTTTGAGGCAAACATTCAAGACCTTCTATGTCTTCTTTATAGGTCACGTTTACAGGTTCTCCCAAAATCATCTTGTTTTTTATTCCGTCAATCCCGGCATAAATCATCAATGCAAAAACAAGATAAGGATTCGCTCCGCCATCCGGCGAACGGAGTTCAAGTCTGCAGTCTCCTGCCAAATTCTTTGGTATACGCATTAGCTGCTGTCTGTTCTGAGGTGACCATGTTATAAATTTAGGAGCTTCAAACTCTCCAAATCTGCTGTATGAATTCGTTAAAGGATTCAAAAATAGAGTAATCTCCTTAATATGGTTAAGTATGCCTGCCATAAATTGTCTGCCAGTCTCATTATTATAATCTATAACGCTGTTTCCGTCCGTATCATAAAGCGAAAGATTTACAAAAATACCATTTCCATTCTGTCTTTGCAAAGGCTTTGGCATAAAAGAAGCGAAAAGTCCGTTCATATGCGCAATTGTCTTAACCAAATTTTTAAATGTCATTAGATGATCCGCTGCTTCTACCGGTGCGCCATATTTAAAAACTATCTCGTGTTGCCCGGGGCCTGCCTGATGATACGAACTTTCGGGTTGAATACCCATTTCCTCCAGCGTAAGACAAATTTCTCTCCGAATATTTTCTCCCTTGTCTACCGGAGCCACATCATAATATGTGCCGTTGTCATGCGGCTTGTTTGTTGGATTTCCGTATTCATCCAACTCAAAAAGATAGAATTTACACTCCGAACCGATATCGCACGAGTATCCGAGCTCTTTCAAACAATCTACCGAACGCTTTAAAATATTTCTGGAATCGCCCTCAAACGTTCTGCCGTCAGGATAACAAATATCGCAAAATATTCTAAGAACCCTATCCTGCTGTGGACGCCACGGCAAAATTTCTGCGGTTGAAGGGTCAGGTTTAAGCAAAAGATCGCTTTCGCCAATATTCATAAACCCATTTATTTCGGAAGCATCAAAAGTGACTCCATACTCCAAAGCTTTTGGAAGTTCTGTCGAGATAATTGATATATTTTTCATACTGCCGAAAATATCAAAAAATACAAGTCTGATAAATTTGACGTCGTTTTCCTCCACATATTCCATTATATCATCAAAAGAAAAAAGCATAAAATAGCCTCCTAAAAAACTGCGCTGAAATTAATATATAGTTTACTAATATAACACGGAAAGATATTTATTCTAGTCATATATTTTGAAGTTATGATAACATAAGATAAAAACATTGTCAATTAATCTTACCGATTGTATAAAGATATATTTTCATAATATTATATTTATTAATCTGATTATTAAGAATAAATATTGAGTTATATATTGAATACTTCATGTTCAGATGATTGCTCTCCTCACGCGGTGCATGAATGCACCCTACCGATGCTCTCCTTAACGGATGCTCTTTTGATTTTATTTGTTATGTTTTTATAATCTCTTTTATTTTAAACACTTCGTGTTTAAGTGTAAATCATCTTATACGGTACAGTTATTAGCTAAGCACACCTCATATGGTTTTTGATTGTTAATCAAATTATGTTTTTTTATTAATATATGAATGTATTATTTTTTCAATTATTAATAAACGAATTTTAAAAGCCGATTCAGATTTGAACTGAATCGGCTTTTATAAACTATATCATTACATTACTGCCGCTTTCGGCACATGCTTCTGCTCTGCTCTAACCCTTCTGTCAGACAATTTCACACATATTACTGTCATGTCATCATTTTCAATACCATTTTCAGCATTTCTCTTAACAGCCTCGTCTAGTATTATCTGCGCCAATTCTTTTGGCGGTATCTCCATGTCTATTACCTCAACCAGTTCCCTAATCCAATTGTCTTCCGCCGCTGATATTACGCCGTCACTGGTCATAACTACCATAGACCCGTTTTCCAAAGTCCTGGCAAACGTCTCAATATCGCCGATTGATACTATTCCTATTGGCAATGATGCCGCGCGCACAGTCTCTGTATATTCTGTATGTTTAATATAACTGGCTTCAGCGCCGTTTTTGATAAATTCTATCTCACCAGTATACAAATCTATAACGCACATATCCACAGTTGCAAAAGCATCCCTGGCTGACTTCATCACCATTACTGAATTAACCAGCTTGACTGCTATTGTCTTATCAAAACCGGCTTCCAAAAAGCTTCCCAAAAGTTTAACAATAGCGTCGCTTTGGATAGCCGCCTTGTGTCCTGTTCCCATACCGTCGCTTATAGTTACCGCAAGTTTCCCGCCGCTCAAATAGTTCGTATAGTGCTTGTCTCCGCTTTCTCCGTTACTTGAAAGGCTTGCCACCCCAATACTGGGATCAAAACCTTCTACCTGGCAAAAACGTATACAGCACTTTCCGCTGTCTGAGGTATCACACTCATTATACGGCACAGCCACATTGATTCCAAGGACCTTTTTAATTACGGGTTTTATTCTCTTTTGGCAAACTGAGAAATCATCACAGTCAAGCACGCTGATTTCTACCATATATTTTCCATTCTTGTCACAAACAACGTTAACTCGCTGGGCTGAAATTCCCATATCGTTTAAAACTTCTTTTATTTCATCCGCCGACCTGATATCAAAACTCTTTTCGCCGCATATTTCCGACGCGGCATTCTTTATTATTTCAGAAATTCCCTTAAACTGCTCACTCGTAAGCTCTCTGTTCTCCTGAAGCTTATTTTTCCAAGTTCTGTTTATTTTATAAATCTCAAACAGCCTGTTTATTTCCGTTATCAACGGAAGCAAATGTACACACTTATCCGAAAAACATTTTGGAACATCACTGAGCTGCAGACTGCCTTTCCGCTCCATTATCTCCAAAAATTTAAACATAGCTGCATATGTAGCATTAAAATCCTTTTTCCAGCAAAAATTCGCTCTCTCACAGTTTTTACACACTCTATCCGCCGCCGTGTCAAACAGCAGCGAGATATCACTCATATCCATGCCTGTCTGCTTGTCCGACATTGAATCAAATGTCTTTGAAATATCATAGAACGAATCAGATATACACATAAGTTTTTCAGTAACATACATTCTAAAACGCTCAGTATCGTCTGAATTGTCAACATTAAAATCAGTTACTTTCTCACCTATTATAACAGCCTTTCTGGGAAGAAAGTACACAACAGCCGCCGCCAAAACCAACTCATATATATTTGGTATATGCGTTTGTCCGCCGGGTATACCCATATACAGCATTATCCCTAAACCGCATACACCAAGACAAAGGCAAACAACCTTTCTTCCGAACTGAGCTGAAACACCGCACAGCAGGCCGCAGATTGTGAGTACTGCCACAAACTCCGGAAATAAACCGCCGATTCCTAATATAATCCCGGAACATATTCCCGCAACGGCGCCATGAGTCAGACCATGTCTTGACAAAGACACTACCCCGATTAAAACGCATGCCAAAAAGTTAGATATATTAAACGTATCCAAAACAGTGATTGACTTTGTACTGAGCAAAATCACACCTGCCATTATACATAAGCTTATCTTTTCATCTGTCAGCAGTGAACGCGACAAAAACTTATTTTCAAGCAGAACATCCCTACTTCTGTCAAACACCATCACTCCGACTGCCATAAGCATTGTATCGCAAATTATAAGTATTAGACCCGCAACCGTAAAGCCTGTCCACATTAAAACGCCAAACTCACAAAGAAACAAGGCTGCCGCTGAAACAATAGCAACGAAATACAAAGACGGTTTTTCGTTTCTTTCTATAACGAATAAAACCGTCTCAAAAATAACACAAGCAGATATGTATCTTAAAGCAAGTTCAAAATCAAAAAGAAGCAGATAGCCAACAGACACAAAAATCAAATTAATGACGCTTTTTAGTGAAAACTTTCGGTCAAGCGTCAAAAAAGACAAACCAAACGGCGCCATTCCGCTTATAGGCATTGCCCCCGCAAACAATAAGCCCAAAAGCCGCACCGGAATATCCCAAAATTTTAAATCGATTCCTTTCCGCTTTTTTTGCTGTACCTGCAGAGAAGTCTCAACAGACACCAATTCTGTGTTTCTCATAATAAATACCTCCGTAACCGCATTAACATTTCATTACGAAAGTATTATAAACAAGTTACAAGGCAAAATTTGTCATAAACAGTTCCCTAATAAGAAAAATATATAAAATTTTTTATATCGCTGTAACTTCGGAGATATTAATCTCTAAAAAAGGCCATTAACTCCTGTCATTGTCGTCTTTTACCTTTCTTCTAATAAGCATAAGCGCCAAAGCTCCTACACAAATCGCCAAAACCATGTACTTTTTTACTTCTTCCTGAGTTACTGGGTCAACAATCGGAGTATAACAAGCCAGCAATATCAAGACTATCATAGCAAACCAAACTCCTGCTATGATATAAAATGTTTTTCTCTTCATGAAATCTCTCCTTATATTTATTTTACTTAAAATACTTCACGCATAACAGCATATGTCATATATCCAAGATATGTCAACACCATTAAAATACCTGGAAGTCTCTCTATCTTATTTCTAAAATACGTGACTAGGTAAATTATCAAGCAGAATCCAATGAACAAACTTAAATCTATAACGGAGAATCCCGAAACTTTAACAGGACTGACAGCTGCGGATAATCCCAGCACACCTAATATATTAAAAATATTAGAACCGATAACATTACCCATTGCCAAATCATTTTCACCCTTCCGCGTCGCCACCAAAGAAGTCACAAGCTCAGGAAGAGATGTCCCCACAGCCAAAATAGTCAGTCCTATTATTGTCTGGCTCAAACCAAAAGCGGCGGCTATATCACTTGCGGAATCCACTACCAAGTCTCCGCCCACCACTATTCCTGCAATACCTAAAGCTGTATAAAAAACGCTTTTAAGAGGCGACATTGTCTTTATTTCTTCGTCTCCGGGAAGGCCTGTCCTGCCCTTTACAGCTGAGTATACTAAAAATCCAAGATACGCCATAAGTCCGGCAAAAAGAATTATGCCCTCTGTTCTGTTGATAGTAAAACCTTTTCCCCCAATTATCAAACTATTTAAACAAAAGAAAAGCAAAAGAGCAGCTATACCAATAGAAAACGGGAAATCTCTTTTCCGCAAATCAATTGACACCGGAAGACTCTTTATGACCGCACAGCCTCCTGCCACTACCAAAAGATTGAATATATTTGAACCCAGCACATTGCTTATTACTATATCATTTTGACCCTTTATAGCTGCACCCACGCTTACCGCCATCTCCGGCGCGCTGGTTCCCATAGCAACAATAGTCAGTCCTATTATTATACTTGGTACTTTTAGAAGCTTCGCTATTGATGAAGTGCCGTCAACAAACAAATCTGCTCCTTTTATTAATAAGAAAAAACCCACCAAAAGCCATACATACATTAAAATATTATTCATCATCTCTCCATCTTTCTGACATAATTTATAGTTTTATTATTTAAAATTATCTTATAGCTCCATAACCCAGCGCATTCAGTTCAGTAGAAAAATTGTTCTGCTTAGGAGACTTAAATTTAGGGTCTACACCGGTTATCTGTTTAGAAAGCTGTTCCGCCGGAAGCATATCAAACCAACAGTTATACCCTGAAACACTATTCGGGTCATACCAATAGTTTGCTCCAAAATTGTTAGTGTCATTATACGGACCAACACCTTTATAAACAAGTTTTCCGTCCTCGTCTGCAAAAGAAAATACAAGTCCATTCTCTCCGCCGTAAATTATATTCTGTGATATTATATTATCTTCTGCCTGCTGCACCATTATCCCGACAATATTATTATATAAGGTATTATTAACAAAATCGCACTGTTTTGTCCAGCCAACCTTATTATCATAACCTCCGAAACAAATTCCTGCCAAACCCTTGCACTCAGAAATTATATTATTATTTACAGACACATTATATGATATATTATACGGCGCCCGTGTAGACTCACTGGCTACTTCAACTCCTATATCACAATTATAGATATTATTATCTAATATTTCAATATCATGTCCTCCGTCAATATATATTCCCGCACAGCACAAGTCGTAACCTGAACCATCTTTATAACCCTCATTGCCATAGGTTGAAACATTATAAACAGTATTATCTCTAAACACGCCGTTTCTGGCACAGTCCAGTTCTTTTGTTTTGCATGTTCCCTCATAGCCTATCGCGTCGAGACCTATATTATTGCAATCATGAATTATATTATTAGACACTCTGAAACCATCCACGTTTCCGTTTAGAGTAACCGTTTCACTCGTATAAGTTTTGCAGTTATATATTTCATTCCCGTCAATAATCACATTTGTTACCGGGTTTACATTTTTAGCATAAAAGACCACTGCAAAGGTATCGTCATTATTGCCGTCTATATCATGTATTTTATTATTGCATACCGCAAAATTCTTTCCTGATTTAGAGGTTGAATTTTCGCTGTATATTCCGCCCCAGCCGTTTTGAAGCTCTAAATCTGATATTATAATATCGCTTGACGAAGACTCAAGTTCAATTATATTCTCGTTCAGCTTTCCGCCTCCGTCTATCACCGCATGCGCGCCGGGAGCCGCCTTTATTGTTATCGGCTCTGCCACTGTGCCTTTTACGCCCACATATATATTTTCTTTATAGGTTCCCTCCATAAGATAAAGGGTTTTTCCAGGCGACAATTTTGACACACCAAAATCAACCGTTCTGAATGGCTTTGCAAACGTTCCGTCTCCGTCTGAATCACTTCCTTCAACAGATACAAAAACTGAATTTGCATCATCTCTGTAAGTATAAAGTTCGTTAGTGAGTACTATCATCTCCGAAATAGGTTCTGCACTCTCAAAATCTCTCCAAACAAAGACTCGTACTGATTTTACAGTTCTATCTGCACTGTCCAAACTAAGAACGCATTCTGCCGTTTCCCCCGGAGCAATATTTAAATCACCGGTACTGCTGATACTTATGATATTATCTTCCTCATCATACGCTGCCATTAATAGCACCTCAGAAGAATCCGCACTGTCAGTATTCTTAATTTCACTTGTTATAAACTTATCTGAGTACGAAAAAACATCATTTCTTAATGTCAATCCGTTTTGATTTTTCACCGTTACTTCCGGCTGGGCTTGTCCTGCCGCAAATACTAATGTTATACACGACATCAGAACTACAATCACAGCACCGGCAAATTTTAAAATATTCTTCATTTATGATTCCCCCTAAGGTATCTATTGGAATAATAATACACCAAAACCGTATAAAACACAAGCTAAAATCACAGTAAAATAAACTTGCATACTTAAAAAATACCTTAAAAGCCTTGAAATATTAGGAATTGTGTGTTAAAATTATTTGAAATAACGTTGTATAATTATATGGGAGGTATTATATATATGAAAGAACAGCTTAGCGCTATCAAAACCAGCGCCGAGTCAGCGCTCGAAAAAGCACTGGATTTGACTGAGCTTGAGAATCTCAGAGTCAAATATCTTGGCAAAAAAGGCGAGCTCACATCTCTGATGAAGGGTATGGGCAAACTTACGCCGGAGGAACGCCCTGTTATAGGACAGTTAGCCAATGAGGTCAGAGGCTTTATCGAAGGAATACTTGAGGAAAAGAGTAAAGCTCTCATAAAGCTGGCAAAAGACAAAAAACTCGCTTCTGAAACCATTGACGTCTGTCTGCCTGGCAACAGACCCGAACACGGGAAAAAGCACCCCATTACTACTGTTTTAAATGACTTAAAGGATATATTTATAGGAATGGGTTTCACTATAGCCGAAGGTCCTGAAGTTGAACTGGATTACTATAATTTTGAGGCTTTAAATCTTCCGCCTGACCACCCTGCAAGAGATACCCAGGATACATTTTACATCAATGAAGATACTTTGCTTAGAACACAGACCTCTTCAGTTCAGGTTAGAGTTATGGAAAAACAGCAGCCCCCCATACGTATAGTTTCACCGGGCAGAGTATATAGAAGCGATGCGGTTGACGCCACACACTCACCAGTTTTTCATCAAGTTGAAGGGCTGGTTGTGGACGAAGGCATAACTATGGCAGATTTAAAAGGTACTCTTGAAGTGTTTATAAAGAGACTTTATGGAGAGGACACAAAAGTTAGATTCCGCCCTCATCATTTCCCGTTCACCGAACCTAGTGCAGAGGTTGATATATCTTGTTTCAGCTGTAAAGGCGAAGGCTGCAGAATATGTAAAGGCGAAGGCTGGATAGAGATACTTGGATGCGGTATGGTTCATCCCAAAGTTTTGGCTAACTGCAATATAGACCCTGAGAAATACTCAGGTTTCGCTTTTGGAATAGGTCTTGAGCGTGTTGCTATGTTCAGATATGGTATAGACGATTTAAGATTGTTCTATGAAAACGATCTCGGGTTCTTAAAGCAATTTTAATTATGAAACGCGTAATGATAATTGGATTTTCAGGCGCAGGAAAATCTACTTTGGCTCGGTTTATAGCTAATAAAATAGGGACGACCCCTACGCATCTTGATTCGCTCCACTGGCTTCCGGGCTGGGTGGAAAATACTCCTGAAATTGAGTCTGAGACTCTTCAAAATGTGCTGAATCAAGATAAATGGGTAATCGATGGAAATTATTCAAAGGTTCTATATGATAAAAGATTAGAGCTGGCGGATACTATTATATTTTTGGACTTTAACCGATTTTTATGTTTTAAACGAATACTCAAACGCTATTTTAACTACAAAGGCAGAACCCGTGAAGATATGGGTAAAGGCTGCGATGAAAAAATTGATTTTGAATTTGTAAGCTGGGTACTTCACAAAGGAAGGAAAAACAGAAAAAAATACCTCCGCCGTCTTGATGAAGCCGGCAGGAAATATCCGGGGAAACAAATACTTATATTTAAAAACCCGAAGCAGGTTCAGAAGTTTACTGAGAACCAATGTTCTAATATTTAGGAGGAAACAAGTATGAATTTACCATTATCCTGGTTAAAGGATTATATGAATACAGACGGCATCAGCGAGAAAGAGTATGCAGACAAACTAACCATGAGCGGTTCTATAGTTGAGGGCATTGAAAACCCCGGTGCAGAGTTTAAGAACGTTGTTGTTGGGAAAATAGACAAAATTGAAAAACATCCAGACGCAGACAAGCTGGTTGTTTGCCAAGTAAACGTCGGAGAAGACGAGGATATACAGATAGTTACCGGAGCTTCCAACGTATTTGAAGGCGCTGTTGTTCCTGTTGCAAAACATAAAAGCACACTTCCCGGCGGTATTAAAATCACAAAGGGTAAGCTAAGAGGCGTTATGAGTTATGGTATGATGTGTTCAACTGATGAATTGGGCATTTCAAAGGAACGTGCTTCCGGAATACTGATTTTACCGGATGATACACCTATAGGCGAGGACATAACCGAAACTTTGGGTCTTAACGAAAGCGTTGCTGAATTTGAGATTACCTCCAACAGACCTGACTGTATGAGCATCATCGGTCTTGCCCGCGAAAGCGCCGCAACCTTTAACAGAGAGTTTAAAATACCTGAAATAAAACCAACAGGAAACAATGAAGACGTTAATGATTATGCAAAGGTTGAAATTGCCGACCCCTCCATCTGTCCGCGCTATACGGCAAGAGCTGTTAAGAATGTAAAAATCGGCCCATCGCCCCAGTGGATTCAGCGCAGACTGACTGCTTGTGGTCTTAGGTCTATCAATAACATTGTAGATATAACAAACTATATCATGCTTGAATATGGTCAGCCGATGCATGCTTATGACTTAGATAATATTGAAGGCAAAAAAATAATAGTCAGAGACGCGTCAGACGGTGAGACGCTTGAAACTCTTGACGAACAGCCGAGAGAACTGAAATCCGGTATGATAACAATAGCTGATGAAAAAAGGGCAATAGGCGTGGCCGGAGTCATGGGCGGAGCCAACACTGAAGTTACCGATACTACCACAACCGTTCTGTTTGAAAGCGCGAACTTTAATCCTATACTTGTAAGGCGTGGAGCAAAATCTTTGGGAATGAGAACTGACGCTTCAGCTCTGTTTGAAAAGGGACTTGATTCTGAAAACTGTTTAAACGCTATAAACCGTGCCTGTGAACTGATTGAGGAAATGGGCGCCGGGGAAGTTATAGGAGGCTGTATAGATATATATCCAATCAAAAAGACTAAAACAGTTCTGCCTTTTGAACCTGAAAAAATGAACAAATTTTTGGGGACTGATATACCGGCCTCTGATATGGCTGAATATTTAAAGAGACTGGAATTTGAGGTTAACGGTTCAAATGTTGAAGTTCCGACATTCCGCGGAGATATCGAAACAATGGCGGATATAGCCGAAGAAGTTGCCAGAATATATGGATATAACAATCTTCCTACTACCATGATGAAGGGAAGAGTAACAATCGGCGGAAAAACACTTAAACAAAAAACCGAAGACTGCATAAGAGAGCTTCTGACTGCATATGGTATGTATGAGACCATGACTTACTCTTTTATTGACCCCAAGGAATTTGAAATGACAAAGGTACCGGCCGATAATGTTGTCAAAATAATCAATCCTCTTGGCGAAGAAAACAGTATCATGAGAACCAATATGCTCTCGTCGGTAATCAAAACTTTAAAGATTAATTATAACCGCCGGGTTCCGAAAGCAAAAATATTTGAGCTGGGTATGACCTATATTCCGGTTGAAAATCAAAAACTTCCTGACGAGAAAATTGTTGTGGCGCTGGGTATGTACGGCGATGTAGATTTCTTTGATCTTAAAGGAATAGTGCAAAATCTTCTTGATGACCTTGGTATCAAAAACGCTGAGTTTGAAGCCGACACAGAGTCGCCGGCATACCATCCGGGAAGATGTGCTAAAATATGCGCGGGCGGAAAAATTATCGGAACAATCGGTCAGCTTCACCCTGACATAGCCGAGAACTTTAAGCTTGACACCGATATATATTGCGGAGAGCTGGATTTTAACACCATAATGGAATTTTCAACATTCGAAAGAGAATATAAGTCTCTTCCAAAATTCCCGGCTTCAAACCGTGACATTGCGCTGGTTATAGATAAGTCAATAAGCGTTGGCAAAATAGAGAAAATATTAAATGACACAAAACACGGAATTTTAGAAAGTTATAAACTCTTTGATGTATATGAAGGACAGCAGGTAGGAGAAAATAAAAAGAGCGTTGCGTATTCTCTAACCTTTAGAGCTCCTGACAGAACACTTACTGATAACGAAATAAATGACGTCCTAAATAATATACTTGAAAAACTTAAAAATTGCTTAGGCGCTGAACTTAGATAATCAATATAATATATTTAATATAAAGGCAGGTGAAAACTATGGAAAATCAGGAAACAGTTAAATTTAATGTTGAAACAGAACGTGCTGACCCTAAAAAAATAATACTGTCTGTATACCAAGCGCTGTCTGAAAAAGGATATAATCCTATAAATCAAATCGTGGGATATATTTTGTCAGGTGACCCGTCTTATATAACGTCATACAACGGCGCAAGAAGTTTGGTCCGCAAACTGGAACGCGATGAAATCTTGGAAGAACTTGTGTCCAACTATGTTAAAGACAAGCTGGACGAATAACTTTATAAATTTCTAAAATAAGCTGATTTTGACATCTAAAAATTGCACTTGACATTTTAAACAAAATAATATATAATATTTATCGTTGTTGCCGATATAGCTCAGTCGGTAGAGCGATTCACTCGTAATGAATAGGTCAGCGGTTCGATTCCGCTTATCGGCTCCACGAAAAAAGCCCGCAGCCTTTAGGCAGCGGGCTTAATTTTTACTTTTTTAAGATTGAATCTGTTAATGTTTTATAAAGCTGTTCAGCGTCAAATGGTTTTGGCAAAAATCCTGTCATTCCAGCTTCTGCCGCTTTCTCTCTGTCCTCTTTAAATGTATTTGCGGTCATTGCCAAAATAGGAACTTCAGCCGAGTCTTTTCTATTCATTTTGCGAATTTCAGCTGCAGCAGTCAATCCATCTTTTTCAGGCATATTTATATCCATCAAAATAGCACTGTATTCGCCGTCCGAACTTTTTGCAAACATATTGACAGCCTCCTGTCCATTTGGAGCTCTATCCACGGATATTTGCTTCATTTTTAACAGCTCTGTGGCAATTTCGGCGTTTATATCATTATCTTCTGCTAACAGAACACGCATATTTTTCAAAATATTTTCATCTAAAACAATATTTTTTGTTTTATCAGCTACGTTATTTGGTTCACTCAATTTGCCACTATATATTGGAAGTTCTATGATAAAATAAAATTCCGAACCCTTGCCGGGCTCACTTTTTACTTTTAAATCTCCTCCCATTAAACTTACAAGACTGCTACTTATAGAAAGACCTAGTCCTGTTCCGGGAGCTCTTAAATTACTTCCTTCCGCCTGTTCAAAAGAATTGAAAACCCTATCAATATCTTTCTCATTTATACCCACGCCTGTGTCTTTTACACTAAATTTAAGCTTTGATTTATTCTCGTTAATTCTTGACTCTGTAACTGACAGCCAAACACTGCCCCCTCTGTCGGTGAACTTACAAGCATTAGACATCAAATTCGCAAGCACCTGATTTATACGCATTTTATCCCCTAAATAACATGTATCTTCAAGTTCACAAGTTACGTCAAAATTTAAATTCTTCTCGCTTATCTGTGGGACGAACATAATTTTTATCTGCTCAATTAATTCATACATATCAAAAGGCAAATTTTCAACCGTCATTTTTTTACTTTCAATTTTAGACATATCCAAAACATCATTAAGAATAGACAAAAGGAATTTAGCGGATGAATCAATTTTATTTAAATCCTCTTTTAATGCGGGAGTCGCGTCTCTGCTTAATATTGCCAAATTTGTCAGCCCTATTATAGCATTCATAGGCGTTCGTATCTCATGCGACATTCTGGATAAAAAGTCTGATTTTGCCCGGCTGGTCTCCTCCGCTTTTTCAAGCTTTACAGCCATCATTTTTGTACGCATACTGTAGAATATAAACAAAACAGCCATTAAGGACAAAATAAACACAAAACCGACACATATACCAATCACGAGAACAGGATTAGTATAAAGGACAGTTTTAAGTGTAACTACACCGTCAGGTAAACTTAAATTTGGCTGTGACACAATATGGGCTTTATCCTCATCGTTAAAACTATTAACAGCCTTACTCAGGACAGAATACATTTGCACATTTGCAGGAGCTTTCATTGCTAGAGTCAGTGTTTCCTGAATATTTGTATCTGCTACAATGGTCATATTAGCATAATAATCCTTTGTATAAAAACCTTCTATAAAAGAAGCAGGCATTCTTGTATAATCCGCCAAGCCATTGTTTACAGCTTCCATACAGTCTTCATACTTAGGATACCTGATAATAGAATCGTTTTTTCCCGTAGTCTTTAAGGATAGAGTTTCGGGTACAGCCATCGTAAGACCGTCTTGTTTGTCAAAACTTTGTTTATTTCTCAAAATAATTGAGTCTAAATCAGCATATCCGGCAGTTCTTATAAGCCCCAAATCATCCGCAGATGTATCGTCATTCATAAAGGCTCCGATTATATCCGCCTTTCCGGATGCTGCCATTTCAACAAGTTCACTATATGTATCAGCATACACATATTCAAAATCAAGATTCGTCCGATTAGAAATTAGTTTCAAACATTCCGGTACGATTCCGCTTTTTTTCCCATCGCTCTCATAAAACAGAGGATAACGGTCTCTTATAACAGCAACTTTTAAAGTTCCGCATTCCTTTATAAATTTATCTTCTTCATCAGTAAAAGTTATGGAATTTATATATTTATCAGGAAAGTATTTATTATAGAGTTCCTCTGCAAAATTTGGATTCGCAGCATAAATTTCTTCCATCGCCTTTGATAACTGTTCACATAATTCAGGCTTATCTTTTGACGTAACCAAATAATACGGGTCGCTGTCAAGTTTAACGGCAACATTATACCCGTCTTTCATATATACGTCACTGCCGTAAATCAGGTCGACATCTCCCGAATCGATACATTTTTCGTATAATTCCCTATCATCATAATACACAAGCTCACAAGTTAAATTATTATATTCAATAAACTTTTTTAACCGTTCTATTTTACTGGCCGCTTTGCCAAAAACTCCTATGCGTTTACCGTTAAGAGTGTTGTAATCATAACCTTTAATATCACTGTTATCCTTTTGGTACATCAAGAGTGAATAATTTGAACCCATAATATATTTCGGATAGTTAAAATACTGCTCGTATTCCTCCTGATAAAACATTCCGCCCATGATGTCATATTTTCCTTCAATCATTCCGTCCAGTAATTCAGTGGTCGCTTCATCATTTGATTCATCTGCGGTTTTTATATCATATTTCCAGCCGGTATACTTAGAAATTTCTCTAAGCCAATCATAAACGCATCCGCCATAAGTTCCATCTTCATAAACCTCATTTATTCCCGGACTGACAGGAAACGCAACAGTCAAAACTGTCTCTTCCACGTCTTCAGCAACCACAGCCGGACAATATGAAAGAAAGATAAATAAAATTACTGCCCATGCACCAACAGATTTACACACTCTGTGAATATCGCCAAACTTAAATAAATGTCTTTTTTTACAATAGCTCAGCTGCTCTTTCATATCTCTCATTAGCTGCTCACTCCTGACGTTTTGAAAATCATTCTATTAAATACGCAATCAATCTACAATTATATTTCTAATCAAAATATCTATTGTAAAAAAAGAAATGTCGATTATTGAATAACTTTATACTTTATTTTAAAAACAAAAAAATTTTTTGAGTTCATGGCATAGCACTCAGAAAAATTTAATTGTATAAACATACCCCATTATAACTTTATTTAATTATATCACATTATTTATATAAATCAACTAAAATTTCACCTATAAAATATATAGTTTATTGCTATTTACTTTAAACTACATTACAATAATGCAGTTTATGCGCGGTTTTAATATTTTATAGCCAATATGAGAAAAAAAGCCGCATTTCTGCGGCTTTTAAAAATAAATACAATATTATTAATTGTATATATAATATAAGAAATAAGTATATATCTTATTATCTTCTATATTTTGTCAGGACATTTCTAACTTCTTCTTCTGTAGAACATGCCATAGCTTCTTCTGCAACTTTTTGAGCGTCTTTTACTGACCATTTTGATATTTCATTTCTTGTTGACAAAACAGAAACCGGATTCACACTATATTCTTCCAGTCCAAAAGCAACCAAAAGCGGTATCAACAGTGGATCAGAAGCGGCTTCGCCGCACATTCCTACCTCAATACCTTCTGCCCTTCCACAATATATAATACTTTTTATGTTCCTAAGCACTGCCGGATTATATGCAGAATATAGGTAAGCAACATTAGCGTTTCCTCTGTCTGCAGCCATTGTATATCCAGTGAGGTCATTGGTGCCTATGCTGAAAAAATCGGCTTCCTTTGCCAAAAGGTCAGCTATTACAGCGGCGGCAGGAGTTTCCATCATAACTCCGACTTTTATGTCCTTATTGTATGCCACTCCGTTCTGATCCAGTTCAGACGCTATCTCAGCTACAAGCTTCTTAACAGCTCTGACTTCTTCAACACAAGTGACAAGCGGAATCATTATTCTTATATCACCGAAGGCGCTTGCACGCATCAGAGCTCTCAGCTGAGTCTTATACAGGTCTTGATTCTTAATACAATATCTTACTGCACGAAATCCCATAAAAGGATTATCTTCTTTTTCCAAGCCCAAATACGGAATATCCTTATCGCCTCCGACATCCAAAGTTCTGATTGTTACAGGCTTTCCCTTCAGAGTCATTGCGGCCTTTTTATAAGCTTCAAACTGCTGCTCCTCACCGGGTTGTTCTTTACTGTCCATATATAGGAACTCAGTTCTAAACAGTCCCACACCTTCACCGTCACGCTCAATAACTAAAGCGCAGTCATCCGGCTTGCCAATATTGCACAAAAGCTCTACTCTCCTGCCGTCGGCTGTTACTGTGGGCTTGCCCGCCAGTTTCAAAAGCTCTTTCTTCTCATCATCAAAACTCTTTTTAAGCTCCCGGTACTTTTCTACTTCTTCAGAACCCGGCGAAGCAATCACGCTGCCGTCCGTTCCGTCTACTATTACCACTTCACCGTCAATGAGTTCTTTTGTTATGTTATCTATACTTAAAACTGCAGGAATCTCAAGAGCCCTTGCCAAAATTGCGGAGTGTGAAGTTCTTCCTCCCACTTCTGTGATTATACCTGAGATATTCTCCCTTATTATCCCGGCCGTCATGGATGGGGTCAAGTCTCTGGCAACTATCACACTGCCGGCAGGAAGGGCGCTTATATTCACCTCTTCCACCCCCAGCAGAGTTTTAATCAGCCTAGTCTTTATATCACGAAGGTCTGCTGCACGCTGGACAGTCAATTCGTCTCCCGTAGCCTCAAACATTGAGGCAAAACCCTCAAAAACTTGTTCTGTAGCCGCTTCGGAAGTAAGCCCGCCGCTTATACCTTCCTTGACCTCATCTGTCATCGCAGGATCGCTGATCATCAGCACATGCCCCATCAGGATTTCAGACTCTTTATCACCCACATTATTCCGCATTTCTTCTGCCATTTTCTCAGTTCTCTGAGTAAATTCCTGAACCGCCTGCTCAAAACGAGCTGTTTCATCCTGAACCGACAATTTTGATTTTGGCTCATAGGTCAAGTCTTGCTCCTTTATCATTGCGACTTTTCCTATACCAATCCCCTCGGAGCCTGCTATTCCCTTGAACATTTCATCACCTACCCTGCGGACTGCACCAGCTCAACCGCCTTTTCGAGCGCTTCAGTCTCGTCGCTTCCGCTGCATTCTATTTCAATTTCGCTGCCGCATTTTATACAAGCGGCAATAACATTCATTATGCTTTTTCCATTAAAACTCTTTCCGTCAAAATTTATTGTCACATCAGAATCAAACTTTGACATCTCTTTGGTAAACACTCCTGCCGGTCTCATGTGAAGACCTTCAGGATCCGTAACAGTAACCGTTTTTGAAACCATAATATACACTCCTTTAATTATTTTCACTAAATATACTATAATATTATCACTATATTTTAGCAATGTCAATAATAATTTAAATTATTTTACCGTAACTTTATCACCTTTTTTAACTAATCCGGCTTTTTCGCCCAAAGGCTTTTTTAAAAATGCGAGCAGGAGCGCTCCCACAACCGAACCTATAACAAGCGCTGCTATATATCCCAATACGTTTCCTACAACCGGGAAAACAAATATTCCTCCGTGAGGAGCCATAAGAGTACAACCAAACGCCATTGACAAAGCACCTGAAACTGCGCTTCCTACTATACATGAGGGAATTACACGAAGCGGGTCAGCAGCGGCGTATGGTATAGCGCCTTCACTTATAAAGCAGAGACCCATAATATAGTTAACAGCTCCCGACTTTCTCTCACTGGGCGTGAACCTATTCTTAAAGAAAGTTGTGCAAAGAGCTATTACCAAAGGAGGAACCATACCTCCAACCATTACAGCTGCCATTATGTCATAGTTGCCTTCAGCTATTGAAGCGGTTCCGAAAACATAAGCCGCCTTGTTAAATGGACCGCCCATATCAATAGACATCATTCCGCCTAACACTAATCCCAAAACTATCTTGCTGGCGCCGTTCATCGCTTTCAAACCACTATTCAGCAATGTGTTTAATCCACCTATTATCGGGTTGAAGAGGAACATTATCAGTCCCATTACCAAAATACCTATTAACGGATATATCAGCACAGGCTTTATACCCTCAAGTGACTCCGGAAGTTTAGAGCAAAGCTTCTCAAGTCCGAGAGTTAAATAGCCGCCCACAAAACCGGCGAACAATGCGCCTAAAAATCCGGCTGATACTACATTTACGTCAGGATTCATAAGTGAAGCAAACGTAGTTCCTGCCACTGCCAGAGCTCCGCCTACAAAACCTACTGCAAGACCGGGTCTGTCAGATATACTCATAGCGATAAATCCTGCAAGTATTGGAAGCATAAAGTTAAACGCTACTCCTCCGACCGTCTTAAAGAAAGCGGCTACAGGTGTATTCATACCAAAGTTTGACGGATCTATAGAATAGTCGTCAAGCAGGAATGCCAGCGCTATCAAAATACCACCGCCTACAACGAAAGGAAGCATATGTGAAACACCATTCATAAGGTGTTTGTATACTGAGTGCCCTACTCCGTCGCCGCCTTCTGAGGTAGTCTCAGCTCCTCCTGTATGTGAGTATACACCGGCAGTACCGTTAACTATTTTCTCTATTAGAGCTTCCGGCTTATGGATACCATTAGAAACTGTAGTCTGAACGATATGTTTTCCGTCAAATCTTGCCATTTCAACATTCTTGTCAGCCGCTATAATTACTCCGTCGGCATCAGCAATATCACGGCTTGTCAAAGCATTTTTTGTGCCTCCGCTGCCGTTAGTCTCAACTTTTATTTCTACTCCCATTTCTTTGGCCTTTTGTTCAAGAGCCTCAGCGGCCATAAATGTATGAGCAATACCTGTAGGACAAGCTGTGACGGCAACTATTTTAATACCTTTGCTTGTGCTGCTTGAAGCCTGCGTTTTTTCCTTAGGCTGTTCATTTCCATACTTCTCAATTTCTTTTTCGTCAATATACTTTAAAAATTCCTTTGCGGACGTTGCGCTGAGCAATTTTTGTCTAAATTTTTCGTCCATCAGCATAACCGTCAGTCTGGATAAAACTTCAAGATGAACATCTCCGCCTGATTTCGGTGCGGCTATCATAAAAATCAAATTAGATTTTCCACCATCCATAGCGTCAAGGTCAATCCCCTTAGGCACTGTCACAGCCGCTAATCCTGGATTCTTTACAGCGGCACTTTTTGCGTGAGGAATAGCCACTCCATCGCCAATTGCAGTAGGTCCCTCTTCATCTCTCAAAAACAAATCTTTTTTATACTGGGCCTTGTCTGAAATGTTTCCGGCTTTGCTTTGCAAGTCAATTAGTTTATCATACAAAGCTTCTTTGGAATCCGTATTGAAGTTTAGCGCGATTGCGTTCGGCTTCAGCAAATCAATAACCTTCATATTTACCTCTCCTTTTCTTTATTATATAAAAAATTTATAATTTATAAGTTACAAGATTTTCATAAGTTCTTCAACTTTCTCTTTTTCAGCTAAACCTGCAGAGAAAGCCGTCGCACTTCCGCAGGCAGTTCCCAATTTCAGCGCATCTCTGTAATCTCCGCTCTGCAAGTATCCAAAAATAAATCCTGCCACCATAGAATCTCCGGCGCCCACTGAGTTTAAAACCTTACCGCTCGGCACTCCCATTTTTATAACCTCACCGTTTTCAGCAGACAATACAGCGCCGTCTCCAGCTCTTGACACCAAAACATTCCTTGCCCCCATCTGTCTGAGTTTTCCCGCATATTCAATAATTTCTTCCTCAGTATTAATTTCAATTCCAAACAATTCTCCCAGCTCATGGTTATTTGGCTTAACTAAAAACGGGTGATACTTTAGAACATTTTTTAATAAATCTCCGGTTGCGTCCACTACAATATTGGAACCGCTGTCTTTTAAACGCTCCATTATTTTTTCATATATATCGTCCGGCATTGTTGCAGGAATACTTCCTGCAAGAATCAGAAAATCGCCTCTCTGCAAAACTTTTAGTTTATCTAGAAGCCCTGATATCGCCTCATGGCTTATAACCGGGCCCTGACCGTTTATATCAGTCTCTTCTTTTGATTTTATCTTAACATTTATCCTTGTGATACCATTTTCAAGCTCTATAAAATCGGTTTTTATACCGTTTTTATTAAGACCGCTCTCAATAGCTTTCCCAGTGAATCCCGAAATAAACCCAAGCGCAATATTTTCAGCGCCTAAATTACTTAACACAGTAGAAACATTTATGCCTTTTCCTCCAAAAAATATCTCTTCGCTCTCGGTTCTGTTAACAGCGCCAAGTTCTATATCTTCCAGATGTATAACATAATCTACAGCCGGATTAAATGTCACTGTATAAATCATGCAAAAGCCTCCTTAACAACCGCGTATTCCCTAAATTCATTATCCTCAAGCTCATCAGTAACTATACAAGCGTCTTTAAGTATACCAAATGTTACCGCATATTCTTTGTCAAATTTGGTATGGTCACCTAAAATAAAATTGTTTCTCCCTCTTTTTAATACCTCTGACTTTACGGCAGCTTCCTCAACATCAGGAGTGCTGTATCCGCCTTTAACACTGATACCGTTTGTTCCTATAAAAGTTTTTGTAAAATTATATTTTCTCAAATTATTTATAGCTTCTGTTCCAACAACCGCTTCGGTTGTAAGTTTTATCTGTCCGCCTATAATATAGGCTTTAAGCCCTTTTTGAATAAGCTTTTTTGCATGAACTATACCATTAGTAACAAAAGTGGCTCTGACATTGTCGTAAATAAAATCAATCATTGCCGCCGTCGTTGTTCCGGCGTCTATAAAAACAAAATCATCATTAGTAACAAGCCCGGCTGCAACTCTGCCTATCGCTTCCTTCTCAGTAACATTCAGTGCTGATTTTGTAGTGACATCCTCTTCAAAAACAGTGCTCACCATATGAATAGCCGCCGCTCCTCCATGCACCTTTTTTACCTTGCCCATTTTGTCTAAAGTTACCAAATCCCTTCGGATAGTTGATTCTGAAGTTTCTAACCCTTGTGATAACTCGCCGACTGTGACCGTATCCTGCTTTGTGAGCAGTTCCAATATTTTATTATGACGCTCCTGCGTAAGCATGACCTGTCAACCCCTCTTTTTCATTTTTAAGATTTGATTTTTAAGCTTCATTTTTCATTTATTTATCTTACACCGTAATATTATCACCATTTTCAATCATTGTCAAGCGTTTTCGGTCATAAATATTTCACAAACAAGCATTTATAATCATTTTCATTCATTTTTACTAATAATATAGCCTTTTCTAGAAGAAAAAATACATTTTTTTTAGTAATAATGTACACTAATTTAATGGCACGCGTTTGCACTATATTTTTATTATAATTTTAATTGTGGAAGACACTTAATCTCCACAAAATAAAATATGAAAGGAGCAAAAATATGCTCGGATTCGGAAACAAAAGACAAAGGCCGGCGGCCGGCGGATATAGGGAACAAGGAAACGACTATACCCCACCGCAGTCACAAACGGCAGGTTATCAAGGCGGTTACCAAAACACCCAAATGGGTCAGCCTCAAACGGCGGAATATCCAGGCGGTTATCAAAACGCCCAGCAAATGGGGCAGTTTGCCGGATACGGTGAAGACCAGCAGGATTTGCAGGATTATATCAATAAAAGAACTTCAGAAATTGACGCTCAGGTCAAGGAATTTTCAGAAAAAAATCCTAATTTTGATATGAGACGTGAAATGCAAAACCCTAAATTCTGCAATTATGTTTGGGGAAATGGACTAAGCATTGAAGACGCCTACTATCTCTGTCATAGGGAAGAACAGAACTACGGTGATTCCCAGTACCGCAGCCGCGGAGAAAAGCCGTCCGCCGAAAGGCGAATCACCGAGAACGGTACAGGCAAGGCAGGAAGCGGAGCTATGGTTAAAAAGAACCCTGAGGAATTAACTGACGATGAGCTTGACGAAATAGTTAAGAGAGTCAGAAACGGTGAAAAAATTTCATTTTAAGAGTTTATAAAATAAGTAAACACAAGGAGGATAATAAATGAGTATAAATTATAATACACAAACTACATCAACCAATAATCTTGGAAATAACGTTACTCCTGAATTGAAAGCGTATTACGACAGACAGATGATTAGGTTTGCCAGCCCAAAACTGGTTCATGGACAGTTCGGACAGAACAAGCCTATCCCAAAGGGTTCAGGAAAGACTATTGAATTCCGCAGATTCAGCCCGCTGCCTAAAGCGCTCAAACCTTTAACCGAAGGAGTAACGCCTAAGGGCAACCAGCTCAATGTCACAACAGTTGAATCCACTGTTGACCAATACGGTGATTATGTTACACTCTCTGACATATTAACCCTGTCCGCTATTGACAACGTTATAGTAGAAACACAAAATGTTTTAGGCGATCAGGCAGGAAGAACTCTTGACACAGTAATAAGAGAAAAGGTAAATGCCGGAACCAATGTGCAGTACGGAAACGGCAAGTCTGACCGAAATCTGCTGGTAGGCGGTGCTGAAAACTATGAGGATAACGATTATTTAAATGTGGCGGCTGTTAAAAGAGCTGTAGCAACACTGAAACGCAATAACGCTCAGCCAATGAAAGACGGCTGTTACGTGGCTATAATTCACCCTGATGTTGCCAACGATTTGACAAACGACCCGGACTGGAAAGAAATAAAGCAGAATGTTGACCCAAAAGACTGGTACAACGGCACAATAGGCAAAATTCATGGCGTTGTATTCGTTGAGTCCACAGAAGCTAAAATATTCAGGGCAGCTCCGCTCAGAACCGTTGAAAACATCGAGACCGGAGACCCTGAAAGCCTTACTGTTGCAAAGGTTAACGGTAAAACCATTACTGTTTCAGAAGAAATAGCCGCAAAGGACGCTGCTGCTCTGTCCGGCAAAGCTGTACAGATAAACGGATTTGACTACTCTATCATCTCAGCGGCAGCCGGAAGCGCCGGAAGCGCAAGCATCACGCTGTCTGAAACTCCAAGCGCTACTATTGTTCCTGGAACAACTATATATCCGGCAGGAGCCGGAAAGGACGGCAGGGACATATACTCTACTCTATTTATTGGTCAGAATGCTTATGGGGTTACTAATATAACAGGCGGCGGCCTTGAGACAATAATCAAACAGAAGGGAAGCGCAGGAACCGGAGACCCTCTCGACCAGAGAAGCACTGTCGGATGGAAAGCAACTCAGACAGCAGAAATACTCTCTCCGGAGTTTATGGTTAGAGTTGAAACAACTTGCAGCTATTAGGAGGTAAACATGGCAAATACAAAACAAACTGTTACAGATGAACTTGAACAATTTTATAATGAACCTGTCCCTGTGACATTAATTAAAGATAACTGGAAGAAAAAAGACGATTTGACCGTTACCGTTAACGGAACCAATTATCAAATTAAACGCGGCGTTGAAGTAATGGTTCCTAGAAGTGTTGCTCTCGCCATTGAAAGAAGTAATAAACAGGAAATTGAGGCTGAAAAATATATTGAAAGCCTTAAAGAGGCTTAGAGGGCAGGTGGATACATGAAAATCATAAACGCAATTTCAGCTGCAGACGCTCTCAGCCCTAATCAATTTACTTTCAGTGAAAAGCTGCACTGGTGCGACGAAGTTTCACTCGCTTTAAGACGGGACATAAAAAAATATTACTCCGTTATTGAAACTTTAGTAACATGCCCTGATGAATTTGAACTGCCTGACGATATTTCTATTGACGATATTGAAGCTGCGTATGTGGCAGGTAAGTTAATAGATAAAGCAGATTTAAGAAGCCTGCCTCATCTATGCGGTTCACTGACCTCAGCATTCAGCAATTCAGCTCCTAAAATACTTAAACTAGTGTATCTCACCAAGCCTGATAACATCAGAAACATTGAGGTAAAAGGTACTTATAAACTGAGTGAGAATATCATATTCGGCTCTGAGCTTCCACTTTTTGAGGGGGACAACATAGAATGCGTACTTCTCGAAAACTTAGATGATGAACCCAACTGGGACTCCTGCCTGGATAGCTATGTATATCAAAATGACGGTGAAGCAGTCTATCTTACAGATGATATATTTACTCCGCAAACCGCGGCACATTTGGCAATTCGGCGCGTCATAGACGACGAAACAGAGGCAGACCCTCCATATGACAGACTGTATATAGAATATATTTTGGCAAAAATGGCGCTCTATCAGCATGATTACGACGCGTATTCTGCCCATATGACCCAATACAACAATTTGTACAGCGAATACAAAAAAGATTATAAAACCAGAAATCCCTTGAACGATTTGGCAAGGTTCAAAAATTTCTGGTAGGAGGTGAGGAATATGTATCTGCCGCCCAGCGGTTCGTCCACAAGCAGCAACACAAAAAAAGTGGATATTTTAAACTTCTTTGGATATGATCAAAGAGAAAAAATTGACGACAGACAAATGTCTGAAATGTATAATATGTCATCCGATTCTATTCCTGCCGCCTCGCCGCGTAAACCGAGAGAACACATTGTTTCTTTAAACGGAATATCAGCGGTTACGGCTCCGGAATACCAGCCGGGAAGTCTTGACTCATTCACAGGGGTAGCAGAAAACTATTTTTACTACAAGGGCAGCTCTGTCACAAACATTAAGCTCTTGGACGGTGAAAAATCTATAGTGGACTTTAATGGGAACATATGTATTTTCCCTGACAAGGTGTACTATAGGTATCTTCCTGACCCTGACACTGGGGAAATAGGGAATGAGTTAAAGAAGATGGGACGTCAGATTACTGTTACAGACGCAAAATTTTACTCAAGTCATAATGAAATAAGCGGAGTATATACTGCTTATATACAGAAAAGCGGCGCGGAATTTGACGACATTTTTAAGGTAGGAGACAGTGTAATCATAAGCGGCTGCAGTGAAGACCAAAACAACACCCATGTAATAAACTCAAAAAAAGATTATGCTTCTGACAGCCAAATAGTCAGTGCGGTAGTTGACGAGGCCACAACATCTAAACTTTCACTTCTTTTATATACTAAAAACGGCAGTTACGGGCTATTCAAAAACACTACTGACAGCAATTCTGTGACTATTGAAATAAGTATTCCTGATATCAGCTGGGCATGCGTTCATAATAACCGTCTGTTTGGAACAGGAACCAGCGGCGAATACATATATGCGTCCAAACTAGGCGATTGTTTCAATTTTAATTCCTTTAGGGGTCTAGCAGATGACAGCTGGTACAGTGAAATCGGCACTGCCGGCGAGTTTACAGGTATAGTCAGCTACAGAACAGCCGTCGTCGCTTTTAAGAGCAACTATATACACCACATCTACGGAGACTCACCGCAAAATTTTTCTATACCCAAGCAAACCTGCGGCGGTGCAATAGACGGAAAAAGCATTGCTGAACTCGGCGGCATACTTTACTATATGGGAGCCGACGGCTTTTATGAGTACAGCGGCGGTGAACCTGAGAAAATCAGCAGTTGTATAAAAACCAACTATTTCACTTGTAAAAGCGGAACCGACGGACAGCGTTACTATGCCTGCGCCGGAAACTCAAACGGTACCGAGCTTTTAGTATATGACCCCCTTTATAGTCTTTGGCATAAAGAGGACAACACGGAATTCATTGACTTTGTTCGCTATAACAAACATCTTTACGGCGTTACTAAAACCGATATATATAAATTTTCAGGAGAGAGCGATGAAGAGATAAACTGGTGTGTGGTATCCAAAAAATTTACCCTTGATGATTTTGATTTCAAGGGAATAAACACAGTATATCTCCGCCTGGATTTAAAATCAGGCTCCAAAGTTAAAATATACTCAGCCTGGGACAATGAGGATTTTAAGTTTTGCGGTGAGATTCAGGGCAATGGCTTTATGGTTCACAAAGTGCCGGTTAGATTCAAAAAATGCGACAGTTTTCGCATAATGCTTGAGGGCACAGGTCAGGCGGCAGTGCACGACATAGAGATAATCACATACACAGGAGGTAGAACAAATGCCAAACACATCAGATAAATATATCACAGATAACAAATTGGCGGCAGCAAACAAATCCCCCTCCCTTTCAAAGAAACAGACAGTACCGTCCAGGGAGGACGGTACTGTTGGAATCCGCTCCACTCTGACCAACATGGGGATAAGCAATGACCTGATTGGCTATGACGACAGGAGCGGAACCGTCACCTTGGGCGGCCGAACTTTGATGAAACCATCATATATGGATGAAAACGCCGGAGTTTCATATGCGAGCCCGTCTGAAATACAGAACAGTCTGGTAAGCTATTACTCCAAGTCTAATAATCCAATAGTACAGGTTTCAGACGCATATTCAAAATATGCGGGACAATATGGAGTATCAGCAGACGCGTTAGGTTACAGTAACGGCTCGGCCACTATAGGGGGAAGACCGCTAAACACCTTATATACAGATGAAAACGGAAAGGCATGGGCGTATCAAAACGATATTGAGGACCTAACATCAGATTACTTTAACACCCTTGGGGTCTCAACTCCAAACGAAATATTAGATGAGTACAACAACCGCTATTTAAATTCAATCACAAACCTGAGCAGGTCTATAATGAACCGAAAAGACTTTGAGTATGACCCTGACGATGATCCGGTTTATCAAGCTTATAAAGAAAAATACCTCACTGAGGGTAATAGAGCAAGTCAAGACGCTATGGCGAATTATGCGGGGCTTACCGGCGGTTATGGGAACTCCGCCGCGGCTACTGCCGCAGCGCAAACCAACCAATACTATATGAGCAAACTCGGAGAAATGGTGCCGGAGCTTGCACAGCAGGCATATGAACGTTATGCGGACAGCTATAACACGGACATAAACTTATTAGAAAACATGCTGGACACCTACAACTCAGCCTACAGCAACGCATATGGAGCCAACAACAAAACTATTTCTAATATCAACTCAGTTCTCGCTTCAAATACAGACCGAGACAAAGCGGCATATGAAAATTATTGGAACACACTTTTTAACCAACAAAAATATGACAAAAATGAACAAGATTATCGCTGGACAGAAGCCAATAATTCTCAGGATTATAACTGGAACGAGGTACTCAACGGTCAGGAATCAACACAAAATAATTTGGATATAGAGGATTCCAGAATGGATAATGTAATGAAACAAATATATATGCAGTATTACAACCAAATTATTAATAACCAGTTAAATTCTGAAAGACTGAACAACCGTTTAACAGAGGAAAGAATTAACCAGCTTATGCTTCAAAACGCTATAGGGTATTAAAGAATAAAAAAATTTTTTAGTTTTGAACTGAATATCTAGTAGAATATTATGTTTTAAAGTAACAATAATATAAAAATCAAGGGACTGCAAATGCAGTCCCTTGATATAATAGAGCTACTATAAAAATCTTGAGTCTAAATTAGTAGTTTACATATTTATCATATTTGTTTTGTATAAACGAATAAATTTTTTATAGCTATTATATAACCAATTATTTACACCAATAATATCAATAAAAAACAACCCTTATGGGTTGTTTTTTATTAAACTGTTAAATAATTGAATTAACAAAAGTTGCATTCACTGTAACGGCATCATTAGGCATTTCAAAAGTATAACCATCACCATTATCAACAACTGGTATAGAATTACTAGGTTCTGTTGCTGTAGCATATGTTACAGTATCTACTACATAATTTCCACTTTCAGGAGTAGCGTTTACTTTAATAGTATCACCAGCTACACCTAAAATTGTATAATTATAAGGCACAAACTTAAATCCAAAATACTGAGCTTTTGTTGCTCCACCAAAGAAATAATAAGTATTTCCTGCCTTCACTTCAAATACGTCTGTAATAGCATTGGCATTTGCGCCTGTAAATGTTGCAAGTTGTGTTCCTTTATCTGCATTCGGTTCAGACTCTAACAAATATAATGTCTTACCACTTCCTGCAAAATATGCAATTTGCATCTGTCCGTCTGCGGCTGCCGTAAACTCAAATACGGTACCTGCTGCCGGAAGATTTGTTGCACTCGGAGTTCCGCTAAAAGATGACGGACGTGGATTTCCTCCACCGGATATACTTCCAGTAAAATTACCTATTGATGAATCAAATTTATAACTAGTACCACGTGTCCACTTCTTATCTGTTGCTGTTGCACTATCATTATTATTTGGCAAATCAACAACGCCGACACCATCTATAGTAATTGGATCAGGGTCTGTTGCGTTTGCTGCAATAGCATTTGCTGTTTCATCATAGGCTTTCCATGTTACTGAAGCAGCAGTATTGAGTTCCTTTTTTATTAGCTCAGGTCTTGTCACGTTTTCTACTGAAACACTACCATTAGATACAGAAGCAACAGTTATGGCTTTAGCTTCTATATAATTTACAGTTACAGTAAAATCTGTTAAAGGTGTAGTAAACGAATATACACCAAGGTTTTCAACTAATCCAACACTACTTGAAACATCATCATTACCTGCCATGACTTTTACAGATTCAACTGCATATCCATCATTGGCACTAACAGTAAATGAAACATTCTTACCTGTTATAGCTCTGTTTGTATCTGATGCTACTCCATCAGTAAACGTTACAGAACCATTATCAGCGGAAATAGAAGCTGTTACATATGTAAGCGCATTAATTATAGGTTTAACTGTTGCCGCCTCACCAGGCATTTCAAATGCAACAGCTGTAGTTTTTGCGCCAGCAATACTAGCAGATTTTGTGTAATCAGATTCACTTGCTCCTTTATACTGAACATCTGCAAGTTCATAATCTGCATTAGCTGTTGCAGTAACAAAAACGAGTTCACCTTCTGCCGCTTTTGTTATTGCATTAGCAACAGTTGGATTAGATTTTGAGTTAATTGAAGCAACACCGTTTTCAAATGTATCAAGAGCTATATCATATCTTGGCATATCAAATGAAATTGTACAAGTGCTATAATTACCACAATAACTTGAATGATCAATTGCTGAAAGTTTTATTAAAATATTATCATCACTTTCAAATGTTGTTCCATCTTCAAATGAAATGATATTATCATAATTTGGCGTATAACCACCAGTCATTTTAATTTCTCTGGTTGCAATCTGAGTTGCATCAACATCAGTAGCTGTAGTTGCCTTTGTCTTATAAACATTTACAGACACTGCACCGCTAGTTCCTTCACGAAGTATGATACCTTGAGCACCTTCAAACGAACCAACTACCGATGATTTTATAAGAGCCATGTTTCCACTCTTAGTATTATCCCAGTATAATCCAGTATCCTGGCTTCCAGCAGAAATTGCAACAGCACTCTTATCGAACATATTTACAACAATTGGTGCAGCTGTCGCTGTCGCCTCTGGTGTTGCTGTTGGCTCTGCTGTTGCAGTCGGAACTGGTTGTTTGTCAGCAAATATAAACTTATATGTGAAGATTGAGTTTCCATCTGCACCATAAGCTGTTACATTTACAGAATATTTTGAATTTGCTTCAAGATATCCTAAGAATGTAGCAAGGTCTGTTGTTGAAATGCTATTAAACTGTTCTGTATTTAATCCTAGTGAAGCTGATACCGCTTTTCCTATAGCAATAGCTGAAGGAGAATCGTCTTTTCCGAATACTGTTACAGGATTGTAGCTCTTATAACCATCCGGTCTGTTATCAACCGTATCAAAGTTTGTTGCTGCTTCATTTGCAGCGCTTACTGTTGCATAATCAGAACCATCATAATGAACAGCATACTTTGCAACCGGGTCATACTTATTTACGAGACCTATAGCTGCTTCAATAGATTTTACAACGCTCATATTTTTTATTGTTCCGTCAAGAACTTCTACATCAACAGTACTGTTATCATAGTTAGGTACCAATTGTGCATATTGAACGTCTCCGTCTACTAACTGATTGTTAACATCATCAATATTAGCTTTGATATAGTCATCAATCGGCATAGCTGTTGCTGATGGTGCCGGAGTTTCTGTTGCTGGTGCTTCTGTAGGTTCTGCTGTTGCACTCGGTTCAGGAGTAGCCGTTGCCGGCTCCTCAGTTGGAGCCGGTGTCTCGGTTGCCGGAGCCGGTGTATATTTTACAAAACCCATTGCAAAGAAATCTCTGCTGTTGTTTGCAGCTGAAATTACAGAAATTGTATGTTCACCCTCTGTTAGTTCACCCAAATCGTAAGTCGTTATTGTTAAGTCTGAATTACTTTCTGTCGGGTCTATCAATGCTACCTTACCTGGATTCGTATTCTCAGGTGCAATCGCATTTCCTGAATCAACCTTTACATTATAGTATCTGTTACTGTATTCGATACCCAAAACCATTAACTTATAACTTCCAGCCTGTTCTGCTGAAACATTTATTTTTGCTGAAATAGTTCTGTCTGCAGCACCCATTGGAACTAAAGCTTCAGTATTAACTCCTGTTAAAGGATCACCAAATACTGCCTTCATTTCATCTGTTGCTTTATCATTCCAATTATATACCTTACTTGACTTATCTGTTGTATTAACTCCGCTAGGTAAAGTCATTCCCTTTGCTGGTATTGGAGCTATTGTTGATACAGGTGCATCTGTAGGCGCCGGTGTTTCTGTTGCAGGTGCCTCTGTTGGAGTTGCTGTTGCACTTGGAACAGGAGTTTCTGTTGCTGGTGCCTCTGTTGGCTCCGGTGTTTCTGTTGCAGGTGCAGCTGTTGCTGTAGGAGCCGGTGTTTCACTTGGCTCTGCGCCTTCTTTGAATGCAACATTTATCTCCACATTTGCTTCCGGCATACTAAATGTATAACCTTCTGCATTTTGAGAAACAACAGTTTTATTTCCGTTTTCAGGTGTATAGCTTACTTCGTCTACTGAATATCCATCGTTTGCAGATGGCAATACTTTAATTGTATCACCGGCAAATGCCTCGGTAGTTTCAATATATGGTGTAAACTCGATATATCCAACTGCAATCTTAGAAGCCGGAACGAATACATAATAATCGTATCCAACCTTCATCTCAATAGGATCAGATGTATATGCAGCTTTTGACGGAGCTGTTACCTGATATAAGTATGATCCGGTTGTTTCGCCCTGTTTAGCTTCAATAACTGTAAATATCTTACCTGCATTAGTCATATAGTTAACTACTGCCTGACCGCTCTTTGCAGATGTAAGTTTTAAAACTGTTCCATTTGTCGGCAAGTCCTTATCTGAAGGAGTACCAGTCAACGAAGACGGACGAGGATTACCATTTCCGCTGATACCGTCAACTGTATCTGTGTTATGCTTCCAGAAATCTGACGCTCCGCCTGTAGCATTATTAAGAGGATCAATTGTAATATCACCTACGGTAATTGGCTCAGGATCTACTATATTCTCAAATTTTGCTAGGTCATTTTTTGCTGTCCACTTAACTTTATTAGCTGTGTCAGCTGTTTTTGTAACTAACTCCGGATGAGATACATTCTGAACGTCAAATGAACCGTTTGTTGTTGCACCCTTTGTATATGTATATCTTACACTAGGTGTAGCTGATGGGTCCGGTGTCGGCGCTTCTGTAGCTTCAGGTGTTGCTGTAGCTGGAGCCGGTGTTTCTGTTGCAGGTGCAGGTGTTGCTGTTGCAGGTGCTTCAGCGGCAACTATAGCAGCAGCTACGAAGTCTGAACACTGACCAAGTTCTGAATAGTACTTAAATTCATATGTTCCGGCTTCTAAGTTATCTATATCATATGTATAGATAAACAAATCCTGACCGTTTGTTCCTACCTTTTCACTCTTGTCAACCAATGTTCCCTGAACAACCTGTGTACCATCCTTGCTTAACGCAAACTGGTTATTGCTCTGTGCATATGATACCATAATATATGCTTTATATGATCCGGTCTCATCGATTGTGTAATTCTTTGTTACATATCCGCCAAAGTTTGAACCAAGGAATCCAACTTTGCTTGTTCCAGCCTTAGAGAAGTTTTCACCAAAGATATTCGAATATTCCTCAGTGTAAGCAGCTGTCGGCTCTTTTGGTGCGTCATTATAAACTTTTGCGCTGCCGTTGAGAGTCATATCACCGGCAATCATAACTTCCGCAGGTTTAGCTGTAGGAGCTGCTGTTGCTTCCGGTGTTGCTGTTGCAGGTGCTTCAGCAAATGTTATGTCTGCTGTTACATTCTGTCCTGGCATTGTGAACTTGTTATTCTCAACTTTAACGTCCTGTCCGTCTGCACCCGTTACTGTAACTGATGCAACCTGACCGGCAGTTTCAGCTGTTGCGTCAACTGTTACTACATCGCCTTCCGGAATCAGATATTGAACTGCACCATCAACACCAGCAGCGTTAGCTGCAACTGTTGTATTTGTCAAAATAACTGAGAATATATCCGGCAACCATTGTTCTGTTGTGTTAAATTTTAATGTAGCGTTTGTTAAAGCTGTTTCTGCAGTAAATGTAAACTTATATGCCTTTAATACACGAGATGCATTATTATCTTCCCTAGCTACCGCAACTCCGCTGGCTGCAGGGATTGAGAAACTTATGTCTCCAATAGTAGCATCAATTGCAACTTCGTTGTTATAGCCCAAATAATAAACGTTGTACGTACCCGGCTCTAAGTTTATTCCTTCAATGTATGGCTGTGATGCCTTACTGCCTGTTCCACCTACATAATTCTTATAGTTAGCTGTTAATGCAGGAGCTACTTTAGCAGCATCGCTTCCATCCGCAAACAAAGTTCTAATCTCTTCACTTGCTTCATCAACAAATGTGCATGTATCGCCTTCGCACAAATTTCCACCCTTAATTTCTGAGGTTGATGTATATTTATATGTTACAGGTGTAACAGGAGCTGTTGTTGCTGTAGCAGCAGGCTCATCTGTTGGAGCGTCTGACGGTTCCGCTGTAGGAGCATCTGACGGCTCTGCTGAAGGTTCTATGGTTGGCGCTACTGTAGCTTCAGGTGCATATGTAGGATAAACATTTCCTTCTGCATCCTTAAGAACAGCTGTTCCGCCTGTTACGTTAACTGTTGCAATATACTTATTTGGTTCTGGTGTTGCTGACGGATCAGGTGTTGCCGGTGCAGCAACCGGAACTACAGCTATAGCCAAAATATTTCTGCTGTTATTAGCTGCAGATATTACCTTAACTGTATGTTCTCCATTTGTTAAAGTGCCTAAATTATATTCTGTCACAGTCAAATCAACATTGCTTCCACCTGCATTATTTGTTGCCATCTTACCTGGAGTTTGACTCTCGGGTTCAATTGCAGCGCCATTATCAACACTCGCTGTAAAGTATCTGTTATTATATTCAATACTCATAACCATCAGCTTATATTCGCCGTCAGCCGGAATATTGATTGTCTTAGATACATTTCTTCCATCGCCGTTCATTAAAGCAAACTTTGCTGTGTTAACGCTATCGATTGGATCGCCAAATGTTGATTTCATCTCATCTGTTGCTTTTTCAGTCCATGTATAATTTTGACCAGCGTTATCGCTAAGCACTGCCCCGCCGTCTAAAGTCAAATCATTAGCAGGAACTACTATTGAAGATACCGGAACCGCTGTCGGACTTGGTGTAGAAGGAGCCGGGGTAGCTGTCGGCTGACCTGATACGGTTATAGCCATATCTGCAAATTGTGCGGCTGCAGCTGTCTGAATAAGACGAACCTGTCTTAAAGCTGTAGACTTACCTGCAATTGCGCCCATCTTTGCTGTGCCTGCCACTGTGCCATCCGGAGCTGTAACTTCTAAAGTAATAAAGTCTGTTCCTTCATAGTCGAGAGTGATATTAAACTTATACCAGCCGGCTGTCATTTGACTATAATCAAACAGCTTATTTTCTTCTGCCGGATTAGGTCCATAATTTACAGATGAATTGTTGTTATTTGCTACTTCTGCAAATACATATTCACCATTAGGATTCTGATAGTTCTCTGTTCCGCTCTCTAAATAAATTCTAAAGTTCTTTGGAACTGCCGGGTCAATATATACATCTAATGAAACATTAGCCTGACCTGCTGAGACTTCCTGATCCAAAGTTGTGTAAATATTTCTGCTCGTTACTTCGATAGCTGCTTTTCCGCCTTCAGCAGGATATACTACTTCTGCTGCCGCGCCATCTGTGGTATCGATTTTTGCTTGACCGATATTCCAGTTAGCATAGCTTGGGAATACAGGTGTAGCTGTCGGAGGAGCAACTGTTGCTGTGGCTGTCGGTTCCGGTGAAACAGTAGCTGTTGGAGCCGGTGTTGCTGTTGCCGGTGCGTCACCGAATGTTACTTCCGTTGTTACATTCTGTCCCGGCATTGTGAACTTGTTATCGCTTACCGCGATGTCCTGTCCGTCTGCACCCTTAACTGTTACTATCGGATACAAACCTGCTGTATCAGGTGTTGCGTCTACTGTTACTACATCGCCTTCCGGGATTAAATATTGAACCGCACCATCTTCAGCCGCTGCATTGGCTGTAGGTTCTACAGTAAATCCTGCTATAAACAAGTCTCCGCCCGAATTGTCAGCGTCGTTAACAGCTGTCAAATATACAGTGGTTCCAGCACTTGCATTAAATGTAAATACTCCGCTTCCTGTTTGGCCTTTACCCAATTCAACTCCGCCGTTTGTTGTGCCTGCTGCATATACTCTGGAATCATGAGCATTTCCATATACAGTTACCGCAACGTCAACGGCTGTTTTAAATACCAATGAGTTCTGAGCGCCCTTCAGACGCATTGAATTAAGATGACTAGCTCCATTAATTTCTGAAGATTTCTTGTTTGTCGCAGCATTGTTTCCAGCTGGTGAATATACTTTTCCGTTATCAAGCATTGTACCTTCGCTGATCGGCAAAGTTCCTGCTGAATTGAAATCATCTGCTATAAATGTGTAGCTTTCTGTAATCTCTGTAAGCGGCGGCATTGTCGGTTTTGCTGTTGCCGGGGCTTCTGTTGGCTCCTCTGTTGAAGCTGTTGCTGTCGGAACAGGTTCTTCTGTAGGATTAGAAACTTCTACTAAAGGATAAGTATTTCCGTTCGCATCCTTAAGTACAGCTTTACCACCTGTTACGTTAACCGTTGCTACATACTTCTGAATCGGTGCTACGGTTGCTGTTGGTAATGGTGTTGCTGTCGGCTCATCCGGTGTTACCGGTGTTGCTGTCGGCTTATCCGGTGTTACCGGTGTTGCTGTTGGCTTATCCGGCGTTACCGGTGTTGCTGTTGGCTTATCCGGTGTTACCGGTGTTGCTGTCGGCTTATCCGGTGTTACCGGTGTTGCTGTTGGTTTATCCGGTGTTACCGGTGTTGCTGTCGGCTTATCCGGTGTTACCGGTGTTGCTGTCGGCTCAGGCTCTTCTGTAGGAACCGGTCCTTCTGTAGGGCCGCCTGTTGTTGTAACAACAAATGTTACATTATAAGCAGCATCATCAGATACTACAATTGTGAATACATTTTGTCCGTCTGTCAATCCTGCAAGATAATCCTTTGAGATTGTGAGTTTTCCTGTTTCAGCATCAAAAGTATACTGATCAGCTGTAAGCATTTCTCCGCTCTCAGTCTTAACTCCAGTAATTGTCTGACCTTCTGTCAGAGTTACAGTTGTTGCTGCGTCATTTCCAAATGCTGCTGTTGTCTTTTCAGGATAGATAGAAGGAGCGTCTTTTGCCAAAACTATAGTTGAAACATCAGACACAGTTCCATTATAGTTTGTTCCATCACCTGTAACTACAACTTTTAGATACATGCCCTTATCGGCTTCTACAGCTGTATATGTGCTCTTTGTTGCTCCGGAAATCTTGTCTCCTGTTCCATTGCTTTCTTTTGTTCTGTACCATTGATATGATACATAATTCTTAGCAGCTGCCGGAGCAAGATTCGTAGCTGTTAAAACATCTCCAACATAAACGTTGACATAATCAGTCTTATTATCAACAGCTATTTCCACGTCTTTCAGATCATAGTTATTAATATGTCCTGCATACAAATCATAATTCTTGTTAACAGCTGAAACAGTCGGATCGAATGTAGTACCGCTGCATTTCTCTGCTGCTGACTTAGATGTGTACCAAAGACCGTCCCAATTGCTTTCGGTCGGTGTAGGAACAGAACTTTCTGACAACTTCTTGCCTTTTGTTACACTTCTAGTCTTAACAGTTCCGTAATTTTCACCATAGTGGAATTTAACAGTAAGTGATGCGGGTCCGCCGCCGTTACCGCCACCGCCGCTGCCACCGCCGCCTATAACAATATTGTTAGGCTTTGTGGTTGCGCTTGGGTTTGTAACATTACCTGTGTTTGATGTAACGTTTGCTTTTTCAGAGAGATTAACGATATCCCCTGAAATCTGTGAACCTGTTATAGTAACATCGCCGCTCACCTGAGGTGATACAACAACGCCGCCTGCAACGATTCCGTTAAGGGTAACGCCGCCTGTCTTTATCATAACTATACCGCCAACATATTCTGGACCGTATGAACCAGGCTCTGTTATGTAAAGCTTAATCATATTATCAATAATCTTAACGAACTCTGCTCTGGAGATATAATCCTTAGGACGAATTGTTCCGTCTTCATATCCGCCTACATATCCGGCAGCGGTCATAGCTCCAACATAACCTGTAGCGTAGTCAGAAATGTTCTGATAGTCAGCATACTGGGTAATGCCTGCCTGAGTATTCTCAACTGTAAGACCATACGCACGCGCAAGCATTGTCATAGCCTCTTCACGGGTCATGTAGTTATTCGGAGTCATCGTTCCGTCCCCGTTACCTGTGAGAGTACCAGCGGCAACCAGCTTTAATACTGCGTCAGCAAACCAGTCTGTAGTTGATACGTCTGTGAACATATTATCAGCAATTTTTTCATAACTGATAACATTATCGGTTACCTGTGCAACTTCTGCACGCGTAATAGCGTCGTCAGGTCTGAAATAACCGCCGTCGCCCTGGATTACGCCATAGCCAGACCAAGTGTTGATATAACTCTCAGCCCAATGACCTTCAGTATCATTGTACTGAGCCGCTGAAACAACGGTCATACCAAAGGTGGTCAAAACCATAGCGATGGCCAATACTAAGGCCAAACTTCTCTTAAAGGTTCTCATTAAAAAACCCCTCCTTGTGTTTTTTGGAATATAAAATTCCTATATATTTAATTTTTTTTACATATGTAATTACTACCTGTTGTATCTAAAAACATAAACACAACAACCGATACACAATATATATGTACCGTAACTCAAATATGCTGTAAATATAATACATTTAATGTTTACATTATAGCATATTTGTAACAAAAGCGCAATACTTTTGTGGCTAAATTATTAACAATTTTTATTTCGAACATATATTTTTGATAAATAAATGATAATATAATAAATATATAAATATTACGCTTTTTATTGGAATATAAAATAAAAAACAAAAATAAATATATATTAGTTCGCAAAACGTTGCGGTGTAATATTTATATTAAATATATGTGAAAAAAATTCACTTATATATTAACTTCTATAAGTGTTAAATTCACTAATACAAAATAAACTAATTAACTACTAAGGCAAACTGCATAATATCAGCAAAGATCACTTTTCTTTATATATTAAACAAAAGCCCATGACAAATGCCATGGGCTTAATTATTTATTTTTATCTCAAATGCCAAATTTCTTTATTATAACTTTCAATTGTCCTGTCACTGCTGAAGAATCCGGCTTTTGCCGTGTTTATTACAGCTTTTCTGTTCCATTCATCCTGATTATCTTTATATAAACTATTTGCCTGCTGGCAAGTGTGAACATACGATTCAAAATCAGGCAAAAGCAAATATGGGTCTGCAAAACTGCCGTTATTTCCCTGAACCAAAGACCTATATATATCATAAAACAGATTATGCTCGTCTCCGGAGAACGTCCCGTCTATCAGTGTGTCGACAATGCTCTTAATCCCCATATTTGTAGCATACAATTCAGGGCTCGGCGAGCGGTTTGTCGAATATAGCCCTAAAACTTCATCTGACTGCATTCCAAAAATGAATATATTATCATCGCCGACCTGCTCCCGTATTTCAACGTTTGCACCGTCCATTGTTCCTATTGTCAAAGCGCCGTTCAGCATAAGCTTCATATTTCCTGTTCCTGAAGCTTCCTTGCTGGCTGTTGAAATTTGCTCGCTCAAGTTAGCAGCTGCAACAATCTTTTCAGCAATAGATACGCTGTAATTTTCAATAAATACAACTTTTAAAATATCCTTTGTCATGGGGTCATTATTAACAACCTTAGCTATATTATTAATAAACTTGATTATCAGTTTTGCCATATGATAGCCCGGTGCTGCCTTTGCAGCAAATATAAATGTCTCGGGCATCTTATTTGCATTTTCAGGTGTTTCAGTAATAGATTTATACCTATATATTATATGAAAGGCTTTGAGCAGCTGTCTTTTATATTCATGCAGTCTCTTTATCTGAACATCAAATAAAGATGCAGGATCTACAGTTATACCATTATGATCCAGTATATATTTTGCAAGTTTCTCCTTATTATTAAGCTTAATCTTTGCAAATTTATCTCTGAACGCTTTGTCATCAGCAAACGGAAGCAGATTTTCCAGCTGTGTATAATCTTTCACCCAGCCGTCACCTATCGCTTCACAAATAAGCGAAGAAAGCTCAGGGTTCGCCTTATACAGCCATCTTCTGAATGTAACTCCGTTAGTCATGTTCTTAAACTTATACGGATAAATGCTATAATAATCCTTGAAAGTTTCTTTCTTTAGGATTTCAGTATGCAAAGCCGCCACGCCGTTCACACTATGGCAGGCAGTCAAGCACAAATTCGCCATGCTTACCTGTCCTCTGCTAATTACAGCCATATACTCAATCTTGCCTGTGTCACCGGGGAAACGTTCGTTCAGGGCGATTCTCTGCCGCCTGTCTATCTCATGAATAATCTGACCAAGTCTCGGAAGCAGCGAATCCACCATGTCCATCGGCCATTTTTCAAGCGCTTCACACAGAATGGTATGATTTGTATAAGCGAAAGTTCTGCCGACTATACTCCACGCGTCGTCCCACGACATCCCTTCTTCATCCATCAGAAGTCTCATAAGCTCAGGTATAGCTATGGTAGGATGCGTATCGTTTATATGAATCTGCACATACTCAGGAATATCAAACATAGACAAATTCTTCTGTTTATGTTTGGATATTATCCACTGGATTGTGGCTGATACAAAGAAATACTGCTGCTTCAATCTCAAAAGCTTGCCTTCATAATGATTGTCCTCAGGATAAAGCACTTTTGAAATAACTTCAGCCAAATCTTTATTTTCATTGGCTTTAGCATAATCTCCTCTGTTAAACTCTGTCATATTCATAATCTCAGGCGAGCAGGCTTTCCAAAGTCTTAAAGTGTTAACCGTGTCTGTATCAAATCCTGTGATAGGCATATCATACGGTTCCGCTATGACAGTATTATAATCAACATGCTCAAACTTCATATGGCCGTCTTCCCACTTTTCAATAATACGGCCGTTAAAATGAACTTCTTTAGTGTCCTCAGGTCTTGCTATATCCCAAACATTTCCGCTCTGCAGCCACGGGTCAGGCATCTCGATCTGATATCCGTCAACTATCTTTTGCTTAAACAGTCCATACTCATATCTTATACCGCAGCCAAAGGCCGGCAAATCCAAATTGGTGAGAGAATCAAGGAAACAAGCCGCCAAACGACCCAGTCCTCCGTTACCCAAGCCTGCGTCAGTCTCTACCTCTTCAATATTTTCCAGCGAAAATCCCAGCTCTTTTAATGCGCTCTTATAAACTTCCGTCTCCATGATATTCATTAAATTGTTTCCCATAGCTCTGCCCATTAGAAACTCAAAAGATAAATAGTAAAGCTCTTTCTGCGGCTTTCTCTCACATTTTTCCTGATAGCTTACCCACTTTTCCATTATCTCGTCGCGTATAGTGAGCGCTGCAGCACGGTAGACTTCCATGTCGCCTGCTTTTGCTATTGTTTTTCCAAAATAGCGTTTCACCTTACCGGTAATCTCATCCTTTATAAAGTCCTTTTTCATATCAAACTCGGGCGTTCCGGGTTTTAATTGTCTATGATACTCAGCAACATTTTTTGCCGTTTTATCTTGCGTCTCTGCCTTAGAAGTATTGTTTGCCATAAATAAAATCCCTCCTGTGCATATAATCGCTGTATTATTATAATATTATTCATCCTTCTAATACAGCTCCATTATTTATTGTACCTTATTATTCCAATTTTATCAAGTCAAATCGCACAAAAATAAGGTTGTATCTGACATCTTTATGTTTTTTTGTAAAAATTGCCTATTACATCAATCTTAATTGGCTCGTCTCTTATAGTCTTTATTGTGGTTTTTAACAAATTTTAAGCCGCGGAAAACGAAACATGTTTCCGCGGCTATATACTTTATTGTTATTATTTGCTGTCTATAAGAGTTTTTATTCTCTGCACAAAGAGAGCAACCTCAATCCTTGTAGCGTCATCTTTTGGACGGATAGTTCCGTCGCCGTATCCTCCCATAAGGTTGTTTTCAACACACGCCGCTATAGCGTCTCTGGCGTAAAAGTCAATATCACGCCAATCCCAATAATTATTAAGCGCCTTTGCCGTGTTCGGAATTGCCGTCAAAATTTGACGGGCTTTCAAAACTCTATAAGCAAGTGTAGCCATATCCTGCCTCTGCATAGTTCCGTCAGGATCAAACAGATTATTTCCAATTCCCCATGCAACCCCTGTTGCTTTGGCTTGTCCTATTTCATCATAATAGTATTTATCAGGATATACATCATCAAAGTTTTCTGTGAAAGTTATATCTGATTCCTTTAATATTCTATATAACAAAACCGTAGCGTCGGCGCGGGAAATAAATATATCGGGTCCGAACTCTGTCTCACTTATACCTTTAACTATTCCCTGGTTTACAAGATCTTCAATATACGGCATTGCCCAGCCATATTCACCCATATCAGTAAACTTTGAGGCGTCTCCAACGTTCGTTGGTGCGCTCGTGGGATCAGCAGCAATCGGAGCGTTTGTCGGGTCAGCGGAAGCCGGCTCCTGAGTTGGCTCGGAAGGCTTGTCCTCAGGTGCCTGAGTTACCTCAGGCTGAGGGTTAGGTTGATTAATTTCTCCCAGCGTCGGAGCAGCGGCAGGTGTGGAATGAAGCTGTTTTATAAGGTTATACAGATTTGAATTTCCCATAAACGAAGAATACTCAAACATGCTGTAACCACCTATATACTGGCTCTGCCTGCACATTGAAACCTGGTTGGACAGCTCATTTATACCATTCTGCCCTTTCCAAGCAGCTTCAGAACCGGAAGCCGCCTTATAAGCCGCTTCGCCAATATAAAGCTTAACATTTTTCGGGGCGCAAACACCCGCCCACCAATTTATTAAAGTATTATAATCAGCGTTTGGCTGGCCATTATACCAATATATCTGCGGCATTATATAATCAAGATATTCCCGTTCAACCCACAGTTTGGTATCCGCATACAAGCTATGATATGAACTGCTTCCATTTGTATTGCTGCCTCCCGGCGTGTCGCCGGCATTCGCCCAAATACCGCTCGGACTTACTCCAAACATACAGTTTGGTTTAATTTCCTTTACTGCGTCACGGGCACAGGAGATTAAAGTAGTAACCATACTTCTGCGCCAGTCCGCTTTGTTTGGATATGCATCCTGATACTTAAAATAGGCCGCAGAATCGTCAAATCCGCTGCTCGGATAAAAATAATCGTCCATGTGAATTCCATCGACATCATAATTTCTTACAATCTCTCTGATTCCTTCAAGTATAATGTCGATAGAATCAGCTTCGCCCGGGTTCAAATACATCTTGCCCGAACTGTCGGTAAGCACTAAGTCAGGTCTTAATACAGCCGGATTATTTGCAGCCAATTTGCCATTATCATTAGACGAGTTGGTAACTCGATATGGATTTATCCATGCATGCAGCTGCATTCCCCTCTTATGCGCCTCGTTAACAGCATATTCAAGAGGATCAAACCCGTCGCTCGGAGCCGTACCCTGTGTTCCTGTAAGATAACGCGACCACGGAAATATATCCGACTTATAAAGAGCGTCTCCTGACGGCCTTACCTGTAAAAATACTGTATTAAACCCCATATCCTGACAGTTGTCCAGAACCTCGTCCATTTGAACTCTAAGCTGCCATGCATCAGCAGTAGGCGACTGCGGATAGTCCAAATTTCCGACCGACGCCACCCAAATTCCCCTCATCTCTGTGTCCTCAGCAGAAACTATATCAGTTTTCGGTGTATAGAACAGGTTAACCGCAATGGCGGCACAAACCGCTAAAACTATCAGTTTCATACTGAAATCAAATCTTTTCATTACGTTTCCTCCTATGTACATTTTATATCTTGTCTCACTCTAAAATATTATATGAAACGAGTGTAAATTATAGCACAACTTTTACACTTTGTCAATTTGACAGATACACAAATCAATAAATAAAAGATTTCCAAAAATTCCCCAAATCAAAAGCAAAGTACAATAAATTATAAAGTTTAATTCAGACATTAAAACACGTCTTATAAATAAGCAGCTTCAAATTGTACAACAAGCACAATTTAGACTGTTTAAAAATAAGACGCGTACTTAATATAATAACTTAAATTCAGATGTTTAGTCTGTTATCTCGCAATTTTCTACAGCATATCTAAGCAAAATACCAATTAATTCATTTCTCGACCTATTTGTATATTCGGCAATATTATCTATTCTGTCAACGAGCCCCTGTTCCAGTCTTACCGAAAAGACTTTAAATCCATCGTCCCCCTTCAGCCTTCTCTTGGATATTTTTAATTTATCCTCTTTCACTAGTTATCACCTCATAATAAATTATATGTTGACAAAAGCACAGAATATATGTTATACTTAATAACATAATATGTAACATCAAAACAGTTTGAGGTGATATTTTGATTAACTATAAAAGAGCGTACTTTGTTATGCGCAAAGATATTGAAAAAGCGATTGAGCAGATACGTAACGGCCAAATCAGTGAAGCCGATGCAAGACTTCAGTTTTCACTTATAAAAACAGGCGAAATGTATGATATATGTATGAATGATGAAACCGAAAACAACTAAATAATAAAAGTTTAAAAAATATCTCTGATAAATGTTATTATATCCTTATATACGCTCTTTACTTAAATAAAACTCTTAATATTTTTAACACATACAGCAAAAAGCCTCCATACTAAAAAATGGAGGCCTTTCTATTATCTAAAACTTTATATTAATTTAAATCAACACTCTGTGGAGAATCAAGATATGGTATGTCTCCCATATCGCTCCAAATAAACACTTTTAATGTATTGGCATTTAATCCGCCGTATTCAACTCCGCTTATCATAAAAGTTCCGTTTTCATCAAACACAGAAGTTATCTTTCTAAATCCTACCAAAATTCCGTTACTGTTATAGATCCCAACTAATACAGCGCTATCTTCACAGCTTGCGTCAACTCGCGTCACAGTCACATCTACGGTCTGTTCAGCTTTATTTACTACGATTTCCGGTTCTCCAAACTTTTCGGGATAAGGAGACACAATTGGTTCTGCCGTTGGTGAAACAACCGGAGCAAAAGTTGGGGTCATAGTTAGCGAATCTGTTACTATAGGTTCCTGCGTCGGAGCAGAAGTTGGATTCGGGGACTCTGAAACTATCGGCTCCAGCGTTGGGGCGGACGTTGGACTTGGAGATTCCGAAACTACCGGCTCTTGCGTTGGGGCGGACGTTGGACTCGGTGATTCAGACGCTATTGGCTCTTGAGTCGGAGATGTGGTTGGCAATGGCGAAGCGGACGGCTTTAAGCTGTTTGAGCCGGTATAAGCTTTAATACACCAATTATATCCGCTCAAATATATATCACCCCAGCCATTAATTGTATCGCCCCTCTTCGAAGAGGAATAAAAACATACATTTTTCTCAGGCTGATAGTACGAAGCATTAACGCCTTTAGTACATCCGGCTATTCTATATTCATCAGTGGATGTCTTCGAATCATTAGACTGTCTAACATATATATAAAAGCTTCCATTAACATCAATAGGGGCAGCTAAATCTAAAACCTTGTACCCGGGTGAAGAAAATTGTACTGATTTTGAAATTACGCCGGTATCCGGATCTTTCAAATTCACCCTATTATTTTTAAACTCGCTTTCTGAAAGGTTCATTGGCAGCGAAGTATCTTTAGGACTGCTGTCAACCATTATTTCAAAAGTATCATCCATATCTAACGCATATAAACCAATAGATTTTAAAGGTTCCTTGCCGCTCGTTTCAAACCGTATTGCCTGATACGTACAGCCAAAACTATTCTTAAGACTAATACTTCCCATCAAGCCAACATAATCATAAGAATAAATATTCTCATCAGTTTCATCTGAAAATTTATACCCGGAAGCCGAAAAACCTATAGTTGGATCCATATAAGAAATATACTCATATCCATCATTGGCCCAATCGCTTCCCCAGCTGTTTCTTACTATCCAAGCCCCATTCTCATAATTATAATCTTTTCCGTCATAAGATGAAGGTTTAGTTTTAAAGTTTGTGTATGAATAATTATCATCCCAGCCTATCAGCGTTACTGCGTGATTAGTAGGCGTATTAAATTTATATTTTATAGAACCGTCATTTTGATAAAAGCTAACTTTGTTATTATCAGGAGCTGTTCCATTAAGCAAATCACTCCAGCTTCCGCAATAAGCTCCGGTTTTCGAATTATAATATCCGTCATGGCTTTCATTAGAAAGATAGGACACTGCCACCGCGCCGTATTTCATAATCCCGGCTTTTATCGCGTTTATAACCGATTCATTTTTATGATACTTAATATTCTTTATAGAACCGTCTTCATAACTATAATCTAGAACAGAACTGCCCTCGTATAAATTTGTAATACTCTCCTGCGAAATAAGCTTTCCGGCTCTGTCGATACCCAAAAGAGATGAATAATCTGTTCTGTCCCCGGTATACTTTAAATATTTACTATTATCAAAATCCTTTAATAATACAGAACCTCCGCCGGTCTCCCTCGACATATACGCAACCGCCATAGCAGTATTACCGCCGGTTTTGTTATCCCATGTAAAAGTTTTATATCCCTCATCATTGGTATAATTCATTGCAGCCGCCATGTGGTATTCTGAAAGTATTTCATTATCATTCTTATAGCTCTTGTTGTTAAGAACAACATTAGAATATTCCTGGGCAGCAGTATTTGCAAACGCCCAGCAGTCACCGTCAATATTTTGGTCCCTTACCGCAGGGAAGTCTTTCTTGTCTTTTCCTGCATCCGTTTCAGTATTATACTTTTCAGGCATAACCTCTTCAAGATAAGCAGAAGATTCGCTTTTTCCAAATTCCACAGGCTCAGGAATGACTGTATAAGCCGATGGATTTTTAAGGTAATCCTGATATGCGCCGGTCTGTTCAGCTACAATCCCGCCGCTGTATATAACATCAGCACCGATTGACTCAGCATATCCGGATCCAGTTATCACAATAGCAAAAACGAGCAGTAATACGATACTTTTTAACTTTTTCATAATTACACCTCTGACAGAAATTTAATTTACTTTAATTAAATAACCCTCCAACCTATTTCTTATGTTATAAAATTATAAAGCATTTTATTATTATACCATGATATTCATAAAATTACAATATAAGACACAAAAAATATTATAGCATGTTATGGTATTTTGAGGACGACGTTAATTAATATGGCGTTAACTAATATAATAAGCAAAATTTAAAATTCAGGCTTGACATATAAAAAAAATCATGTTATAATGTCAAAGTTGAATTTAGGGGTATAGCTCAGTTGGTAGAGCAGCGGTCTCCAAAACCGCGTGCCGTGAGTTCAAATCTTACTACCCCTGCCAATAAATAGCCTGAAATGAAAATTTCGGGCTTTTTTTGTAAATAAAAGGAGTTTTTATATGAGTTTTACATTTAAAAAAGAAATGCCTTCAGCGGAACACTTGAAAGAACTTTTACCGGTACCGTCTGACAGCGCAGAAATCCGTATTAAACGCATAAGTGAAATAGAAGCTGTTTTGTCCGGCAAAGACAACAGAATACTTCTTATAATAGGTCCGTGCTCGGCTGACAACGAAGATTCTGTCTGCGACTACATATCACGGCTCGCCTCTGTTCAGAATGAAGTGAATGATAAAATTCTTTTGGTGCCGAGAGTATACACCAACAAACCTAGAACCACAGGAGAGGGTTATAAAGGCATGATGCACCAGCCCGACCCTAATGAAGCGCCCAACGCTTTTGAAGGTATAAAAGCGATACGTCAAATGCACCTTAGAGTTCTTAGAGAGACAGGTTTTGTATCTGCTGATGAAATGCTCTATCCGGGCAACCACCCATATCTAGACGATCTTTTAGGATATGTTGCCGTAGGAGCCCGCTCAGTTGAAAACCAACAGCATAGACTTGTTGCCAGCGGACTTGATATGCCCATCGGTATGAAAAACGGTACCGGTGGCGATACCGGAGTTATGTTTAACGCAATTTATGCTGCGCAGCATGGTCATGACTTCATATACCAAAACCATGAAGTGACTACAAATGGAAATCCATACGCTCACGCTATCCTCAGAGGCGGAATAGACGAACGCGGCAGAAACATACCAAACTATCATTATGAAGACCTGCTTAGAATAGCCAGCGAGTATGATGAGAAAGGTTTTGAAAACCCTGCTGTAATTATTGATACCAATCATAATAATTCTGCAAAACAGTTTAATCAGCAGCCTCGGATAGCCTCAGAAGTTATGCACAGTATGGCGTACGAACCGCTTCTTAGGAAAATGATAAAAGGCTTTATGGTTGAAAGCTACATCGAAGAGGGTAATCAAAAGATAGGAGAAAACAGCATTTATGGAAAATCTATTACAGACCCTTGTTTGGGCTGGAAAGATACCGAAACGATGATTTATAAACTGGCTGACCAGCTTATATAATAATTTTCCAATCTTATAGATGTTTATACAAATTATAAAATAGGATAAGAGCACTCACTTATTAATAATTAATAACATTATCAGCAATTCAAACAAAAAAAGTAAAAATTAACAATGACACAAAAGACCGCTTATGATATAATAAATTATAGGCGGTTCTTTTTTATACTGTCAAATCGTTGGCATCCCATTTTCTCACGAAAAATATACCGCTTTTATAAACCATTTTATATTACGCTTCAAATTTTCTTTACAAGAAAAATAACAGAGAGTGATAATCACATCTTTTATCTGCCTTATAAATTCAACCTTCGAACGGAAAACTGATTAATATTATCCTGATACCAGAAAATAATATATGAACTTATATAAAATATTACCTCTCTTTTTCGTGCAGATAAAGAGAGGACAACCATTGCAGCAAATATTATAATTATCATTGAAAAGGAGAGAAAAGGACTGGATAGAAAGATTAAACAATTGAAGTATATTTGAACCATGCCCCGAGAAAAACGCCCAATATAAAGTACAGATACTTATAACTAAAAAATAAGGAGTTAAACTATGGATAATCAATTTATGTTATTTCTTGAAACGGTTGATGAACGCTTTCAAGATTTTGTAACCCAAATAAACAACTATTTAACAGATCAAGGATGTAAGTGTGACATAAAAGAAGCTAAAAGCGGATATGTTGTTTCCTATATTTTAAACAAACCAAAAAGGACTTTAGCTAACTTTGTAACCCGCAAAACCGGCATGAAGATTAGAATTTATCCTGAACACCTAAATAATTACCAAGACTTTTTAAACACACTTCCTGAGAAAATGAAAAAGGATATACGGAAGGCGTCTGTCTGTAAACGACTGCTCAATCCTGATGATTGCAATCCAAAATGTGTAACCGGTTATTCTTTTGAACTGGACGGCGAGCAATATCAAAAATGCCGTTATATGGCTTTTATGCCCGCTTTAAGCGAAGAAAACAATCCATATATTAAGCAGTTCTTAGAAAGAGAATTATCATATTGCGGATGAGCATCAAAGGTTTATTTATTTCAATGCAGGTTGATATAGTTTTCGGAGAATGCCAAAAATCATTGTTTCTATAAGATACATTATATAAAATTCTTTTAAAAAATTATACAGTAAGTTGATATATAAAAATAAAAACCGCTTATTCCAGTTAATAAGGAACGTGCGGTTTTTATTAAGCTTTTATATTTAAGCAACATTTATATCGTTTTATATTTGGATAAAAAATGGCAAACACATTTTGTGTTCGCCATCTTTTTTATTGTTTCATTTTAAAATCATCTTTTATTACTTGCGCCATTGAAAATATTGTTAAATTAATTCTTATTTCTAGCTTTGGCACGAAGCTGATTATTCAATATCTTTTTTCTGATTCTTAAACTTTCAGGTGTAACTTCAAGAAGTTCATCCTCCGCCAAAAACTCTAAGCAAGCCTCAAGGCTCATCTGAACGGGCGGAACCAGTTTAAGAGCGTCATCGCTTCCGGAAGCACGGGTATTTGTCAGCTGTTTTTTCTTACAAACATTAACGTTCATATCCTCCGCTTTAGGGTTTATTCCAACAACCATACCCTCGTATACTTTAGTTCCCGGAGTAATAAACAGCGAGCCTCTGTCCTGAACCTTAAACAAACCATATCCTACGGCTTCACCGGTCTCAAACGCCACCAAAGAACCAGTGTGCCTGCTGCTTATCTCACCCTTATATGGCTGATACTCATAAAAAACCGAGTTCAGTATACCCTCGCCCTTTGTATCAGTTAAAAACTCATTTCTGTATCCCAGCAACCCGCGGGCAGGTATTAAATATTCAAGTTTCATTCTTCCGCCCTGAGGAGTCATCGAAACCATTTCGCCTTTACGCTGTCCGATTTTATCCATTACCGCGCCTACGCTCTCTTCAGGAACATCAATAATAAGTCTTTCTATAGGTTCACATTTTACTCCGTCGACTTCCTTATACAGAACTCTTGGAGTTCCGACTGAAAACTCATATCCCTCGCGGCGCATAGTTTCAATCAATATAGAAATGTGCATTTCACCTCTGCCGGCAACATTAAAACTGTCTGTTGACTCTCCTTCTGTTACCCTCAATGAAACATCCTTTAAAAGTTCTCTCATCAAACGGTCGCGCAGCTGGCGTGAAGTTACAAACTTACCCTCTCTGCCTGCAAACGGACTGTCATTTACAGAAAACGTCATCTCAATAGTAGGTTCGCTTATCTTCACAAACGGAAGAGGAGCCGGGTCCTCAGGTGAAGCTATTGTATCTCCGATAGTTATTTCAGGAATACCCGAAAAACATATAATATCCCCAACTTTTGCCTCATCAACAGCAGTTCTGTTAAGACCGTCTATCTGATAAAGATTGACCATTTTTGCCTTATAGGGTTCATGGTTATTATGATATTCAGATACCATAACTTCCTGATTCTGTTTTACACAGCCTCTCTCAATTCTGCCGATTCCGATTCTGCCCACATAATCATTATAATCTATTGAAGACACCAGCATTTGCATAGGGCCATCAGCATCTCCCTCAGGCGCCGGGATATAATCTTTTATTGTTTCAAACAGCACCTTAAGATCTTTTCCCTCTTCATACTGGGAAAGCGAAGCGGTTCCTGCCCTGCCTGAACAGAAAAGTATGGGACTTTCCAACTGTTCGTCATTGGCGTCAAGCTCTATAAGAAGATCAAGAATTTCATCAGGGATTTCATCAAGTCTGGCGTCGGCTCTATCTATTTTATTAACCACAACAATAACACGATGGTTCATTTCAAGAGCCTTTTGAAGCACAAATCTCGTTTGAGGCATAGGACCTTCAGCAGCGTCAACAAGCAAAATAACACCGTTTACCATCTTCAGAATACGCTCAACCTCTCCGCTGAAATCAGCGTGACCCGGCGTATCAATTATATTCATCTTTATACCGTCGTAATATACAGACGTGTTTTTAGCAAGTATAGTGATACCGCGTTCACGTTCCAAATCGTTGTTATCCATAACGCGTTCCTCAACGACCTGGTTCTCTCTATAAACTCCGCCCTGTTTCAGCATTTCATCAACAAGCGTCGTCTTACCATGGTCAACGTGTGCTATTATCGCAATATTTCTCAAATCTTCTCTTACCATAAATTTTACTCCTTCTAACAAGAAAATAGACACGGCACTCCGTGTCTCTTACATTTTAATATTATACCACAGAAAAACATGTTCTGTAAACGTAAAATATATTCAAAATTTGCAAATAATATGCAATAAATCTTGATATATTTTTACTTTTTATATAAAAAGTTCGTTCTCTTTTCTGTCGGCGCAAACCTTATGAAGTTTTAAAGACACCATCTTTAAAGCAAGCTTGGAAACAGCTCTGGCTCCGTTAGGGCAAACAGAAACGCATCTCATACAGGCAATACACTTTTCCGAATCTGCTTTATAATCTTTTCCTATAGCTCCAACCGGACATTTTTCAGCACATATGCCGCAAGATACGCATTGTTTAGTTGGCTGAGGTGAAAATGGAACCCCGCCAAAATCACGGAACTTCTCATTTCCGGGTATATTTTCTATTCCATTTATATTATGTGAATTTAAAAGTTTGTTTTTAAACTCTTTCGCATAATCTTTTATTTCTTTAATATCTTTACTATCAGGTCTGTCAGCCGCTATATCAGTAACTATAGAATGCCTTGAAACTATGGAAGCCGCTCCTGCAACAACAAATCCGTTACTTTCAACAATGCTTCTCAGCTCATTTAAAGTATCATCATAAGCCCTGTTTCCATATGTAGTTAAAATAAATGCAGGAGTATTATTTCCCCTAATATTTTTAATTCTTTCGGCGGCAATAGCCGGAACCCTTCCTCCAAATGACGGAACTCCAATAACTGCTAATGTATTTTTGTCAGTCTCACAACCATATTCCTCGTTGTCGGTTACATCTAAATATTCCGCCGGCTCGTCAAAAGCTTTGCAGAACAGCTCTATAACACTTTTTGTATTACCCGTAGCGCTAAAATAAATTGCTTTCACTCCATTAATTTTCATTTCTTCTCCTCTTTTCTAAGCTAGAACCCAAACTCCATCAGCATCACTATGTCTTAATTTAAACTCCTTATATGCCTTTACTGCCAATTCCCTATCATCAAACATTCCAAAAACAGCACTTCCGCTTCCGCTCATCATGGCAATATCAGCTCCCAAATTCAGCATTTCAGCTTTATATACATTAACCTGCGGACAAATCTGTACCGCCGAATTCTCAAGTATATTTCCCATAAATGGTTGAATCTTTTTCAAATCTCCAGACTTTATACCGGAAATAATTTTGTCAATATCCAAATTTACAGGCTTATTATTATAATCAAGATGCTCATAGACCCACTTTGTTGAAATACTCTGTCTCGGTTTGGCTATCAAATAACAAACTTCAGGAAGTTCGGGCAAAACCGTCAATCTTTCACCAATGCCCTCAGCCAAAGCACAGCCTCCCATAACACAGAACGGAACGTCAGCGCCAAGCTTTTTACCCATTTTCATTCTTTCTTCCAAAGATAACGGAGAATCAAAAAGCTTATTTAACCCGTTTATAACTCCTGCGGCATCGGAACTGCCTCCTGCCATTCCTGCTCCCATTGGTATATGCTTTTCTATATATATATCACAGCCGCCATCAAATTTTATGGCTTTAAAAAACTCATTGGCAGCTTTCCATGCTAAATTGCTCTCATCAACGGGCATATTTATATCACTTCCGGCAATTTCTATCCCCTTCTCATCTTTTAAAGATATGGTTATCACATCAAAAATACCAACCTGAGTCATTATCATTCTAACTTCATGATAGCCATTCGGATATTTTCCAAGAACATCTATTGCAATATTTATTTTGGCGCTGCATTTTTCAGTTATCGATTTTACCATTACTTACCTCCGCATTTATACCAGCCAACTCTTTTCCTGAATTATACTCCTTCAATGATTAAATGTCAATTATACAAAAAATACGTCTCCATAAAAGAGACGTATTTACAATATTATAATATAAAATAATTAACTTCAAAATTTATTTTACTGAACAGAAAGCACCAACTGATCTCTTCTTATATATCCCTGATTTCCATCATAATCTACCCTGGCATAGGTATCAGAAACAATCTCCACAAGACCAACAGGCGTCTCAGCCGCAAGAGTTAGAATAATGCCTGCTCCGCTTCTTGGCTGGTCAAGCATCTCTACAGCGCCGGAACGCCAAACATACCTGACAGCGGAATATTGTTTCGGCGGAGAATAATTCGACAAGTAAAACTTAGCTACATATCCATACATATTGTCATATTTTACACGAGCATATTCGCTGTTTGCATCCTCAACATATCCTATCCGTGTTCCATAAGGAATGGTAGTTATAATTGTTGATGATGCGCTTGGTTTCTGTCTAAAATTTACTGCATTCGCCACATTTGTAACATATCTATATCCGACAACCTCTTGAGAACGCTCATACGCTGCAATCTCATCCTCAATTTCTCCCCTAAGTATTTCAGCGGTATTGCGCACGTCATCGCTTAGATTCCCTTGCTCAAGGAAAGCGTTCACTCTGGCATAAGCTCCATAATAGTCACCGTTTTCTACCATTTTTCTAATATCATTTAGAGTACGGTAAGGCAAATAATTAATTTGTTCCTTAATATCTGAAACAAGTTGGTTATATTCGTCAACCAACGCCGGAATAGTTCTGTACAAATAAAAATCACTCAAAGCGTCAGCCGCCTCATAATACAGTCCCTGATTATACAAATTTATAGCATTATCAAGATATGCTCTTGTATCAGCCAGCTGCTGTTCAATCTCGTTAGGCAGTCCATTAGCCATTAGTTGGATATTTCGCTCAGTTGTTTCTTTTTGAGTATAAAACTCAGCAAGACCAATAGGATTTATAATTCTTGCGGATTCTATTTCACTATCTGTCACCAAACCAATTATAGCTTGTGCCTGATAAAAATCACCGTTAAAATTATAATTTATAATATTAGTTAGCTTATCCTCAAACGATGCTTTATAGTAAACCGGTAAGTTTGTTATATTATTATAAGATGAATCACTGTTAATAAAAACTGTGGTGGAAGTCTCGTCCCATTTCACACTCATTCCCAGCTTCTCAGATACAAATCTAACCGGGACCATTGTCACGCTGTCATTTAAAACAAAAGGAGCTTCAGGAAGCTGGTATACTGCATCTGTTCCATCCGTAACATTGACGCTTCCAATAGTCATATTTAAAATTATATTTTCTTTAGTAATAGTAACGCATTGTTCTGCCTCGTTCCATTCAACAGTGCACCCCAATGTCTCAGATACAATTCTGACCGGAACAAAAGTAGTATCATTTATAACTACGCCCGGTTGCGAAGACTGAACCACTTTATCATTTACATAAATAGTTACATTGTTATAATCAGCAAACACTGTTCCGCAAATAAGACAAACCATTGCTGCAAACCCCAAAAAGCTAAAAAATACCTTTTTCATAACACTGCCCCCTTTTATTATATATAACTTCCTTTTATACTATTATTATACAATAAAACTTTTGTTCCGTCAATCATATTTACGCATTTGTTAAGAACAAATATTTTATTATAAACATTTATATATCAAACGAAATAATTCGACATTTTTCTTAAAAATTGTTATATCGTTGTAATTTTTATTTTTATAAACTATATTGACATAAATATTTTATCGTGTTATACTGTGCTCGTACAAAATTAAAGGAGGCAATTATATGAAATTTGTAAAAAGATTATTAGTCATAACGGCAGCGTGTGCAATGATACTAAGCTTAGCGTCATGCGGAAACGGCGACTCAAACAAAGCGACTGATACCATGAAGCAAACTGAACCGACCTCAGCATCAGATTCGGCTGTAACAAATGAACCTTCGGCAAGCGATGAAATCGGAAATAATGTCGATGATGTAAAAAAACAGGCCGAAGCTATCGAAGAGAGCCGCGAATCCCTCAGAGCTCTTATTGGAAAAGCGTCTACTCTCAGTTCTGAAGAGGACATAGCCGCATGGGGCAAAGAATTTTCTGATATTAAAAATGATTTAGAGGAAAAAACAAAAACTCTCTCAGACACTATAGCAAACGCCCCCGAGGAATATCAGGAATCTTACGGAAAAATATCAGATGCTGCCACAGCTGCTTATGACGCAATGGCCGGTTTTGAATCTGCTGTTACTTCCGCTGTCAGCGGAGATGTATCAGAGTTTAAATCAAAAGTTTCAGACTTTTTGGGCAAAATGGGAGATGCAGACAAACTCTGGGATAACGCAGAAGTTAGATAACATCGTGTTATAATATAAATATTAAGTAAAAGTTAAACTATTGATATGCAATAGTTTACGCGGTTACAATTATTTAAAATTAATATATTTTTAAAAGTAGTATAAAAATAAGCATAGTCAAAAGTTTTATTAAGCTCTGACTATGCTTATGTTATATTAAACGTGTGTTATACAATATTAACATATTATACTTTAAATCATGTAAACTAAGACTTGGAATAAAAAGATTACATTTAAATCGGACTGAAATATTAAATTTAAGTATTATAAACATAAAAATATGATTTAGCAAGTATCGGAGGGCTGTGACCACACTTTTTTAAAGTGTGTGTTATACAAATCAATTGTTTTGATAAAGTTGTAATGTCTGTGACCCCATCTGCAAGGTGGGCGTGATACAAAGTGACCTGTTTTAATTAGCCTTCAATGTCAATTGTGGCTACACTTTTATTTGAAAGTGTATGTTATACAAACCATATAATGTTATATATACTTTAAACGCCAATAATTAACTTAGTTGTCATATATAAATAACTTGGTTGTGATATGCAGATGAAATCTGCCTCGTTAGGCGCGCAGTTCCGGTTACTTTTACTATAAAAGAATTATGATAAACTATTCTATTTTTATTCACGCTTCGCGTGAGATGAATGTTCACCTAACGAGGTGTGCAAGCACACAATACATCACAACTAAGCAATTTATTGACATTGAAGGCTAATTAAAACAGGTCACTTTGTATCACACCAACCTTTACAGGTCGGGTCACACCCTGCCGATGTTCACTATAACACACTATTTATAGAATAATATTTCTAAACCAAATTTATTATAAATTGTGGTTTTGCAAGCATCGGCAGGGCAAACGCAGTTTGCCGCGTTAGGCGCGCAGCTTCAGTTATTTTTACTATAAAAGATTTATGACAAATTTCTCTACTTATATTCACGCTTCGCGTGAGATGACAGCTCACCTAACGAGGTGTGCAAGCACACAATACATCACAACTAAGCAATTTATTGACGTTGAAGGCTATAATAAAACAAGTTACTTTGTATCACACCAACCTTTACAGGTCGGGTCACACCCTGCCGATGTTCACTATAACACACTATTTATAGAATAATATTTCTAAAACAAATTTATTATAAAATGTGGTTTTGCAAGCATCGGCAGGGCAAACGCAGTTTGCCGCGTTAGGCGCGCAGTCACGGTTATTTTTATTATAAAAGAATTATGACAAACTACTCCATGTGTGTTTACGCATGCGCGGTGTAAAATAAAAATTATTGCCGCAACTGATCGCAGAGAACAAATACAAACCTTAAACACACAAAATTTAATATCTGCTCTTAACAAAACTAACGCCTTTTAATTTGGGCGTCCGTTTCGATCTAATTAATATTATCCGTTCTGCACAATCACTTTAAAAACTTTCTAATTATATTTTTGGCTATAGGAACCGCGGACTTTCCTCCCGAAGTTGCCGCATTTTCAAGAACCACAGCAACACATATAGTCGGGTTTTCTACAGGAGCATAACCTACAAACCATGCATGGTCTTTATCAGTTTCATTCTCAGCTGTTCCCGTCTTGCCGGCCACTGTTATACCGCTGATTTGAGCCCCTGTACCTGTTCCATCCTCAACAACGCCTATCATCATATCTTCGATATAGTCAGCACATGCAGTTCCAATGCTGTCATATAAAACTGAAGGCTTTGTCTGTCCTATAACAGTCCCGTTCTCGGTTGTTACAGTCTCCACGAGATACGGTTTCATCATCTTTCCATTATTAGCAACGGCGCTCGCCATCATTGCCACATGCAGAGGAGTCATAACCAGCCCACCCTGTCCAATAGACACCAAGGCGCCGTCTAAATCTGTCATCTTTTTATATTGAATCTGACTTTGTGAAACCGGAATATCAAACTCAAATGATTTGTTTACCCCAAACTTTTCAGCTTCAGCTTTTACCGCGTCCGCACCCATCTCATACCCTAAAGTACAAAACACATAATTACTAGACACTTCAAATGCGGTCTTTATATCTAATTTTCCAAAAGATTCTTTATTATAATTATATACGGTTACGTCGTCTTTTTTAAATAATCCTTCATCGTCAAAAGTTTCAGTGGTCATTCCGTTGTCATACACTCCTGCAGCTGTAACAATTTTATATGTCGATCCCGGCGGATATAATCCCTGTGTTGCCCTTGCTAAAAACGGTGAATTCTCATCCTCCATCATTGACGGCCAATCCTTTTCAATTGTTTCCGGATTAAAGTCGGGCAGACTCACCATTGCCAAGATTTGTCCGGTAGTAGGTTCCATAGCCACAATAGCTCCATCCCTTCCGTCGAGCTGTTCATATGCGTACTCCTGAAGTTCATCGTTTATAGTAAGATTGAGATTATTACCGTGCTTTATCTCATTCAAAGTCAAGCTTATTGTGCCTTTTCCAATAAGGTCATCATCATGGCTCATTTCAAGCTGAGTTTTTCCATACACCTGAGAACAATATCCGATTATGTGAGAATATAATCTTCCCTTTGGATACTTCCTGATTCTAGCGTCACCGTCTATCTCCGTTTCGGCAAGCAGCACCCCGTCCTGAGAATATATCTCTCCGCGCTGAACCTGCTGTTCGCTCTCCCACTGGCGTTTATTATATGAGTTTGTATACACATCCTTGGCACGAAACATATTAAACCACAATAAATAAGTAACCAGCGCCAAAAAAAGCAGCGAGATGGCAATCAGGACGCGTATGATTCTTTTATTCGTCCTCATTTTCGGTCATCTCCCCCTTTCTTTCTGTCTTCGCGGATATTGCCTGAACTATTCCCAGCGAAGCAAAACTTATAACTATAGACGTACCTCCATAGCTGACAAACGGCAGTGTAATTCCCGTCAGAGGTATCATTTTTGTAACTCCGCCTATAATGATAAATGTTTGAATAGCAAACATAACCGTAACGCCAAAGCTAACAGCTTTATCATAAGGGTCGCTGGCCATAATTGAAATCTTAAAACATCTGTACGCAATTAAGAAAAACAATAGGATTACTGCAACTCCTCCGAAAACTCCCATTTCTTCACAGATAGCAGCAAATATAAAATCTGAGTGAACTTCGGGTATATAATACGGCGAACCGTTTCCTAATCCGCGTCCAAAATAACCGCCTGACGCAATAGCAAAAAGCGACTGTGTAATTTGATAGCCCTTACTGGCTATATCAGACCATGGGTCAAGCCATGTTGATATTCTGACCTGTATATGATACAAAAACTTATATCCCAAAATACCAATAATTCCAAGCGCACCTATATTTAAAAACAGTAATTTTTTGTCTTTCTCATATACATACACCATAAACAAATAGATAGAGAAAAGAACCAATATAGTTCCCCAATCTCTTTGAAGCACCAAAAATCCCACAAAAATATAAGTAATAGCCAAAGTTATCCACTTCGGAGAAAGTTTTCCCAGCACAGGCTTAGACCATGCTCCCGAGTAATAGCACGCTAAGCACATTATATACATAATTTTAGTTATCTCTGAGGGCTGAAAAGTAATAGGTCCAAATGACACCCAATTCTTTGAGCCGTTTATAGTAGTTCCCAAAACCAGGGTGAACAAAAACAATCCTACACCGATTGCAAAATAAATATACCAAAATCTGTCCCATATTTTAATATTATAATAAATAAAATAAGCTACAAAAAAAGCTGCGCCGCCTACTAGTATCCAAATGATTTGCCTGAAACCGTAATCGAGGTTTATGCGGCAGAGCAATAATACCCCAATAGACATAAGCATAAACGCCATAAGCATTATAAACTTGTCCCCCATACGGCATATCACTAAAACTGTATACATGACAAGAAAAAGAACAAGAACGGCTATCCCGGTATATACCACGTTCATATTATAACTTTTTGATATATACAGCAGTCCGAATCCGAGTATATCCAATAAAATCAAAAGATAAGCCGGCTTTCTGTAATTAGCCGATTTAATTGTTCCCATTTTCTCACCGCCAATTCTTAAAAATATAATTTATGTCTCAAATATAAAATTTAAGCCGCCGACCGTAATCTGATCCTCGGTATCAAGTATAACTTCCTGCCGGATTCTCTGCCCGTTAACATATGTGCCGTTCCGGCTCCCTAAATCCTCAAGATACCATTCGCCGTCTTCATACCAAATAATTAAATGTTTCTGAGAAATAAATTTCTCATTTATAATTATATCGCACTCACGGCTTCGGCCTAAAATTGCTTCTCCATAAATATTATACCTATGTTTAAGAGGCGCTGAAAGTTCAACCTTTGACTTTATCGGTCTCAGGCTTGAACACGCCGCATCATTTATACTATTGTCCTCAAACCGGCTCATTTTTTTGACATCCAGATAGATCAGCCTGATGACAAAAATAATAAACACATATATTATAACTGTAAAAACATAGCTTAATATCGTGGAAATAAAACTATATATAGTCATGTTGCAGTCTCCCTTCAGTCAAACCTAGTATTCATTCCAATAATCATCGTCGCCGCCGGCGTCGGCCGCGTTTTCATTAACAATCTTATGCTTTTTCTCCATAAACCAAAGAAGAAGCGCAAAAATTAATCCAACAGCAAAACACCCCAAGTATAAATAAACGATTGGCGGGGGATCAAATCTCATTGTTGCAAGCGGATTATAAAAAGCGGCGCTTGATTTATACCCGGATTCCCCTGCGTCAAATTTTGCCGGCGCAACCTCGCACATACGTTCAAAAAGTCTATATAAAAACTCAGCGGCAGAACTCCGGTCAAATCTATTTTCAGTTTTTGTAAGCGACATTCCGTCATTAATAATACCTTCTCTTGCACCAAGAGCAAGTTTTCCCAATGATGCTTTTTTCATATACTGAATATCAGGATAATTCAAATATATACTTGCATACGGTCTGTCTGTATCATTCCCTAAATCAGGAAGATAATATCCCTTATAGTCAACAAGCAACGCCAAACTCATTGTAAACGTGTCTTCGAGACCCACAGCGGAATTACCGTTAAATCTAAGGCCACCCTGGTCGGAATAAAGCTTTATCCCCGCCTCTTCTATAGACGCCACATACATAGACTGTGGGTCCGACTCGTCAACGTCATTATATTGCGCCCTCGCTTCAGTATCCACCGTAAACAATATTCCGGAAACCGCTCTGGCGGCATCATAATTGGTATATTGGTCATAGGGTCTAAAACGCCCGCCTACCGTTGCAAAGTAATCTTTTGAGACCAGCAGTTTTATATGCTTCTGCTCATCTTCACTTAAATCACCAATGTCAGAAATCTCAGGAACACTTGCTTTCACTTTAAATAGACCGGAAGTGTTTGTCTTAAACTCAAGAGCTTTATTACTGGAGTCAAATATTCCTCCTATATTAAAGTCCCTGCCGTCGCTGGTTGTAAACACGCTGTCATAAGCGTTTTCAGCGGGGATAGAAAAGTTGACTTTAGCCGGCAGTTTTTCTATCCTCTCATTATTTTGATCAAAAAAGTTTATTATATATCCGCCGCCGATTGCGGAACCCATTTCAACAGTAAATTCGCCATTATCATCAATTATCCTATTACAAGTTGCTTTGTCCATGATAACACTGTGACTGTTATCGCCTATAAGTATACGCATGTTAGATATTCCCAAATCATCATCTTTTAAATCACTGTCAAAAATAATTTTTGGAGGCAAAGCGTCATTTAATTCTTTTATAACTATCTGTATAGGAACAACAATACTTTTGTTAGGTTTTATATCCTTTTCTCCTGCAATTTTCCATAATTCCTGACTGGTTGCAGCAGATGCAACAGCCGAGTCTCTGATATTAGTCAAATTAATATTTACGGTATTATTCTCAGCTTTAAGCTCAATTTTAGAATTTCTCAGACAAGCCGCTGATATATACGCCGCAATATCGTTTACACCCGGACCATTAGGAGAATTTTCTCCAAGTCCTGCGAGAATTTCTGTTAAATAATCGCCATACTCTTTTATGGTTGTAAACCCGCCGGTACGCTCATAGTCAATATTTATATTAGACAAAGCCTCCGAACCTTTATCGGCAGCGTCTAAAAATCCCATTTTAATGTATTTATCATCAATTGCCGAAACAGTACCGAGCTCCGTTGCAACATATCCTGAGCTAGTATCAGCAGTTTTCAGTTTTGCATAATATAATGAACCATTGTGCATACCTTCAGCTGATTCCAAATATTCCGGAATATAATGTACTAAAAACGTTCCGTCTTTCAACTTAACAAAGTATTGTATTTTACAGCTTTCCGGAGATCTTGTCCACATAGTTCCGCTCGGGTCCTGCTGCGGCGGATGATAGTTTCCATCTGTATGGTCTATGTAATAATCATCAGCCACACTGCGCACCGCGTCAGGAGTATCTGACACCGCAAAAGTATTCTTAACGCAGAGCCGAAGAGTTGATGGAGTAACCGTTTTAGTATTTCCGTCTATAGGAGCGTTAGGGTTTTGCCTGTCGCGCTTGCTGTAAGCCAAAAACTGCCACCAAATTATCTCAGACATCTTTTTAGTCCAATTACCAGGATCCAATACAATTTTGCCGCCGTTCTCTCCCTCAAAATCTGTTGTATAACACGCGCCGAACCTACAAAGATAATCACTAAGAGAATTTCTCTGCTCATTGCTTAATGAATGCGTTATATCAGTATAATCTTCTGTCGCCTCATCAGCAAATGCCGGTACCTGAACCGTCACACAAGAGAAGACAACTGCAGTCAGTATCAGATAATATATAAATTTTCTAATCATGTTTTTATTCCCTCATCCTAGAATACTTTATTACAAAACATAAAAAACTAATTACACCAAATATTTATAACGCATAGTTTTTTAATCAACTGTTATAAATTAAAATCTTCTTACACAAAACAAAAACAATTATTGTGCAATTATAAAAACACTATTGCTTTTACTGCATTAAAAAATATATTTTTGCAAGAGTATATCCCTATATTTAAAAAATTAATATGGTACATTAATCTTAAAAACAAAAAGAGTATACAGCACTAGGATAATTATACCACATTTTTTATAAAATTCAACAACAGTTTAATTTTTTGTATAAGTTTTCAGAAACAATATTTTTCTAAATTCGAACTTATACGTTTTTATAAACTTTTAAGAGCCCCTCAATATCCATCGTATTAATCTCAAAATTAAAATTTAGAAGCTTTCAATAATTAAAAGCATGAGCGGCTTAAAATTATTTACAAAAACCGTTTAAAGTCAATACCAGAATTCATACAGACCATAAAATGAGAAACTGACCTTTCTAAATGATTTACTAAGTATAACTTTTTATGATTTTAAGCAACCGTTCACGTATAATTGTCTTTTTTATCTACTTATTTCTGTTGTCAGTTAACGGATCTAAGAACATCTAATCTGTCCAACCGGTTTATATTCTTCTAACTGGTCTTTGATGTAGTCAAATATTGACTTCTATCACTTCATACTGTATCTACATAGTATTCTATATATCTAACATATTTACTCACATTTTTGTAACTTAGATTTCCATGTTCATATAATATCATTAATGAGCTCTTTTTCCTTTAGATATTACATAAACTATATCATAGTCAAATTTGTGAATGTTCATCAGCATATAAAAATGATTGGAATATGTCTATGCTTCTATGCTTCTATGCTTCTATGCTTCTATGCTTGCTAAACCTTCTTCAACGTTCCGCCTGTAACCTTCTTTAACTTACCATAGATTTATTTGGAGCTATTTTTTAGCACAATGCTATTAAATATTTGCATCTATTTTTTAAAATGAACTATGGTTTTAACTTCTATCAATTTTTTCTTTTTTATTTTGAACTTTCTTAATACTCTTTCATTGTGTTTTTTTATATCTTTACTGATTATGCTATTGTGAATTTCTAGTTTTTGCCAAAACTTTTATCCACATATAACTAACGGAATTCCAACGCTTTAAAGCGCTAAACAAAAATATCCGGCGGAATACCGCCGGATATAAGTTTAAACAAATTTTATAAATACATCAATATTCAATAATCTTATTCAGCTGTATTTGATGTACGAACTCTTGAAAGCAACGCTGCTGATTCCGCCCTTGTAGCAGTCGCCTGTGGTCTGAACATTCCACTGTCGTCACCTGTAAGATAACCTGCCTCTGTCAAACCTGTTACATATCCTAAAGCATAATCCGCAATGGTATCTGCATCAGTATATTCAGAAGCAGTTTCAGATATAAGATTGAGCTTTCTTCCTATGATTGTTGCCATTTGTTCACGTGTAACTGTTTCATCCGGTGAGAATGTTGTTTCGCTTGTACCTGTTACTATACCTGCCTCAGCAGCCGCAGCAACATATTCAGCATACCATTCATCTGCCGGAACATCTGTAAACGCTGATTCAGTACTCGAAGACTCTATTTCAAATAACGAAACTGCCATTTTAGTAAATTCAGCACGTGTAACATTATTCTCAGGATAAAAATTGCCGTCTTTATCCCCATTTACTATATTATTAGCATACAAATCCATAATATAGCTGTAAGCCCAGTAGCCTTCGGTTACATCCCCAAATATCTGACCTGAAGGTGACGCTGTAGGAGCAACAGTTACTTCAGGTGTTGAAGTAGGCACAGGACTTTCTGATACTGCCGGAGTTGCTGTTGGAGTCGATGTTGGATCAGTACTATTATTTGTATTTCCTGATGGTTTAGATGTTGGCTTAGCAGTTGGAGCCTCTGTTGGCTCTGCCGTTGGATTAGGCGTTGGCACAATATCGCTTACTACGCTAATTTGAATTGTTGGAAGAGACGCTTCAAGATTGTTCAGTTCACTATCTACACCATTAAATTTTTCAATCTTTATTGTTTGTGTTCCATATTCATCCTTGTCTTTTACTCTAAAAAAGATTTTTGCAACAGTATTAGAGGTGTTTTCTCCTTCTGCATAAACAGTGGTTCCTAATGTTCCAAAAACAAAATGTCTTGTAGTTTCATTATAGCCCGATAATTCTTCCCAATCGCTTGAATTGTTACCAAGTTCGTCTATGCTTGTATAAAAATTTACATCACTATATTCAAATATATTTGAATTAAATGATAAGTCAAATCCAATTATTCCCGAATGAAACGACTCATTTGATGATAAATTAACGTCCACCTCAAACGTATCTCCGGGCTGTACAGTATCTGTCGATGATATCATATTTATAGTTATAGATTTATCAGAATTGTCAGCAAATACGGGAATAACAACTAAATTAAAAATCATAACTATAGAAACAAATATAGATAATTTTTTCATGCTTCTCATAAGTGGTTCTCCTCTCGCAGTTAAATTAATTGTATATAGCAAAATAGCAAAATTTTAAAAAGGAGACCCGAGATTCGGGTCTCCCTTATAGCTAACTTAACCTCAAATTACTTAGAAGGTGTTGCAGTAGCTTCCGGTGCTGCTGTTGCTGTAGCCACTGGCTCAGCACTGGCAGTAGCTTCCGGCTCTGCGCTAGCAGTTGCTTCCGGAGCAGCTGTTTTCTCTGGTGCTGCTGTCTCTTCAGGAGTTGACATTGTTGCCTTTACTCTTGAAAGAAGTGCAGCGGCTTCAGAACGTGCTGCTGAAGCAGCCGGTCTAAATGTACCGTCTTCTTCACCGGTTAACAGACCCTTTTCTGTTAAACCAGATACATACGGAACTGCATAATCTGAAATAGCTGCAGAATCTGTATACTTCATAGCTGCTTTAGATGTTATATCAAGATAACGTCCGATTATTGCTGCCATCTGCTCACGTGTTACATCATCATTCGGAGCAAACTCTGTTTCAGATATACCTGTAACGATTCCAGCTTCTGTTGCTGCTACTACATACTTAGCGTACCATTCATTTGCAGGAACATCAGTGAACTGAGATTCAGTTGATTTAGAATCAAGTCCGAAGAGTACAACTGCCATCTTAGTAAATTCAGCACGTGTTACATTGTTCTCAGGATAGAACATTGTAGCAGAAGCACCGTTTACGATACCTGCATCATAGAGATCCATGATGTAGCTGTAAGCCCAGTATGTTGACGGAACATCTTCAAATACCTGCTTACCTGGCTCTGTTGTAGGTGTTGGAGCCTTTGTCGGAGCCGGTGTTGCTGTAGCTTTACCTGTATTGCCTGTGTCTGGACCGCTAGGACCGCTGCTTGAGCCCTTCTTAGATGTCTTAGCAAACTCATATGTTACAACTGCTGTCTTACCATCAGCGCTAACTGTGATACTGTCAGCATCATAAGAATTTACTGTTGCAACTGCATCTGCGCTAATTGTGCAGTTTTCATCAGCTGTAGCGGTAAATGTAATTGTATAAACTGTATTATAAGCATATCTTGACTCTACAGCCGGATTCCAAGAAACGTCGCTAAGTTTATAACGTGCGCCTTCAGGTGCAGTGATATCATAAGATACCGCTCTATTTGAAGCCGGGGCAGTTATAGAACCAGCAATTGTTGTTATAGTAGCCGGATCAGCAGAAGGTGTCGGCACTGAACCTCCGAATACTACATCAACTGAAGCATTCTGCTCAGGCATTACAAACTTACTGTCTGATACTGGAATATCTGTACCGTCTGCAGCTTTAACAGTTACTACTGCTGTTGCACCAGCGATATTAGATACTGCATTGATTGTTACTGTATCACCGGCAGGAATGATGTATTGAGCGCCTGCTGTATCAGCAGCAACACTTGCAGATTTTGCTGCTGGTGTGTAAACTAATTTAGCTAAAGCAACATTATCATCACAACCAATTTTAACTTCTTGATTTGCAACTACAGAAATAGTCTTTACTACATATGGAGCATCAGTTCCAATTGTATCTACTTTTGTTTCATTAGCTCCCTGAGTAACAACTAATCTACGAATATTAGTATTCTCTTTGTTAGGACTGCCATGCTTCACATATACTGTTATTGTACCATCTGCTGCTGGTGTGTAAGTGAAGTATCTAGCATCTGCAGTAGTCTTACCGCCAAACTTAAGAGCGCCAGTTACAGTCTCAGTTGTGCCATTCTCTAATGTAAATTCTGTATCACTTGTTCTGTCAACCTCAAACGCATTTGCATACTCTTGCTTTTCAGCATTAACAGTACCATTTGAGTAAGACATTAAACCATTACCTAAATCTACATTACCTACATACCACTCTTTTTCTTTATTAGTATTGTTAACAAGCTTTGTTCCTTCTGGTGCGTCAGCGAATGTCCATTCAACTGATTTACCAGGAACAGGTGCTTCTGTAACAATTGGTTTTTCTGTCGGAACAGGTGCATCTGTAACTACTGGTTTGTCAGTAACAACCGGTGCGTCTGTAACGATAGGTGCATCTGTTGGAACAGGAGCTTCTGTTGCCGGGGCAACTGTCGGATAAACCTCTCCGCTTGCATTTGTAAGAGTACCTGTACCATTTGTTACATTCAAAGTAGCAATATAGTTTTCAACCGGTGCAGTTGTAGCTGTTGGAACAGGAACAGCTGTAGCTGTTGGAACAGGAACAGCTGTAGCTGTTGGAACTACTGCTCCGCCAATAGTAACACTTGTAGAATTCATTGTTGCCCCAACCTTATCCAAGTTAGCGTCAACACCATTGAATGTTGTCAAATTAATAGCCTGAGCGCCGTCAGGTGCATTATCTTTAACCTTCAAAGTAACAACAGCTATCGGCTGATGTTTTGCATGGTCAGCTGTATATACAGTTGTTCCAAGCGTTCCAAATACAAAATGATTTGTTGAAGCATTAAAGCCTGAGTTTGCTTCCCAATCTGATGTTTGGTTACCCAAATCATCTTCATAATAAGCAAATTTAACACCTTGATATTCAAATACATTTGTATCAAATACTAAATCAAATCCGATTATACCTGATTTAAATGCCTTTGCAGAAGTCATATCAACTGTCATATCAACTGTTCCACCTTGTGCAACATTTTCTGCAGATGGTGTAACATCAATCTTAACAGTCTGTGCCGGTGCTTTACCTATCTCAACTTTTGCAGAATTTAAAGTGCTTGAAACCAAATCCAAGTTACTGTCAGCTCCGTTAAAAGTCTCAATAGATATATTCTGAACTCCGTCTTTAGCAGTATCTTTTACTTTTAAAGTAACTTTAGCCAGTGACTGACGTTTTGCATTGTCAGCTGTGTATACTGTTGTGCCGAGAGTTCCGAACACAAATTTGTTTGTTGAAGTATTAAAACCTGAGTTTGCTTCCCAATCTGATGCCTTATTACCAAGATCATCATCATAGTATGTAAACTCAACATTTTGATATTCAAATACATCTGTATCGAATACCAAATTAAATCCGATTATACCTGATTTAAATGCCTTTGCAGTTGTCAAATCAACAGTGACATCTACAGTTCCGCCTTGTTCTACAAACTCTGCAGATGGTGTTGCGCTTACAACTACTGAATTATCATATTCTGCAGCGAAAACTGAACCAAATGACATAAGGCTGAGAACCATGGCTACCACAACAGTAATTGCTGTGATCTTTCGTAAATTTCTCATTAATTAAAACTCCTTCCATGAAAATAACATATTTCAAGTAGTATTGTATAACTGACTCTCGACAGATTGCCGGGAGTCAGTTATTAAATAAATTTCTCTTATTGTTCTACGGGGAAATTTGTGATTTTTCCAGCAGCGTATTGCATTATAAGGATTGCATCCCCTGCATTGATACCATCGGTACCGCTAACATCAGCAGCAGTCTTCTGATCATCGCTGAGCTCTGTTTTACCAGCTGCATACTGCATAACAAGTATTGCGTCACCTGCATTAATATCAGTATCCATATTTACATCACCATACACAACTCCAGGAGCTGTTTTTAATGAATATGACTTAGCGTCAGGTGTTGAAACACCGGTTCCTCCGATTTTTACAATAATAATTGAATCATCATTGTAGTCAGTCTGTGACAGCTTAAATGAATATGTACCAGAAGCCTGACCGTCATACTGGTTGATATAACCTACAGGTGTTGTAGATGTAAAACCAACTGTATTGTTCTGATCGCCTGTGATACTTGTGATATCATATACAAAGAATGTCATCTGACTTGGTACCTCTGTACCGGAAGCAATTGTAAACGGAACGTTTACATTATAGTATCCGTTAGCATCGTCTTTTGAAGCTGAAATATTGCCTATTTTAACTACTGAACCAGTGTCAACGTCATCAATCTTAGATTCAAGATTAACATCGCCTTCTGTAACCGGCGCTGTGTCAAGCGGTACGTTTACTTCTTCTGAATCTACAGGAGCTTCTGTAGGAACAGGAGCATCTGTATCCTCAGCAGGAGCCTTAACGTCTTCTTCAGGTGCTTCCACATCTTCAGGCATAGCTGTAGGCTTTGGAGCTTCAACTGTATCTGTAACAGATGCGTCTGCATTATTGTCAACAACATCTCCCTCAGCGAAAGCCAAACTAGCTGTTGCTGAAAACATCATTAATGCAGCTGTAAGAGCTGCGCCAAACTTAAAAATTCTCTTCTTCATTTAATTTTCCTCCTAATTTTGTTTGTTTATAAAATCGTCGATTTCTTCCCAATTAAATCTGCAATTTTAAACTACAATCTCAAAATTCGAGGTTATCCTCCTTTCCCCAAAAATGTGTAAGAAATGCGGATCACAGAACATAACCTTTAAGTCTTAGGCAAACACCCAAAACAACCGGAAATGTGCATCCGGCTAATAGGTTCAAACTGATAAATAACGCATTTTATTTATTTTTCACTATTATGATACGTTAGTATTATACAACGAATGTTCAAAAAAATCAACCCCTTTTTAAAAAATAATAAAAGTTTTTCTGAAAATACAAAAGTAATTGACTTTTTATGTAAATCGTATATAATTGTGCTTATGAAGAATACAAAGAAACATAAAATAAAAAAATACATGACATATATATTGTTAATAGTTATCATAATAACTATGTTTTCAGGCTGCTCGGCCCAGTATCAAACCATATCTGACACCCAATTTATATTAGATACCGTATGTACCATAACCGCCGGCGGTGTGAAAAATACAAAAGAATTGATTTCAGGCGCCTTTGATGTCGTATATAAAATTCAAAGCAATATAAGCTATTATGATTCCGGCTCTACCGTCTCCATATTTAACAGTTCGCCTGCTGGTGTTCCTGCAGCGCTTGATCCGGACACATATACTATTGTAGAAAAGGCTCTTGAAGTTTCCAAAGCTTCGAACGGAGCCTTTGATATAACAATTGCTCCGGTTGAGGAACTATGGGATTTCAAATCAGAAAGTCCGGTTCCTCCTGAACAGAATTTGATAAATGAAAATTTAAAATATGTCGGGTATAACAATTTGATACTTGATTCTGAAAACAAAACTCTTACTAAAACCATTGACGGTGTAAAAATTGATTTGGGCGGATGCGGCAAAGGTTACGCTTGTCAAAAAGCTTTGGAATATATAGAAGAAAACTATCCCGATTCATACGCTATACTTGATTTTGGCGGTAACGTAAACGTTTACGGTCAAAATCCCAAAAAAATAAACGGAAGTTTTACAGTCGGAATCCAGGAACCTTTTGCGGCAAACGGAAGTTATTCTGAAATGGTTGATATAACTTCCGGGGAGAGTATAGTTACAAGCGGCACATATCAGAGGCACTTTTATTATAACAACAAAAACTATCATCATATTCTCGACCCATCGACCGGAACGCCTTCTGACAGCGGTTTTGACAGTGTCAGTGTTATTTCTTCATCATCACTTGAAGCGGACTGTTTGTCTACCGCCTGTCTGGTTCTCGGAGAAACTGACGGCACGAAGCTTGCAAATAAATTTAACGCAAAAACGTATTGGATAAAACAAAGGAGCAATTAATATTAATGAAAATAATTAAAAATGCCAACCTAATAACCATGAGTGAAAAATATGGCAATATAGAAAACGGATATGTTAAAATTCAAGACCATAAAATTATAGAAGTTGGAAAAATGTCTGACTTTTCAGATAGCAATATTGATGCCGAGATAATTGAAGCCGAGGGGAGAATTACAACTCCCGGTTTGGTTGACGCACACTCACACCTGGGAATGTGGGAGGACGGTTTGGATTTTGAGGGTGATGACGGGAACGAAGATACCGATCCCTGTACTCCTCAGCTCCGGGCGATAGACGCTATAAATCCAATGGAGGCGTCTTTTAGAGAAGCTTTTGCTTCCGGTATAACGACTGTTATAACCGGCCCGGGAAGCGCTAATCCTATCGGCGGACAGCTGGCGGCAATCAAAACATACGGGAAGCGTATAGATGATATGGTAATAAAAGCTCCTGTTGGGATAAAAATTGCTTTTGGTGAAAACCCAAAGGCTACCTATAACGACAAGAGCCAGTCGCCCAGTACCAGAATGGCAACAGCAGCATTGATAAGGGAGACGTTTAAAAAAGCTCAGGAATACCAAAGGCAGGTTGAGCAGTACCAAAATAACTCTGATGAGGAAGACCCTCCCGAATATGACATAAAGTCAGAATCGCTGTTACCGCTTTTAAATGGTGATATACCCCTGCATGCGCATGTGCACAGAGCGGATGATATATTCACGGCCGTTCGCATTGCCAGAGAATTTAATCTTAATTTGATATTGGTTCACTGCACAGAGGGGCATTTAATAGCTGAGCAGCTGGCAGATGATGGTTACCCGGTTCTGCTGGGCCCAATACTCACTGACCGAAGTAAGCCGGAACTGAAAAATCAAAGTGAAGTAACTCCTGCCGTACTATCAGAGGCTGGACTGAAAATCTCAATAATAACTGATCACCCTGAAACGCCTGAAAAGTATTTAACCCTATGCGCGGCTATGGCTGTCAAGCATGGGCTTAGAAGGGATGAAGCATTAAGGGCAATAACTATAAATCCAGCTGTTTCCTGCGGGATTGGAGACAGAGTTGGTTCTATAGATGACGGAAAGGATTCGGATATTGTTATATGGGACGGTGACCCGCTCGACATAATGAGCAGTCCGTATGGGATAGTTATATAAAACATGCCGTTTTATCGCAATAATATAGGTTTTGCTCCGCATATAATTTTTGCGGAGCTTTTTTATTTTGTTTATAATAACACATATTATGATGATAAATTTTTATCTATATTTAATATTTTATTTTTAGAACTAAGTGTTATTTTTTTATTTATGCTCTAAACGATTTTAAATACTCTGTAAGATATTTGATTTATAGAAAATAAGATTACAAAATCTAAAGCTGCGGACATTATTGTTCGCAGCCTTTAAGCGTAATTTTCTCATTTATCAATTCTTAAATAGTCGTTTATTTCATTGACAAAAAGTTCCCCATACCTTTGAAGCTTCGCGCTTCCTACACCTGATACTGTCTCGAACTCATCCAAAGTCTTTGGAAGTATCCTGCACATATCACGGAGCGACGCATCTGAAAATATAACATAAGCCGGAACACTGCCTCTCTCAGCCAGCTCTTTTCTGAGATCCCTCAGCTTTGAGAACAGTCCCTCGTTAACTGTTTCAGCCTGCACCGGCTTCTTCTTAGCCTTTTTCTCCTTCGGTGCTTTCATTGAAAGCCGATCCCCGCCAAATAATATGCTTTTTGACTTCTCAGTCGGTACTAAAATATTAAAATTATCCTCGTCTTTTATTATATAACCGCTCTGAACCAAAAATTCAATTATATTCATAACTCTGGTCTTGGTCATACCGGACATTATCCCGTACGTAGTTAACTCGTCTAAATGCCTGGAAATAACATTATCATTTTTTGAGCCGCACAAAACATCAGCCACCATGTTTTTGCCGAAAGCGCGTCCTTGACGTTTTATCCTATATATACAGCTTAGAATCTTCTGCGCTTCCTCGGTTATATCCACTGTTTCAAACCTAGTGTTGCAGTTTGAGCAGCTGTCACAGCATATCGGCGCTGTCTCACCGAAATACTTTAAAATAAAACCTCTGAGACAATCATATGTATTGCAATAAAACGTCATATGCTTCAGCAGTTCTAAATCCTTTTTTATAACCTGCCGGCGCATTTCCTCTGTCATTTCTAAATTTTCGTTTCCGTTTTCTATCAGAAACTTATTGATTCTGACGTCTTTCGGGGCGTAAAGCAATACGCACTCAGCCGGTTCGCCGTCTCTTCCTGCCCTTCCGGCTTCCTGGTAATAACTTTCAATATTCTTCGGCATATTATAGTGAACAACATATGAAACGTTGGACTTGTCTATTCCCATACCGAACGCATTAGTGGCAACCATAACTGTTTTTCTGTCATATATAAAGTCGTCCTGATTTATGCGCCTTTCCTCATCATCCAAACCTGCGTGATACCTGGTAGCCGCAAAACCTCTGGAGATCAGTTCGTCACATACTTCCTCAACGCCTTTTCTGCTTATGCAATAAACTATTCCGCTTTTTTCCTTATTCTGCGGACGGTTGAGTATATCCACCAAAGCATTAAGCTTATACTTTGGATTCTGAACCTCAAAATATAAATTTTTTCTGTCAAATCCGGTAACCATCCTAAACGGGTTATCGAGTTTAAGAATATTGCAGATATCCACGCTTACCCTTTTAGTAGCCGTCGCCGTAAAAGCGGAAACCACAGGCCTATATGACAAAGTATCGATAAACTCTGAAATTTTTAAATAACTTGGCCTGAAATCCTGACCCCACTGGGACACGCAATGAGCCTCGTCAACGGTTACCATAGATATTTTTGAGTTTTCTGCAAAATCCAAAAAATCATCAGTCACAAGCCGCTCGGGGGCAACATAAATTATTTTATACTGCATCTCCGCCGCTCTCTTAAACACCTCACGCAGCTGGCGGTAACTTAAAGAACTATTAATATATGCAGAAGGTATACCCGATTCCGTAAGAGACCTTACCTGGTCTTTCATAAGGGATATAAGCGGAGAAATAACAATAGTTATTCCGTCCATCAACATAGCCGGAACCTGATAACAAACCGATTTTCCCGCTCCTGTCGGCATTATTCCCAGCACATCTTTTCCGGACAGTATATTGTCAATAATATCTTCCTGTCCGCTCCTGAACTTCTCATGTCCAAAATATTGTTTTAAAATTTCAAGTTTCGTCATATCTTTCTCCGCCGTTATTTTATACTTTCGATAAACTCAGCCAAAATTCCCTCTTTTAATCCGGCAGAGGATACTATCACTTCCTCAGAGCCTATTTTGTTTATAAGCTCCACAATCGGCAGCACTCCGGCAATTATAGTGTCTGTTCTGGAAGCTTCTATCCCTGCGTCGCCTCTTTCAGTTTCATTCATTTCAAGGATATTGCCGAACGCATCAGCGACGCAGTCGCCTGCCATTACACAGCCGTGAAGCTGGCTTCTGTCTGCTCCCGGAACATTATTTTCAACTATCGCAAGATTATATATGCTGCCGCCCATTCCAACTATCGGAAGCTGATAAGCGTCCTCCAGCCAGTGTATTTTGTCAAGCTGGCTGTCAATATAATCAGTCAGCGCACTAAGCGCCTCCTCAGTTTCTCCTCTAAACAAAAACTGTTCAGTCATGTTTACGGCCCCGACAGGTATACTTGTTCTTGCCAGCGGCTCTCCGTCATTTACCAATATTATCTCGGTGCTTCCGCCGCCTGTGTCTACTATTACACAATCCTCTATATCAAGCGAACTGGTCACGCCAAGAAAATCATATTCGGCCTCCTGCTCGCCTTTTATCACTCTCACGATTATTCCGGTCTCATCCTCAACCTGTTTTATGAACTCCTGGCTGTTGCCCGCTTTCCTGACTGCTGCTGTCGCCACAGTGATAACGTCATCAGTATTATTTTCTTTCATAATTTTTTTGAACTCACTAAGCGCCGCGATAGTCCTGTCTATAGCTTCAGGCTGGAGATTCCCGTCCAGGTTCATACCCTCGCTCAGCCGCGCCATATCACGGCACCTTTCTATATATCTATGAGATCCGGTTTTTTCATCAATTTCAACTATATCCATTCTTATAGAATTAGAGCCCAAATCTATTATTGCCAAAACCATTTTTATCCGCCTTCCTATGCCAATATCAAATTCAATAGCTATCTTGTCCATCACAAAAATTTCAGCGGCGGCTTATGCCGCAGCTGAAATATTAAACATTCGCCGCCGGCTAGACACCCGGCAGACATTATATCATTATTCTAACACAAGTGTAGGGAATAATACTTCTTCCTCTCCTCTATATTCAACAGTTCCCTGTCCGCAAATATTGTTAACATATGCTTCCTCCGCATTCTCGGCTGTTTTAACAGAATGCGGACCGCTTGTTAAAGTTAATTTTATTATTCCATCTTTATTGGATGTAAACTCTCCAAAAGCTTCTCCGTCTACATAAACCGTAACAGTCTTATCAGTCAAAAGGTTTCCGTTTATATCTTTAAGATATAGGCTGGAGGTATAATCCTTAGCCGTATATCCGCTCATTTCAACTATACGCCCTTCTGTGTTTTCTACCTCAAGCGGTTTTACTCCATTATCAGTAAGCTTCAATATATAATCGCAGACTATCTGCTCAACATCAGTTCCCTGCATTATCTCAGGCAGGCCAGGCACCATATCATAATCGTTTCCGCCCATTGCCACAAAATCATTTGTTGCAAGCAGAATCTTCGTCTCGGAATCAGTCCTGTCAAGCGGCTCTGTTTGACCGCCTAATGTTACAGAAATAACCTTTTCACCCTCTTTGCCTGACGGGTCATACTTTACGCTCATTCCGCCTATCTGCAAAAAACCTCCGTCTGGATAAAGGTCAAGCAGTCCCGTCTCCTCGTCCTGGGCGATTGCATTTTTAACGCTTCTCTCCATGACTGAATATAAAATGTTTGGCGTTATTTCCTTAACAAACAGCGTGTTTCCGAAAGGCAAAACATTAAATATACTGCCAACCGTTATATCGCCGTTCTTAACAGAAGCGCGAACCCCTCCGCCATTTTGAACGCTGACAATCGGCAGGCCGCTGTATTCGGCGCTTATATTATTTTTAACCTCGTCTATCATTGCGTCGCATATAAGATTTCCCAAATTTGTCTCAACCGCACGCGGCACAGCAAAATTATTTACATAACCGCCCCAGAGCGTTGTCTTTGTCTCGGCAATTTTATTGTCAAGCAGTTTCGACTGCTCAGCCGTTACCTTTTCTAAATATTCAGTAACCTCAGGGTCAGGAGTGACTTTTGCTTTAACCTCAGCACTGCTGAGCATATTTTCTTTAACTCCGATTACCTCTCCGTCCTTTACCGAAACTGACATAATACCTATGTTCTCTGAATATGAGCCTGTTTGAGCAATTAATACGCCGTTTTCAGTATTATTATACACAGTATGGCTGTGACCGTCTATGACCGCGTCAAGACCTGACGTATCCAAAAGCCCGTCTACAATAGCCGGAGTGGTGACGGATGACGCTTGAGAAACACCGACATGGAACAAGCCTATAACCACATCTGCTCCCTGGTTTTGAAGCTCCTCAACCTGTCTTTTTGCGGTCTCTGTCTCATCTTCAAAAGAAATGCCCAAGATGCCCGATGGTTTTGTTGAAGACGCTGTATCTGACGTCAATATGCCAAAAAATCCGACTTTCACTCCGTCTATTTCTATAATTGCATTTTCTCCATTATTCTCTTTTGTTCCATCGGCATAACTGCCTTTAAAAAACGGCTGACCGTCTTTTAGGGTGTTCGCCGATATAATCGGGAAATCAGCGGCTGCCGCATTTTTCTTTGCTGTCTCCTGTCCGTAGTCAAACTCATGGTTTCCGCACGCCATCACATCATAACCGGCTAAATTCATAGCCTCAATGGCGCTCGCCCCCTTATCCAGCGAGACAAAAGCTATTCCCTGAGTAGCGTCCCCTGCGTCTGCCAAAACAGCATTATCCGTCTGCTTTTTCAGAGCAGATATTTCATCCATTCCAATCACAGATTTATCGCCCACGTCATAGCCGTGAATATCATTTGTATGAATAATATTTATGGTCAAAGAATCCGCATTCAGGTATTCCGCCAAACGCATAGCCACAGCGGCAAGCTCAGAGCGGGTCATATATCCCGACGGGTCAAAGGTTTGGTTCTCCTTGCCCGACATAATATTGTTCACCGAGCACCAAGCTACTGCTGTATAACACTCAGAAGAAATATTCTCCGCGTCAGAATAGGCTACTGCAATATCCTCAGTATTAGCAGAACCTCCGGCCGTATACACAAGAACCGCCATATCCTCCCTTTCAACCGGCTCAGACCATATATAACTGTCAAAGTCACAAGATGGCACTAACCTCTGCAGCACAGTTTTTGCCATAACATCACTGACAATTCCGTCCGGCTGGAATTCTGATTCATTCACACCATTCATCAAGCCGTTTTGTATACAATACTCAATGTACGGATAAGCCCAGCTGTCCCCGCTCAAATCTTCAAATTGTGTATCCGCTGCAAAAACAGAAACTCCTGCCGCCGCAAATACCATTATAACGGCTGTCAAAGCACACAACACACGCTTTAAACTTCTAAATTGATTATTGTTCATGAAAACTCCTCCAATATATTTATTTAAAATCAAACTCTTTATTTAATCTCCCAAAACCGCGTCTTTTAGAATCTGCAGACGGTTTGGCACACCAAACTCAGGCTGTATAGTCATCGTTACAAATCTTTCAAGAGTTCTGGAGCCTGATGACAAAATCGCCTTCGCCTGAATCGTCTTTGCATCCTCAAAGAATGCCGGAGGGTTTATTTGACCGGAATTTGTTATTACACTCTTTCTGAATCCCAGTATATTTCCCAATGAATAATTATCATTAAAATCCCACTTTATTGTTACTCTCTCTCCGTTTTCAGCTATATAGCTGCTCGGCAAATCGCTCGTGACATTATCAAATGAACTGTTGTTTCCCTTTAACTCCATAATGGCCTCACGAATTGCAGTCATATTTTTATCGTCTGTTACAGATACTGAAAGGCTTGGGGCAAACTCATGAGAGTATGACGAATAGAGTTCCAGACTGTCTGTTGAAGCCGGGTCGGTTTGTGTTCCGTCTATCAAAAAGCTGGCAGTATATTTGCCTGATTTGACCAGCTTATAGACTAAATCCGTCACATCCACGCTGAAACCTCCTGAAACCTCAAGTCCGTTATAGGACTTAATAAGGGACAGTTCACCTTCCGGACGGTTATTGTAAGATAATTCTCCACTGTTCCAGCCGTCATTTTCCAAATAATATATATCGATTTTTGTATTCACAGATTTACCGATAGGCCTGAGAAAAATCCGCGCGTCCTCAACAGCGCCGAGAATATTTTTAGGTTCGATATTAAATTTTAAGTATACGGCCGAGCCATTGTCAACCGCAAGCCTTCCGTTATTTTTATAAAGCAGCTCGTTTGAGTTTGTATTTGGTTCCGCCTTTGATACATAACCGTTGGTATCCAAATAACTTTTGTTTAACGTCTTGGTATCAGTATCCACAGCGTCACCCACCAATATTTTTAAATACGGCCGGTATGACGGGTCAGAGTATCTTGTTGAGGCTATTTGAACCGGCGCAGTATTGCTCACGCTCGGACTAAGCTTTAACGTAAAAACTTTTTCATCATTGCCAACAGCCTTTCTTATAAACTCTGACAAATCAATTTCAAGTATGCTGTCCGAACCATTGCCCGCAGCTGTGCAAAGATATTGTTCCTCACCGCCCGGTTTGGTTGACCAGGTCATGTTATCTCCCCAGTTATTATTATCAAGGTAGCTGACGTTAAACGAACAGTCTGTTTCATCCGGTTCATTTCTTCCGTCCCAGATTACCGCAAGTCTCAGTTTTGCTTGACTTATATCGCTCTTTTTTGCGTTTCCGATTGCCGACAAGTCGAACCGGAAATAAGTGTTCCAGTAATTACCGACCAGAAGGTTATCCTCATCCAGTCTGGATTTGTTCTTATTTTTGGCGTCACTGTATACAAAGGTCTCAGCGCCCGGCGAAATTTTAACCACTCGTCCCTCAGCAACTACCGGCGTTGTAAAGTAGAGAAGGCCGACGGGAACTATACCCAAAACCAATAAAATAGCCAGGGCACAGCCGATAATCTTTCTGATGATTCCAACCTGCAACAGTTCCACCGTCCTTTCAGACAGATATTTACTAAATTATAGCATAAATAAGTTCATTGGGCAAGTACAATACAGGCTTTGATTTTAAAAATATAATATAATCTGCAGCATGTATAAAAAGGTCGGTTTGTGATATTTTCAGGTTGACATAAACTTTAATCTAAGATATAATTTAAGGTCAGAAGATTAATATACAAATACATACAGGAGGGTGAAATAAAATGAGAAGTGACAGGATAAAAAAAGGCGTTAACGCAGCGCCTCAGCGTTCTCTGCTCTATGCACTGGGACTGACCGAGGAAGAGATAAACAAGCCGCTTATCGGCATAGTAAGCTCGAAGAACGATATAGTTCCGGGACACACGAATATAGATAAGGTTGTTGACGCAGTGAAGCAGGGCGTTGCTTTAGCAGGCGGAGTTCCTATAGTATTCCCGGCTATTGCGGTATGCGACGGCATAGCAATGGGCCATGAGGGAATGAAATACTCACTTGTAACACGTGAATTAATTGCCGATTCTACAGAAGCCATGGCAACAGCTCATCCTTTTGACGGTCTGGTTATGGTTCCCAACTGTGACAAGAACGTGCCCGGATTATTGATGGCTGCAGCCAGACTTAATGTTCCTTCAATTTTTGTCAGCGGCGGACCTATGCTTTCAGGTTCAGACTGGAACGGCGAGTCTGCAAGCTATTCGACCATGATTGAAGCTATAAGCCGTTTTAAAGTCGGCGAAATAAATGAAAACGAACTTAAAGTCTGTGAGGAAAACTGCTGTCCTACCTGCGGTTCATGTTCAGGAATGTTCACTGCAAACAGTATGAACTGTCTGACAGAGGTGCTTGGAATGGGTCTTAAAGGAAACGGTTCTATACCGGCGGTATTTTCTGAGCGTCTCCGCCTCGCAAAAAAAGTCGGTATGCAAATCATGGAACTCGTTAAAGATGATATAAAACCAAGAGATATCATGACAAATGAAGCGTTTATTAACGCGCTTACCGTCGATATGGCTTTGGGATGCAGCACCAACAGCGCCTTGCATCTACCGGCCATTGCTCACGAATGCGGAATAGACCTGCCGTTTGACACCATAAACGTTGTTTCAGAAAAGACTCCTAACCTTTGCCATTTGGCTCCGGCAGGAAACCATTTTATGCTCGACCTTAACAAGGCCGGCGGCGTATATGCGGTTATGAATGAACTTGACAAAATGGGTCTTATTGATAAATCTCCCATTACGGTAACCGGCAAAACTGTCGGTGAAAACATAAGCGGATGTGAAATCACAGACAACGAAGTAATACGCTCAAAAGATAATCCATACAGCAAAACAGGCGGACTGGCGGTTCTCAAAGGCAATATAGCCGATGACGGATGCGTAGTAAAACGCTCGGCTGTATGTGATGAGATGATGAAACATTCAGGAAAAGCAAGAGTCTTTGACTGTGAGGAAGACGCAGTAAACGCTATTTATGACAACAAAATAAATCCCGGTGACGTAATCGTTATCAGATACGAAGGTCCTAAGGGCGGACCCGGAATGAGAGAAATGCTCTACCCCACCGCTGCAATTGTTGGAAGCGGTCTCGGCAACAGCGTGGCTCTTATAACAGACGGAAGATTCTCCGGCGCAACCAGAGGCGCAGCTATTGGGCATGTTTCTCCGGAAGCTGCCGAAGGAGGCACAATTGCGTTGGTTGAGGAAGGCGATATTATAACCATTGACATTCCGAACTATAAGATTAAGCTTGAAGTTTCTGATGAAGAACTCGAGGAAAGACGCAAAAACTGGAAACCAAAAGAACCGAATATTAAAACCGGTTATCTTGCAAGATATTCAAAACTTGTAAGTTCCGGAAGCACCGGCGCAGTTTTATCATAATTTTCTATATTGTTTAACAGCAAACAACTTTAAATAATATAAATAAAAAAAGTTCTTAGAATTAAGCTAACGCTTAAACTAAGGACTTTTTGTTTTTCCAGCAAGAGCATTTAAGTACGACTTGTTTAAAAGATATTTTATTTCCGTCTGATTTCTAGTTTTTAAAATTTTATTCCTGAAGTATTTCCAAAATTTTTTTAGAATAAATATATTTCCGATAACTTGTTATATATTTTTCAAAAATATAAAAAGTTTACAATCAAGCGGCCACAAATGTTAAGGTTCAAATATAAAAAATAATTCTATAACAAATAAATTATATAAAACTGTTGTTTAGCAAGCATCGGCAGGGCTGTGACCACACTTTTTTTAAAAGTGTGTGTTATACAAATTACTTTGTATTGAAAAACCTACAATGTCTGTGACCACACCTTCACAGGTGGGGTCACACCCTACCGATGTTCACTAAAAAACATCCTTAATTTTTCTGTATAGTTTTCTGTCGACTTTACACTTATATTACATAACAACTTATTATTTCGGAAGAAAGTTATATGACTTAATACATTACATAAATCAACCAATTATTTTTTTAATAAATTTCATCAAAATTAAACTATTATTATCGTCACATTTCAAACGTTTAATAATGAATATAAAATTACTATAATATGTTAAATAACACCTTTTTTTATGTTAACAAACTGTTAATTTGATTTTTACAGATTATTCACCCATAAACAAGAAAAGGTGGTATAATATGTATTGTAACAAGGAATTGTTACAGAGTTAAAACATAACTCCCTCCCTTTTAATTTGTAAGACCGTTCCCCCAAACGGTCTTATTTTTTTAGATAAAATGTGTTATAAAAGAGTTATTATTAAAAATAAGCAAAAAACCATTGTGTTTTGACTATAATGAACAAACCCAAAAAAGTCCGATTTTTAGGTTCACGTCAGAACAAGCCTTTTACAATGGTTTTTAAATATTTTCATTCTACATAACAATTGAACTATATTTTTTAAGCCCTGATATTTATTATTTATTTATTCTCTTAATCAAATCAATAACTTCTAAAAGATCCTCACATACATAATCAGCGGCTTCAATCATTTCATCATCGACCGGTATTATATCCGGAACAAGCACCGCCAAACAATTTGCTCTCCTGGCAGAGATTATGCCGTTTTTTGAATCCTCTAAAACCATACACTCCTCAGGTCTTAGACCGAGTTTCTTGGCGGCAAGCAAATAAATATCGGGTTCCGGTTTGCTCTTGTCCACCATATCTCCGCTTATGACTTCGTCAAAATACTGTATAACTTTTCCCTCCTCAAGATTATACACGGCTCTCTCGTTAGATGTAGAAGTAGCAATAGCAGCTTTAATCCCGTTTTCCTTAATATAATCAAGGATTTCCGTCAGACCCTTTTTGTGTGGCACTCCGTCCTCTTCCACAATCTCTTCCATAACTTTATTTTTAGCGCTGCGAAATGTCTCATAATTCAGAACATCTCCGAACGCCTTATCAAATTTTTCTCCTATAGCCTTCGTGCTGAGACCCATACATTCCATCATAAACTCTCTGGAAATATTTATATTGTAATATCTAGCAGTTGCCGCCCAAATATAAATTGACATTGTTTCTGTGTCAAACATAGTGCCGTCCATATCAAAAAGCACGCCTTTAATCTTTTTATCAGCCATTTTATTTCATCCTTTCTTAAATCAACATAATATATGAAACTTAAATTTTACCGGTACGGACTATATCTCAAAACAGATAAAATATGATTTAGTTATACGCATCAGTTTTTGAACACTCAAATTGTGACCCTACCTGTAAAATATGTGATATTTAATTACTTATTTTAGTATAACCGGAAGGTCTACAGAAAGCTATACAGAAAAATTAAGGATGTTTGTTAGTGAACATCGGCAGGTGTGGTCACAATCACACCTGCCGATGCTTGCTATACCACTCGTTTTTATATTTTATTATTTTATAGTTATTTTTCTATACACAGTGTTTTTAGTGAACTTCGGAAGGGTGTGCGTAGGCACACCTCGTTAGGTGAGCTGCCATCTTACGCGTAGCGTGAACATACTTAGAATAGTTGATTGTAATAATATTATTAAATTTTCCCGCGGCTGCGCGCCTTACGTGGCAGATTTCATCTGCCCTCCGATGCTTGCTAAACCAATCTTTTTTATAATCTATTATCTTATAGTTATTTTTCTATACACGGTGTTTTTTAGTGAACTTCGGTAGGGTGTGCTTATGCACACCTCGTTAGGTGAGCTGCCATCTCACGCGTAGCGTGAACATACTTAGAATAGTTCATTGTAATATAATTATTAAATTTTTCCGTGACTGCGCGCCTTACGTGGCAGATTTCATCTGCCCTCCGATGCTTGCAAAACCACATCTTTTATAATTTATTTTTTTATAGTTATTTTCTATATACAGTGTTTTTTTAGTGAACTTCAGAAGAAATATCTTAACCGAACTATACCATATGGAGAAATCAATACATCATTAATACGTATATTCAAATCAAATATATTTTCTGCTTTACAGCTTTATGTAAAATATTTAAAAATTTTTATCATTTTATGTCATTACCTTACCACAAAAACATGAATAATTCAAGTCTTGTATTAATTATTAAATTAGTGTATTTAAATAAGATACTTTATATGTACGTCAATAATAAAAGAAACTTACAGCAAATATTTTATTATAAAAGGGTTGGTAAACATCATAAAATCAACATTAAAGAATTAAACTTTTTATGCAAAAAAAGAATGTCTGATATTTCTCAATAATTTTGCCGCCCTCTTTGCGGAACAAATTATTTTCTAAAAATTATAGTTTCCCGTATAAAAAACGCAAAAAGGCTCATCCAATAAAACCATATCGCGGAAAGGAAATTAAACCAATCCGCAAAGTCTAAATAATTCAGCTCTTCTTCAAGAGCAAAATGACACTGCAATTATACGAAGTGATTTTTATGAATTCAGAAAGTATTATGTCGCCAACCATTGTTTTTGCAAGAGTGCAGCACTCAAAAAAATAACGTCTTTAAAGAATGTGAATCACTCTCTTGCAGTGAATCGCTTTCTTTCCGTTAATAATATCTAAACTTTGCATCATATTTTTAATTATAAACAAAAAAATAAGACCGTTTGGGGGAACGGTCTTACAAATTAAAAGGGAGGGAGTTATGTTTTAACTCTGTAACAATTTCTTGTTACAATACATATTATACCACCTTTTTGCATTGGTAAGTGAATAATCTGTAAAGAAAAAATTAACTATTTGTGAATAATTTCGATTATTTTGTCGAAATACGTCGCACACTATACGAAAAAAACTTCTTATCAAAAAATTCGGCCAAAAAAACAGGCCGGCTTGAAACAAATAACAAGCCGGCTGTTTTTTAGTTTGCTGTTCCGTTTCCTACCGACATAACGCTGACTGTTTTTGTCTCAGTTGAGAATAAGAAAGTCTGCATTATCAAGTCAGCGTCGTTTTCAGGCTTATTTTCTTTAGTATAGCTTCCGCCCAAATAGTTAAAAGTATCACCGTTCTTTGCATAATATCTAACAGCCATCATAGCAGACGATTTTATAGATTCATCGCCTTCCGCTGCTTGGCTTGGTTCGTTGTACTCATCACCATATACTGATTTAAACTCATCAAGTGTTGTTGAAAGCTTAACCCCTCTTGGTGAAACAAATCTATTTGGATTATCATCGCCTTCCATATTGCCGGCTGCAACAATCATTTGTGAAGCGTTTCCGTTATCATCATATTTTATAACGATTCCGCTGTATATTCTAAAACCGTCACGGTCAACTGTTCTTGGAGCGCCTATAAGTTTTTCCACATCCTCGGATGACATGCCGATTTTCAGTAAAGCTCCGCTCTCAGTGTCAACAAATCCTAAATCATCATTTTCAAAATTATATCTCTCGTCTCCTTCTCTCGGAGCAACAGACACAGAAACGCCTCCGCCTTCCTTTTCGGTAATATTACTGCCGTTCGCCTTAAACTGGCTTGGAACCTCCTCCGGCACAAACGGTGACGAAGCCGGTTCTGCGGTAGTCACATTCTGCTGTGAATTTTTACCGGCGTCAGCACCCGACGGCTCGCTCGGCTTATTTCCGCAGGCAGTTAATGCTCCGACCGCTAAAACTGCAGCGACAGCTGCACATAATATCTTCTTCATAACAATTCTCCTTTTATTCTATATTTTAAAACAAATTACTTTACACATTATAAAACAAAAATATTTTTATACTATGTCCGCATTTTAAACATTTTATAAATTTTATATTATTTTTCTATTTCAATTTTACTATTTTTTCAAATAAACCATTAAAACGGCAATATCTGCCGGATTTACTCCCGATATTCTGGAAGCCTGTCCTAAGGATGACGGTTTTATCTTCTCGAGCTTTTGTCTGGCTTCTATTCTCAGACCGTCTATTTTGCTGTAATCAATATCCTCCGGCAGCTTTTTAGACTCAAGTTTTCTAAACTGTTCTGCCTGTTTAATCTGCCTGTTTATATATCCCTCATATTTTATACTTATTTCAACCTGTTCGGCAACGTCGTCCGGTATATCAGGTCTGCCCCTGTCTATCTCCTTCATGCCCTCATACGTTATATTAGGACGTTTAAGCAGTTCCGCCGCACGGGCCCCTGTTGAAATCGGAGTGCTTCCGACAGATTCCAAATAATTTAAGACCTCTTTTGACGGCGGGAATATCAAATTTTGAAGCCTTGCCGTCTCCTCTTCTATCATACGCCTTTTGGTCAAAAACTTTGAGTATCTCTCCGATGAAATCAAGCCCAGCTCATAACCGTAAGGAGTTAAACGCAAATCAGCATTATCCTGTCTTAGAAGCAGACGGTATTCGCTCCTTGAGGTCATCATTCTATACGGCTCGTTGGTTCCCTTTGTAACCAAATCGTCAATGAGCGTTCCAATATAAGCCTCTGAGCGGTCCAGAACAAAAGGCTCGTTTCCCTTAATTTTTAGAGCCGCATTTATTCCTGCAATCAAGCCCTGGGCAGCAGCTTCCTCATACCCTGATGTGCCGTTAAACTGTCCTGCACCATAAAGCCCGCCTATTTTTTTAAACTCCAGCGTTGGGTAAAGCTGAAGCGGGTCGGCACAATCATACTCTATAGCATATGCGTTTCTCATGACCTGAGCGTTATGAAAGCCCGGCAGGGAATGAAGCATATCTATCTGCACATCCTCCGGCATACTGCTGGAAAATCCCTGCAAATACATTTCCTCTGTATCCAGCCCCATAGGCTCAACAAATAATTGGTGTCTGTTTTTGTCACTGAACCTCACCACCTTATCCTCAATCGACGGGCAGTACCTCGGTCCTATTCCAACGATTCCACCGCCACCGTATAACGGTGATCTGTGAAGATTATCATTTATTATCCTGTGCGTCTCTTTATTGGTATAGGTAATATAACAAGAAACTTTATTGACCAATCCCTCTCCATTCGTCTCAAATGAAAAGGGAATTATCACATCATCGCCAATCTGTTCTTCAAGCTCATCAAAATCTATGCTCCGCCTATTTATTCTAGGCGGCGTACCGGTCTTAAAACGTCTTAGCTCAACTCCGATATTCTGCAGATTTTTTGAAAGCTCGGTTGCCGGAAACACTCCGTCCGGTCCGCTCTCCTGAGAAAACTCGCCTATTACTATTCTTGATTTTAAATAGGTTCCGGTTGATACAATCGCGGCCTTGCACAAAAACTCTGCGCCGGTTCTTGTGACAACAGATTTCACGTTATTATTATCGTCTGTCTTTACCTCAACTATTTCACCTTGTCTCAAATCTAGATTTGGCTCAAGCTCAATGCGGTGCTTCATCTCCATCTGATAATTCCGTCTGTCCACCTGAGCCCTCAGAGAATGCACCGCCGGACCTTTACCCTTATTCAGCATTCTGGACTGGATAAAGGTTTTGTCAGCGACTTTCCCCATCTCACCGCCCAGGGCGTCTATCTCCCTGACAAGGTGCCCCTTTGCCGTCCCCCCAATACTTGGGTTACACGGCAGATTCGCAACAGCGTCTAGACTTATGGAGAAAATACATGTTTTCATTCCGAGACGCGCCGAGGCAAACCCGGCCTCAATCCCAGCGTGGCCTCCGCCCACAACGATAACGTCATATATATCCTTTGATGTAAACAACTGATTTCAACTCCTATATATTATTGCTTAAAACAATCCTACAATTGTTCCGTTTCTGTCAATATCCATATTATTTGCAGCCGGAACTTTCGGCAGCCCCGGCATGGTCATTACCGCTCCGGTCAGCGCAACTATAAATCCGGCTCCGCTCGATACGTTTACTTCTCTGATTGTTATATCAAACCCGGAAGGACGCCCCAAAAGTGACGGGTCATCAGACAGCGAATACTGAGTCTTCGCCATACACACCGGCATTTTATCAAACCCCAAATTTGTCAGATTCAATATCTGCCTGTTAGCGGTGGCGGTATAAGTTACTCCATCCGCTCCGTATATCTCCCGTGCTATTGTCTCAATCTTTTCCTTTATCGGCAGATTAACGTTATAAATCGGCTTAAACTCAGAAGGCTCAGACTTTATAGTCTCAACGACTTTCTTTGCGAGATCCACTCCTCCGTCTCCGCCTTTTGCAAACACTTCACACATTGAACACTTCACATTTTTCTCAGCGCAGTAATTTTCTATAAAATCAAGCTCCGCGTCAGTATCAGTATCAAATCTGTTAATAGCAACCACTACAGGAACCCCATACTTCCGCATATTTTCTATGTGCTTGCCAAGGTTGTTTATACCTAAGCTCAAGGCTTCCAAATTCTCATACTTCAGCGCTTCTCCCTTTATCTGACCGCTGTTGTATTTAAGTGCCTTAACAGTTGCCACAAGCACCACACAGTCAGGATTCAATCCGGCAAAACGACATTTAATGTCAAAAAACTTCTCAGCGCCCAAATCGCTTCCGAATCCGGCTTCAGTTATACAGTAATCCGCCAGTTTAAGTCCCGCTCTGGTTGCTCTGATAGAATTGCATCCGTGCGCTATATTGGCAAACGGACCTCCATGCATTAGACATGGGGTATTTTCAAGGGTTTGCACCAGGTTCGGCTTTATAGCGTCATGGAGCAGAAGAGTCATCGCGCCTTCTACCTCCAATTGTTTTGCAGTTACCGGCTCGCCTGACAAATTATAGCCTATAACAATTCTTCCAATTCTTTCTCTTAAATCATCAATATTTTTAGCAAGGCATAATATCGCCATTATTTCACTTGCAACAGTAATATTAAAACCATCCTGACGCGGAAATCCGTTGATTTTTCCGCCAAGCCCTATAATAACTTCCCTCAAAGCCCTGTCATTCATATCAAGACAGCGTTTCCAGGTTATCTGTCTCAGGTCTATCATCAGCTTATTTCCCTGGTGGATATGATTATCTATTGCGGCCGACAGCAAATTATTTGCGGCTGTTATTGCATGCATATCCCCGGTAAAATGCAGGTTTATATCTTCCATAGGAACAACCTGGGCATAGCCGCCCCCGGCTGCGCCGCCCTTAATCCCCATAACCGGACCCATCGACGGTTCACGGAGAGCAATGACAGCGTTTTCACCAATCTTGGGCATTGCTTCTCCCAGCCCCACCGTAACAGTCGTTTTACCTTCGCCTGCCGGCGTAGGGTTTATAGCTGTCACCAAAACAAGTTTTCCTTCAGGCTTGTCCTCTAAACTTTCAATATAATCCTCGCTGAGTTTCGCTTTATACTTTCCATAAAGCTCAATATCATCTGCAGACATGCCAAGTTTTTCAGCAATCTCAGCAATAGGCTGCATAACGGACTCCTGAGCGATTTCAATATCGGTTTTCATTAACTGATCCCTCCGCTTTCATATTTTACGCCATCGCATAATGTTCGGCTCTGTAAGAGCATATATGCAAAAATCCTTTTCACTACATGAAATAATATCATAATATTGAAATTATGTAAATCTTTTTTAAAAACTTTTCACCAATTCTTAATTTTGTCATAGTATACAGTGAAAACACTTTAGGAGGTGCTTATTAAATGAATGGATGCTTTGGAGGAAACGGCGGATGTCTTTGGATTATCATATTGATAATCATAATTTGCTGCTGCTGCGGAAACGACAACAATGGCTGCGGATGCTGCTAATAAATTCCCGGCTTTGTTTCTTACCACAGAACATTAATGTACTTATATAACTGATTTTAATTTTGACTGTCATGTGGGGCGGTGTGCAGTATGCTTTTATTTCACGGCGGAAAGCATATTGCACACCACCCACTGACAGCGAGGACAGAAGGAGGTGCACACAGATGGGATGCTTCGGTAACGGATTTGGCGGAGGCGGCGGATGTCTTTGGATAATTATTCTTATTATCTTAATTTGCTGCTGCTGCGGCAATGACAACAGCGGCTGCGGCTGCGACAACGGCTGTGGATGCGGCTGCTAATTAAGCAAATACATGCCTTGCGGTTCCGGCGTTTTTTTCGCCGGAGCCTTTATTTTTTAATCAGTACTTTTTTAGTAATATTTTACATACATTTTACTTTACAATCTGACCTTTTTCGCTGTATAATATATACATAATAATCCGTTTAAACGACAAACTATTTTTAATAGGCTGGGGTGATAATTTATGAGTCAAAACTCTTCTAAACCGGAATATAAATTTATGCAAAACCGAGAAATATCTTGGCTTAGGTTTAATGAGCGAGTCCTGCATGAAGCTGTCAGCGCTGAGGTTCCGCTGTATGAGAAGTTAAAATTTGTTTCTATCTTTGTCAGTAATCTCGACGAGTTTTTTATGGTAAGGGTGGGAAGTCTGTTCGACCTTTCTATTGCCGACAAAAAGGCAACCGACAACAAAACCGGTATGACGCCGACTGAACAGCTGACAAAAATATACTCCGCCGTTCGGCCGTTATATTTAGAAAAGGACGCTATTTATTCCTCTGTTTCTCAAAATCTTAAAAACTATGGTATTGTTCATCTCACCCCTGAAGCGCTGACGGCTGACGAACTGAAATTTGTAAAAGAATACTTTACAAATTATGTTCAGCCAATACTTTCCCCCCAGTTGGTTGATGAACACCACCCGTTTCCTTTTATTGCCTCAAAACAAATATGCGTAGTCGGAAAAGTTCAGAGAAAAAAATCAGTTTCGCTGGGAATTGTGACAATTCCGCCTGCGCTTCCGCCCATACTCTATATGCCGGGCAAAAAAATCAGGTACATACATATAGAAGACATTATATTTATGTACTTTGAAAATATTTTTGAGCGGTATACCGTGAGTGATAAAAATATATTCTGCGCCACCAGAAACGCGGATATAAATCCAAACGATGAGGCTTATGAAATAAATGAGGATTTTAGAAGCAAGATGAAAAAGCTTCTGAAAAAAAGAAAACGTCTGGCAGTAGTTCGGCTGGAATCGCTGAATGAGTTTGATGAATACACAAAAAATCTTCTGTGTACAAAACTCAGCGTTACTGACAACCAAATATTCGCCACAAAATCCCCGTTGTCTCTCGGCTATGTTTTTGGGCTTCAGAGCAAGTTTAATCAGGATCAGAACGACAGCTTATGCTATCCTGATTTTGAACCGCAGATAACCCATACGAATATTATGAGCGGAAAACGCAACGACGACATTATTCTGTCATACCCATACGAGAGCATGGACCCGTTTGTTGATTTGATTAAAAGGTCGGCGGCTGACCCTCAGGTTGTGTCTATAAAAATAACCATATACCGTTTGGCTAAAAACGCCAAACTTATAGAACATTTATGTACCGCCGCGGAAAACGGCAAAGAAGTCTTAGTCATTATTGAGCTTCGCGCCAGATTTGACGAGCAAAACAATATTGATTGGTCAGAACGGCTGGAACAGGCCGGTTGTAATATCATCTATGGATTAGACGACTATAAAATTCATTCAAAAGTTTGCCTTATAACCAAAAATGTAAACGGAGAAATGAAATATATCACACAGATAGGAACCGGAAACTACAACGAAAAAACAGCCAAACTGTATACCGATTTTTCATTTATAACCGAAAACCATGAAATTGGCGAAGACGCTGTAAACTTTTTTAATAATATATCCATTTCTAATCTTGACGGCGAATATAAGCATTTGTGGGTTGCTCCCAACGCAATGAAAGACCGTATAATTAGCTATATAGACAATGAGATGAAAAAGGGAAAAAACGGTCAGATATTTATAAAGGTCAACTCTGTGACAGATAAGGAAATAATCTGCAAACTTCAGGAGGCGAGTAAGGCCGGGGTAGATATCACTATGCTGGTGCGCGGAATCTGCTGTATACTGCCTGGGATTCCGGGGCTTACCGAAAACATTAAAGTTTATAGTATTGTCGGGAGATTCCTTGAACACTCACGCATATACAGCTTTGGAAAAGGTGAGGAACAGAAATTGTTTATTGCGTCAGCGGATATAATGACAAGAAATATGGATAACCGAGTTGAGGTTGGCTGCCCCATATATTCACAAGATATAAAAGACGCAATAAACCACTATATCCGCATATGTCTCAGCGACACGGTCAAAGCCCGTGTTCTGCAAAGCGACGGGACTTATGATTTGAAACCTAATGTTCAGAGCAAAATTAACTGTCAGGAGGTTTTACTCCGGGAAGCTATCTCTGAAAAAATTAATCGGCAGAGCATTGTATCTCTTCAGCCGTATAACTCAGCGCATGACAGTCACAATGGCTTTTTTAAACGGCTATACGCCTCTGTTATCACAAAACTGTATAATAATTTAAAAAAAGACTCAGATTAATAATAAGTCATATTTCTGCGTAAATCTTTGGTTGATTTTACCTTGAACTGACCGGCGAGTTATGTTATAATTGTTTTTTGCAAAATGACAGACAGGAATGATAGATTTTGAGACCCGGAAAGAGAGGTGCTTCATATGGCAGAACAGATTAATTTGGACGAAATGAGAAACAATGTGAACGAGCTTTTAGACAGCAGGGAATTTGGACGAATACGAGTCTTGTTTACTGCTATGGAGCCTGCCGATATTGCCGAACTGCTCGGCGAGATTGATGAACAGCGCCTCCCTATATTATTTAGAATACTCCCAAAGGAGCTGGCAGCTGAAACCTTTGTTGAAATGGACAGCGACGAGCAGGAGCTTCTGATAAACGCATTCAGTGAGCGGGAACTTCACGACGTCGTTGAAGAACTTTTTGTCGACGACGCTGTTGACATCATTGAAGAAATGCCGGCAAACGTGGTAAAGCGTATACTCAGACATACGGACTCTGAAATGCGTAACAGCATTAATGAGATACTCCGGTATCCAAAAGACAGCGCCGGCAGTATAATGACCACAGAATATGTCAGCCTGAAAAAAGACATGACCGTTTCTGAAGCATTTGACAGAATACGCCGCACAGGAGTAGACAAAGAGACGATTTACACATGCTACGTTACTGACACCGACCGCAAACTTATTGGTTTGGTCACGGTTAAAGAGCTTTTGCTGTCACCATATAATACGGTTATCAACACTATCATGGAAAAAAATATAATCAGTGTTGAAACTCTTGACGATAAAGAAGAAGTTGCCAACATGTTCGACAAGTACGATTTTATGTCTCTGCCGGTTGTTGATAAAGAAAACCGGCTGGTTGGTATTGTAACATTCGATGACGCTATCGACGTTATCCAGGAAGAGAACACTGAGGATATTCAAAAGATGGGTGCCTTGCAGCCGATTGAGGAAACATATCTTAAGACGCCTGTTTGGAGACACGCCAAAAACAGAATAGTTTGGCTGCTTCTCCTAATGCTCTCGGCCACAATAACCGGAAGCATAATTGAAAATTATGAGGCGGCTTTTACAGCGCTTCCGATACTTGTCGCATTCATACCAATGCTTATGGACACCGGAGGAAACTGCGGAGCGCAAAGCTCCACAATGATAATACGCGGTTTGGCGCTTGACGAAATAACCCCAAAAGATATTATGAAAATAATGTTTAAAGAAATAAGAATAGCAGTAGTTGTCGGGCTTATTCTTGCAGCAGTCAACACTCTTAGAATATATATTATGTACAGTGGTCAGGACCCGCTGTTCCTTTCGGCAGTCACAGGATTAAGTCTGATAGCAACGGTAGTAATAGCTAAGATGCTTGGAGGAGTGCTCCCCATACTCGCCAAGCTGTGCAAGCTTGACCCTGCTCTTATGGCGTCGCCTCTTATTACTACAATTGTAGACACATGCTCTGTTATTATCTTCTTTAATATAGCGCTCTGGATTATGAGCTGGGGAATTTAATCAATAACAAAAAAATAGAAGAGGTATACCATTCAAGGTGATATGCCGCTTCTATTTTTTGTTTATAAAATTATCTAAAATAAACATTTAAAATATAATTTTAAGCCGCCGCACCAGCTCCAAAGACGCCAGCTATTTAGCAGGCAACAGGTCAAAATCCAGTGTTCCGGCTTCAGCGCCATTAACAATAAGCGTAATTGAATGAATTCCCGGATTATGTCTTCTTGTGCTTAAATCTGCAAATGAATGGGTCTTTTTATATTTCTTTTCTTGATTCTTCTCTAATGACGTCTCGGATATTTGGAATATCTTGCGGTTTCTCCTGCCGTTTGCCTTTATATAGTGAATACAATACTCCAGCCTCACCCTAACCGCGCTTTTCGCTTTGATTCTAAAATAAAAGGTCATATTTTCCCCAATCGAAACAGATTGAGCACCCAGTTCAAAACCGTCGACAATTATACAATCGGTATCCGCAAACCCGAAAACGCTCAGCACATCCTTGTTCCCCTTTTTAAGCAGAGTTCTGCAACCATGCTTAACAATCCAATCAGTATATTCATTCTTGCCATACCAATCCCGTGTGATTTTTACAACCAAATCAGGATGTGTTTTGGATATATCATTCAGGTTGTTGGCCACACTTTTGCGGACGTACAGCGACGGGTCGGCTTTCAGCTGTTCCAAAATACCAATAACCGGAGACGGGTCATTTTTAAAACTGGTCAGTGCTTGTCCCCATGGAAGCTGAGGCCGGCACCCTTCGCTGGCAAGCCTTCGTACGTGCTCATTGTTATGTTTTGCCCAAAGAGCCATTTGCCGCATCATACGTTCTTCGTTATTTATAATAAACGGCCTAACTGCGAATTCGGAAGTTGAGCATATGGTATATCTCTCTAACGCGGATATTGACAAATCCCAATGGCGCTCATCCTGCCCATAGACTTCAACAAAGTCCGGGAAGTATACTAAAGAATAGTCGTTATACCCGTCAGGATAACTTGCAACAACATTATCAATAACGCCGATTGCTTGTTCGTATTCCGACGGCAGATATTTCCCCAAATTGATAGAAATTCGGCGCACACGGGCCTTAAGCTCTAACGCGTCCCAATCGTCGTCCATGACATCGCTGACAAATTTATCAGCCTGAAACGAGGGATATACGTCTTTTAAACGAAAAGCTAATTCGCTTAACGAATTGTAATTATAATACTTATCTTTTATTAATTCCGGCATATGATTTATTCTCCCAATTGTACAATATATGTCCCTTGCAGCTATACATCCTTATTTTTTATAACCTGATATTATCTATATAATAAAACCGACATCATATTTTAATCATGCTTTTTATGTCAAATGCACAACACTATCAACATATTACATATCTTTATGGAGATATATTAAACAGATATTTCATGTCATTGCTCATGCTTATATGAACAATATATTCTGTCTCTTTGAGCTGAATTGTTTGTATTGTATTCTTTAAATATGAAACACATCCTATAATATAATAACTGAATAAGTTACAGACCATTTTAAACAGTAAAAATATTATTGCTGACTACATTTATTACTATTAAATCAGTTATATAGCAAAACGTGTAAAGTTTTAATAAATAATCATAGGTTTATATAAAAAGTAAATATTAAAAGCATTACTAATTTAATTCTAAAATATGAAGTGACCTATTTTTTAATATAAATAAATTCAGTTAAATTATTGCTTTTCTTAACTTCTATAAAAAGGCTACTTTATAAAAGAACGGCTGTGAATATAAAATTCTTCCTGGCTTGGCTGATACTTCTTCTCCATTTTTTCCAGTCCGTCGTCAAAGAGCTGAGCTTCCTTCTCATCAAGCTGCATAACTTCGCTGTCATGATAAATCCATTTTCTTCCGTCCAAAGCACCGGGCTTCAATTCTTTCACCAGCATTGCCGATGGAAATGTCCCGTCTTCAAGGCAGACGTTATATTTTTTACAGCTTTTAAATCCACGGGATACATAATTGCCCGGATTTCCGAATATTACAATAACATCGTATCCAAGCTCAAACGCTCTTTCAAACGAATGTTCCATTAGTATTTTTCCATATCCCATTCTTTGGTATTCAGGCAATATACTAACCGGGCCGAAAGTCAGAATTTCCTTTTTTTCTCCATTTTCGTCAACTAATTCAGCTTTTGTATACATAATATTTCCGATAACCTGTCCGTCAAGTTCAATAACAAAGTCCAGCTCAGGCAGAAAGTCTTTGTGCGGGCGCATAATATGAACCAGGTAATGTTCAGCACAGCCCGGAACATACAAATTATAAAAAGCCTTTCTGGTGATTTCTTCTACTATTTTATAATCTTTTTCTGTTTCATTTCTAACCTTAACCATTATTTTGCTCCTTAAATATGAATTTAATATATAAAACTCTTTTTGTCAACCACTATTTCTGTTCATAATTAAAACCTTAGTATTCCTACAAACACAAAGCTTCCTTCAGCTATAATTTTCGCCGGTTAGATTTTAAATATACAAATCAATTAATTTCAAACGTTTCCGATTTAAAGTTGGAATAATAACGTCCGCTGGTTGCCACAAATTTAAGCACGCAATAATCCGGGTCAGTTACTCCCAAAGGATAATACATAGTGTCGCCTTCTCTCCAAATCATTTCTTTATTCTCAGAATCTTCTAAAACTTCCATACTGCCGACAAGCATAACCCCTCTGAAAAAGCGCTTATCACAAAAATAAATGCTGGCGTTTGGATTTTTTCTATATTGTGCTGCTCTCATAGAAGAAGTATTCGTAGTAAAATAAAATTCCTTGATACCTATCCGCTTGCGGGGCGGCAGCATTGCCTTTATATTTGGAAAACCGTCTTCTGAAATAGACGCAATATATGAAACTCCCTGCTTATCAATAAGGTTACCTATAGTTTTTTCTGCGTCACGCATCATATTATTTTTCTCCGTTCTCATATTTTATTTATACGCGGTGTTAACACCACACTTTATGTAGATAGGTTAATTGTAACACACTTACCTTAAAAATACGAGAATTAAATTTTAAATTACAATACAAATTTTATTTGATTATTTTAATTCACTAGAAAGCTGTTCCGAGTTCCCATTAATTTAATTCACCAAAAAAGTTGGGGTTCAGCGAACATCGGTAGGGCGGCATCGGCCGCCGCGTTAGGTGAGCTATCATCTGAACACATAGTGTTCAATATATAATTGTATTATTCAAATTATAAAGGTTCCTTACATATGACACCATATAAATTTTTATTAATTTACTTAACTAAAAAACTGTTTATATACTATATATATGACCCCATATAAAAAATTTTATTATTACATAATAATGGTGTTTGAACCATTTCTTTTTCCGGCACGAAAAAGAAACGCTTCACCAAAGAAAAAGTGCTTGCTCGCTTAGGTCGCCTACGGCTCCAAGGGGCGCTCGCCCCCGCTAATTTCTTTTGTGCTCCACGCACAAAAGAAAAAGCCCTGTTACTTTCCCGTTGACTTTGTGAACTACCGTGAAAATAGATATTCCGAATTCTTATTTATTTAACTCACTAAAAAAGTTGATTTTTCAATTTAATTTAACACAAAAAATTGGGGGTCAGTGAACTTCGGTAGGCTTGCGATAGCAAGCGCGTTAGGTGAGCTATCATCTGAACACGCAGTGTTCAATATATAACAAACTTATATTAATAATTTTTCCATACATTCCTGACACAAATTTAACTGCTTTGTATATGATTTCTCTCCGCATTTATCACAAATATTTTTATCAACTTTCTTCAATATTACAGTGTTATCTATACAACTTATATGAAGTTTATCTCCTTCATTTATATTTAATTCCTTTCTTATTTCTTTAGGTATTAAAATTCTTCCAAATGTATCAAGTTCCCTCATATTTCCTCCTAGAAATTATTTGCAGTACTTATAGATACTCAGAAAAGCACTTTATGATCAATTTATGTTATTATAATTTTTATAAAACAAAAATAGAAAAAGGAGAGGATATAAATGTTTGAAGATTTTATAAGAGAAAGAATAACAGAATTGCGGATGAGAAAAAACGTATCAGAAAGATGTATGAGTTTAGATATGGGACATTCGGAAGGATATATAAATCATATAACATCAGGAAAAGCAATGCCGTCAATGAGTGAATTTTTTGAAATATGCAGATATTTTGGGATAACGCCATATGAATTTTTTAATGAAAATATGAAGTATCCTGAAAAAATACATAAAATAATAAAAGGAATAAACAAACTTAATGAAAAAGATACAGAGCTGATAATTAATTTATTAGAAAGTTATAAAGATAATAATAAAAGATATTAACAAATCCGCGACTGCGCACCTAACGAGGCGCATAAATGCGCCCTGCCGATGTTTGCCAAAACAACAGTTTTATTAGAGAAAATAAATAATATATCGGAATATCTTTATTCACGGCAGTTCACAAAGTCAACGGGTAAGTTACAAGGCTTTTTTCATCATGAAGCCATGCTTCATGGTGAAATGAGCGGGGTGCGAGCGCCCCTTGGAGCCGTTAGGCGACCTAAGCGAGCAGTACTTTTTCTTTGGTGAAGCGTTTCTTTTTCTTACGAGAAAAAGAAATGGTTCAAACACCATTATTATGTAATAATAAAATTTTTTATATGGGGTTATATACAAAGTATATAAACAGTTTTTTCGTTAAGTAAATTAATAAAAAATTAATATGATGTCATGTGTAAGAAACCTTTATAATTTGAATAATACAATTATATATTGAACACTGTGTGTTCAGATGATAGCTCACCTAACGCGGCAGATTTCATCTGCATTGAGTATACATATTAATGACATTACAGGTAATGACAAAACAAGTTAGTATGTATCACACACACTTTTAAAAAAAGTGTGGTCACACCTACCGATGTTCACTGAAAAAACTCTGTTTTATATATTAATTTAAAAAGAAAACTCATTTTTTTTAATAAGTAAAATAATAATTACCATAACTAACAACGGGGCACGATTAAAAATCGGCCCCGTTGTCTTATTTATTTAAATTTTCACACTTTAAAATTTAATCGCCCGTCAACCATATTAACCTGCTGTTTTATATTGCCGCGCAATTTTATTATTCTATTATCCTGTCTATATCCTCTTTCACCAATTTAAGAAGCTCATTGGCCTCCTCCTCAGTCTCGCCTTTCATCAAACAGTACAGCTTAATTTTCGGCTCTGTTCCCGACGGACGAATTATAAAGTTGTTCTGGTCTTCAAGCTCAAGATAAATAACATTAGACTTTGGCAGAAGTATCCCGCTATTTTCTCCTGTCAGCTTATCAACCCTCTCACTCGTAAGATAATCCCTCACAGCAATAACCTTTTTGCCTGCAACCATCTCCGGCGGATTCTCTCTCAGCCTATCCATTGTTGACTTTATCTTTGCAAGCCCCTCTATTCCCTCAAGCGTTACAGACACAACTTCTTCTTTATAGTATCCATACTTCTTGTAGATGTTGTCCATCTGCTCAAATATAGAAGTTCCGTTCTCCTGGTAATAAAGCGCCATTTCAGCAATCAGCATTGTCGCAACAACCGCGTCCTTATCACGGGCGTAGGTTCCTTTAAGATAACCATAGCTCTCCTCAAATCCAAAAATGTACGTTCCTATTCCGGTCTCTTCCGACTCCTTTATCTTCTCGCCGATAAACTTAAAACCGGTCAGCACCTCTTTCATTTCAATGCCGTAAGCGTCGCAAATAGCCTGAATTATATTAGTGGTAACTATTGTTTTTACTATGTATCCGTCCTTTGGAACCGCATCCTTTTCTGCAAGAGCCGAAAGAATATATTCCGAAAGCAGGGTTCCAACCTGGTTTCCTGTAAAGGTAACGTACTCGCCCTTGTCATTCTTAACCAAAATACCAACTCTGTCGCTGTCTGGGTCAGTTCCCACTATTAAATCCGCTCCGCATTCCTTAGCATATCCGATGGCCAGCTTAAACCCTTCCTTATTTTCAGGGTTCGGGGATTCTACTGTAGGGAAATCGCCATCAGGAAGCTCCTGCTCCTTCACCACAACGACATTGTTAAAGCCTATACGCTTTAATATCTTTCTGACAGGCTTGTTGCCTGCTCCATGGAAAGGAGTATAAACAAATTTCAGGGTGTCGCCCTTTTCTTTAGCGAGCTCAGGATTCACACACTGCTTTTGAACTTCGTCCAAATATGCCTCCTCAACCTCGTCGCCAATCATAACAATCATGCCTTGGTCTATTGCCTGCTCAAAATCCATCTTTTTAACGCCGGTAAAAATATCCGTCTTTCCTATCTCATCAAGCACGATTGTTGCAAGCTCCGGATTCAGCTGTGCGCCGTCTGAGCCATAAGCCTTGTATCCGTTATATTTCGCCGGATTATGACTGGCCGTTACAGCTATACCTGCTGTGGTCTTTAAGTATCTTATTGAAAACGACAGCTCAGGAACGGGCTTAAGCTCCTCAAACAAATACACCTTTATCCCATTTGCGGCCAATATCTGCGCCGCCTCTTTGGCAAACACATCTGACTTATGACGGCTGTCATAAGCGATTACAACGCTTAAATCTGCGTCCTTTCCATTTGTTTTTATTAGCTGATTCGCCAATCCCTGGGTGGCCTGGCCAACAACATATTCGTTCATTCTGTTTATGCCGGCGCCCAAAACGCCTCTAAGTCCGGCTGTTCCAAACTCCAGCGTCTTATAAAAGCGGTCTTTTATTTCCGCGTCATCATCTTTAATGCTCTCAAGTTCTGCCACCGTTTCAGGGTCAGCTTCATTTATCCATCTTGCATATTCATCTAAATATTCCATTTTTTGCGCCTCCGATTTGTTTAATTTGTACTATAGAGACATTATACTACTAATTCATGGCAATTTCAACCACTTTTAATGTAGAAAAAAACTGCGGTTTTTTGTATACATTTCTGAAAGATTAGAAGAGGTATAACAAACTATTTTAAATATGTTCACGCTACGCGTGAGATGGCAGCTCACCTAACGAGGCAGACGTAGTTTGCCCTACCGATGTTCACTAAAAGCGTGAGATGCAGGGTAATAATTCTAAAATAACTAATTATATAAAACTGTGGTATAGCAAGCTTCGGCAGGGTAAACGTAGTTTACCGCGTAAGGCGCGCAGTCACGGAGAAATTTGTAATCAAAAAGAATTATGACAATCCACCATATGTATGTTCACGCTATGCGTGAGATGGCAGCTCACCTAACGAGGTGTGCGTAAGCACACCCTGCCGATGTTCGCTAAAAGCTGTTTGCTTATATATACTTATTATTTTTTATGTATTATTCTTATCAGTAATTATTTCGTTAGCTATTTGATATAACTTTATAACTTTATATTATCACACATATAAAATATAAATTTATTCAACTTTATATATAAAAATAACCGCTTCACATTTTAGTGAAGCGGTTGTTTTTATTAATCCATTTTGCTGAATTGGTCTTTGCCAACTCCGCAAAGCGGACATACGTAATCTTCAGGAAGGTCTTCCCACTTTGTTCCCGGAGCTATGCCGTTATCCGGCTCACCTTCAGCTTCATCATAGATATATCCGCATATATCGCATACGTATTTCATTTCTCTTACCTCCAAAATTATATATTAATTAATTATTTTTCACTCTGCCATACTGAAATTTCCAACAAACATTATTAGTTTGCGCTATCTTTATTGAAAAATACATTACATCAACAAGAATAGATATAAAATAGTAATGATTACTATATTTGAGATTATATACCATTTCACATTATTTGTCAACAGTTTTTTTATATTTTTCTTTAGCCGTACTAATCTCATCACGTTCCCGCTGTTTGGGTTCTTTAATATCGGCTTTTGCCTTTGCCAGCTTTTCAGCATCCCCGTCAGCTACAATTTTATTTTTTTCAGCGTCATTATCTGTTAGATTGGGTGATTTATCTTTTGGCTTCGTTTTTGCCATGCCGCTTCTTTTATAAGCTGTGACTCCTATTAATATCAAGAGACCAAATGCGAGCAATAATATCCCCAAAATCTTCCAAATATTGCTGCGCCTGTGAAGCACGGTAAACTGTCCTGCCCTGTCAGTCTCAAACACCAAATAACTGCCGTCCCTTTCGGCGTCTAATATTTTGGTCTTGCCGTTTATAACTATTCCTATACAGTTTCCGTCCTCATCCTTATCACGGATATGGACTTTTATTTTTCCGCTGTATTCCGGGGTTATTTCAAATTCGTATGCCGCAACAGTCTTATAGTCGCCTGAATACTCCCCTTCCGAATCCGCCTCCCATGCGTGAACCTCCGAACCGTCTTTAAAATTTCCCTCAACGAGCAGCAGAGGCGGTTCTTCCGCCGTCCCCAAAGTCTTTACAGCATCCAAATACTCAGCTTTAAATATAGTGTTTCTTCTTATGGGGTCTGAGGTATCCTTATCCCACTGCGGGCAATACCCGTCGCGAGGCTCAATATCGGGTATTTCTTCAGAGTTTAAAACAGTATTGTAGTCTACCGTAAACTCTTTGACTGTCTCCTCATCAATATCAAATTTCACTTTAAAATGAAAAGCCGCATATTCAGCTGATTTCGATTTAATCAAAGCGCCTATATTTGAAGCTGAATTATCACTTAACACCCTATTTTGGGGAAGAAATATATCTCCGCTCCCCATATACCATGTATCGTTGCTGAATCCTGTCATCTTTTCAGGGATATTATCCGCTCCGGTCATTTCAGTATAATCCAGAGCCACGGCTTTTCCTTCATAATCGGTGCCGTCAATACCGCTCAGTCCCTCTTTTATAAAATAGTTGTTCTGTACCACGCCGCCTGCAGTTCCTGTTATTGCGCCGCTCTTTTCAACAACACCGTCTATTCTAGGCAGAGCGTAACAGGTTGCTATGGTATCCCCCTCTCCGGCTATGCCGCCGACATGGTCGCTGCCTTTTAAATCTGAAATGGCTGCACAATTATATATCTTGCCTTTTGAATATCCCGCAATACCTCCAACATATCCCCCCTCATCAGAAGTTATATTGGTTTCAGTCACAGAATTTTTTATTATTCCAAAAGACGCGTCGCCAACCACTCCGCCTCCGTAGCCGTTTCTCGAAAAAACTTCTCCCTCGCTTATACATCCGTTAACCACTGCTTTAACTATAGAAGTCGGAGTAATTATTTTTCCGCTGGGAAGAGTTACATTATTTCCGTACTTAACCGCCGACTCTATACCAATCGTTCCGCCTATTCCGCCCAAGTCTTTTTCACCTGTCACTTCGCCGCTATTGACGCAGTACATTACAAGGGCGTCGTCGGTGTTCATTCCTGCCACATTTCTTGATATGTCGATATCTACGCTCGTCAGATTTTTTAATGTATCCTTGATTTCATCCTCATTTAAATCCAGTTTTTCATCCGCATACGCTGTCATGAATATAGTATCCGATATAACGCTTCCTACCGTTTTCGGTTTAGCAGTCGGAAAAAGTCCGCTTAATATATCATTAACCTTTTCAATAGCCTGTTTAATATCTGTTCTGATTTTGGTAATCTGCTCATTTGCAGCATCAATCTGTGCCTTCGCATTCTTTAATATTGTCTCCGCCTGCTTTAATGGTCCGCTTATGGCGTCCGCAATATCATTGGAGTCATTTCTTATAGAGTTTAAGGTTCTTGTAACAGCGTTCAGCGATGAAGTTATACTGCTTGAAATAGGGTCGAGCATAGTATCCTGAATATAATCCAGCCTGCCGTCTAAAGAGTCAAGCCTGTCGCTCAAAGTCTGCCAGTCTCCGTCGTTGTAAGCGTCATTTGCGTCGGTTATTAGATTATCAACGTCCTGCAGAACATCATTTAAACTCTCACCTGCCCGATTGGCGGTATCGATGGTATTATTAATAGAATCCAGCGCTTCACCCAGCGACCCTTTAGTCTCATCGTTAAGCTGATCCAAAAGTAAACTTCCCGACTCAGAAAGCCCTCCCAAGTCATCACTTATCTCTCTTGCCGAATCCGAGAGACTGTCCAGCAATCCTGTCAGGCTTCCGCTGTCAGACGAGCTAATTCTGTCACGTATCGCGTCCAGAAGCCCGGTTTGACTGCTAGTCAAACTGTCCAAAGCTCCTGACAATGACGACTTTGTTCCGCTCAGCCCCAAAAGATTTGAAAGAAGTCCGCCGCCGCCAAAAAATCCGAATCTGTCCAAAACTCCGTTTATATCATTGTTTAACCTGTCTCGCAGACTGTCTATATCGTTAATGGTATTATTCCAGCTGTTGTCAATATCACTCTTCACGTTTTCACGAATCTCGTTCACATCGTCCTTTACTCTGTCCAAATCTTCTATGCTTATATCAGTGTAAGGCTCAAATCTGCCGAAAATTCCGCCCACGCTTTTAGACCCGAATATATCACCTATATTCTGACACTCTATAACGCAGCCCGACTGGTTTCCAACAATTCCGCCGATATTTATCCCAACATTTTTATAGCCGATTTCAGCGTCATTCAAACAATTTTCAAGCACGCCGTCGTTTATCCCGCAAATTCCGCCAATGTTATGGCTCTCCTCCACCGGAGATGAATTTACTTTGCCCGAATTCTTGGATGACTTGACCCAGCCGTAATTCTTTCCGACAACTCCGCCGGTGTCTTTGTTTCCCAAAACAGAACTGACATTATAACACGCTTCAATGTATCCGTTCTCCTCATTCTGCCCGACTATTCCTCCAACTATAGCGTCTCCCTCAATCTCGCCGTCAAAGGAACAATTTATCACTCTGCCCTGGTTTTTGCCGACTATTCCTCCCAAAACTGAGATAGAATTCTCATTTATTATGTCTGTGCTTATTCCGGCATTCTTTACCACGCTTCCTATAACGTCGCTGATAGACGCGGCTCCGTCAGTAACCTTTTTCGCTTTTACCTTACCCGAAATATTGAGGTTGCGTATTTCTCCTCCCTCGCCGAGTTCGAAACACAGTCCTTTTGCAGACCCGTCAAAGTTTAAGTCAATATTAGTTATACGGTGACCGCCTCCCTCGAAAGTGCCGCAGAATATTTTCATAGGCTCAAACTCGGTTCCTGACATATCTATATCGTTCAGCAAAGTAACCTGCATTCCGCGGGAATAGCTGTCATACACACAATTTTTAGCAAGCGCCGCAAAATCTCCCGGCGTTGATATGGTTATTACCGGGGCGGTTCCTTCTCCCTCTGCCAAACAAATATATTCTGCCGGACAGGAAACAAGGATGACTAGCGCCGCCATAAACGCAAGACCCCTGCGAAGATTTTCTGATATTCTATTCATTACAAATCACCTCTTTTTGACTATTTTATTGCTTCTGCTCGTCTTCCGGACCGCTCATATTCTCAACTATCGCTTTAACATCGCCCTTTACCATTCCGTGAATCGTTCCGTTTACGTATCCGTTTATATAGCCTTTTACTCTTCCGTCAACATAAACTATACCGGTGCGTTCCTTTTTCTCCTTCTTCTTTAATGTAAACGCGCCCTTTTCGACCAGCTTATCAAATAGCACCATGATTTGCGGAAGCAGCGTCATTACCAAGATTATAGAGATAAGTGTTCCGCGCCCCAAACATTTTCCCAAAGCCGAAATAACCGGGTTGGTTGAAATAAACCCTATCAGGAAGCCGGCAATCATCATTATCAATCCCGATGTCAAAATCGTTGGGAACGCGCCGTTTATAGCTTCTATTGCGGCGGCTTTTTTACCAATCTCCGGCTTTAGTTCAAGATACCTGTTGGTGAACACTATAGCATAATCTATAGTCGCTCCCATCTGAATTGAGCTTACCACCAGGTACCCCAGGAAATACAGCTTCTCATTCATAAGGTATGGGAAAGAGAAGTTTATCCATATACTGCCCTGTATTGTAAGCACCAGCAGAACTGGAACTGATGAAGACTTGAAGGTCGCCAGCAGAATCAGCAGCACTGAAATAATTGTAAAAAGGTTGATTTTCTGATTATCGCCGCTGAATGACGATTTTAAATCAAGAGCTGAAATAGCGTTGCTGACAAGAATAGGATCGTCATAATACCTCTTTGCTTCCTCGCGCACTTTATCGTGCAGAGCTATAACTTCCTCGCTCTCGTTCTTTCCCTTATATGTAAACACAAGCCTTGAATACTCTTCTCCCTCAAGCTGATCTCTGGCGTCTGACACCTTGTCATAAACCTCGTTTATGTCTGAATTCTTTTCCTCACCCAAATCTATAACGCCATAGTCCATCTGTTCGTGAACAAACATCAGTATATCCATAATAGACACGGTATAACTGTCCACGTCCTGGAATATAGGGGTATACTGCGACACTGAAGCGCCATAAGCCTGAAACAGAACTCTGGAAGTTGCAATATCCAAACTCATCAGGTCGGCAAACTGTCTCGGAGTAACCTTGTCTGTCAGGCAATAATCATCGTCTACCTCTACGTTTGCCAGTCCCAGTGCAGTAGAAATGCCGTCGTATTCTTCAACATCCTGAAGTATTTTCTTTTCCTTATCATAGCTCCCTTTCGGCACTATCACTGCAAGCTGTCCGCCGACGTCAAAATTTTCTTTTATTTTATTCTCTGCCTTTTTGCTGTCGCTCAGCCTCGGACTGGACACAGAATCCTGATCGAAAGCGTATTGACACATAGACGACAGAAATATTGAAGACACTATTACCAACGCAAAAATTATTGGAACGAAAGACCTTGTTTTCATAACAATCTTTCCCCAAAAAGATATATCAGGCACATAATTTTTATGAACGGTTTTGTCTATAGCGTTTGAAAACATATACAAAAGTCCGGGCATAAGCAGGAACACGGTTATAAGAGAACATATAATTCCCTTACAGAGCACAAGACCCAAATCTTTGCCTATACCAAGCTGCATAGTCATAAGCGCCGCCAGTCCTGCCACAGTAGTAAGACTGCTGGAACTGATTTCTATAATCGCTTTAGACAGCGCCGCCACTATGGCGTCATGTGAATTTTTAGTCTGCTTTTCTTCCGCAAACCTGTGTGACAAAATAATAGCGTAATCTATTGCCAGGGCAAGCTGAAGAACGATTGCCACCGAGTTAGATATAAATGATATGGTACCGAGCAGATAGTTTGTTCCCATATTTAAAACAGCAGCAACTATAAACACTATCAAAAATACTGCAACGTCCATAAACGATTTAGAAGTAAACAGCAGCATCAAGACTATAATAATAGCCACATACATTATTATTTGTCTCATGTCCGCCGCCAAACTGTCAGACGAGTTGTCAATCGACGCAGAATATGTATAACAGTCATACTCAGCAAACTTATTTTTTACCTCATTCTCTATTTCTATCTCACGCTCATTGTCAAGACCGCTGTCCAGAGTTACCGTATATATAGCTGAAGAGTTTTTATAATGGTCCTCGCTGTCGTCGAACTCAACTTCCTTTACGCCGCCCACCTCTTCAATCTTGTCTGTCATTTTTTCTGCCTGGTTATATGGAATATTTGAAATCATCAGTGAAAAAGTGTCGTGAGTAACAAATTCCCTGTCCATCAAATCAAGCCCCTGCTTTGTTTCAGTCGACTCAGGCAAATACGCTGAAATATCATTTTCAACCTGAACTTTAGGAATACAAATTGCGCAGAACACAAAAGCAATAGCAAACAACAGATAAAATGCTTTTCTTTTGTCTACTATAAACAGCGCTACTTTTTCCATTATATTCTCATCTGAATTTTTCACGGTATCACTCCATTCAAATCTACTCTTAACAATATTATATTCTGCCGCCTGCATACTGCTATACCGGCGCTTCTTCGTCTATTTCACAGAGTAAGTATAATACCATTTTGGACTTTATTCAATAGACAAACATTCCATTTTTGTTGTATAACTTAATTTTTGTATAAAATATACAATCGTGTCTATAATTATATGTTATTTATTTACTTGACATGTGTCTGTTTTTATTCTATAATGTATGCTTTAATAGTACATTTATGAATATATTTTGTTGAGGTGAGAATAATGCAGGAGAATCAAAAAAAGGAGGACCTCAGAATTAGGAGGACCAAAAAGCTGCTGTCTAACGCACTTTTTGAATTGATTAAGAAAAAACCATTTGACAAAGTGTCGGTCTGTGATATTTGTGACGCGGCAATGGTTCACCGCGCAACCTTTTATTCACATTTCAGCGACAAATACGAACTTTTGACCTACAGCATAGACGAACATATCCCGCTTGACAAACTGGAATTTTCTGCTCACGGAACCGACGGAGCAGTAAATCCCGAAAAAGTTGTGGGTGATATTATAAATTACGTTGCAAGCAATAAGGATATATATGCTTCCATACTAAAAAAGAACAACGACTATTCTATTCCCGACAGGATTCAGGATTTGTTTGAAGAAAAAATATTAAAAATTGTGAATAGAGCCGTTGAAAACGGCGAAGAGATTCCTGTTAAACCGGAATTTTTGGCAAGCTTTTATTCCGGCGCCTGTCTAAACGTTGTTACCAAGTGGCTCCAGGGCGGTATGCCCCTCACTGCGGACGAACTTATCGGTAACTTAAACACACTTTTATCTTTATCCCATATTCATTAATACAAATTCTACAAAAATAATATTTTTGCTTGATTTTTATCCTAATCCATGCTATAATTCCTTTTTGTAACAGATATGTAACATTTCTGTAACAATCAAAACTAACTTTGGAAGGAATTATAATGATTTTTGACAGAATAAGAGAAATGGCAAAAGATATATTCAAGCCCAAACTGGCGGCGGTTCTAACAGCCGGCGTTATGATTATGGGGTGTGTTCCGGCTTTTGCGATAGAGTCGGAATATGATTATGATTTTCAGATTGACGTTTCCGCATTTTCAAACGCAGAGCTCGGAACCATATCCTCTGACACTCCGAGCGGAACGACAGCTGATATTACTTTAAACGGCAACCAGCTTTATATAAACGGCCATGAGAAATATTTAGACTCGCCGATGCTTTATGCCAACGACACGCTGATGCTGGCCTTGACATCAATGCAGAATTTTATGGAGTGTAAAGTCTATTATGACCCGGCGTTATACACCGCCTATATTATTAAAGGCGAGTATTCTATCAGAATAGCGCTTGGAAGCAATTTGGCTATAATTAACAATGCATACACAGAGTACTGGGACGCGCCGCTGATAAACTATGACGGCACGCTGTATGTTCCCCTCAAATCCTTAATGGATTCACTGTGGTATACAACTGATATGTCATATAACGGAAGCGTGAATATAATCAGTCATGCTCCCGAAAACTATCAATACAGTTATGTCGGCGGAGTTCATGTTGTGTACATTGACCCGCTGAATATCAAAGCTGAGGCTATTGTTAACAAATCCGCCGAAAGCTCAGGGAAAGCTAACTACAGCAATTCTTCATTCTTCGGCTGGGAAGCAACAGGAAACACATATTCGGTTGGCATTATTGTAAGCGACGGACAGATTATCTCTAATTATGCGACGCACGGCTATCCGGTAACCACGCTTATTGTACACTATGACGGTTCTGTTGAAGTAAAGCAGGTCTATGACATAACGACTGAGAACAATGTTATGTTTGCGGTCAGCGGATGCGGCGTTCTGCCGAAAGTCATGTCCTCAGAAGAGGGTTTTGTCGGAGCATTTGATATTGACAGATACACCAATAGAACTTATATTGGCTACAACCCGGAAATGGGCAAGATAGTGCTGTGCGTAAGCTCATCTACCACGCTGGCTCGTGCCGGTCAGGTATTATCTGATTTAGGATGTGTGGGAGGTTTGGCACTGGACGGCGGCGGAAGCGCGGCGCTTGGGCTAAGCAATGGAACTAAGTTCAGTTCGGACGGAAGAAAGCAGTATGCTGTTTTATATTGGGAATAAATATTATATAGCCGGAGAAATTCTCCGGCTATTTTTTATTTTAATGCAGAAAGATTAATTGTAAATCTAATCAATACGCTGTTTAGAAAGTGATTATTATATAATAACTACATATATCTAAGGAATAATAAAAAACAGCATAAATTTATTTTTATGGTAATTTCTTTTATATATGCGTTTATATAAGAACATATAAGCTATTTAGTTATAATCTTATACCACAATTTACTCTTTAAATTCGCCGTAAATATCACCGCTTCTTGTTATTTCTTATATAATATCGCTAAGGCTGAATAGAAAGCAATATAGAATCCAGGTGATTATGCCATACCTCCGCAATAAAATGAGATGATACCTTATAGTTTAGAATGACATAATTTATTTAATAGTATTTCTCTTGTTAATTATATAAATAAAAATCTAAAATAGCTTGAGTTAACTTTTTATCTAATACTTTTGCACGACCGTATATAATCCTGCCTTTTATCTTACATCCTTTAACTTTGTCTGCTTATGTATTATTTGCTTATAAAATATATGTACAGGATATATGGGTCATTATCAACAAATTATTAAAGTTTCTAAGAGATTAGGCTAATAAAATAATGCCCATAATATAAGAAGAATTAATTTTGAACACTAAATTTGGGTATAACTTTTTTTATGATTTTTATATCTTATTAAAAACATTATTGTCTCGTTTATTTTTATTGCTATTTATTTAATATATAAGTAGTAATTAAATAGATTAAAACTATTAACCCCTATAACGACTCTTTATATAACTATCTTTTAATCTAGAGAATATGTATCTTTTCTACATCATAGAAACAAAATAAAATTTTTACTTTAATTATTCTATTTTATAATTTGACTTTATCTGCCAATCCGTATATAATGTTGAGTAACTCTCAGTTAACTATCTATCCAGGATTAAACCGATTAACACTCGGTATAATCAAGACTGAATCAATAAAAACAAAAACAGAAAGGAGATACCCACCATGCACACTCTTAAAAAATTTATAAAATACTATGGTCCATATAAAACCGTGTTTTTCTTAGACCTCATCTGCGCAACTGTTATCAGCGCCGTTGACCTGGCCTTTCCGCAAATCCTGCGCACATTGACTAGAACATTGTTCACACGTGACACCGCCACTATTGTTAACGCCCTAATTCCTATAGCGCTGGCTCTGCTCACAATGTACATAATTCAAAGCCTTTGCAAATACTATGTCAGCTACCAAGGCCATATGATGGGCGCAAATATGGAGCGTGATATGCGTCAACAGCTTTTTGACCATTATGAAAAACTTTCATTTTCATATTATGATCAAAACAACTCCGGTCAAATGATGAGCAAACTCGTCTCTGACCTTTTTGATATTGCCGAGTTTGCACACCACGGCCCGGAAAACCTGTTTATATCATTAATAAAAATAGTAGGTTCTTTTACCTTTTTGTTTATTATAAACTGGAAACTTGCCATTCCTATGGTTGTGTTGGTTTTTCTGATGTTTCTTTTCTCTATGAGCCAAAATAAGCGAATGCAGGCAACATTTATGGAGAACCGCCGTAAAATAGGCGACGTCAACGCCAGCCTCCAGGATACCTTGTCCGGAATCCGGGTTGTTCAGGCTTTTGCCAACGAGGAAGTTGAACGCAATAAATTTCAAAAGAGCAATCACGCTTTCTTGATTTCCAAAAGGAATAACTATAGCTGTATGGGAAACTTTATGGGCTGGAACCTATTTTTTCAGGGCATGATGTATCTTGTCACACTTGTATTCGGCGGCTATCTAATTGCTCACGGACAAATGCAGGCAGGAGACCTTGCAATGTATGCGTTATATATCGGAATATTTATCAGCCCTATACAGATATTGGTTGAACTCACCGAGATGATACAAAAAGGTCTGTCGGGATTCCGCCGCTTTTTGTCTGTTGTTGAAACCGAACCTGACATAAAGGACAGCCCCGGCGCGAAAGTCCTGGAAAATGTGAATGGTGATGTTTCCTTTGAAAATGTATCGTTCCATTACAGCGATGATGACGCGCTTGTATTGTCCAATCTTTCATTCAAAATTCCTGCCGGACGTTCTATTGCTCTTGTCGGGCCGTCAGGCAGCGGAAAGACCACTATCTGCTCTCTGCTTCCGAGATTCTATGACGTAACGGACGGACGTATTACTATTGACGGTCACGACGTACGCGGTCTAACTCTAAAAAGTCTCAGAAGCCAAATAGGCATTGTGCAGCAGGATGTTTATCTGTTTTGCGGAACCATCCGGGAAAACATCTCCTACGGAAAACCTGACGCAACTGCAGACGAAATAATAGAAGCTGCGAAAAAAGCTAATATACATGATTTTATAGAAGAACTTCCGGACGGCTATGACACATTTATCGGTGAACGCGGAACCAGACTTTCCGGTGGTCAGAAACAGCGTATATCAATAGCGAGAGTATTTTTGAAAAATCCTCCCATTCTGATATTAGATGAAGCCACCAGCGCCCTTGACAATGAAAGCGAACGATATATCCAAGAAAGTCTCGAAGAACTTGCCAAAGACCGCACAACTATCACAATTGCCCACAGGCTGTCTACAATACGGAACGCTGATGAAATATATGTTATTGCTGAAAACCGGATTGCAGAACGAGGCACATTTAAGGAATTAATGGATCAAAACGGAATTTATGCTCACTACTATGAAATGCAGTTTCAGTAATACAACCGGAAGGTTCCACTATTCAATACATGCTTACAAAGCATATATAAAATTACACGTTGCAACGAGTATTTCTAATATTGGAAACAAAAAAATTGTCATAAATAATTGGGGGATAAAACTAAAGGATAGTTTTATATTAATATTGACTGAAGGATTTGGAAAAGAACTGTTTGACAAATTAGTTTCTGTAAAAACACCTTATGTCTTGGAGCCGGAAGAAAACGTAGTATTTTTCTATGATAAAAAATTATTTATACGGTTATTAAAAGATAACATCAATAACAAAACTATTGACCCTAATAGTAAAATAATGTTTGTGATTCATGATTCCACAGGAAGGTCTTATACCATAAGAAGTAAATATAATGTAGGTAAATACATACATAATAATGATAATTTAACTGATAAGTTATAATAACTTTAAACCTATACAGATAATATTCAACAATTATATTTGAAAAAAGCTGTTCCGGGAATTGGATATAATAACCTAAAGATAAGTCATTAAATAAAGTTCTATTCATAACTTACAGCGTTTTTACCTTTCTAATTAACTACTAAAAAGTGATATAATTTAAAATGTAAAAAAACTTATAAAATATAACTACTTGAAAATTTTATATTAATTTTATAACTATAAATTTCTCCAGTGGAAAATCACTGAGTTTTTAAATCAAACCAATAATAACGAATAATAATCTAAAAAAACTATTATGGTAAAGTAAGCCATAGTAGTTTTTTATTTTGAGAAAAAATATATAATAGTAAGAATTTTTCCAAAGTTAAGTGTATATCAAATTAAATCATTTTATAAAAAGATTACAGTTATTTTAATCTCTAAAACAAGCGGTTAACCTGAAATCTGCTTATATTGTTCCAGTATAATTGTATACTAATTAAACATTTATTTTGTTTCAAACATAATAATAAACACAAAAACTTAAAATACAGAGAATTTTATCGTCAAGTTTAGACATCATAATAATATGTATTTCTGTTGTTAACGTAATTATTCTTTAACCTAATTCACAGTTCAATAAAACGCAGTCAAAATAAATCGGTAAAATTTCTAAGACATTTTATTGAATAAATCTTCCTGACAAATACAAAATAAACTTTATTAATAAGTTTATTTGAGTAAATTTATGTAACTGAGAAGTCTAATGAATACATATGGTTACTTTACAAACAAATTCGGCAAAATAAAAACTGACACCGTTTTTTAAACGATATCAGTAGTATGTCTGCTTAAAACGTAATAATTACTGCCGTATATATTTTTATAATAATAATACAATTAATAAAGTTCATATTTATTAAGGTTCAATTATCTCGGCACTAATTTTTGTATCATTCTATTTTATGTAGCAACCAAAAGTTCTAAATCACGGCCTACAGCTATATCTGCCTTTGATATTCCAAATTTTACAGTTTCATACGCTAGCTTAGGATAATTATTTTCTTCACTTAAATGGCCCAAAATTATTTTTTCGGCTCCCATTCTTACAAGAAACTCAGTTGCCTTAGCCGCGTCATCATTCGATAGATGACCCAGCTTACCTAAAATTCTTTGCTTCAGAGGATATGGATAAGGTCCCACCTCAAGCATCCCTATATCATGGTTGGATTCTAACAAAACCGTTTTACAGCCGCCAATCTCACGAAACACCTCTTCAGTCAGAAACCCCATATCGGTAGCCACCGCCGCCCGGCACCTTCCGTCATCAAAACAATAACCAACCGGGTATGCTGCGTCATGAGGAATCGGAAACGGCTTTATACCGATATCTCCAATAGAAAATGGCTCAACTCCCTCAAAAATCTTTATTTTATCATCATTAAGCTTTCCTAAATCATTAGTCATGATTGCGGACCAGGTCATTGAGTTCGCATATACCGGGACGTTATACCGTCTCATCATAACGCCTATTCCCTTAATATGGTCAGCATGCTCATGTGTGACAACTATACCGTCAAGATCCCCGGGCTCAAAGCCAATATCAGCCATAGCGGTTTTTACAGCTTTTCCGCTTATACCGCAGTCAACTAATATTTTAGTTTTGTCTGTATATACAAGACTGGCATTGCCTTTGCTCCCGCTTTTTAAAGAATGTATTTTCATAAAATCACCATATTTAGTCTTCTAAATAAAAAGGATTGGCGCGGCGCACCGCAATCAATCCCCAATATCTATCACAATTTATACGTTTACAGCACTCAGAACTCCGGGCATAGGGTTAACATTTCGGCGTGTTATCTGCGCCCCAAGCGCTCTCAGCTTTTCTTCCAGGTTTTCATAACCCCTGTCAATATACTGAAGATTATAAATCTCAGTAACTCCGTCTGCTATCAATGCGGCGATTACCATAGCTGCGCCGGCTCTCAGGTCCGTTGCGCACACAGGCGCGCCTGTCAAACGGCTTCCGCCCTCAACAACGGCAACATCCTTGCCTTCAACATTTACATTAGCGCCCATTCTATTAAGTTCATCAATATATTTAAAGCGATTATCCCAAACGTTTTCTTTCATTATGCTTGTTCCTTTTGCCACAGTCAGCAAGGTAAGCATCTGAGGCTGCAAGTCGGTTGGGAAACCTGGATACGGCTGTGTTTTTACATTAGCGCGCTTTAGTTCCGGCTTGTCTACATAAATCCTTATCGCCTCGTCATACTCCTCTACGCCCACGCCCATTTCTTCCAGCTTAGCACTGAGAGATTCCATATGCTTAGGAATAATATTGGTAACCATAACATCCCCGCGGGTTGCGGCAGCGGCAATCATAAAAGTTCCGGCCTCAATCTGGTCAGGTATAACGCTGAATGTTCCGCCGTGAAGTTCTTTAACGCCTCTGATTTTAATAACATCAGTTCCTGCGCCTTTAATATTCGCCCCCATAGAGTTCAAAAAGTTAGCTACATCAACCACATGAGGCTCTTTAGCGGCACTGTCTATAACAGTAATTCCGTCAGCAAGTGCGGCTGCCAGCATTATATTGATTGTGGCGCCTACAGATACGACGTCAAGATAGACTGTATCGCCAACAAGCTCGTCTGCCGTTATATTAACCATCCCATACTCTATATCAACTTTTGCTCCAAGCGCTTCAAACCCCTTAATATGCTGGTCAATCGGGCGAACTCCAAAATCACAGCCTCCTGGCAAAGCTACGCTAGCCTTTTTAAGCCTGCCCAGCAGAGCACCCATAAGGTACGACGACGCACGTATCTTTCTTACGCTGTCATATGACGCAACATAATCCGTCAAATCAGAACAGTCAACCTCAACCGTATCCTCTCCGACAAATTCAGCCACACCGCCCAATCCGTTTATTATGTCAATCAAATCAAGAATATCACTTACATGGGGAACGTTTTCTATAACACACTTTCCCTTTACTAATATAGACGCGACAAGAATGGCAACAGCAGAGTTTTTAGCACCGCTTATCTTAACTTCGCCATGCAGTTTAACACCGCCTAAAATTACCATTTTCTCTTCATTATTCATTATAAAATGCCCCCAAATAAATAGCATTAATTATGTAAGCCGAAGCTGCAAATATTCACGTTTCTATTTATAAAAAATTTATAAACCAACAAATATTATAACACAAATAAATTTTTTGGCAAGAGCATATCTATGTTTTTAAAAGAATTTGACAAAAAGCCCTGTCAAACACTATAAGATTTATATCTTTTGCATAGATAAATCCCTCAATCGCATTGATAGCGCTATATCTTGTATCTGTAAACAGACACTGATACAAGACGCACAAAAAACGCCGGCTCTATACCATCGTCACATATATTGTAACACAAAAATATTACGTATTGATTACGCTTGCTTTAAAAATCAAATAAACACTAAAAATTTGCAGATGACACGGTTTGATATATTTTTTCATGTTTCACCAAATTCATACATATTAATATAATGAAGTGAGAGATATTGTTCCGGCACAATTTCTGATTTATATTTAGGAGGAATTCATATGGCAACAAAAATATTTGTAGACGCCGGACATGGAGGAACAAATCCCGGCGCCGTTGGCAACGGAGTGATTGAAGCAAATGTCAATCTTGCTGTTGCAACCGCTTTAGCTAACAATCTTAGAAACATGGGATATGATGTTAGAGAATACAGAACCACAAATGATGAAAATGTTATAACACCCATAGCTGCTGATTTAAGAAAACGTGCACAAACAGCTAATGATTGGGGCGCTGATTATTTTATCAGCATTCACACCAATAGCTCGCTGGATCCGGCAGTAAACGGCTTTGAAACCTATGTATACAGGCTTGGCACTCGTTCCGCCCAGCTTGCGCAATCGATACAAGACTCAGTTGTTCAGCGGTTAGGAGTAAAAGATAATGGCGTAAGGCAAGCCAACTTCTCAGTTCTGCGAAACACAAGAATGCCGGCTGTGCTGGTAGAACTCGGATACCTTTCAAATCCGACTGAAGCACTGAATCTTAACAGCCCTCTCTGGCAAAATAAAATGGCTTCCGCCATTGCCGACGGAATAAATAATTATATAAAACGATAGACATAAAATCTAAAGCTAAAAGCCGTTCCAAATAATTTGGAACGGCTTTAATAATCAGCACTTTATTTTCTAAAGTATTTTATTCAGCTTTTTGCTGACCTATAAAATTCGCTAATCTTTGGAATACCAATGACGCCTCGGCTCTGTTAGCTGCCGTTTGCGGATTGAAGTTATTGTTATCGTCTCCGCTCATTATACCGATTATCTTATTATATGTTACTGCTTCGAATGCGTAATCGGAAATACTGCTTACATCATTGTAATCTAAGTTAATCATCCATGATCCTACAGGACCCATACCCTTTGAAACAACATAACGGTAAATCATTGCCGCCATTTGTTCACGAGTTATAATTTGGTCGGGAGCAAACTCGGTGTCTGTATAACCATTTACTACTCCGTTCGCAGACGCCCAGCCAATAGCTTCTCTATAGTAAAATCCTTCCGGAACATCTGTAAATCCAAAGTTTGTCATATCAGTCTTAGGCTGATTTTCCATTCTGTGGAGCACTGTTACAAACATTCCTCTGGTTATGTTTTCATACGGGCCGAATGTATCTGTTTCGATACCATTCATCAAACCGTTTTCATTTACATACTTAACTCCGTCATAGAACCAATCAGATGTGTTAACATCATTAAATGGGTTAGTCCATGAAGACGGGTTCTTTGTCGGCTCCGGTGAAGCTGAAACATTAGGATTTGCAGTCTCAGCCGGCTTAGGTGTTGAAGTTCCTCCGGTACTGTGTCCGCTGTTTCCACTATTTCCGCTGTTTTTATAACCGGTTTTATCGAATGTATATGAAACAGTCATAGTTTTTCCGTCCGGACTAATCTCATTAACTTCTGCTTCATTACCGTTAACTAATGCTTTTGCATTGTCAGCAAAACTATATCCGTCTTTTGCCGCCAATGTTACTGTTGCTGTATATACTGTACCATAATCAAACTTTCCGCCTTGTTCTACATTAGGACTCCAAGTAATAATACCTGAATAATAGTATGAACCTTCTTCTACAGCAGCTGCAAACGTTGCCGCAGCATTTGATTTCGGCGCCGTAATTTCAATCTCAGCACTGTTCATAACGAATGTTACATTTTGATCAGCATATTTGTTGCCATAAATCACTCTTACATAGGTATCGCCGACATAAGCGTCCGCACTTGGAAGAGAAACGTCTAATCCTGGCTTAAATGTAAACCCGCTCTTTGTAGATTCATCATAAGCTACATCTTGTGATGTTCCGTCTTTATAATGAACCGTAATAACTAAACCTGCCGGTTTAAATGTTGAACCTTCTGTATATGAAACCGTATCAGGAGCATTTTTAATTTCAATATAATCAATGCTGCTTTCCTCAGTAGCCACAACTACAGCTTCTGTTTTATCATCATTAACCTTTAATGAATTATCACTTTGAGCTACGTCAACTTCTTTACCGCTTACGGCTTTAGCCACGATTTCATAATTACCCTTTGGAGCTGAACCCACAAATGTAATTTCACCTGCTTCTGAAACTTCCATATCCAATGCAATTGTTTCACCGGTAGCCTTATTTACCAATAAAACTTCAGAAATCTCTTCTGACGCACTTATCTGAACCTGATACTCAGGCATAGGTGTTGCAGTTGGTGCGTTTGGTTTTACTGTCGCTGTTGGATACGGGGTAGGTACTACAACAGGAGCCGATGTTGGTTTTGCCGTTGCCGTTGCCTCAGGTGTCGCTGATGGCTCTGTTGTTGCCGTTGCCTCAGGTGTTGCTGATACTTCCGGTGTTGCCGTTACTTCCGGTGTTGCCGTTACTTCCGGTGTTGCTGATACTTCCGGTGTTGCCGTTACTTCCGGTGTTGCCGTTACTTCCGGTGTTGCCGTTACTTCCGGTGTTGCTGTTACTTCCGGTGTTGCTGACACTTCTGGTGTCGCTGATACTTCCGGTGTCGCTGATACTTCCGGTGTTGCTGATACTTCCGGTGTTGCTGATACTTCCGGTGTTGCTGACACTTCCGGTGTTGCTGATACTTCCGGTGTTGCTGACACTTCCGGTGTCGCTGATACTTCTGGTGTTGCTGACACCTCTGGTGTTGCTGTTACTTCCGGTGTTGCTGACACTTCTGGTGTCGCTGATACTTCTGGTGTTGCTGACACCTCTGGTGTTGCCGTTACTTCAGGTGTTGCTGACGGTTCTGTTGTTGCTGTTGCCTCAGGTGTCGCTGACGGCTCTGTTGTTGCCGTTGCCTCAGGTGTCGCTGACGGCTCTGTTGTTGCCGTTGCTTCAGGTGTCGCTGACGGCTCTGTTGTTGCCGTTGCTTCAGGTGTTGCTGACGGCTCTGTTGTTGCCGTTGCTTCAGGTGTTGCTGACGGCTCTGTTGTTGCCGTTGCTTCAGGTGTTGCTGACGGCTCTGTTGTTGCCGTTGCTTCAGGTGTTGCTGACGGCTCTGTTGTTGCCGTTGCTTCAGGTGTTGCTGACGGCTCTGTTGTTGCCGTTGCTTCAGGTGTTGCTGACGGCTCTGTTGTTGCTGTTGCCTCAGGTGTTGCTGAAGGCTCTGTTGTTGCCGTTGCCTCAGGTGTTGCTGACGGCTCTGTTGTTGCCGTTGCCTCAGGTGTCGCTGATGGCTCTGTTGTTGCCGTTGCTTCGGGTGTTGCTGACGGCTCTGTTGTTGCTGTTGCTTCAGGAGACTGAGTCGGCAAAACATCATTTGTAATTGATACTGTTGGTAGTTTTTCAGCGTCAGTTACGAAATCAGTTCCATTCCATACAACAATCTGCTGCACTCCATCTCCGTCTTCTGCCACCTTTTTATTACTCTCGTCGCCATAATATAAGTTTTTAAAGTTCAGCACATATCCTGTAACATCCTGTTCAGGATTACCATTTTTATACACGGTCTGTAAAGTTGCATATCCTTCCCATCCTTCTGTTGGGTCAGTTGTCTTATACCACTCATTTTCTATGTTAAAAATTGCATTTACTTTATCAACCAAACCGTTGCTAAGCCTTAAAGCGCTAGCTGATATTTCGTATATATTATCCTTTATAGTAATCGTAGCATTCTCTTCAACATTATATATACTGATTCCATTATGAGTTATCTTTCCAAAATGATTCCCGGATATTTCTGTTCCATCCGCTACTTTAACACCATTTTTATTTACTTCACTGCCTACATCAAACTCTACAGCATTATAGTAAACACCATCATTTTCAGTTCCAAATGTGTTGTTCTTTACTATAGTCTTTCCATAATTTTTAAGATTCAATGGTGTTTTTACTCCAGCGGCAGTTGCTTCAAATTTACAATCAGTAATTGTAAATGCTCCGTTTCCGCTCACTGTAAGCGCTCCACCGTCTCCGAAATTAAACCCTGATACTGTTATATCATTAGCAAGGACTGCGTTCTCTGCAGTTGTTATTACAACTGAGCCTGAAGCAGGAGTTATTGTCTCGTTTACCTTTGCATCTTCTATAGCTGCTTTAAGGGACTGATAATATACATCTTTTCCCTCTCTGTTTATCTTTGCTACAGGTTCTGCCGTTGGTTCAGGCGACTGTGTCGGAGTTGAATCATTAAACGTTACGTTAGGAACATTATTATCGTTCACAATTTTGCTTCCGTCCCAAACATAATATTGCTGCGGGTCATTTGAAGTAACAATTGTTTTATCTGCTCCATATTTTAGGTCTGTAAAGTTAATCACATAACCTGTCATATCCTGCTGAACTGTTCCGCCGTATGAGCGTTGGAATAATGCGTAGCCAGCATAATCTCCGGTACCAGTCGCTTTATACCATTCGTTCTCAATATTAAATACAGCGTTTACTTTATCAACTAATCCATTGCTTAGTCTCAATGCGTTAGCGGCTACTTTGTACTCATTATTTTTTATAGTAATAGTAGCTCCCTCATCAACATTATAAATACTGATTGAATTATTAGATATTTTACCAAAACTGTTTCCGGATATTTCAGTGCCGTCAGCCACTGTAATTCCGGTTTTAGCGGTTTCACTGCCTACATCAAATTCTACAGCATTGTAATATACTCCATCGTTTGCTGTTCCAAACGTATTATTTTTAACTGTTGTCTTACCATGGTTATTCAGCTTTACAGGTGTTCTGACTCCTGATGCTGCGCTATATGGTATAGTTGCTTCAAACTTACAGTTTTCAAGGTTAAACGCATGTTCTCCCTTAACTATAAGAGAACCGCCGTCTCCAAAATTAAATCCTGACAATGTGATATCAGCATTTAAATCTGCTATTACAGCAGTTGTTATTACAACATTCTCACTTGCCGGAACTATAGTTTCACCATTTTGAGCATTCTGCAGCGCTTCATTTAATGATGTGTAATATACATCTTTTCCATTTCTGTTTATCTTAGCAACATTGTCTACCGCAGTTTCTCCAACATGATAAGTTGTTCCGTTAACAACAATTTCCTTAGCTTCAGTTCCTAAAACTGCTGCCAAAGCCTTTGTTGTTCCCACAACCAAAGCGTCGTCATATTTTACGCCGCCGATAGTTTGTGCTAAAGGAAGATACTCAATTCCGTTGTAAGTAATATAATTGCCGTCTCCAAAATATTGAGCTTCATTATTCGGGTCAAACTTTTCAAAAGTATCATTAACCGAAGAAGTATTATCAAAAACAACAACTGTAGCAGTTGAAGAAATAGTAACACCAACTATAGCGTTATAATAATAAAGCGCTTTAAATGTATTATTATTTGACGCACAGTCTGTAAATGTAAGACCTCCATTAGAACCATTTTTTAGTCCTAAAAAGGCTGCGACCTTTGTGCATCCGGAAATAACAGAGTTCTGAACAATTACATTATTAAATTTGCTGTCTCCTCTGGCTTCGCCGATCACAACGGCAGCGCCGCTGCTGTAATCCTGAACAACAGTATTTCCTTTATCTTCTACATTACAATTATCAAACACTATATTGCTTATTTCAACATCACCATTCATGTGTCCAATAAACCCTGTGTAATAATTATAATTTGCCGCATTTGATGCCGGGGCAACTGTGTCAATAATATTAAGACCGGTTATTGTTGAAGATTCTGAACCCTTTATCACAAAAGTTCCGCTCCAAGCAGTACAATTTGAGCCGCCGGTATGAGGACCTGCTCCTGAACACGCGGAAATGGGAACCCAATAATGAGCTGACATATCATATGTAGAGCCTGTTAAGTTTATAGTTTTCCCGCCAAAGCTTACATTTTGATTATTTATCAAATAAGCAAGACCTGCAAGATCGGCAGAATCAGTTAAATCATATGATCCGCTATTTTCGTTTCCTGTATACCAGCTTATATCATAATTATCTACGTCAGTCCAATATCCATTTGATGTAACATTTGAAGACTGAACGTTGTTATAATCATATGACTTCTCCTCGTCTGCAAAAACAGGCAAAGATACAAACATAGAAGCCATCATAGCGACTGTTATAATCCAAGCCAAAGTAGAACGAACTGCTCTCTTTTTTACTTTCATTAATTTACACATCCCTCTAAAAAATTTATATTATTTTATTTTTTGCAATTATTATTTAAAACTATAGAATAAAAATATTTCTATAGTTTCCGCTTCTTTTTACGAAACGCTTTTCTTGTTCGCGCTGCGCAAAACTGTGTATTAATCCATATTTTGCACACTGAATTCGAATTATTCAAAACATTAGAATTTTTAAACCAAAAAGCGTGTATAATAGGGTAAGAAAAAAGCGGCCAAATACCGCCCAGGTACTCGCGTAGGAGGCAGCTGACTGACATATTGAAACTTCCATAAAAGCATATTGCTTATAATGGTCAACTTAGTCTCTAAAGCTTTGCGACCTATTTTTTCAAATAGTTTGCCAATATTTAATTCTTTTGTTAATATCCAAAGTAACAGTATCTCTTGGATTTGTGTATACATTATACAACGAAACGTCGAAAAAGTCAATATTCTATCTCTAGAATAATATATAAAAAAAATACTAGTGATTTAGTAAATTTACACAATACACCTGTTCATAAATTGGCACAAAGTTCCAATCGTTTTGTGGTTTTTTATGCAAATTTTATTCCATTAATTATTATTTGATTACATTTGTTACAAAACATTTAATGATATACGGCTAATACGCCCATGTCTTAAAAACTCAATAAAATAATCATCTTGATTATTAATATTAAATAATATATAATTAAAATATATTTACTTTGGCTTTCTGTGAGGTGTTAAGGATGATGAAAAAGAATAAAAACAGAATTTTAAGCGTAGTTTTCAGGAGCGCAGTAATTATCTTATGCGCTCTCTCCATAATGTATGCTTTTATTCTTACTTCGTGCACACAGCCAGCCCGCTCCTCAAACAGCGACAGTAAAGCTTTGACTGTTAAAGATAATTCTATAATAAGGATTGCTTTTACCGCCGGATATGAGCCATTTGAATATATAGACGATTCAGGGAATTATTTAGGATTTGATATGGCACTAGGATACAAACTTTCAGAATCAATGAACAGAATACCGGTTTTTCAAAATATGAAATCAAATTCTCTGCTTGATTCTCTTAACTGCGGAATATCTGATATGGTAATTTCAGCTGTTGAAGTAACTGATGAAAGACACCAAAAAGTCGATTTTTCTGATTCTTATATTACTCTCAGTTCATCAATTATAACATATAAAGACAATACTGATGTGACCAACATAAACAGTCTTAAAAATGCACAAAACGTTGCTGTTGTTTCCGGCAGCGATTCAGGTTATTATTTAACTAATAATCTTGGTCTGGCAAATATTAAAGAATATAGGAACGAGGCCGAGGCAGAACTGGCGGTTTTAAATGGCGGCGCCGATGTATTGTTTACTGACAGCAAAATTGCCGAAACTTTTGTAAATCAAAATAGAAAGTTTACTATAAAAGAGACAAATATTAATCAGCGTAAATTTTGTATAGCGGTTTCAAAAGGAAATTCTGATTTGCTGAGACTGATAAATGAGAAACTTAACGAATTTAAAAAAGACGGCACTCTATACAACCTGAGATCAGCCTATATTAGCGGAAACGCAGAACTTAGAACAACATTTGACGATGAACTTATAAATATTCAGCAAAACAGCACAGTTCCTAATACCAAAACTTCAACTGATTATGCAGAGTAAAATTCCAAAAATTTAAAATAAAACAAAGAGACAGGGGTAAAACAGAATTAATTAAAAATAGATGGAAAAAACCTTCTATAACAGAATGCAATGAAACTGTCATAGGAGGTTTTTGTATGCAGAAAATTACAAACATATTGAATATTGCCAAAATTTATTATTTTCTAATATCAAGTAAAAGTCGGGCGCAAGATAAATAACAACTTTTACTAAGTTAAATTTTATGATCTTTTATTTAAATGATATAAAATTACTTTTATTTCATAAAACCAACTAATTGCGTTTTATATCTTATTTATATCAGCTTATCTGCGCCGCCTAAATTATACACATTTTCAAATCCCATAGCTCTTGCCTTTTCTACAGCCAATTCTGCTTTAAACCCATTTAGGCAATAAAATATAATTATCGTATTTCTTCCATACGTCAACAAACTCTCTATACTGTCTAATGGAATATTAACCGCTCCTTGGATATGGGATTCCTTATATTCATACTCTTCACGAACGTCCGCCAAAACTGCTCCGTTTGACCGCAGCACCATTGCCTCTTCCGGTTCAACTCTATCAGATCCCAGCGATACCATTTTTATTGTCTTACTTTCTGTATCGCCGGTTATATTCATTACTCCGCCGTCTATTTTTATATCTTTAATATCAAAACCGCAAACTTTTTTCAGCTGATAACATTTTTGACACAACGGCAATATTAACATTATTCCATTGTCGCAGCCGGCATATAAGCGGCCTTTATACTCATCAATACTATTTATTTTCAGCGGGTTTTGAATTTCTTCAACATCACTTTTCGCAAAATAATCCAGCTTTACTTCCGACCATACGGAACCTGAGCCGCTTGAAGACAATTTGGTTTTTCCCGTGACGCTTTCTTTTTCCAATTTTGCAAAACCGTTTCCCCACTTTGCACTCTGAATTGTCTCAAAAGTTTTACTTTCATCAATTCCGTTTATATATTCTACAAAAACAGCATAAATATTTTTATTTCCGCCGTTGCCATATACGTATACAGGCTGAGTTATATCAGATATTTTTGCCGTTACATCAGATTTACATTCAGGATATGATTTTCCGCCAGCCAATATTGTTCCTCCTTGAACAATATAAAGTTCCCTGTCTCTTCCCCCATTGCCGTCAAACAGAACCGTAATATAACATTCAGATTTTGGTCTGTATAACAAGCAGCTTTCGGTTTCGCTTCCGTCACCTATCTGCCAGGCAGTTGAAAAGACGTATTCTCTGTCGCCATATACATATTTAAACTTCTTTTTTTCTCTTCTTAAAACTGTGCCATATCCTGTAATGCAATCAATCTCAGGAAGTTTATCCATTCGATTGTTGCAGAACAATACCGTATACGCCCTGTTATCACCGCTGTATACCTTTACTTTCCTTTCTGCCGGTTTTCTGTAAGTATGGTTAAATATATCAGACGCTTCTGTATTCATATTATATACGCAAAAACTCACAGAATCCCCGTATTTACAATTTGTGGAGATATCATACCTGCCCCCTCCTGTCACCTCAATAGATTTAATTTCCTTTGAGACTTCCTCACTGGCATACACTTTTAAAACGCCCGAAGGGAAACCGCTGCCCAAACACTTTATATCAACCGACATCAAACCTTTTTCCCGGTCATGAACCTCAGCAATACTATATGGAAGACCTCCGTCATATTCCTCATAATCCAGCTTAAAAAAGTCTATATTTGCAGAATTAGCTTGGAGAAATATCGATGAAAGTCCGTTCCCGTCTACAGAAGCATTATACAACACTGAACTGTTAACTTTAAATACAGCTTCCTTCCAAATCTCACTTCCGCCTGTTTCTTTTAAAATATTCTCTGCTAAAATACAATTGGGAGCCGCACTTCTATTCACGCTGAATTTTATGTTGACGCTTCCGGATTTAAGCGCATACCTCACAGTAATTTTCCTTAGATTTTGAAGCCTTATTCCCTTATACTCCAGCCAGTTCACGCTTGTATTGCCGGTACTGTTGGCCCTTTGAGCTGAGCCGCTGGCTCCGCTTCTGTTGTCGCCGAAATTATTTTCTACACTGTCACTGTCCTCAGCCTCAATCTGAGTATTAATATATATAAGCGTTTCTCCGCCAACTAAACTTGATATATCTATAACCCGCACTCTCACAAGACCTCCGGTCATTACCGTGAGTTCTCCTGTATTTCTGTTGATTTCTGCAGAATCACGCTTTGAACTGTCCAATTTTTCTATCTGCCAAATTAAATTTTTACTGTCAATCTTATTATTGCCGTCATAAGCCTCAAGTTCAATACCATGATAAGGATTTTCAGTATTTACTGTACCTGAAACTCCGTCTTTGCTTGTTATATATGGGGGTATTCCGCCCATGCGGTAATCTATTATTCCATCAACCAAATAATTGGGATTTTTAGAAGCTATCGTATACCGATTTTCAATATTATCCATTTCCACCGAACGCAGTTTCTTAATTGATTCAGCCAATATCTTGGTCATATCTGTATACTTGACCGCTGATTCTATCTCTTTGACAGCGGAATCATATATTGCTTCTAACTTATTCCAATTATTATCTGAAAACGCTCCTTTAGGATAAAAATTCTTTTCGTATGTCAATTCTTGTACCGCTTTATTTTTATCACTAGTTCCGGCCTTATATTCAAGTATATTTACTATTGGGAACTCAACCGATTTGGTCTCATTATTCACAGTAACTTCGGCCGTTATCATTGTGACTCCTGAAACCGGACCGGATTTAACAACGCCTCTATCATCCACTGCAGCGACCGTCTCATTACCACTTTTATAAGAAACTTTCGCCTTTGATATATCCAAAATTTTCTCGTCTGTCATAACAACAGACAGATTAGCTGTTACAGAGCTTATTTGCTCAAGTTCTCCGCCTTGCCCGTTTATTAATCCGCGTATCGCTATACCGCTGGGCAGAACAGATACGGTTTTCAACTTGCTTTCAAGCTCTCCGGAAACACTGAACTCGTCTGCTAAAGATTCATCAGCAGAATTTCTGCCAATATACACCTTATATTTTCCCTCTAAGACATAGGCTTTTTGTTCCTTCTCACTGAAAAACGACATTTCAGAAATATCAAGCTCAAACGAAACACTCTTAATCTCTCCGGGCAGCAGTTCTATTCTTTCAAATCCCTTTAATTGTTTTTTAGGCTTATTCTCTCCGTCAGCCCCCGGAACAGAAACGTAAAGCTGAACTATTTCAGCCCCGTATACTGTACCAACATTCTCTATATCGGCCGAAATTTTTATTTTTTCATTAGCACTTATATATCTTTCAGATAATTTTATGTTTGAATATCTAAAATCCGTGTAACTCAAACCGAACCCAAACGGATAAACCGGCGTACCGCTATAATATTGATATGTACGCCCCGGAAATCCCGAACGGCTTTGTATGTTATAATCATTAAAATATCTTGTTATACCGTCTTCTCCCTTTACCCCTTCTGTTTCAATCGGCATAAGTTCCAAATCTTCAGATTTATACCAAGTGGCAGTAAGCTTACCTGACGGATTAACCTGCCCTGATAATATTTTTCCTAGAGCGGTTCCCTGAGTTTGACCGTTGTATGAAGTCCAGATTATTGCACGGGCGTCCTTTTCAAACGGTTCAACATTTACTTGCCCGACTGTTTGCATTGCGACTATAGTTTTTTCCGGATACGCTGATGTTAAAGCCTGAACATGCGACTGGCTCAAAGGCAAGTCTATGCTTTTTCGGTCATACGATTCTGCCGAATCTGAAAGATTAGTCCCTGCATAAGCGATTATAACATCCGCCGAGTCCAGCTTCTCCTTATATTTGGTTACCGAGAATTCCTCCTGGTTTGCCTCAAAAGATAAATATAAATCTTCCGTTCCGCAATACCCTCCGGACGTTCCGGTATATTCGCCTATACAGTCTTTAAACGAATTTAAGCTGTTAGTTTTAACGCTGACAACTTCGGCCACCTGCGGTCCTCCATCGCCATAACATAATTTTACCTTTCCTCCCGCTAAGTCCCCGGTTGATACCTCCGCCCTAACTTTTAAAACATCACTGAAATCTATATTTTTAAATACGGCGGTACCCTTTCTAGTAATATCTTCAATCAAACTTCCATTAAGCGTAATACCGCCTGAAACCAGGGCAGCAGATAAATCTATCTTTCGTTCTTCGCCGCCTTTAAGTATAAACGACAACCCTCTTATATTCATTAATTTGGTTTCGTCTGTAGCTCCGCCAAGATAATCTACATTAACATCAGGCATTACTCTCCTTAATTCTGTTACAATACCATTATAAGGAGTGACTGTTTGTTCCGGCGACCCTGAATAATCACCTAAAACAACTTCGTCAGCCAAATTCCCCACCAGCGCCGCATTTTTAATTCCATTACTCAAAGGCAAAATATTATTATCATTCTTCAAAAGCACCCAGGACTGCTCCGCCGCTTCTTCCGCAGCAGCCACATGTTCAGAAGTTTCTAAAACGTCCGGTTTGATTTCGAAATATTTTACTCCGGAATCAAACTCCCCTGTCCGCATTCTCTGAAGGAACAATCTGTAAATATTTATATCCAAATCGTCCTCAGTAATATATCCATTTTTTACAGCGTCCAAAACATTTTTTTGAACGCCGGCATTGCCGCAGTCCGTATCCGCGCCGTTCAAAAATCCCTTAGTTATTGTTGCATACTGAGGAACGTTATTTATATCTTCATCAGTAAACAGGGCTTTTTTATACGCCGCCGTATTGTTCAAGTCTCCAAAGGCTCCGCAGTCCCCTGTGACATAACCGTTAAACCCCCAATTTTTCCTTAATAAATCAAGTAATATGTACGGATTTGCAGTAGACGGAATATAATCAAAAATCTTTTCTCCGTTCCTGTATACTGTAGTTGCATTATATGAACTCATGACTGAAGCCGGAGCGGCTTTTTCAACAATATCCTGAAAGGCTCTGCCGTAATATTCCCTAAGTGTTTTTTCATCCATAACCGACGAGCCCATTCGGCGCTCCTTTTCACAGTTATTTGCAATAAAATGTTTTATAGTGGCTATCGTTTTAAGATATCTTGTATCGTCTCCCTGCATTCCATTAACAAATTCTATACCATACTGCGCCGTCAAATATGGGTCTTCGCCATACGTCTCTTCATTTCTTCCCCAACGCGGGTCTCTTGCCATATTAATGGTTGGGCTCCAATAAGACAAATTTGTCTTTGGATTTTTGCCTCTTGCCTCCGTTGCCGTTATATCTGCAGCTTTATAAATTAACTTGCGGTTCCAAGTATTAGACATCGCCAAACTTGTTGGAAAACTAGTGGCCTTTCCCTGTCTCGCAACTCCGTGCAGCCCCTCGCGCCAATAGTTATATTCGCTGACTCCAAGACGCGGTATAGGCTCTGACATATTTGATACTTGCGCAGCTTTTTCTTCCAGAGTCATCCTAGCTACTAAATCCGCCGCACGCTCCTCAAAAGACAGACGTGAATCCTGATACGGAAGTATATTTTTACTCCCTGAAATATCAATTTCATTTTCAGTCAAACTAGAATTAGTTTCTGCACTGTCATTTAACTTTTTTTCCATTCTTAACATATATCTCTTCCTCCGATTTTACTCAAATATATCTTTATCAGCCAATAGTAACCGCAATTCCGTAAAAGTAACCATAAAATGTCACATAACAAAACTATAACCTATTTATAACTTTTGTCAAGAATAATTTAACAATAATACATTCTGTTAAAATTATTAATTAAACTCTACAAATATTAAACTACTGTATCACTCAATATTTAATGTAAATTTCATGAAACTTCAGCTGCTTAAATTATTAGTTATTTGATAAGCTTGTTTAAATTTTTATCAACTCAAATTTATTAATATATCTTTTTGCATGAGACAATTTATCGACCAAGATTTTAACTGTAAAAATCATTTAAAACTCTCCGTTAAATATAGATAAATATTTGGATTGATTCTATTTTACTTTTTTATCCTGCTAAAGGACATGAAAGATTTTCTATAAACAAATTCTGTATTTTACTTGTATTCTAACATAATATAAGATATAATAAAAGCCAGTAAAGATAAAAAAGTAGTCAAAAAATGCTGCTTACTATTTGGATATGGAGGAACTGATATGGTACCGTTTTATGAAATACAGCCTTCTGACTTAACAGTAATTCACAATTACCGTGAAATCCGTTTTCATGCTCATCTGCATGAGTACATTGAAATTGCATACGTTTTTAAAGAAGGTCAACATATAGATATTGACGGTATAGAATATGAAATCAAATCCGGACAGGCCGCTGTTGTATTTCCCGATATTGTGCATTACTATTATCGGAATGAAGTCAGACCTGCTGATGAGGTGTTGGTTATATGCAGTCCCAAGCTGTTTAACGGAATGTTCCCGGATATGAGTTCCGTACGCCCTAAAAATCCGATTATTACTGATGTTGATGAAACAACAAAACTGGCGTTTCAGCAGATTGCCGACTGCACCTCTTTCCCCGAAAAGTTGGGTTGGTCGTTGATTATAATGTCAGGTATTATGAAAAAAATAAGTTTGGAACACGGCAAGCATATACCCGTTGAGAGTCTTACCCAAAAAATAATACAATATATGACTATAAATTTTAAACAAGATATTTCCATCGAGACATTGGCAGATGAGTTTTCCGTCAGTAAATATTACATCTCACATATCTTTTCAGACCGTATAAAAATTAGTTTTAGAAACTATCTTGCGCTGCTCAGAACAGAATATGCAGCAAGTCTCATGAGGACAACCGACGACAGCATTACAAACATTTGCGGCTGTGCCGGTTTCACCAGCCAGCGAACCTTTAATAGGGCTTTTAAACAAATTTATGGTGTGACGCCACGCGAATATAAAAATAATATCAGCGAACTTTACAAAGAATAAAAAATACGGATTTTCCATTGGAAATCCGTATTTTTAATAATCTTTAAATCTTATCAATTTACTGATACATAATATTCGGCATCACCGTATTGATTTTGTGTGCCGCCGGCAATTTTATATCTCCCAGTAAACTTCCGTAAGTAACGGAGTTCTCTCCATACATATCTTTGATATATTCAATAGAACGCTCTAAGCTTTCCCGCTTTAATTCCTTATTTATATCTTCAAACATATTTAATTGAACATCAACTTTTTCAGACACAAGGTTTATAGCCCGAACTGTTACAGCCCTAACGCTTTGTTTCCATTCATAATGCTGTTTAAAAAGCTCAAAAGCCTTTTCAGCAAGTCCAAACGCACTATATGACGGTTTTGGCATCTTCATTTGAAATTCCTGATAATGCAGGTCTTTGTCTTTAATGGCGACCGCAATCCCTTCCGGCATCAGCCCTTGTTTTCTCAGACGTCTTGATACCTTTCTGCTCAATTCAAATATTACTTTCCATACCTCTGTTTCATCATTCAAATCCTCAACGCAGGTTATACCGTTTCCAACCGACTTTACCGGCGGTATATACTCATACGGAGCTATTTGAGTCCCCCCTCTGCCATTGGCAAAATTCCATAGTTTAACACCGTTTATCCCCAGCCAATTTCTTAAATGGTCAGGATTTGCGTTGGCTATATCACCTATAGTACTTACTCCGTGATGAAGTAATTTATCCGCAGTTGCCCTACCCACTCCCAACATTTCTGATGCAGGCAGAGGCCATACTTTATCCTTATACCCCTCTCTCGTTATGCAAGTGACGGCGTCAGGCTTTTTCATATCAGAGCCAAGTTTTGCAAAAATCTTACTGAATGAGACTCCTATAGATACTGTCAGACCCAAAGTCTCCTTTATCTCTTCTTTAATTTTACAAGCTATTTCATGACCGTTTCCAAACAACAGCGTGCTGCCGGTTACATCAAGCCAGCACTCATCAAGACCAAACGGTTCAATAAGGTCCGTATACTTATAATATATTTCATGCGCTAATTTAGAATATTTCATGTAAAGTTCAAAATGCGGTTCAACAACCACTAAATTTGGACACTTTTGTTTGGCTTTCCAAATTTGTTCCCCCGTGCTGACGCCCATAGATTTTGCCTTTTCATTTTTTGCCAAAACTATGCCATGCCTGTCGCTCTGCCTGCCGCACACAGCTACATATTTATCTCGCAGATTCGGATTTAGCATACACTCAACCGAAGCATAAAAATTATTCATATCACTATGCAATATGATTTTCTCATTAGTTCTGTCTATTTTCATACCTGCACTTTTCATTACCGCATATCCTCCCATCTGTAAAAAACCAAATACGCAACTAATTTTCACATATACATTATATGCAATTATAATGCACTTGTCAATAACGATATTGCAATTATATTTCATAATATTTAACATATTTCTTAATTATAAAATAACTACTGCAATCAAATTAACTCAAACATTTGATAATTTTAAACATAAAAAACCCGTCAGGACAACATTGTCTTGACGGGTTTTAATTGGGAAGAAATCTATAAATAATTTTAATTATTTATCAGTTATAAAGGTCTTAATAATTTGTCAGGTAATCAAATCATAGATAAAAATAATATATCTGTCTGCAAAACAGAATAAATAATTATTATGTTTTAAATTAATTTACAGGTGCTGAATTGAAGCTGTATGCCAAAGTTAGAGCGGCTCCGGCAAAAACAGCTTCATTCAGAAGGGTATAATTTAATCAACACCTGTCCAAATATATAAGTAAAACAGTCATAACTCTTATCAATCCAGACAAGATATACTGTTTATATCAACATTAATAAACCTTTCTTATTATTACATAACATATTTTATCAAATACTCTGATTAAATGATAGTCAAAACAAGTAAACTTTTAGTCAAAAAGTGTTAATTTCAATTCTTTGGCTGTTAATTCTTACATATTCAAAATATAAAAATCATCGATATTATACTTTACTCTAAATAAATAAAAGATGTCCATACTTGAAGTGAACCCCAAAGTATAGACACTTTTATCGTATCAGAATCTTTGTTCTCAAATAACCAAAAACTATCCTATAAGATTAAACATTGCTTTTTACCTTAAATTAATCAACTATGAACTGCACTTTTACATAACTAACCGATTTTAATCAGTATATGAAAAAATAATATTGTCTAATTCTAAGAAAAGATTTATAAAAAACGACAATAAAAATTACGTACAAATATCAGTACAATTATTATATTCGAAGTTAAACAGGATATTATAGATAAATAAAAATATAAATAAAGCAGTTACAAAAAGTTGTTTTTAAATTGTATATCACTCTTAAATTTATATCCTCTGTGATTCATACTTTCAATTTTAATTCCAACCAAATTACTGTCCGTATCAAGAGCGTTGGCAGTTTGATTAACATCATAATTGTATATATTAACAAGTTCCAAAATCTCATCATCCGAAATTAGTAAATCAGCAGCAAACATATTAGCCTCATATTCAGGTCTTGCCGTCATATCATACAGCATAAACTCCTGAAGCGTTCTGTTTTCCGCCAGGTCTCTATGAAGCATATCATGCCCTAATTCATGAGCCAAAACAATCCTCTTCTTTTCTCTTGACAAATTATTATTTAAAATTATAACACGCTTACGTAAAATTATTGTATAAATACCGCACAATTTTGAAAAATCTGAACTTGTTCTTACCATAATTCCTAAATACTTGGCAATCTCAAATGGGTCAGAACTACCGGAAGACCGAATCAGCTTTTTAGTTTTCAAATAGATATCCTCAGCTGTCAAGCTATTCAACCTCCTGTCCTACTATATTTATAAAAATTATTTTATGTATTTTTTAGGTGTATATTTTTTATTTTCATCTTTAACGGAAAAATATGCGTCCGAAATAGCCTTCATAGCAGCGTCCATATCCTCCCTCGGCAAACTTCCGCCGGCAAACAATCCGCATACGCCTTCTATTAGCCCCTCAACATCTCTCATAGAACCTGTGCCGCCTTTTTTATAAGCGTCAAAAATAATCTCCTCGTCCTCTGTCAACAGGTAATTCACATCCACATTCAAAACCTCGGCTAACCTATAATACAAATCACGCTGTTTGGGATGCATACCCGATTTCTCATAGTTCTGAACAGTACGCAGAGATACGCCAATAGCAACCGCCAATTCACCCTGACTCATTTTATTTTTTTTACGCAGGTTCCTCACCTTTTCGCCAAATTTCATATTAATACCTCCTGCTTAATGCAAATATAATTCTCATATCATACATAAAACGAATAATATCTTCATACAAATAATACTATTTTACAACAATTTTGTCAAGCATTATCAATAGAAATAATATAATCTTCTATTTTTATTTTAAACCACTATATATTATTTTTTTATAATTTGTCATATTAAACTGATATACTATTATTAGTAATAAACAAAATAATTAATTTATATTTTGTTATATACTTTATTTAACTATTAAATTTGTAATATAAAAAATACTATATATAAACTTTAAATTAAGTTTGATTATAACATTATTAATTCTATAGAATTAAAACTTTGATTAATTGATATATTAGACTACTTATTTTAGCCTAAAATGCTAAACAACAAATACAAGCTTTAATATAAATTAAATTTTTAATTACACACTTTATTCAAAGACACCTATATAAAATTGATATGTAAAGCAATAGTGCTGTTTCTAATAATATCTATTGTTGGTTTCCATAATATTTTTTCTTTAAAATAACTTATTTTTCAGCTTACAGCTTAACTAAACAAATCCTTCAAAAGACACAATTAAACAACTCCTGTCTTAAGTTCTGTCAATAATATTTTAATGTTCTGTGATAAAACAATCTAATAAAATATTATTGTATTTTTACTTTTCATAATATCACTAATAATATTTATAAATAATTTTTATATAATATATTTCCTCAATAAAACAATCCGACTAAAATTAAGTAATTTTTTGAATTATATAATTAACTAATTCCAGCCGAAAATAGTACAGGCTAAGCTCAACCTAATTTAAGACTTTATTTTTTGCCTGATTACTTATATTGGGCTAAGAAAAGGAAAAAACCGTTCCTATATAGATGAATTCAAATAAAAGTTGGTTCAGCTATAACATAACGTAAAGCGAAAACGATATATCTTACGTTAAGATAATATCCCCACCTCACCACTGAATAAATGGCTTAGGCAGCAGCAGTAACCTGCTCCTTCTGTAAAAAAGATAACCATTCCGCCGAGGAGCAGGAATTATTAGAACTGCGTAAATGTAACCGATTATTGGAGACTAAATAAAAATGGTAATAAAAAAACATCTGAACTTATAAAGTTCAGATGTCTAAATGGTGATCCCGAGGGGAATTGAACCCCTGTTACCGCCGTGAAAGGGCGGTGTCTTAACCTCTTGACCACGGGACCAAATGGCTCCTCCAGTTGGACTCGAACCAACGACCCTGCGGTTAACAGCCGCATGCTCTACCAGCTGAGCTATAGAGGAATATTTAAAATCTGCAAAAGGGCAGACAAAAATCTGCTCTTTTGCAAAATTGTTTTGGCAGCGTCTTATGTTCCCGGGCAGTCACCCGCCAAGTATTTTCAGCGCTGAGAAGCTTAACTTCTGTGTTCGGTATGGGTACAGGTGTGACCTTCTCGCTATTGCCACCAAATATGACTACACTTTTTTAAAAGTGTATGTTATACAAACTAATATATTATGTTTTTCAATTGAAAAGAGAAAGTAAGAAGCTTTCTTACTCACAACATAGTTCATAAAACTCTCGCCTTACTTCCTATGTCTTTTAGGTCAAGCCCTCGACCTATTAGTATCGGTCAGCTTAATGTGTTACCACACTTACACCTCCGACCTATCAACCACATAGTCTACGTGGGGTCTTACTTCTTTTAAAGAATGGGAAATCTTATCTTAGGGGGGACTTCACGCTTAGATGCCTTCAGCGTTTATTCCTTCCGTACTTAGCTACCCAGCCGTGCCTTTGGCAAGACAACTGGTACACCAGTGGTACGTCCATCCCGGTCCTCTCGTACTAAGGACAGCTCCCTTCAAATTTCCTGCGCCCGCGACAGATAGGGACCGACTGTCTCGCGACGTTCTGACCCAGCTCGCGTACCGCTTTAATGGGCGAACAGCCCAACCCTTGGAACCGACTCCAGCTCCAGGATGCGATGAGCCGACATCGAGGTGCCAAACCTCCCCGTCGATATGGACTCTTGGGGGAGATCAGCCTGTTATCCCCAGGGTAGCTTTTATCCGTTGAGCGACGGCAATTCCACTCTCTTACCGCCGGATCACTAACTCCAACTTTCGTTACTGCTCGACCTGTTCGTCTCGCAGTTAGGCTTGCTTTTGCGTTTGCACTCTTCGTACGATTTCTGACCGTACTGAGCTAACCTTTGAACGCCTCCGTTACTCTTTAGGAGGCGACCGCCCCAGTCAAACTGTCCACCAGACATTGTCCCCCGACCGGTTTCACGGCCGCAGGTTAGAATTCCAGTATCACAAGAGTGGTATCCCAACATTGACTCCACACAAACTGGCGTCTGTGCTTCTCTGTCTCCCACCTATCCTGTACATGCAATACCAAAATCCAATATCAAGTTACAGTAAAGCTCCATGGGGTCTTTCCGTCTAGTCGCGGGTAACCGGCATCTTCACCGGTACTACAATTTCACCGGGTGTGTTGTTGAGACAGTGCCCAAATCGTTACGCCATTCGTGCGGGTCAGAACTTACCTGACAAGGAATTTCGCTACCTTAGGACCGTTATAGTTACGGCCGCCGTTTACCGGGGCTTCAATTCAGACCTTCGCTTGCGCTAAGTCCTCCTCTTAACCTTCCGGCACCGGGCAGGCGTCAGCCCCTATACTTCATCTTTCGATTTAGCAGAGACCTGTGTTTTTGCTAAACAGTCGCTTGGGCCTATTCTCTGCGGCTGCGCTAGCAGGCACCCCTTTTCCCGAAGTTACGGGGTCAATTTGCCGAGTTCCTTAACAACACTTCTCCCGCTGGTCTTAGGATTCTCTCCTCACCCACCTGTGTCGGTTTACGGTACGGGCACCTCATCAATACACACAGCTTTTCTCGTCAGTGTACAATCATCCACTTCGCTACTTAATTTTCGCTCCCTTTCGCCGCACTCGACCATCGGTGCGGTTGGATTATGTTCCTGCGTCCCTGTGCTTAACAATTTCGGTGGCTACGGAATTTCTACCGTATGTGCATCGACTACGCCTTTCGGCCTCGCCTTAGCTCCCGGCTTACCTTGAGCGGACGAACCTTCCTCAAGAAACCTTAGGTTTTCGACCATTATGATTCTCACATAATTCTCGCTACTCATTCCGGCATTCTCTCTTCTATCTCGTCCACATGTCCTTCCGGTCATGCTTCTCCCTATAATAGAATGCTCCCCTACCAATGTAACCTAAGTTACATTCCCAAGCTTCGGTATAGGTTTTAGCCCCGTTAAATTTTCGGCGCCTATTCACTCGACTAGTGAGCTATTACGCACTCTTTAAATGTATGGCTGCTTCTAAGCCAACGTCCTAGTTGTCTCTGCAACTAGACATCCTTTTCCACTTAAACCTATTTTGGGACCTTAGCTGTGGGTCTGGGCTGTTTCCCTTTCGACCACGAAACTTATCTCCCGTAGTCTGACTCCCGGACATCATTTTTGCGGCATTCTGAGTTTGATAGGGTTCAGTAAGCTATACGCCCCCTAGCCCATTCAGTGCTTTACCTCCGCTAAACTAATCCGAGGCTAGCCCTAAAGCTATTTCGGGGAGAACCAGCTATATCCGAGTTCGATTGGAATTTCTCCGCTACCCACAGCTCATCCCCGCATTTTTCAACATACGTGGGTTCGGTCCTCCACCAGATTTTACTCTAGCTTCAACCTGTCCATGGGTAGGTCACTCGGTTTCGGGTCGTATACATGCAACTCTTTCGCCCTATTCAGACTCGGTCTCCCTGCGGCTTCGAACCTTAAGCTCTTAACCTTGCTACATACATACACTCGCCGGACCGTTCTACAAAAAGTACGCCGTCACACTTTAACGTGCTCCGACTGCTTGTAAGCACACGGTTTCAGGTTCTCTTTCACTCCCCTCCCGGGGTTCTTTTCACCTTTCCCTCACGGTACTGCTTCTCTATCGGTCATTAGGTAGTATTTAGGCTTGGATAGTGGTCTACCCTGCTTCCCACCGGGTTTCTCGTGTCCGGCAGTACTCTGGATCCTGCTCGCTCTTCGTCAATTTCGTTTACGGGGCTCTTACCCTCTTTGGCTTGACTTCCCAGTCAATTCTACTATCAACTCCGAATGCGTTTCGCAGTCCTCAACCCCGACAGTATTACTACCATCGGTTTGGCCTCTTTCCCTTTCGCTCGCCGCTACTCAGAAAATCTCTTTTGATTTCTCTTCCTCCGCCTACTTAGATGTTTCAGTTCAGCGGGTCTCCCCACATATACCTATTTATTCAGTATATGCTGACAAAGTATTGCTTTGCCGGGTTTCCCCATTCGGAAATCTGCGGATCTATAGTCATTTGCACCTTCCCGCAGCTTATCGCAGCTTGTCACGTCCTCTCGGCTCCTTATGCCAAGGCATTCTCCATGTGCTCTTCTTCGCTTGACCTTCGTCGTCGCAAACTTCGCTGTTCCGTTTACGGCTTCGCCGTAAATCTTCACCGCTTCGTTGCTCCTCCTCTTCCCACAAAACAAGTTTTGCGGGAGTACTGAGTTTCAACTCTTGTTTGCTCCGCTTTGTAGTGAAATATTACTATTTCACGGTCGCTATTTAGTTCTCCTTAGCGATTAATCTTTCGATTAATTTTAATCATGTGAGTAAGTTTTGTTAATACTTTCTTAGAATAGTTTTTTTACAGCTCCTATCTCTAGTCGCTGCATTCCCAGTTACCCTTGTATGAATCTCTTCATACGCGCGTTCTTTCTGAAAAAACCTGATCTTGTATCTATTTTCATAAATACTCATCATTTTTCCGTAATATATGACCTGTATCATATACTACGTCAAAGTATCTTTCATAATTATTTCTAATCATTACTCCTTACTCTTCTCTTTATTCAATTTTCAAACATCTTCTCAACCTATCTTCTCAGATGGTTGAAAAACAAATAGTGAAAAAGTCTTTTGAGATTGAGTTTCCTCAATCATCGACCTTAGGATTTCTTGGCTAACTTCCGTTACTTCCTTCCGCTTCCTTCTTCCATAATTTTCAGGCTCAATGCCTTACTCTCTTACTTCCGCTCTCCGCTTCCGTTACTCTTCTCAGAACCAAGGGGTCTCCTTAGAAAGGAGGTGATCCAGCCGCACCTTCCGATACGGCTACCTTGTTACGACTTCACCCTAATTATCAATCCCACCTTCGACTGCGCTCTCCCTAAGGTTAAGCTACAGGCTTCGGGTGTTATCGACTCTCATGGTGTGACGGGCGGTGTGTACAAGGCCCGGGAACGTATTCACCGCAGCATGCTGATCTGCGATTACTAGCAATTCCGACTTCATATAGGCGAGTTTCAGCCTACAATCTGAACTGAGACTGCTTTTTGTGTTTTGCTCCACATCACTGCTTTGCTTCACTTTGTTAACAGCCATTGTAGTACGTGTGTAGCCCAGGACATAAGGGGCATGATGATTTGACGTCGTCCCCACCTTCCTCCGATTTGTCACCGGCAGTCCTGCCAGAGTCCCCAACTTAATGATGGTAACTGACAGTAAGGGTTGCGCTCGTTGCGGGACTTAACCCAACATCTCACGACACGAGCTGACGACAACCATGCACCACCTGTCTCCACGTCCCGTAGGACTTCACCTATCTCTAGGCTATGCGTGGGATGTCAAGTCCTGGTAAGGTTCTTCGCGTTGCTTCGAATTAAACCACATACTCCACTGCTTGTGCGGGCCCCCGTCAATTCCTTTGAGTTTCAATCTTGCGACCGTACTCCCCAGGTGGGATACTTATTGTGTTAACTGCGGCACAGAAGGGGTCGATACCTCCTACACCTAGTATCCATCGTTTACGGCGTGGACTACCAGGGTATCTAATCCTGTTTGCTCCCCACGCTTTCGCGCCTCAGCGTCAGTTATCGTCCAGAAAGCCGCCTTCGCCACTGGTGTTCCTCCTAATATCTACGCATTTCACCGCTACACTAGGAATTCCGCTTTCCTCTCCGACACTCAAGATATACAGTTTCAAATGCAGCCCCGGAGTTGAGCCCCGGTATTTCACATCTGACTTGTCTACCCGCCTACACGCCCTTTACACCCAGTAAATCCGGACAACGCTTGCCACCTACGTATTACCGCGGCTGCTGGCACGTAGTTAGCCGTGGCTTATTCTGTGTGTACCGTCATTATCTTCCACACTTAAAGAAGTTTACAACCCGAAGGCCTTCTTCCTTCACGCGGCGTTGCTGCGTCAGGGTTTCCCCCATTGCGCAATATCCCCCACTGCTGCCTCCCGTAGGAGTCTGGGCCGTGTCTCAGTCCCAATGTGGCCGATCAACCTCTCAGTTCGGCTACCGATCGTCGCCTTGGTAGGCTTTTACCCCACCAACTAGCTAATCGGACGCGAGTCCATCTTTAGGCGATAAATCTTTGATTATTATACCATGCGATACAATAATTTTATGCGGTATTAGCATCCCTTTCGGAATGTTGTCCCCCTCCTAAAGGCAGGTTACTCACGCGTTACTCACCCGTCCGCCGCTTTCCATCCTTATCTTCTCCCCGAAGGGATCCGTTAAAAATTTCTCGCTCGACTTGCATGTGTTAGGCACGCCGCCAGCGTTCGTCCTGAGCCAGGATCAAACTCTCGATTAATATTGTTATATATCCAGACTCTCGTCTACCAATATACTCGATTGTTTGTTAGCTCTTATCGAATACTAACGTTCGTCGCAGCCCGCTTCGCTTTCCCCATAAATTTGTAAACAAATTTATGCTCTTCGCTCCGCAGCAGCTCCTCTTAAATCAAAAGCAAGCTTTTGATTTATTCTTAACCCCCGCAGAACTTTGTTCCGCAGCTGCAACTTGTAAAGTTCGCTAAAACTTTTTTGGAATTGACAAAGTCTCCACTCTTGCGAGTTTCTTACCTTGTGCAATTGTCGTAATAAGTACATCTAAATGTATCTTTATTACCGCTTTTTCACTATTTATTTTTCAAACATCTGCTTTCTGTTTCTCTCGAAACAGCTTGACTATAATAACACATTTAAATTATCTTGTCAAGACTTTTTTTAACTTTTTTTGAAAAAATTTTTAAAACTTAAAAATTGCTTCTTCATCAAGTTATGTATGTTTGTTCTTCAAAACATATAGGTCTTTTCGAACAACTTGTTTAGTATAGCAGAGACAAATTATTTTGTCAAGACTTTTTTCTTCTTTTTTTTATTTATTTTTTAAATTTGCTGATTTTCCCCGTTTTTACGTTGTTTATTGTCCTACTTCTGCTTCCCGCATTATATTATTTATTAATATATTTCTAAAATACTTAAAATAACTTACGTTATATTTAATACTATATCTTTACAGTTTTCCATTCTCATTCCGTTAGGTATTTTTCATAATTCAAACTATGTATAAATAATAAAAACAAAAGATCAGAATGCCTTCAAGCATTATTTATGCTATGATTGATAAATCAAATTTATTACTCACTCTATTACACTATTGCTCTTTTAATTCAGTATCACTTTTTTTAAGAAAAGTACAAAACTGTTTTAAGTAATACTGAAAGTACTTTCTACTTAAAAAGCGATAAATAAAAGAGGGGATAATTACCCCCTCTTATTAATATGCTATTGTTTTAATTTTGGAACTAAAATCTCATCTCTTTCTATTTTTTTACTTTATCTTCAACAATACTTCCGGTTAGCTTGTCATTTTCTTCTAATACTGCATAGCTGTCTGATTGACTTTCATTTTCTGTTTGTGTTCCTTCTCCTTCATATAGTACTTTATCCTCAGCAACACTTCCAGTTAACTTATCATTCTCTCCCAAAATTGCATAGATATCTGCTTTTTCACCATTCAAAACATTATCCTTTCCTTCAGAAATTGATAAAACTCTGTCTTGAACTATTTGACCGAGTAACTCACCATGATTTAGTGTTTCCATACGGTTATCCGCTCCGGCGGCAAAAGCTGATCCCGCTGCGGCTGTCACTGCCAATCCTAAAACTACTGATAGTACTTGTTTCTTCATAAGTAATTCCTCCATTTTTTCGGCTTTGCCGTATTTTTATCTCAGGCTTCTGCCTGATGACAAAGTAAGTATAATTTAATTTATCACGAAAAGTCACCGAAAAATTGTGGCAGTTTTGCGGCAATTGATTTTGCTTACTTTAAAATTTAGTATTTTATGATATAATACGAATATAGGCGGTGAATCAAATGAAATTAATATATGCGGCGGATGATGAAAAAAATATTCGCGGACTGCTAAAGTCTTTTCTGGAAAATGAAGGTTACGCGGTAGAAGTTTTTGAGACAGGCGATTTATTATTCGAAAAATTCCTTAAAGCACCTGCCGATTTAGTAATATTGGATATAATGATGCCAGGTAACGACGGCTTTGCAATTTGCAGTAAAATCCGACAGCTTTCTAATGTTCCTATTATTATGCTGACAGCTCGTGACAGTGATTCCGATTATGTATCCGGCCTGGCACTCGGAAGTGATGATTACTTTACCAAGCCTTTCCGTCCGTTAAAACTTGTTATGCGGGTTAAAGCTATTTTTCGGCGGATAGATATGGAACAGCAAGCGCTAAAAGATGATAAAATCACTTTAGGCAACCTATCTTTACTTTCAAAACAAAGATCGGTTTTGATATCAGAAAATGAAATACCGCTGACATTAATTGAGTTTGAATTTTTAGACTTTCTGTTTCAAAATCAACACCGGGCAGTTTCGAGAGATGAAATACTGAATCAAGTTTGGGGATACGACAGCATGGTAGAGACGCGCGTGACTGACGACACTGTAAAAAGACTGAGAAAAAAGTTATCCGATTACGGCAGTAATGTTTTTATTGAAACAGTTCGCGGTTTCGGATTCAAACTGAAGGTGAATCAACTATGAAAATTAGTATACGCACAAAAATATTTTCAATTTTTCTTATAACTGTTGTTCTCAGTTTTATTTTAATGTTTCTTTCTTTCAATATAATTACATCATATCATATAAAAAGAGAATCTATAGATTCTTTAAATAAAGCTTCTGCTACAGCGGATAGAATTTCTCAAAACTTTTCTCCTAATTTTGAATCCTACTCAGCTATTTATTCTGAAGACATAGACGGGACATATTCTGAAAATTATGCTGACAATCAAAATTTTTTATATTCTGAAAGCAAAGAAAATTTTGATACCGAAAAACCAACTAAAATACCTGAAAACACTAATACACAGCCATCCGGCTTCACTGACGGCACTAATATGCCTAAGGCCGAAATTGACGCCGCCTCAATCGCATTAAACTTATACTATAGTTTATTAGATGAAAATAATAAAACAATCAGCTTTTTCCTAACTGATTCAAAAAATGGAGACCTTATTTATCCGCCTCCCGAGATGTATAATTATAAAGAAAAACAAACAGCTTTCTTTTACGACAAAAATGAGTTAGATAAACTTAGATTATATTTTTTGGATAAAAATTCGTCCGAACCTGAACATACCAAATTAGACGGAACAGATTATTTCACACTTAAAAAACCATATTCACAGGATATTAATATCATATTTTATAAAAACAATCAGCAGCTTAAGGATTTAATTCGTATCATTAATTTTGTCCTGCTCGGTCTGCTCTTTTTAACCGGCACTGTAATGGCTGCAGTAGTAATAAGACTTACAAATGGATTGGTACTTTCGATAGATAAACTTTGCAGTTTTTCTAATGATATTGGAAACGGAATATTTAAACCTAAAATGCTGAACTTAAAAGAAACTGAACTTTCAGGTCTTGAGACTAATATGAATCATATGGCAAAAAAGCTCTCAGAGTACGACGCGGAGCAAAAAACATTTTTTCAAAACGTATCGCATGAACTAAAAACTCCGCTTATGTCAATTCAAGGTTATGCCGAAGGGATATCAGCTAAACTTTTTAAAAGCCAAAAAGTTATTGAAGCCGCTGATATTATATTAGAAGAAAGCGACAGACTTTCAGATATGGTAGACAATATTCTATGTTTATCTCATCTTGACAGCAAAGATCGATTTGAAAACAAAACAGACTTTGAATGTACTGAAGTAATCGAAAACTTACTGCGCCAGCTAAAACCGGTATGCGGTGAAATAAAGCTAAATTTTCACACAGATAATAAAAAATTTATAATTACCGGGAATCCTGAGATGTTTGGAAAAGCTGTAATGAGTATTCTGACAAACGCCATAAGATATGCAGACAAATCAATAAATATCAGCTGCAGTGCGCGTATCCGGACAATAAAAATTTCTGACGATGGCCCCGGAATTGCAGAAAAAGATATGCCATACATTTTTCAGCGTTTTTATAAAGGTTTAGGAGGACAAAGCGGTATAGGACTTGCTATTGCCGAAACCGCAATAAAATCAATGAATGGAACTTTATCAGCCAAAAATAAAAACGGCGCTGTATTTACCATAAAATTTTATGAAACTGACAATAGTTAATATATTTTATATTAACTTGCAACAGGGCAGCATAATCAGTAATGGTCTTTATTTTTAAAGATCTTTTTACATTTTCGCTTTGTCATAATGAAAATAATAAAACAAAAATGGAACCGAAAAATCTACACAGGTTCCATTTTTTGATAAGAAACGTTTTATATAATTCAAATGTTTTTTAAATTTGTCCCATCTTATTTAACACCTTTGTCTTTTTCAGCGCAAAAAGAATTACGGCGGCTATCACAGTTCCTCCTGCTGAGCTGACAAAGAACGGGAGTATGTACGTCCACAGCACCGCTTCTTTTCCCATAAGCAGAGCCGCAATTGGATATGCGCAGATTCCTCCCAGAACTGATGTGCCGAACAGCTCTCCTATACACGTTAAAGGTATGTTTTTGGAATATTTATATACCAGTCCGCAAAGCAGCGCTCCGCACATGCTTCCGGGAAACGCCAGCAAAGTGCCCGTCCCCATTAAGACCCTTATCAGAGATGTGACAAACGCCATTCCCACTCCGTAAAACGGTCCCAATAAAACCGCCGCCAAAATATTCACCAAATGCTGAACCGGGAAACATCTTGAAGCTCCAACCGGTATGCTGAGAGGCGAACAAACCACGCATACTGCTATCAATACTCCTGCTACCGCCATCTTCCACGCTATTGTCTTTTTCATACAAAACCTCCTGATTTTAATTTTAGACACAAAAAGGGAAGCACCTCAGGTGGTGCTCCCCTATATCTGTATCAGATAAAAAAATTTTATCATAAACTCACGATTATGTCAATAGATTTTTTCACTTAACAATTTTAGTTTCATAAATAGGCTGTTTATAGCCGCATTTCTTACAAAGACTATTTAAACTCTTTCTGTCTGGATTCACAGCTAATCTTCCGCTCCGCTTCATTTTTTCGGCTCTTATTTTGTTCGCTTTCAAATCTTTTTATATATTCTCACTGCTGAACACAGCTGCAATAATTCTAGATATATCAGTACCTGCTGCATTTCCGGATATATAACTTTTCCTTTTCATTATATTCAGACGGCAATACCATTCCGCCGTTTATGCAAACAATAGTACCGTTTACAGCATACACTCTGCCTGGGTTATAAAAATTCTGAAATATTTTTTATATCAAACAGTACAGTCTGATAAATGGACCGATATCATCTTCTGCAATAACAGACTAATCAAATTGTTTGTTTCCTCCGTTACTTTAACAGCAGAATCTTCAAAATTTTCTATTTTCTCTGCCTTCCTTAATCCGATTCGTAATCTATTTGAATTAATCCAATACTCAAATTTTTTATTTCAATACATTTTACAAAAATTATGGTCGTACTAAATAAGTAATTGTATATTAACTTAATTGTTTTATGTTGGAACAGGTGCTATAATATAACAATATAAAATTTTATTAGAAAGAGAAATCAAACATGAAAAACAAACTTACATCAACCTACACTATTTGTTTCGGAGCTATGCTCAGCTGTCTCTTATGGGGAAGCGCCGCTCCATGTATAAAAATCGGCTATTCGCTTTTTGAAATAAGCGGAACTGCGTCCCAGCTGCTGTTTGCCGGAATCAGATTTATTATCGCCGGAATTTTAACAATTTTATTCGGCAGTATATTGAGCCGCAAAATTTTAATACCGCAAAAGTCGTCAATTCCCGATGTTTTCAAGCTCGCCATGGTTCAGACCGTGCTCCAATACATATTCTACTATATCGGGCTGGCTAACACAAGCGGCGTAAACGCTTCTATTATAAACGCCTCAAACGTTTTTGTTTCACTGCTTTTCTCATGCCTTCTATTTAAATTCGAAAAGCTCACAACGCGAAAAATATTCGGGTCTGTTATCGGATTCCTCGGGGTAATACTTATCAATATAAGCGGCGCGGCAATAAACGGAAACTTCAGTTTTGCCGGCGAGGGGGCTATTTTTATGTCCTGCTTATCCTATGGGCTTTCATCCTGCTTGATAAAGCGGTATTCACAGCGTGAGAATCCTGTGACCCTAAGCGGGTATCAGTTCTTCACAGGGGGAATAGTCCTTACCATTATCGGATTTTTGTGTGGTGGACGGATTACTCATGTTTCAACCCAAGCTGTTATGCTTTTGATTTATTTGGCTCTTGTTTCCTCGATAGCATACACTTTGTGGGGAATACTGCTGAAATACAATCCTGTCGGAAAAGTGGCGGTTTTTGGTTTCATGAACCCAATTTTCGGCGTTATACTCTCAGCATGGCTTTTGGGCGAACAAAATCAAGCATTCAGCATAATCGGAGTTGTTTCGCTTCTGCTGACCTGTATAGGAATTTATATTGTTAATTCAAATTCAAAGATTAAAAATTTATCATAGACTTCAACAGCTCATATAAATTTTAAACGCTGGGATAGCAACATGAATAAATACTGTCGTTTTAGCACTAAGCAGATTTTGTTAATCACACAGATTGAAAATAATAATGCAGTATTACTTGTCAAGATATAAATAAGTCAGTATTTACACAAGTATTCTGCAATAAATTTTATTTTTAAGAATTAAACTATTTATCCTCATTTTTGAAGATTATAATTATTTGTATAAATTAAAGCGGAAGCCATGCGGCTTCCGCTTTAAATATGTTATTTATAAAATTATATGATAAGTATCTATAATATAATAATTAATTTTATTTAATCCTTATCAACATCTAACATGCAAAATACACTATTAGTATAAAATCCGTCATATTATTTTCTTATACATAAAATACGTAAAACAAGTTTATTGATATATAAAACTAAATCAAAAAGCTTTACCGGGACTGCGCCCCTTGCGCGGCAAACTGCGTTTGTGTTGCGTATTCATATTATTATTTGAGTATTCATATTATTGACCTTGTAGGTAAATCAAAACAAGTTATAATGAATCACACCCACCATGCTGGTGGGGTCACAGACATTGTAGGTTTATCAATACAAGTTATTTTGTATCACACCCACCATGCTAGTGGGGTCACAGACATTGTAGGTTTATCAATACAAGTTATTTTGTATCACACCCACCATGCTAGTGGGGTCACAGACATTGTAGGTTTATCAATACAAGTTATTTTGTATCACACCCACCATGCTAGTGGGGTCACAGACATTGTAGGTTTATCAATACAAGTTATTTTGTATCACACCCACCATGCTAGTGGGGTCACAGACATTGTAGGTTTATCAATACAAGTTATTTTGTATCACACCCACCATGCTAGTGGGGTCACAGACATTGTAGGTTTATCAATACAAGTTATTTTGTATCACACACACCATGCTGAGGGGCCACAGACATTGTAGGTTTATCAATACAAGTTATTTTGTATCACACACACCATGCTGAGGGGTCACAGACATTGTAGGTAAATCAAAACAAGTTATTTTGTATCACAACCACCATACTGGTGGGGTCACAGACATTGTAGGTTTATCAATGCAAAGTGATTTGTATTACACACACTTTTTTAAGTGTAGTCACAGCCCTCCGATGCTTGCCATACCACATTTTTTATATATGAACTTTGATATTTCCGTCTGCTTTATTGCGGACTTTCCGCATTATAGTTGGAAAGCTAATAAAAACCAAAAATGTTCACTATAAACACATTTATTTTTTCTGTCTGTTTTTCTGTTTACCTTCCAATACCCTATTTTAATAAATCAGAAAGCTGCTTGTCAGTCTTATTCAGTAAACTCTGTATCTGTTCTGTAATATAAGTTATATTTTCATTAATAGATCTCGTGCCATCCACTCTTATCACAGGACACTCTAATGATTGCATCCATTCCTCAACATATCTCCCTGTTCGGGAACTTACTTTATCGTAAAATGTTTTTTCCTGCTCGTACATATCTCCTCCCGGTAAAATTCTACTACCGAATTTCTGCAAAGAGCGCTGTTTTATTCTTTCCAAACGAACCTCTTTCGGAACATCAATCAAAACTGCATAATTATAAAACGACAAAACATCTTTTCCATACGCTCCTTTTACAGCTGCAAACACAAAGTTTTTATATGTTACGACTTCATTCAAAAGGATCTTTTCTACCTCTTTATCAGAACGTGATAAACCACTGCTATAATTGGAAGCTGTCTGTTGAAAAAATAGATTTTCAATATCAATAAAATGAATTTCAAGTTTCTCCGCAAGCGCTTTTCCTAATGTACTCTTTCCGCTTCCATTCAAGCCGCACACAATAATTCCTATTCCCATATATCATCTTTCCATTTTTATTAATAAAAATATAACCGCGAATAAGACAGCGCACAACAAACAATAATTTTAATATTTATTTTAAGTTGGCTCACAATTAAAAAATTTTTTGCATTTATCTATCTTATATTTAATTATATTGAAAATCCACCTTATAAGGTTTTATAAGTTCTTTTGCCAAAGGCTATAAACCCTTATGGAATCGACATTTTTGCTTATCAATTAAGTTTCCATCGCATAATCTTATAAAATCAAGCAGAAAATTGGCGGAAGTTTTCTTATTTTGTCCACACTAATACAATCAATAGATTTCATACTTATCGGCTTTTACGGCCTTGACATACTTATTTAAACCTGACAATTAAAACTTATACCGCCGCTGTTTATGTCCAATTTGAAATATCATACTCAATTGCTTTTGGTTTTAAAGTAATTATCAACACCGACAGCAATCGCCCTGCCTATAGTTTCTGAATCGTTTGTCAGCACTTCTAAGTCGGATGCATTATCAAAAAATCCAATTTCCAAATAGGCTATCGGTACGGGACTTTTGCAGAACAAAACCGCGGTTGGGAAACCTTCATATCTCCCGTCTACAAAAGCGGACAGCTGTGTGTCTGAAACGATTTGATTATTTATAAGCTGACCCAAAATATTGCTCTCTGATATATATTCCGCCGGCGCAAGAACACCGCTTTGGTCATACACTCCCGACAAAGCCATATACGCGCTGCCCTGACCTCCGCCGGCATTGGAATGGATACACACAAAGACGTCCGCGTCCGGCTCAGTAGAAGTGTCGCCGCCCGAATAACAATACGTAAGCCGTTTTGTCATTGACGGGTTTTCATCGTTCGAATTTCTTGTGAGCCTTACCTCATAACCCATTTCCTCAAGATATTTTTTGGCGTTTAGGGTATTGTTTAAATTTATTTCCGGCTCAATATCCCTGTCTCCATTTTCAATTGGATACCAGCAGCTTCCTCCGTCAGGGTGCCGGCCGCTGCATCCGCTTCCGCGGCAATCATCCCAAACAGTTCCTGACTTCCAATGGCGCCATTCTCCCCAGCCGCCTTTTTCTGTGCTTAAAACCCAGCCGTCAGCAGATTTGTCTTCTTCGCTCATATTACCGGAATCCTTCCCATGACCCGGGTCAAGAACAACAATCTGCTTTTTAGGCGTTTGAGTTGGCAATGCGCTCGCCTCTGCAGTTGGAATACTTATTTCATTTTTTTCGGCTTCAAAAGTCTGTCTGGTAATCGTTCCGTTCAGAACAAGACCAAAAACTATTATCAATCCTGCGAGAATAATACCGAGCGCTATAACTAAGCCTATCAAATATTTTCTCATAATCAATCAAAGGTAAGATATATCTGTTTTGAATATCCAACCGTGCCTCCATAAGATATTTTATAGAACGTATTGTTTGGAGTGTCCAGGTACGTAACCTTAGAACCCACAGGTATCTCCATAATTATATTAGCGTCTGACGCCTCAGACGGCGTGCTTCTTAAGTATATAGCATATTTCACATTGGTTACCGTCATGGTATCAGACCATGCTCTTCCTCCGCTGTACCCGGCGTTGGGACTGACGCTCGACAGATATTCACGCTTGGAATATCCAATCCGCCCGTTATAATTAATCTTGGCAAAAACTGAATCCGCATTTTCAATAAATCCAACCTGAGTTCCCAATGGTATTTCAGTTATGATATTGCTGTCGTTCTCCTCAGGCAAGCTTCTCAAATATATAGAGTATTTTACGTTTGCCACATACATATATGACACCACTGTGGTGTTTGAACTTACGTTATATGACGGTACATTCTGAACCGGAGGCGCTGCGGGCGCCTGAGCAGCCGGAGCCGCTGTAGCCGGACTTATTGTTGGAGCTTCAGTAGCGACAACGGAAGCCGCCTGATTTGCCGCCTGTCTGCCGGGTGATAAAACCCCTGTAAATATAAGACACATAACCGCAATACTTATCAAAATTACACCTGATAAAATAGAAATTGCCACAATAAGACCCGTATTGCTTTTCTTCGGAGGACCGCCGTATCCATTGTTATTATATCCCCCATATTGATTGTATCCGTTAAACTGATTCGGAGGTGTATACCTTCCGTCTCCCGCTCCCGGAACGCTTCCACCAATATTGGCATTGCCGCCAACCCTTTCCTGTCCGCCGTGATAGTTTGGCGGATTTTGATTTACAGGGCCGGTGTTAAAACCGTTGCCGCCGCCGGACGGCCTATTATCTTGATCGTTTACATTTCTCATAAGAATACCCCCAATTAATTTTTTCATACGACGCCATATCCTATTTTTCGCACAGAACAATAATGTTTCACGAAAAACATTGTGCGCTGTTTCATAATTAAATTATAAATATCTTACATCAGAAAGTCAACACAAATTTGTTTTATTATAGTATATAATCCATAAATATACATAATTATTTGTTTATGCAATTCTATGTAATAAAAACCTATGAATACTTTTAAGTTAAAGCTGATGTTTTATTTTACTCATTACACTTTAATGTGATTCAGCTTTTTGTTCAGAATTTTATTCGTTTTTCACAGCATATCGAGCCTTATTATTTGACAAACAATTTTTTAACCGTGAATACAGGCTTTTCGAGTTCCTATTAATTTCATCTTATAAAAACTATTCTTTTGGCAAACATCGGTAGGTGTGATACAAAACAAAATGTTTTACCAAATCCATAATGTATGTGACCGCACCTAAAAGGTGCGTATGAGCCTTAAATACTTGTTTTGATAAACCTTCAATGTCTGTGACCCCACCAGTATGGTGGGTGTGATTCAAAATAACTTGTTTTCATTTACCTACAAGGTCTGTGACCCCACCAGCATGGTGGGTGTGATTCAAAATAACTTGTTTTCATTTACCTACAATAATATGAATACGCAAATAATAATTTGAATACGCAAACGCATTTATGCGCCTTGCGAGGTGCGCAGTCACGAATTTGTTAATATCTTTTATTATTATATTTATAACTTTCTGCAAGATTAATTACCTATTCTATATCCTCATCATTAAGTTTTTTATTCTACTATTTTATGTATTTGTTCTGTGCACTTCATATTTTAAAAGAAAATATAAAGTAAAATAATTATATAATTTATAAATAGTTTTGTTTTGTATAGTTTGGTTTAGTATTGTTTGGTTTTGTTTATATAATGGTCTACTGCCTTAGTTACCATCTTGATTACTATATTACCTACTATATTAACTATTTTTATTAAACTTTATATTTATTCTATAATCTGTCTGGTGTTTCTTCATAACATTATCTATGCAACAGCAGCATAGACCAATCTCATATTTATCTTCAAATAGGAAATAAGCCGGTTTCTGTTACGACTATATTATCATATTAAATGACATAACATATCATATGTTTTATAATAATTAATTTTTATTTTTTAGCATAAAAATATTCGATAATTATCAATGAGATATAAATAAAAAACTTAATCTAATCAAGAACATTCAATGTTAAAAATACCGCACATAATATACCGGATATAGACAAGTCCTTATTTATGTGCATTTATTATTTATATTTTTATTGTCTGTCAATTAATACTGCAGAATTGTTCTAAATATGTTACTAAAAAAATTATACACAGTTTACCTCTTCATAATAGAAATCTCATACATTTATATCAACTCGTGGCAAAAACATTTCAAATTATCTTCCAATACTAAAATAAATACGCTAAAAATTTTTTCACTCTATAATAAAAATATCAAAAGTTCAATTCAAAATATACTTACTTCCCCTGTAAGTGCTTAACAAAAAATACCGCACTTAATTGTGCGGTATTTAAAAACTCATTCATTGCATATTATAGTCTGAAATAAACTTTTACGTTTAAGATATATTAATCAGAACTTTTTGAAGAACTTGTTCCCTTGTCACTGTTTGAACTGTTTGACTTCTTATCATTATTTGAACTTCCGGAACTCTTTTCGCTGTCCGAGCTACCGGAACTCTTCTCACTGCTTGAGCTGCTGTTTGTCAGCTTCTTAACAGTGCTGTCCCAAAAATCGGTGTAAACCTCTCCGGGTTTTAGTCCGCCAATCTTCGCTTCGCCCATCTCAGATACTGTTACCAGCTGGTATCCTGCGTCCTGCAGTGCCGGTATAAGTCTGATAGCAGCTTCAACAGAAGGCTCATAAATATCATGGAACAAAATTATATCTCCGTCTTTCACCTGATCCATAACATTTCTAAATGAAGTGTCGGCGTTTTTGGTCTTCCAGTCCAAAGTATCAATAGACCACAATATTATAGGCTGGTCTAAACTCTGACAAACTGATTTGACATTATCATTATATGAGCCGTACGGCGGACGAAGAACAGTTGCGCCTTGACCTGCAATGTCGTTAATATTGTCGTTTGTATCCTGAACCTGCTTCTTTAAAGCGTCAGTTCCAAGTTTAGTAAGCTGTGTATGGTCATAGGTATGACTTCCCAGCTCACAGCCGATATCCTTCATTTTATTTATTGTATCGCTTCCGCCCTTGACGTTTTTAACCAGGTTGCCCAGCATGAAGAACGTTGCTCTCGCGTTATTTTCTTCAAGAGCTTTCAGAAGTTTTGTAGTGGTAGCCGGATTCGGTCCGTCATCAAATGTCAGACATACCATTGGCTTATCAGGGTCAACTTTTCCGTTGCCGCGCTTCCAGCCGTTATCAATGTATGTCTGCACTTCACTTTTCAAAACGTCCTTTTCTTCCTCTGTAGCCGGATTAAAAACCTTTGAAAAGATAGAATCATGATTTGTAGTATATCCATCTTTTTCGTACTTAGACACATCAGCTTTAAACACTACTATACTGCTTCCGTCATCTTTCCACATGGTGGTTATTACGTCATTAAAATTATCATACCAGCCAACGCTCTTCTGAGCTTCAGCCTCAGACGGGTCAAACTGTTCGCTCCTGCCGTCTTCCGCATACATTGTCACCTTAGTATCGTCAGCCTTTTGGTCGACATCAACCGGCACAACTCCTCTCATACCGAGACAAATCACCAGGATTGCCGCCAGCAAAACACACCCCAAAACCTTTTTCATTAGTATAAAACCTCCAAAATAATACTGAAACTATATTTTCACTTATATTATTTAATAAATTCCTAAAAACACAACACGCCTATTTAACTATTTTAATTATATTATTAAACGAATTTATTGTCAACGGCGTTATATAACAATTTAATTACTTTTTATTATCCTATTTTGATAATAGTCACTATTTTTTATGCCATAAATATGTATACCAAAGCTATAAGCAGCGCCAGGTCATCGTTTTCGTCACTGTCTGCAATCATTAGTATGAGAGCGGCAAGCAGAAGATCCTCCGCTGTTAATATGCCAAGAATTTTTTTTGTTTCGGTATTATATATTCCCGGGGGAATAAAACTTAAAATTGATTTTACTATGTTCGGCTCTTCTCTTCTTCCGCCTGACTTTCCTCCGCCGAAAAGACCGCTCAAAAGTCCTCCCAGTCCGCCGGCCGGCGGGTTTGGCGCTCCCCGAGGCTCATTCCTATGGTTATAGTCCGCCGCCCGATTCCAGTTCATATCATCCCTATGTCCGTCATACTCAAAGTTATCGTTCGAATTATGCCGAGGTGTGTCATAATTCTGATTTGCCCTCTGATTTTGTCGATTCCCGGACCCTGCATTGGAATGACCGCTTCCCATATTCCGGCTGCTGCTCTGAGAATAATTTCTTCCTGTATCCTGATGACCGCTTTGGGAATGGTTTCTTCCCATGTCCTGATGACCGCCCTGAAAATGGTTCCCTCCCATGTCCTGATAACTGCTCTGAAAATGGTTATCACCCATATCATTATAGCTGTTCTGAAAACGGTCTCCGCCCATATCCTGATGACTGTTCCGGGGATGGTTCTGAGGTCTCGGATTACCCGCCGGTTTGCTTCCTGGCGGGGATTGATAACGTTTGTACATAGCTCCGCCTCCTAAAAGTTCAGATTAAGGTCGCTGTCTTTGAGCAGAGCAAAGGCCTTTACCATACCCATTATCTTTACCGCGCTGTCCGTCTTTTCCTGTCTTGATTCACGCAGGTACGGCTTTAAAGCGTAAAGCAGAGCCGCATTTTTGCTGTTGCCTGTGGTCTTCATCGCAGACATAACATTTCCGAGTTTTATCATCATATCCATCTGATCCATATCAGGAAACGGGCTGTCTTGTTCCTGACTGTTCGCATTATCTTCATCAGAACCCACAAAGGCGTTGATTATATTATTAAGCTTTGACTGTCCGTCGTCCGTTCCCATCATCTCTTGAATTTTTTCTATAGCCGAACCAAAGTCAAAATCCATATTCTGCTCTTCATTCATATAATCGCCACCTTTCAGAGTAAGTTTTGAATATACTTAAAACTACTTCCCGTTCTTTGAAAATATAGCGTTCAACTTCTTCATCACGTCAGGATTGGAGCCTATTGCCCTTTGAAGCCCCGGATTGCTTGAGAGAACCTTATTAATCTCTTTCGGGTCTATCTTGCTGAGCTGTTGTTTCAGCTGCTCCTGATTTGTGTTTTTTATAGTGTTTACCACCTGGTTCATCTGGTCTTTCGACATTACGTTTCCGAACTGCTTAAGAGTATTATTGAGATTATTCTGATTAACACCCTTTGTTAAATCATTTATGTCCATATTAGATACAACTCCTTTCACATTACATTGTATGTATTTTTATAAAAATAGTGACAAAAAAATATTTATGTGCTATAATATTTTATTATTACTGAAACGGAGGCTTATTAATGAAAGCTTTAGTGTTAAGCGATTCTCACGGCAGTTTTCAAAGCATAATGAATGCTGTTGAAAGTGAAAAAGATATTTCATTAATAATTTTTGCCGGAGATATTCAGCGTGACGCGGACGACATTGCCGCCGCATACCCTGATATTCCATTTGAGTATGTTCTCGGCAACAACGATTGGTATGTTAACGACGTTCCTTATGACAGACTGTTTGAGTTTTCCGGCAAACGTATTTTTCTGACCCACGGTCACCGCTATAATGTAAAAAGCGGAATGTATACATTAAGACAGAAAGCTCACGACGTTAAAGCCGACATATGTATTTTCGGACATACCCACAGCGCTCTTATCAGAGAAACGGATGGGATTCTTATGCTTAATCCGGGCTGTGCCAGATACTCTTATGCGGTTCTCAATATAACCGACAGCGGTGTAAACGCTGAAATCAAGAAACTATAAATATTTTATTATAATTTATTCTTAATAAAAGATAAAAAGTATTAAAAAATTGAATCAGATAGGAAGATAATATGCTGCTTACAATTGACGTTGGCAACACAAACATTGTTGCCGCACTCTATGAAAACGATAATCTGCGCCGTCACTGGCGCATGGCCACAGATAAAAACAAAGCCAGCGATGAATACGGTATGCTTATAACACAATTTCTGTTGAATGAAGGGGTAAAACCGGATGAAATAGACGACGTTATGATAGCGTCTGTTGTCCCCACCGTTATGCACTCGCTTACAAACGGTGTTAAACGTTATCTGGACTGCTCGCCTATGGTTGTCGGACCCGGGATAAAAACCGGAATGAATATCAGAATGGACAATCCCCGCGAGCTGGGCGCAGACAGAATAGTCAACGCCGTTGCTGCAATACACAAGTATAAACCGCCGCTTGTTATAGTTGACTTTGGAACCGCCACCACATTCTGCGCGGTGGACAGGAACGGAAACTATGTAGGCGGCGTTATAGCCGCCGGAATAAAAATCTCAATGGACGCGCTTTTTGAAAAAACCGCTAAGCTTCCTAAGGTAGAGATTATAAAACCGTCTTCGGTTATCGGAAGAAACACAATCGACGCTATACAGAGCGGCGCTGTGTACGGACAGGCAGGACAAGCTGACGGGATTATACGCCGTATAAAAAAAGAAATCGGAGAGGACGCCACTGTTGTTGCAACAGGCGGACTCGCCACAATGATATCTAAAGAGTCAGACGAGATTGACAAGGTTGACAGTCTGCTCACCTTGGACGGTCTTAAAATATTATATGATAAGAACAAGGAGAGATGATAAAATGGATTACAACAAAGCCGCAATCGAATTGCACAAACGTTTGAAAGGGAAAATAGAAGTTACCGCCCGCGCCGAAACTAATAACAAAGACGAGCTTTCCACCGCATATACGCCGGGAGTTGCGGAACCGTGCCGTGAAATCGCAAAGGATATAAGAAAGGTATACGACTACACAAGAAAAGGCAATCTTGTCGCTGTTGTAACCGACGGAAGCGCCGTTCTCGGACTGGGAAACATAGGCCCTGAGGCGGGTATGCCGGTTATGGAAGGCAAGTGCGTGCTGTTTAAAAACTTTGCCGGCGTTGACGCTTTTCCGATTTGCCTTGATACCAATGACGTTGATGAAATAGTTGAAACAGTAAAAAATATTGCTCCTACCTTCGGCGGAATAAATTTAGAGGATATTTCAGCGCCGCGCTGTTTTGAAATTGAAAGACGGCTTCAGGAGGAGCTTGATATTCCGGTTTTTCATGACGACCAGCACGGCACAGCAATAGTAGTGTCAGCCGGAATCATTAATGCGCTCAGAGTTGTTAACAAAAAAATTGAAGATGCTCAGATTGTCATTAACGGAGCCGGAAGCGCCGGAATAGCAATCTGCAGAATGCTGATGAATATGGGTTCTGAAAATATTATTTTGGTTGATAAAATCGGCGCTATATGCGAGAACATGAACGGACTGAATTCAGAGCAGGAAAAAATGTCTAAAATAACAAACCGTGACGGAAAGACAGGCAGCTTGGCTGATGTTATGCAGGACGCAGACGTATTTATCGGAGTGTCCGCGCCGAACATTGTAACAAAAGAAATGGTTGAGTCTATGGCGGACGACGCAATTGTGTTCGCTATGGCAAACCCTACGCCGGAGATAATGCCTGACCTTGCCAAAGAGGCCGGCGCGCGCGTTGTTGGCACAGGCCGTTCTGATTTTCCTAATCAGATAAACAATGTTATCGCTTTCCCTGGGATTTTCAGAGGAGCCTTAGACGCTATGGCAAGCAGCATAACCGAGGAGATGAAGATTGCCGCCTGCAAGGCTATCGCCGGACTTATTTCTGACGAGGAACTAAGCGAAGACTATATAATCCCTAAAGCCTTCGACCCGCGCGTAAGCCCTGCAGTTGCAGAAGCTGTTGCCAAAGCGGCAAAATAAATTTAATACGTACAAAAAAATATGTGCTCTATATGTTTTACATTTCAAATCTATTTGGAAAGCAAACTAATATGGAGCACATATTCTATATCAAAATAAACTATAATAATGTTTTATTTATAATTCAGCAAACTGTAAGATTACAATCATACTAAAAAGCTGCCTTTATAAATTTCAAATAATTATTTCTCATAAATAAATTATCAATATAATAAACTCATGTCACATAAGTTTATCATTTATAATATACTTGCCGTCAACGCCGTCGCAGGATTATATTCAATAAATGATGTTCCTCATAATACAGTTGGTATACATAGTTTAAGAAAATACCGGACGCATTTATGTCGGCAAACAACTCAGTTTTAACTATATTTGTAATCTAATAAATATTCGGGTAACAATTATGAATAAAATTTCTACAACTAAAATAATAATAATTATTTCTTTAATTATTATTATTTTCTCAGGATGTACATCAGCAAATCAAAAAAACGACATAACTACAAGTGATAATCTAACTGCAGAAGATATTTTAAACGTGAATACAATACAAAATCTTACACCGCCCGGGGAGATAACTCAAATTTCTACTGCGCAGTATTATATTGAGAATGGAGAGACTAAATCTGCCCAGTCAATTATCTGCGCTGAAAACAAAGACGGCGATATATGGATATACGGTGCGGACCCAAACAGCGGAACCTGGTTCATATTATCCCCGGAATATTACTATACGGTTTTGGATCCTGCTGATGAAAGCGGAATCCACTTAGGGATTCAGGAAAACCAAACTGATATAACTTATGATGAGTATCAAAACTATTTATCTGATTACAACGATATACTTGAATTAAACGGTATAAAAGACCTGGAGATTTCCTCGGTCTCACAGGATGACAGTGAATATACGGTTATATTTACTGAGCGCCTAAATAAATCAGACCAATATGCTTCATATTATAAAAGAACATTTAATATCAACGAAGATGAAATAACAATTAACCGAACACTGACGCTTGATAAAGATAATTTAAAAATTAAAAATATTAATGTCAGCTTTAAGACCCAAAACTGCCCTGAAAAAATTGAATCCAGAACTACAGTCAGTTATCCGGATACGATTCCTGATATTAACTTAATAAACTAAAATAAAATATACCATAGACCCTGCAGTAAAAACAACTGCAAGGCTATGATATATGAGTCAAGATTGTAAATATCATTGTATTTAATATGCCACAATCTGAAAGACATATTATGATTTGCCTGTGCTTTTACAGACGAAAATTCCACAACTAAACAAACTTTGTAAAACTAACGCTTTGAGCTCTTCATTGCGTCTGCTTTACATCTTTCATACTCTACGTTGAGTACAGTCTGAACTGTATGTTCAGCTAATTTGTCAAGAGCATTATACTTTTTAAGTAATGTGACTACGTTATCATTGATCACGAGCGGGATAGAGTAATCAAATACTTGAATGTCTAAAGCTTTACAAATTTTCATCACTGTACTAAATCCTGTGCCGGAAACACCGTTCTTCAGAGCGCTGACAACAGTTGTCTGTGCGATTCCTACACTGAACGCAAATTGGCGTACACTGCGAAATTGTTTTTTGATTTCTTGCTTAATCAGCAGAGTTAGTTCATCCATTAAAACACCTCCTTTATTTCATTCTAACATAATTACATTTATTTGTCAACTATTGGTTATAATTTTTATACATCGTTTATATTCCTCCTCTATAATGCCCGAAATAACGCCGATTCCGCGCTCATCAAGCGACGAAATTTTTGATATTATGGGTATATCCGCAGCTTTAATTCCATATTTTTCTATATCAAATATATCAACTCTAAGCCGCCTGCATATATCTAAAACCATAGAAAACTTACTGTTTGACAAACCGTTTTTAAGAATACAGTTTAAAGTTGAATAGGGTACGTTAACCGTTCTGGAGAACCGCGCCACGCTGCCATACTTTTCATCAATCTTCGTATTTATCTTATCGCATAGTTTAATAACTTCTTCATCAAGCTGACTGTTGTTAATTAATATTCTGCAATCTTCGACATTTTCGTATAAATCTTCCATAATTATCTCCCACTGAAAAATATTTCCTAAATAAGTGTATCAAAAAGCATTTCACTTGTCAACAATAATAAGTGAAAAAATAGGAATAATTTTACTTTTATACGTATAATCAACGATATAACAAAAATAAGTAACAAATACACAACTTAATGTAACATTGATTTGCTAAATTTAGGTAGTATATTCTTAATTCAGAACCACCAAACCACAATATATCATTTATTTGAATTATATTTAGAATTACAGGGATATTAAAAGCCGGCTGCAAAATTGCAGCCGGCCCATTATAATATTTTAAGATTCAGTTACATATACACGGGTCTTCATAGGTATATTATCTACCATCCAGTTTATATATTTTGCCTGGCAGCGCACACAGCCATGAGAAATCTTCGCCCCAACAGTGTTATCATATGGAGTTCCGTCATATTTCAAAAACGTTGAATGCAGTGCATAATTGCCGTAGAATACCATAACCGGGCCAACATAATACGAATCATAAGGCCACATATTCGTATAGTCAATATATTCAAACACGCCCGTTATTGTTTCTCTTCCCTCAGCTCCTATTCCGACAGTAAAATCTTTTACCCATTTCCAATTGCCTTTAGAACCTGAGAATACGGTGCATCTAAACTTTTCTTTGTTTACCCAGATAAGATAATCGGTCGAGCTTCCAACTCCGCTCTCGTTTATTCTTGCCTCCTGGTCAGCTATAGAACTTACAGCCATGGGGGATTTAGTAAGTTTTATATCAATATAAGAACCATTGTCGTAATATTCAAGAGTGCTTCCGAAGGCCTCTATAAACGGTCTTAATTCTATATATGTCAGGCTGTTAATATTGGAAACCGGAAGGTCTAAATTTATATCGCTGCCAAACGCTGTCAGATACGAATATCCAATATTGACAAGCATTTCGTTATCGCCGGTCTTAACCTTTACGCTATTATATTCAGGGAAGTAAGTACAGTCGGATATGCCTATTGCCCCGGCAATCTCTGACAGCGGTGCTATTATATACGAGCCGTCAAATATAGCAGGCGAAGACAGAGAGACATATTCTCCGTCAGCGTATATATTAATAGGACACTGTGTTCTGACGTGTGCGGTCATATGCGCTGAGCTCACCGGAACCCTGTCTCCGTTTTCATCCGGCTCCGACCAATATGTATACAGCGGAATCTTTTCAGTCAGCGGCACCGGATAATTATCCGAATAATAATCTATTGAATCAACGCCTGTTACCTCCAAATAAAAGACAGTTCCCACTTTAGAATCCGGTATATTAAAATCTATTGAAAAACTCTCCGTATCAGTAATATACTTTGTGTGGGAATCAAGGATTTTTCCATCTTCCGAACATATATTAAATACAGCATAATCCTTTCGCGGCCATCCGTCAAGCTGGCAGCTGAAATTAACTTGGTACGATGAAATCATCACATCGTTTGCCGGCTCCTCAGACGGAACGTCAGTTGTCTCAGGATATGGCTCCGGACTGGAAGATTCAATATTAATATCAGGCTCCGCCGTTTGTATTCCGCTGGGATAAAGGGTAGGCTGAACGTCTTCTGCGCCTTCCTCATTATCGTCAAAAATACCCGGGGACGGGCTAACCAATAACTCGCTTTCATTATCCCCTAAATAACTCTGGGTTTCCTCTGCGCCGCCGTTAATTCCCCCGGAAATATTTTCATTTGCCCCTGAAGCAAATACCCCTGAGGCAGCTGTTGACAGCATAACAACAGTTAAAGCGGCAGCAATTGTTTTTTTAATTTTCATTTACTTACCTCCATAAAATAAAATCTTGCTGAAAGAAAACGTCTTGATTGCTTTGACAAATATTTATTTGTGACGAATATTATTGACGCATAAGAAGTGATAGATTACAAAACACAAAATAAATACAAATCAAAAAAGAACAAATCAATTTTAATTCTTATAAACTTACTAATATTATACTGTATAACTGACCAAAAGTCAATCGGTTTAGCAAATCATAAAATCAGAACATTATACATATTGGGTCAAACTTTTATATATTCACAAGCAATATCACAATAAATAAAATAAGACGACTTTTTATTTTAATAAAATTATCAGAAGTTTAAAGATCAAATATAATAGAAATATGATTTTGCAAGCTTAGGTAGGGCTGTGTCCACACTTTTTAAGAAAAGTGGGTGTTATACATATTAACCGGCTTTAATAAACCTACAATATCTGTGACCACGCCTGTAGGGTGGGGTCACACCCTGCCGATGTTCACCAAAAACACCATTTGAGGCAAGTTTTCTCTTGAACTCCTCCTACATTGTTAAGAGATTATATTATAAACAAAAATATCATATATAAAAAATATGTGTTTGCAAGCATCGGTAGGTGTGACTCCACCTGAAAAGGTGGATGTTATACAAAGTAACTTGTTTTTGTTAGCCTTCAATGTCAATAATTTGAATACTCAATGCAGATAAAATCTGCCACGTAAGGCGCGCGGCCGCGGTAAATTACAATTAAAAAGGATTACAGCAAACTATTTAGAATATCTTCACGCTTTGCGTGAGATGTATGCTCACCTAACGCGGTGTGCTTACGCACAATACATCACAACTAAGTGATTCATTGACATTTTAGGCTATAATAAAACAACTCACTTTGTATCACACTCACCTAGAAGGTGGGGTCACACCCTTCCGATGTTCGCTAAAAACACCATTTTGGGGCAAGTTTCTCTTGACTTCCACTTACAATATGTAGAGGTTATAATAAAACTAACAAAAATATAAAGATCATATATTAAAAATAAGGGTTTGCAAGCTTCGGAGGGCAGATGAAATCTGCCACGTAAGGCGCGCGGCCGCGGTTAAGTTTATTTCTAAATAAGATATAACAAATTGTTTTAAATACGTTCACGCTTTGCGTGAGATGTATGCTCACCTAACGCGGTGTGCTTACGCACAATACATCACAACTAAGTGATTCATTGACATTTTAGGCTATAATAAAACAACTCACTTTGTATCACACCCACCTAGAAGGTGGGGTCACCCCCTTCCGATGTTCGCTAAAAACACCATTTTGGGGCAAGTTTCTGTTAACTTTCCATTTGTATTACTCTGCTGCTTATATGTTTTATGAAACCGGCCTTATCTTCTAAATCAAAAATGACTCCAACAAAAGTAGGAGCCATTTTATATATGCTGTAATAAAATAGTTTATAAGCCCTATTGAAACAAATCATTATCGGGCGATTCGCTCAGTTCCTTAAATACTGACAGTTTGTTGTTTTCATCAACCGTTGCTAAAAACACCTTTTTTACGTCTGATATACCCTGCTTTCCAAGCTCATTTTTCAGCCATATGTCATTATTACCTGTGTATTTTAGATTATCATAAAGAATAATCCCGTCTAAAATAACATTTATACTTGCCCTTGACGGTTTTTTAGGATTAACTCCCTGCATGTTCTTATCCATATCCTCCACATTAACGGGCCGCGCGCCGGTGGTCGGAAGGACAGATATTTTTCCGTTGTTCTCCATCATCGCCATAGATATATCATTTATATCAAAGTAACCCAAGAGCCTGCACTCGGTCAAAAATTCGCTTACGTCTATCTTTGCTTTTCTCAAATTTTCTTTATATAGTTTTCCGTTTTCAAATAAAACCAAAGACCTGCCGCCAAAGAATCTTCTAAACTTCAGAGATTTAACAGCCAGCAAATCAATAAAATATACTAAAACCGCGTATATAGTCATAGCAAGAAGCGGCTTCATAAAACTACCGTCAACCGTTGTTGCCATTTCGGCGGCGATAGAACCTATACTGATGCCATTGATGTAGTCAAACATAGAAAGCTGAGACATTTGTTTATAACCCAGCAGCTTTGTCAAAACAAACAATGCAATAATAGAACCTACCGAGGCTGCCGCAACTCTTAGCAAATCCATAGTCATCAAAAACACACTCCATTATACACAACAAAATTTTATTAGCTTATAATGGATTATTCTGCTTTATCTTCCAATAAAATATACATTAAAATATATGTTCTGTTTATAAAAGGCTATTTTGTAATTTTATTTATTTGTCTACGGTAAATATGCAGTAAAATCAACATAACCTATTTGCATCACAAAATATATTAATTTATACGTAAAAGTTGATTTTTAAAATAAAATACGATATAATATTTTCAAATAAACAGCCAAAACTTTATGGAGATACAAAATGAAAAAATTATTTAACTATTGCAGGCTTTGTCTAAAGCTGCTGTCAAGAAATTTGAGCACTCTATTGGCATTTGAAATTATTTATTCGGTTATAACAGTTTTTCTTATCTATCCGATACTCAGCTTTTCTATTGATAAAACGATGTCACTTTCCGGACTCACGTATCTTTCAAACGATAATATTATTTACTATCTTTCAAGACCCGCCACAATTTTTATATGGCTTGCAGTTTTATTAGTGAGCTGCCTGATAGTAATATTTAAAATTATGTCTGTAACCTGGTATGTTCATGCTTCTTATAATCAGAAGGATATTTCAATTGTGCAAATGTTTAAACTCGGCGGAAAATGTACTTTTAAGCCGTTCAAAAGCGGAGTTATATTGATATTTTTATATACCCTGCTTTTCACCACTGCTATTTCAGGTTTCACCGGCGTGGACGCAATCCCTGAATTTATTCAGGATTACATATATGAAAGCAACATTTTATCTATATTAATGTTTTGCTTATATACTATATTGTTCATATTATCTATTCGCTTCTCTCTGAACTATACATGCTTCTGCTTTGAATCGAAAAATTTTGTATCAGCAAGCAAAAAAAGTCTGGAGCTGACCAAAAAGAACTTTTTTATTGTATTATTGGGCAGAGTTGCACCGGTTGTTCTTATATTTTTTATAGGCTTTATTATAAAAACCGTATTTTCAGTTAGCTCAATACTTATTATAAAATTCTTCTGCGAACCCGATATGCAATATCTATATTCGCTGAAAGCCGTCCGTGCCGCAGATATGATAAGTATTGCAGTGCAAACTTTAAGTTTGACTATTTCCTATGCTTCTCTCAGCGTCATATACTATAAGCTGAAAAACAAAAAACAGGAACCGATTCCCAAATATATTCCTCCAAAAGGAAAAAAGCACATACTTCTCAACTATGTATGTTTAGGAATAGTATCTGTTATTTTTATAGGCTTTACTATTCTGACAGCCGCAGGCGCTCCTGACGACTTTGCTTTTGATATTAATAACGAGCCTGAAATATCGGCCCACCGCGGCAGTTCTGTGGATTATCCTGAAAACAGTATTCCGGCATATGCGGCGGCGATCGAACAAGGGGCCGACTGGATAGAGCTTGACGTTCACCAAACTGCAGATAATATTGTTGTGATTTCCCATGACGCTAATATAAAAAGAATAGCAGGCGTAGATAAAAATATTTGGGAAATGACATATGCTGAACTTGAAACATATGATGTTGGTTCGTGGTTTTCAGACGAATACTCATACCTGAGACTACCGACTCTTGATGAAGTATTAAAACTATGCAAAGGTAAAATAAAACTTAATATAGAGATAAAGCCAACAGGTCATGAAACCGATTTCGAAAAGAATGTCATTGACATTGTAAAGGCAAACGGATTTGAAAACGACTGCATGCTTGCTTCTCTTGATATAGAAGCGCTGAAAAAGGTCAAAGAGATTGACCCTAATATAAAAACCCTGTACGACATGACTGTGGCCGCAGGAAATATTTCTGAAATGACTTTTATTGATGGGTTCAGTATTGAGGAAACATTTATAGATTATGATATAGTAGATCAGATTCACCAGAATAATAAAAAAGTGTTTGTTTGGACAGTCAATGAGCCATCGAATATTATTAATATCTGCAAATATGACATAGACAATATACTCACCGACGACCCGCTTACTGCCAGAGAAGTTATCAATGAAGAAAAACTCAGTGACAGTACAGTGGATTTTGTAAATCTATTTTTTAAAGAAGAAATGAGGACTCAATATATTAACCAATAAATATAAACGCCGAGAGTACGATGTACTCTCGGCGAATGTTAATAATCTGTATATGCGAAATAATTTGAATATGCTATATGACCGCAGACCACATTGTTATGTGAGTAGGCGTTGGATAATATATTAATATAACTTTTAGTTTTATATTCTGTCCGCGCTGCTCGCCTTACGCGCCGCATAAATGCGGCCTACCGATGCTCACTATTACCACATTTTATTTTGTTATTTATATTTCTTTAGATTCTCAATGATACTGTTTAAACTATATATAAAAATAGAAAAAATTTTTATAAAAGCTTAAAAATAAATTATTATGAAAAGTTAAAGATTTCGTTAATTTATAACTTTTACTTAATAAATTTTTAGAGTTTTTCAAATTTCAGGAGATGTAACAAAATTTTTTAAGAAAATGAAAATGAACTATATAACTCTTTATCCTAAAACCTTTAATGTCTGTGGATAGGCTACGAAAAACTGGACAAAAAAGTTAAGTTCATATGAAAAAATGTGATACAGCAAGCATCGGAGGGCAAACTTTGTTTGCCTCGTAAGGCGCGCAGTCCCGGAAAAGTTTATAATTAAAAAGAATTATTACAAATTGTTCTAAGTATATTCACGCCCCGCGTGAAACGAGCGCTCGCCTAACGCGGCTCACTTGTGTGAAACACATCATAATCAGCAATTTCGTTCGGCACAATCTTAAATTTACATCAATAATATAAATTAATTTCATTTTGGGTAAAAATAAAATTCAAAACAATCACTTACAGGTATATGCGGTCCATTCATCCGACTGCTTTGCTTCAACTATCTTCAAACCGGCTTTTTCAAGAGCTGATTTTACCTCCTCCGCCCTTTCATTGATAATTCCTGAACATATAAAAATTCCGTCTTTCTTCATAAATCTACGAACATATGGACTGAGTGCGATAATCACATCCGCTACAATATTGGCAACAACAATATCGTATTCTGCAAACCTGTCCCGTAGACCGCTGTCCTCAATAATATCTCCGATATAAACATGATAATTGTTCTTATCAAGTCCATTCATTTCAAGATTTGAATATGCTACTGTTTCAGAATTTTCATCTATATCAACCGCACAAGCGTCTGACGCTCCCAGGAGCAATGCAATAACCGAAAGAATTCCGCTTCCGCAGCCCAGGTCCAAAACAGTGTCGCCCTCGTGTATATTCTTCTCTATCTCTTCTATACAAAATCTTGTACTGTCATGAGAACCTGTCCCAAACGTCATTCCCGGATTAACCTTAAAAACAATCCTGTCCGTCTCAGACTCCAAAGGCTGCCACTCCGGCTGTATCAATATTTTATCACCAATTTCGAGAGGTTTAAAATATTGCTTCCAATTTTCAGACCAATCCTCATCTCTTACATTTTCAGTAATAATTTTTAAAGAACCGAAGCTATTATTTATATCGGCTTCCTTTAATAACTTAATAGATTTTTCTATTTTCTCCAGCTCTGACAAACCATCATTGCCGCCGTCCAGATATACAGTTATCTTTGTATCCGCTTCTTTAAGTCTCTCCAGTTCCTCATCCACATAATCCCAATATTTGCGGTTATTCTCCAAAAATTCTTTGAAATCGTCTTTATCCGCAATTTCCAGCCCGTCATATCCCAAATCATTTAAAACTGAGCTAACCGGGTCTATTCCTTTATTTGTTGTAATAATGCTGACTTTTATCCAATCCATAAATTTCTCCTCAAAACTTTTTTTACATTATACTACAATAATTCATTTATTACAATATTGACCTCAAAAAATAATACATTTACTATTAGTATAGCTTTAGTATTTTAAATAACCGCGTCACTTATCTTTTATAAAAATTATTATTTTAATATATTAATTTTTAGATTAATGTTTATATTATACTGTTCTAAGCATATTCACGCTTCGCGTGAGATGGGTGCTCACCTAACGAGGTGTGCATAAGCACACCCTGCCGATGTTCACCAAAACACCTTTTATTTTTTGTCTAATTTTTATTGATTTCCACCTATAATGCCCAAAGGCTACAATAAAGCGAACAAAAATGTAAAATTCATATATAATAAAAATGTGTATGGCAAGCGTCGGCAGGGCAAATGAAATTTGCCTCGTAAGGCGCGCAGCCGCGGTAAAGTCTACTATTATAAAATATTTATGACATACTGTTTTAAGTATGTTCACGCTTCGCGTGAGATGGTAGTTCACCTAACGAGGTGCACTTGTGCACCCTGCCGATATTCGCCAAAACACCTTTTATTTTTTGTCTAATTTTTATTGATTTCCACCTATAATGCCCAAAGGCTACAATAAAGCGAACAAAAATGTAAAATTCATATATAATAAAAATGTGTATGGCAAGCGTCGGCAGGGCAAATGAAATTTGCCTCGTAAGGCGCGCAGCCGCGGTAAAGTCTACTATTATAAAATATTTATGACATACTGTTTTAAGTATGTTCACGCTTCGCGTGAGATGGTAGTTCACCTAACGAGGTGTGCGTAAGCACACCCTGCCGATGTTCACTAGAAACCTTTAAATCTTTTTTATTTTGTATGAAAACAGACTGCACTATATACGGTGCAGTCTGTGATATTTTATTCAAACAAATCTTTTAGCTTATCCATAAAGGATTTTCGCTTCTTATATTTGGACGGGTCAACGCTGTCGTCAAACTGTCTTAATATTTCCTTTTGCTTTTCGTTTATCCCTTTCGGTATCTCAACCTGTACCTTAACATACTGGTCGCCGCGGTTATTTGAGTTCAGCTTAACAGCGCCTTTTCCCTTTAGTCTGAACACAGTTCCGGGCTGAGTTCCCTCAGGGATATTGTATACAACGCTTCCGTCAACGGTAGGCACTTTCACCTCTCCGCCCAGCGTTGCCTGTACAAATGAAATCGGATAATCGCACATTATGTCACTGCCTTGGCGGACAAAAATCTTGTGCGGCTTAACCCTGACTGTCAAAAGCACATCTCCGGCCGGTCCGCCGTTTTTGCCTGCGTCGCCCTCGCCGCGGACGCTCAGGCTCTGCCCGTTATCAATTCCTCCCGGAATATTAACGTTTATCTTCTTGCTTCTTCTGACTATTCCCTCGCCGCGGCATGTTCTGCACGGGTCGGTGATTATAGTTCCTTTTCCGCCGCAGGCCTCACAAGTTCTAACCGTCTGCATACTTCCAAACGGTGTTCTCTGAACCGACTTAACCTGACCTGTTCCTCCGCAGGCGGAACATCTCTCAGGATGACTGCCCTCAGCGGCTCCGCTTCCGTGACAGGATGTACATTGTTCCATATGGCTGATAGTTATTTCCTTTTTAGTTCCAAAGCAAGCCTCTTCAAAAGTCAAATCAATGTGCATATGGATATCTCCGCCTCTTTGCGGAGCGTTAGGGTTACGGCGAGACGCCCCTCCGCCGAAGAAGCTTCCGAAAATATCACCCAGGTCAAAATCCTCAAAGCCTCCGAATCCTCCAAAGCCGCCTCCGCCGTATCCTGCAGCGGCATTAGGGTCAACGCCTGCATGGCCGAACTGGTCGTATCTCGATTTCTTATCAGGGTCGCTCAAAACTTCATATGCCTCGCTGGCCTCTTTAAATTTAGCTTCGGCTCCGGCCTTATCATCCGGATTAAGGTCCGGATGATACTTTTTTGCCAATTTTCTATATGCCTTTTTTATCTCGTCAGCCGACGCGCCTTTATTTACGCCAAGGACTTCATAATAATCTCTCTTATCTGCCATACTTTTATTCCTTCCTGACACAATTGTTTATATTACTCGGATTCTGTATAATCAGCGTCTACAACGTTGTCATCTCCGCCATTATTCTGAGCTCCTGCGTCCTGTGCACCCGCAGCTGCCTGTTCTGCCTGCGCCTGCTCCGCAGCAGCCTTATAAAGCTTCTCGCTTACAGCATAGAACTTCTTTGACACTTCTTCTGTCTGAGTCTTTACTGCTTCAACATCCATCGGCGTAGCCTTGAGCAGTTCTTTCAGCTTATCAACTTCAGCCTGAATACCGCTCTTTTCTTCCTCTGTCACTTTATCCCCAAGCTCGCCCAAAGTTTTTTCGGTCTGATAAACCATGCTGTCTGCCTGATTGCGAACGTCAACTTCCTCTTTTGCTTTCTTATCCTGCTCTGCATACTGCTCTGCTTCCTTAACAGCCTTGTCAATATCCTCGTCCGAAAGGTTGGTGCTTGCAGTGATTGTTATTGCTTGCTCCTTACCTGTGCCCAAATCTTTAGCTTTAACGTTAACAATACCATTGGCGTCTATATCAAAGCTTACCTCTATCTGAGGAACTCCGCGCGGTGCCGGCGGAATATCTGTGAGACTGAATCTTCCCAAAGTCTTATTATAAGCCGCCATCTCACGCTCGCCCTGCAGAACATGAACCTCAACGCTGGTCTGTCCGTCAGCAGCCGTGCTGAACACCTGGCTCTTGTTTGTAGGAATTGTGGTGTTTCTATCTATCAGCTTTGTGAACACGCCGCCCATTGTCTCAATACCTAAAGACAGCGGTGTTACGTCCAAAAGCACCAAATCTTCAACGTCGCCTGTCAAAACTCCGGCCTGAACAGCAGCGCCTATAGCAACACACTCGTCAGGGTTGATACCCTTATGCGGATCCTGATTTGTCAGCTTCTTAACAGCATCCTGAACGGCCGGGATTCTTGAAGAACCGCCTACCAGCAATACTTTATCGATTTGGTCAGCCGATAACCCAGCTTCTTTCATAGCGTCTCTTGCCGGACCCATTGTCTTCTCAACAAGGTCAGCTGTAAGCTCATCAAACTTAGCTCTTGTAAGGGTCATATCAAGATGCTTAGGACCGCTGGCGTCAGCAGTGATAAACGGAAGATTGATATTTGTTGATGTAACGCCTGACAGTTCAATTTTTGCTTTTTCTGCCGCTTCTTTAAGTCTTTGAAGCGCCATCTTATCCTGTCTTAAATCAATACCGTTATCCTTTTTAAACTCATCAGCGAGATAATTCATAACTTTATCGTCAAAGTCGTCGCCTCCCAAACGGTTGTTTCCGCTTGTTGCCAAAACTTCAAACACGCCGTCGCCGATTTCAAGTATAGATACATCGAAAGTACCTCCGCCCAAGTCATATACCATAACTTTTTGGTCAACATCTTTAGCTAGACCGTATGCAAGTGAAGCGGCAGTAGGCTCGTTTATAATTCTTTTTACTTCGAGACCTGCGATTTTGCCGGCGTCTTTTGTTGCCTGTCTCTGAGAATCGCTGAAGTAAGCCGGAACAGTGATTACAGCCTGAGTTACAGTTTCGCCCAAATATGCCTCAGCGTCACTCTTTAACTTTTGAAGAATCATAGCCGAAATTTCCTGAGGTGTATATTTCTTTCCGTCTATATCAACTTTTCTGTCAGTACCCATATCACGCTTGATTGAGCTGATTGTCTTATCCGGGTTTGTGATTGCCTGTCTTTTAGCAACCTGACCTACCAAACGCTCGCCGTCTTTTGTGAACGCAACGACTGACGGTGTTGTTCTGGCTCCTTCAGGGTTTGGAATAACCGTTGGCTCTCCGCCTTCCATAACCGCAACACACGAGTTTGTTGTACCTAAGTCTATACCTATTATCTTGCTCATTATAATTACCTCCAATAAATTTATTTTATATGATTAGTAAAATTGTTAACTAGATTAATAACTAATTTGAAACCTTAACCATAGAATGACGTATCACTTTAACATTGTCATCCCTGTTATAAGCGTAACCCTTAGCAAATTCCTCAATAACAGTATTGGAAGGCAAGTCGCTGTCCTCCATCATAACCGCGTTATGCTTATCCGGGTCAAACTCTTTCCCAACAGCTTCAATTTCACTCACTCCAATACCTGAGAGCGCTTCACAGAACTGTTTTCTAACCATTTTTATTCCCTCAAGCAGAGCTTCTTTGTCATCATTGCTCTCGGCAGCCACAATCGCTCTGTCAAGGTTATCCAGCACGGGGAGAAGCTTTTCAACAGCTTCACAGATTCCTAAAGAGAAATTCTCAGTTTTCTCTTTAGCGGTGCGCTTCTTGAAATTATCAAACTCAGCAACTTTTCTTAAAAATCTGTCTTTTGCTTCTTCCAGCTTTTGAGCTAAAGTCTCTTCTTCATTATTTTCAGGATTCTCTGTCTCCTGAACCGGAGTTTCAGTCGATTCGTCCTGCTGTTTTTGGTCTTCCATGCATTCCTCTATTTTGCTTTCTTTATTATCCATAGTTTCCTGCTGATTTTCTTCTTTAGATTTCACTTTTAACCATCCTCTTTTCCGCCGTTATAATCGAAATTTTCATCATCGTCCGGTCTGAATCTGCTGCTAAGCATCTGACCCAAATTTTCAGAGAAGAACTTTATGCCTGAAACAACTTTAGCATAATCCATTCTCTGAGGACCGATAACTCCAACTATGCCTACCAAATCTTCTCCGACCTGGTACTGGGAAACAACAACGCTGTTTTCTTTCAGCTGGGGAAGCGGAAGTTCGTCGCCGATAAATATATCCACGCCGCCGTCTCCTTCAAACTGAACCGCGTCCACAATTTCGCCAAGCACGTTTTCGTCATCAAAAAATTCCAATATATTTTTAATTTTTTCCACATCATTATATTCAGGATACCGCAGGATATTAGACGTCCCCTCAACAACCACCTGTTTGCTCTCAATTTCTCTCTGAGCCTCATATATAAGCTCCAGCACGGATGAAAGGATTTCAACGTTTTCTCCAACAGCGTCCTTTATGCCCATAACATTGTCAAGACTTATAAAGCCGTCTAAATCAAGACCTGATATATTTTCATTTATAACTCTGTTCAGCTCTGCAACTTCCTCAGGCGTAACAGTATTCCTCAATCTCAGCAGCTTATTTTTAATAAGACCTGAAGAGTCTGAAACAATAACCATTATCGTTCTGCCGTCAACGTCGGCCAGCTTAACATTTTTGATATTGCCGTATTTATTCATAGGAAGCATAGCAAACGTCGGCAAACTCGTAATGGAAGAAAATGCTGACGACACGCCTTTAATAATATTGTCAAGCTCCCTAAAGTTATTCATCATAGCGGCTCTAAGCCTTTTTATCTCCAAAGCCGTCATTTGATATCTATGCATTAAGTTGTCAACATAAAACCTAAATCCGGCATTTGATGGTATACGTCCGGCGGAGGTATGCGGCTGAATCAGCATTCCCATATCCTCCAAATCACACATCTCGTTACGAATTGTCGCCGCGCTGAGGTTAAGACTGGTCTTTTTAGCAATGCTTCTGGAACCAACAGGCTCAGCGTTTTTGATATAGTCTTCAACAATAGCCTGAAGAATTAGCTTTTTTCTGTCATCCAGCGATGCCATAAGCCTGCCCTCCTTTGTATAAAACAATTTACTTGTTAGCACTCACACAAGTCGAGTGCTAACCTGGTATAATAATAGCACCACACCCAATCTTTGTCAATAGCTTTTCACAAAAAATTTGTAAATAAATTTTTAACATTGAGAGTAAATTACTTGTGCAAATTGCGGATACAGGTATAATTTATTTCATTAATAATGTTTCTTCATATTTCCATAACTATGTTGTTATTTACCCACAGCTTGATTAATTTATTAACCGGCTGATTAAAATATTACATTTCTTTCATATAAAATATACAATAGATTTACTCAACCGGTTATGATATACTCTTAAATGCAGAATAAAATTAAAAGTTTTTAAGAGCTGTGAAATGTTCAATATTTTGTTATAAATATATTTTAAGTTTTATAATTACCGGAAAGTCTCCAAAAAACAGACAAACAAATCAAGTTTATATAACAAATATTTATAAAAAATGTGGTACAGCAAGCTTCGGAAGAGTGTAACTGTGACCGCACCTGTATGGTGCGTGTGATACAAATTAATTTGTTTTAAATAACCTTCAATAACAATTGCGGCTACATGGATAGGATACAAAAAATATGGTACAGCAAGCTTCGGGAGGGCGTACGAAGTACGCCGCGTAAGGCGCGCAGTCACGGAAAAGTTCATTATAATAAGATTCATAACAAACTATTCTAAGCACCTCTACGCTTCGCGTGATATGACAGTTACCTAACGTGGTGTGCAAACACAATACATCACAACTAAGTAATTTGTATTACACCCACCATACTGGTGGGGTCATAGACCTTGCAGAGTAATCAAACTTGGTTGTAATATTATACGTTTACACATCTCATTAGGCGCTATATCAAAAAAAGACTTTTAAATTTTATGATATATTTTATGATATATTTTATAAAATATAGATTATTATAAAAACATATTTTTAGGAGAGATAAAAATGACTGAGAAAGAAAAAGCAAAAGCAGGATACTTATACAACGCAAATTATGATTCTGAAATCGTAAATGAAATCGAAAAGTGCACTGATTTATGTTATGAATATAATCAGATTAAACCTTCAGATGAGGAAAACAAAAATCGTCTGCTAAAACAAATTATTGGAAACCTGGGCGAAAACGCAAAAGTTACCGCTCCGTTCTGGTGCGATTTTGGATATAACCTGTATATTGGAGATTTTTTCTACTCAAATCATAATCTTGTAATCACAGACGGCGCCAAGGTTGAAATAGGCGACCATGTATTTATTGCTCCAAACGTGTGCATCACAACGGCCGAACATGCGATTGACGCTGAACAAAGAAACGCAGGTTTAGAAGTGGCAAAACCGATAAAGATAGGAAACAATGTTTGGATTGGGGCCGGCACTGTCATTTTGGGCGGTGCAGAAATAGGAGATAATTCTGTAATAGGCGCCGGAAGTGTTGTAAAAAAAGACATTCCGCCCAATGTTATAGCAGTTGGTGTTCCCTGCAGACCAATACGTCAAATAACCGAGGAAGATAAAAAACGTTATCCGCAATACCCAAAAGATAATATCTAAAACTTTTTAAAGGCATAAAAATAAGGAGTGTTTTTAGTACAGCAGGGCGTGCATGTGCGCCTTGTTAGGTGAGCTGCTATCTAACATGCAGCGTGAACATACTTAAAAAAGTTTGTCATTAACCCTTTTGGCTAATAAATTTTTTCTGCTTTTAATATTATTTCTACACCAATAAAATCAATGGAGGTCGACAGCACTTGAAAATATACATGCGCTATTTTACCAAATATAAATACTGGTTTTTTATTGCTGTATCATGCGTAGCTCTAGAAGCTCTCTGCGACCTTTTGGGACCGACGCTCATGTCTCATATAATAAACGACGGTATAGAGCTTGGTATGATACAGAACGTATATCTATGGGGCGGACGCATGATTTTTGCTGCTGCTCTGGGTGCAGTGTTCGCCGTCTCAAGAAATATAATAGCCAGCAAAGTTTCTCAGAGCTTCGGAGCCGATTTAAGATACGATTTATTTTCAAAAATTCTTAATTTCAGGCAGGGAAGCGCCGATAAAATCGACAGCGGCTCTCTAATCATCAGAATGACAAACGACGTTACCCAACTTACCCAATTCGTAAACGGCACCATGAGAATATTTTTTAAGGCTCCTCTAACCTGTATCGGCAGTATAATCCTCGCTTCAATACTCAACCTGCGGCTCAGCATAATAATCTATTTGGTTGTTATAATAGTCGGTCTGCTGTTATACTTAGGGATGAGGCTGTCATATCCCCGGTTCGGAAAACTCCAAGCGGCAATGGACAGACTTAATACGGTAATTGAAGAATACTTAATGGGAGTTAGGCTTATAAAAGCGTTTGGAACATATTCCGACGAAGCCTCAAGGTTTGAAGACGATAATACAAACCTTATGAAAAAAGGCGTGCACGCTCAAATAGTAATAACCTTTATTTCACCTATACTGACCCTCGTTGTTGGTTTAGGCTCCGCGGCCGCACTGCTTGCCGGAAGCAGGCTTTTCACTCTCGGTCTGACCCAGCCCGGTCAGATTTCAGCCTTTATAGTGTATATGGCGCAGATTTTAAGTTCTCTGCTGATGATAACAAATATATTTAATACTTTTGTAAAAACCAAAGCTTCAGTTTCAAGAATAACCGAGATACTAAACTGTGAGGATGATTTCAAGAACTCAGAGAATAACTCAGACGCCGTTATTTCAGGAATGGTTGAGTTTAACAATGTGACTTTTTCATATCCGGGAGGCAGCGGGGTTCCGGCTATAAAAAATTTATCATTTTATGTTCCTGCCGGGAAGAGCCTAGCTGTTATAGGCCCGACCGGCTCAGGGAAGTCTACGCTGGCCTGGCTCCTGCTCAGATTATATGACCCTGACAAGAACAGCAGTATCATGTTTGACGGCAAAGATATAAAAAAACTTGATATTGAAACTGTGAGAAAAAGTGTCGCCCTTGTGCCTCAAAAAGCTATGCTGTTTTCCGGCACGGTTCTGGACAATATAACATGGGGCAACCCAAAAGCCGAAAAAGCTCAAGTTGAAGCTGCAATAAGAACGTCAGGCGCCGATTTCATATATGAAATGGAAAACGGTATCGACACATACTTAGGAAGCGGCGGCGTTAATATTTCAGGCGGCCAAAAGCAGAGAATATCCATAGCCCGAGGACTTATCAAAAACTCACCGATTTTGGTTCTTGACGACGCTACCAGCGCCCTTGATACACTCACCGAAACAAAGGTTAGAGACAACCTCCTGTCAGAAGATAATAAATCCACCGTTATCCTGATAACCCAGCGCTGTTCGACAGCCATGTTTGCTGATAATATATTGGTCTTATCGGACGGAGAACGCGTTGGATTCGGAACTCATGACGAACTGCTTGAGGAATGCAGCATTTACAGAGAAATATTTGATTCTCAGATTGGCAGTATCACGGAAGGGGTGTGATAATATGGCAAAAAATATTGAGCTGCCCAGAATGGGAGGACCAAAAGTAGGCGGAGCCGCCAGGTTCAGCAACACCGAGAGAGCAAAAGACCAAAAAGGCACTCTGGTGCGCCTTATAAAAGTGTATATGCGCTTTAAAGGCATAGTTATCTCCGCTGTATTTCTTACATTGCTGGCTTCCGGAATCTCAGTTTTGATTCCATACTTTGTGGGTAAAACTTTCAACACATTTAACACCGAGCTCAGGACGGTTAATAATCATTCCCTTATAATTTTAGTTTCGGTTATAGCCGCTCTCTATCTGTCAAACTGGCTGATAACAACAATTAGTGATACGGCAATTTTAAGTGTGTCTCAAAAATTGGTCAGGACTTTAAGAAGCGAAATATTTTCTAAACTGCAAAAACTTCCGCTGTCTTTTTTCGACACAACGCCGCGCGGCGACACCATGAGCCGCATCACCAATGACGCCGACACCATAAGCACAACAATCGCACAGTCGGCAACTCAGCTTGCTTCTGCAATACTCACAATCTCAGGCTCGCTTATCATTATGCTTTCTCTGAGCATACCGCTGACCCTGGCTGTTTTGACCTGCGTGCCATTGGTCTACATACTCACAAGAGTAATCGCTAAAAGAAGCAGAAAACATTTTTATGACCAACAGCGAAGTTTAGGCGAGATAAACGGTATTATTGAGGAAAGCATATACGGACTTAAAATGATAAAAGCCTTTTCCAAAGAGGAAAGCACACAAACCGATTTTTCAAAAGTCAACCAAGAGTTAAAGAAAAGCGGAACCAGCGCTCAAATATGGGCGGGATATATGATGCCGCTGATGAACATAATAAACAACCTTACTTTTTCAATAACCGCTATAGTCGGAGGAATACTCTGCACAAAATACGGTCTGCTGATAGGAACTGCAGTCAGCTTTATGACGTATTCAAAACAATTCGCCAACCCTCTCAATTCTGTTGCCGGGCTGTTCAACAATATTCAGTCTGCGCTTGCCGGTGCGGAGCGCGTCTTTGAGATACTGGATGAAAACGAGGAAGCAGCGGATTCGGAAGATGCTTTAGACTTAGATAATGTGAAAGGCAGGGTGGAATTTAAAGACGTCAGCTTTTCATACAGCGATGAAAAACAAATACTAAAAAATATTTCTTTCAAGGTAAACCCCGGACAGAATGTTGCCTTGGTAGGTGAAACCGGTTCAGGAAAGACAACAATCGTTAATCTGATAACCAGGTTTTACGATGTGGATTCAGGCAAAATATTAATCGACGGAGTAGATGTTAAAGACATAAAACGGAAAAGTCTTGAAAACTGTTTTTCTGTAGTTCTGCAGGATACCAGCCTGTTCACCGGAACGATATTAGACAATATAAGATATTCCAAACCCGAAGCCACTGAAAGCGAAGTTATAAAAGCCGCCAAACTTTCGCACGCCGACGGATTTATCAGACGGCTTCCCCACGGCTATCTGACTTTGGTATCCGGAAGCCAGGACACGTTAAGCGAGGGACAGCGACAGCTGATTGCAATATCTAGAGCATTGCTGTGCGACAGCCCGATACTGATACTGGACGAGGCGACAAGCTCGGTAGACACAAAGACTGAAAAAGACATTCAGAGGGCGCTGATTCGTCTGATGAAAAACCGCACCAGCATAATAATTGCCCACAGGCTTTCAACAATAAGAGACGCTGATAATATTATAGTAATAGACAAAGGACAGATAATTGAGAGCGGAAACCACAGCGAGCTAATGGCTAAAAAAGGCAGATATTATCAGATGAACGCCCTAAAATCAGTTGACGGCTGATATATAAATATTTAATTTTATAACTCCTAAAGATATAACCTGCGGTTCTCTGCAGCTTACAAACATATCTATTATATGAATCTATACTTCAGATGAATTATTATTGAATAAAAAATGAGAGGAATCTATATGAATCCAATGGAAACAGATGATATTGTATTAAGAAAAGCAAAATTTGAGGATTGGGAATCAATGCACAAAAATGTTTGGTCAAGACCGGAAACAGCCAAATATATGCAATGGCAAATAACCAAAACAGAAGAATCAGCAAAAGAGAGAATAAAGAAAACCATCACTTATCAAAAGACGCATGATACATACCTCATATACGAAAAAGAACATGGTCAGGCTATTGGCTTTGCCGGGGTTGAGGAAATATCCCCACATATTTTTCAGGACGCCGGCATTGCGTTGGTACCCGAATATACCGGCAAAGGCTTGGGCAAACAAACCTTACAATTATTGCTTGAATACTGTGCCAATACTTTGAGAGGAAAAGAGTTTTTTTATTCAACACGGGGTAATAACAAGATATCCAAAGCTTTGGCATTATCCTGCGGTTTTTCTTATCAATATTCTGAAGAAAAAATAGATTTAAAAAATAAAGAACCTTATATATTAGAGGTCTACAGCCGAAAACTATAAAACCGGTTTAAGCCGTTTTAAAAATTACTTACCAATACAAGCAAATAAATATTAGCTGTACATCCATTAAGGAGTGGTTATTTGCATTTACGAGAACTTTATAAAAACGAAATAGAACAAGCCCTAAAATTGGTCTGGAAAGTATTTTTAGAATACGAAGCGCCTGAATACAGTAAACACGGAGTTGACGAATTTTACAATAGCATTCATGACCCAAATTATTTAAACAGACTGCATTGGTATGGAGCATTTCTAAATGCTGAGTTGGTTGGTATTATCGCAACGCGCAATAAAGGATGTCATATTGCGTTATTTTTTGTCGACGGCAGATACCATAATAAAGGTATAGGAAAAGCTCTTTTTGAGTTCATAAAAAAAGACAGCTTAACCGGTAATATTTCCGTAAACTCTTCGCCGTTTGCAGTTCCAATATACCACCGCCTCGGATTCGAGAACACCGACTCAGAACAAATAACAAACGGTGTAAGATATACACCTATGAAATTAAAACTGCCAACGGCTTAAAAAGTGTGTATGATACAAAGCGGCTTATATCAATAAACTGGAAAGGCTGCTATATATTGCACAAAAATGTTAAGGTTATATAATAAAAATTATATAAAGAATGTAGTATAGCAAACAACGGTATGGCTATGACCATACTTTTTAATATGTTAACTATCCATTCTAAATAAATTTTATAATTAATGTATTTTGCAAGTATTGGAAGGTATGGCTGTGACCTCATCTTCCGGATTTGTGTTATAAAAATTCACTCTTACATTTACGTCCTCTTTATTCTAATCATTACATTGTAGGCGGAAAGTCAACAGAAAACAAAACAAAAAATCGAATGTGTTTTATACTTCTTTTTATTATTAATGACCTTAAAAGTTTCTGTCCGCTTTATTATGTCCTTTCCATGATACCCAATGTTCGAACAGAATAAATAAAAGTTATTAACACAAAAATCGTTTTATAATAAAAACACGCAATGTTCTAAACAAACCAAAACTTAGGTCATTAGAACATCACGCGTTTTTTAGCGTTTCTGAAGTCTCAATAATTTCTATGCCTGTGTGAACATAGGAGTCGATAAATACCTCTCGCCTGTGTCAGGAAGTACGGCAACAATAGTCTTGCCCTTGTTTTCCTCGCGTTTTGCAGCCTGAACAGCCGCCCAAACAGCCGCGCCTGACGAGATTCCCACAAGCAGGCCTTCTGTCTTTGCCAGTTCCCTCCCGGTCTGATAGGCGTCACTGTCAGCAACGGTGACTATCTCATCATAAATCTCTGTATTCAAAGTTTCAGGAATAAATCCTGCTCCTATGCCCTGGATTCCATGAGGACCCGGCTTTCCGCCTGACAAAACCGGAGATGATTCAGGCTCCACCGCAATAATTTTTATATTCGGATTCTTAGATTTTAAAAACTTTCCCACTCCACTTATAGTTCCGCCGGTTCCAACACCTGAAACTAAAATATCAACATTGCCGCCGGTTTGCTCCCATATTTCCGGTCCTGTTGTTTCAAAGTGCGCCTGTGGATTTGACGGATTTGAAAACTGCCCCGGTATAAACGCTCCGGGTATTTCTTTTGCCAATTCCTCAGCCTTTGCAATAGCTCCGTTCATCCCCTTTGAGCCCTCAGTTAACACGAGCTCTGCGCCGTATGCTTTCATCAAGTTTCTTCTTTCAGCGCTCATGGTCTCGGGCATTGTTATAATAACTCTGTATCCTTTTGAAACTCCAACAGAAGCCAAACCGATTCCGGTATTTCCGCTGGTCGGCTCAATAATAACCGACCCGGGCTTTAAGTCACCATTTTTTTCCGCATTCTCAATCATATTTTTAGCAACTCTGTCCTTTACGCTTCCGCAAGGATTAAAATATTCAAGCTTAGCGATAACAGACGCTTCTAGACTATGACTTTCTTCAATACCTGTCAGTTCCAGCATCGGCGTGTTTCCTATAAGTTCAGTAATACTCTTTACAACTTTACTCATTGTTTTTCCCTCTTTCAGACAATTTATATTGTAACTATTATATCAAAAATATGAAAATAATACCATACCATTCAAAGTTTTATTTCACAAAGCAGCTCAATCATGCTTTAATGCTATAACGTAATAGGTGCCTCAAAACTTAATTAATACTCCTGCAAAACGGAGGTATTTGTTATATTGTTTCAAAAGCGTCTCCCAGCGCCGCAATCAAGTCATCTGCATTTTCAAGTCCGATAGAGAGCCTAATTGTATTTGGTTTTATCCCTTGTTCCTCCAGCTCTTCGGCGCTCAGCTGTGAATGCGTGGTGGTTGCCGGATGAATTACCAGACTTTTTGCGTCCGCCACATTTGCCAGCAGAGAAAAAATTTCAAGATTGTCTATAAACCGCTGTGCCTCTTCCGTACCGCCTTTAATCTCAAAGGTAAATATAGAACCCGCACCGTTCTTATAATACTTTTCATAAAGCTCATGCGTTGGTTCTCCCGGCAAGGACGGATGGTGAACAGCCTCAACTTTTTCATGATTATTTAAAAATTCAACTATTTTAAGCGTGTTTTCAACATGCCTTTCAACCCTTAACGAAAGAGTCTCAAGCCCCTGCAAAAACAAAAACGCATGGAACGGTGACAGAGTGGCTCCTGTATCCCTAAGCAGAACCGCCCTGATTTTTGTAACAAAAGCAGCCGCTCCCACGTCTTTAGTAAAGCTGACCCCGTGATAGCTCGGATTGGGATTTACCAAATCAGGGAACTTTCCTGAGCCTTCCCAATCAAAATTTCCGCCGTCGATTATTACTCCGCCCAGAGCTGTGCCATGCCCTCCGATAAACTTTGTAGCGCTATGAACAACTATATCCGCGCCGTACGCAATCGGCCTTATCAAATAAGGCGAGGTGAACGTCGAGTCGACAACTAATGGGATATTATGGTTATGAGCTATTTTTGCAATTTCCTCTATATCCGAAACATTTGAATTTGGGTTTCCTAAAGTTTCAATAAATATAGCTTTGGTGTTTTCCTGAACCGCGTCTTCAAAATTCTGCGTATCTGACGGGTCAACAAATGTTGCCGTAATACCATAATCCGGAAGAGTGCTGGCAAGAAGATTGTAAGTTCCGCCGTATATGGTTTTGGAGGACACAATATGTTCTCCGCTTTTGGCTAAATTTTGGAAAGTATACGTTATGGCAGCTGCTCCGCTGGCAACCGCCAAAGCGGCAACGCCCCCCTCAAGAGCCGCTATACGCTCTTCAAAAGCGCTCTGTGTGGGATTTGTCAGTCTTCCATATATATTTCCGCCCTCACGCAAAGCAAACCTGTCAGCTGCCTGCTGAGAATCCTTAAACACATAAGACGAGCTCATATATATAGGAACAGCGCGGGCACCTGTAGCCAAATCCGCTTCCTCCTGTCCGACGTGAAGCTGTTTCGTTTCAAACTTCCATTCTTTTCTTCTATCCATCTGCACTTTTCCTCCATTCCTAGTTTTCATACCAAGTAAGTATGATATAGATTATAGCACATAAAATTCTAATGTCAAGAACTTTTTATAAATTTTATCCATTATAAAATAATTTTATTTATATAGCATATAAGCAGATGGTATTTCTAAATAATTTATATACGTTATTAATTGTGATATATTGCGTACACATCTCCGTCATATCACGCGGAGCGTGAACGTATTTAAAACAGTTTATTATATCATATTTAATAATAAACTTTACCGCGACTGCGCGCCTTACGAGGCAGATTTCATCTTCATTGAGTATTCATAATAATGACATTGTAGATTATGGCAAAATAAAATCATATGTATAACACACACTTTTTAAGAAAAGTGTGGTCACAGCCCTACCGATGCTTGCAAACACATATTTTTTATATATAATTTTTATATTTCTGTTGGTTTTATAGTAACATCTCCACATTGTAGGTGGAGTTCAAGAGAAAATTTGTTTCAAAATGGCGGCTATAGCGAACATCGGTAGGGTGTGCTTACGCACACCTCGTTAGGTGAGCGGTCATCTCACGCGGAGCGTGAACATATTTAAAACAGTTTATTATATCCTATTTAATAATAAACTTTACCGCAACTGCGCGCCTACGCGGCAGATTTCATCTTCATTGAGTATTCATAATAATGACATTGTAGATTATGGCAAAATAAAATCATATGTATAACACACACTTTTTAAGAAAAGTGTGGTCACAGCCCTCCGATGCTTGCAAACACATATTTTTTATATATGATCTTTATATTTCTGTTAATTTTATTATAACCTCTCCACATTGTAGGTAGAGTTCTAAAAAATTTGCCCCAATTTATTTATTACTATATATTGTGTTTTTAGGATGGTTAAAATACACCGCTGCTTATTAAAATGTTAGCAGCTTAAAGACGTTAATATGGCGGACAGAAAAGTTGATTTGAATACAAAAAATTCGTTTTTCTAATTTATAATCTGTGACTTAACCTTTTTAAAGTGCGCGTGTTATAATTAAATTAACTTACAATAGCTTTCAATAATTAAGTATCTTTTACTAGAACTGCTATTGAATGCACAGCGTTCATATAATCAGACAGCATAACATTATCATAAAATAAAATTTAAAATTTTACCGGGACTCCTCTGCTTTTACAGCGGATAAAACCTGATTTAATAATGCAGAAATATAATAAAATATTTATATAAAAATGTTTAAACTTTTTAATATATGTTATATAAAGTTATACCTAATTTTATCACAAAAAATTCAATTAAATATATTTTTATTTTCATATATTATTAATAATACTTCCTCTATCGCGTTTATACTTAAAAATAAACTTTTTTCTATTTATTAAATATTAAAAATATACCTAAAAAGACACTTTTATATTTCTTCTTAGCTCTCTGATAATATTTTTTCTATAACTGTTTTAATCTCATTAAGTCCTGCTTTTATACGTTTATCGTCAGGTTTTACAGATAAGTTTAAATATAAGTTTACTTTAGAAGCAAGACGATAAATTCTATGAATTTTATATTTTATATTTTTCACGTAAATTTCTCCTTTAAATATTGTGCACTAATACTTAGTGCATTTGTGAAATTATATCACATTTGTAGTGTAAAATCAATTCATAAATCACTAAAACTTAGTGCAGTATTAATTATAGGAGGGAATACTTATGAATAAGAAAAAACATATTAGCATTAGAGTAGATTCAGATTTTCTTAACAAGTTTTATTATGTCGCCAGGTATAACGGCAGAAGCGGCAGCGGTCAAATATTGTATTTAATGCGCTCGCTTATTGACGATTTTGAAAAAGAACACGGCAAGATAACACCGGAGGATATAGAAAGTTTTTTAAACAGCAAATAAACCGGTAAAATAGGTGAAAATATAAATCAATGTATTTATGCTTTAATACCCTAATGTGTAAACAAAATCCAACAAACAATTTATATAAATACCTCTATAAATTATTTTAATCGGCAATATAATTTTATTTAATAAAATATAATTGTAACCCAAAAGCAGTAAATATACAGAAAGGTAAAAACAAGAAACTTTTAGAATATAATAAAATCTGTGCTGATATATTAAAAGTGTCGTTTAACATGTGAAATCCTGCGGCTTACAGGCGATATGGCATAAACAAGCACTGACATATGGCAAAACACTTTAAATCTTCACCCATATAAACGTATGTAAGCTGAAGCTTGCTTTCAATTAATAAAGACTGTGGCTGCAAATCATCAGCCACAGTCTTATTAACTATGTTATTTATTTTTGTTCCTTTACTGAAAGATAGACGCTTCCGATTGTTGTGAAAATAACAATATAGATAATACATGTCAAAGTAAAATTTAAATATCCCCCTTCCATTAGACGCTGAGGCGCATTAGAATTCATTCCAAACGCCATAAGCGAATATGGGTATATATGGCCGAAACCTTTTGCCAGCGCGGCTAAACCCGAAAGTCCGCCTATTAAAGCTATACCGACAGGGGCTGCAAAGTTCTTAATTATTAAAGAAACCAAAAGCTGGGCAGACACCAAAACTATTCCGCCCAAAGTTCCGCACCCCAGCCAAACAAGCAATTCCGAAGGAAGCGCAGAGTCAATACCCGCCAAATTTCCTGAAACAATGAATAAAACACCTATCCAGATCTCGCTGATAATCAACATAAACGAAGAAATTATCAGCTTTGACAAAAATATCTGCCAAACCGGGACGGGCATTGAAAGCACCTTATTCCAGTTATGATTCGCTCTTTCAATACTGATTAAATATGAGCAGTAAATACCCAGCATTATCGGCAGAAAAAAATAACATGTAAACAGAGTGTTCTGCGTCCAGAGACTATACCAGCCGTTTTCCAATATTTCCAAATTGGCTGAATAATTCAAAGTGCCCAGCAAGGCTGGGATTATCGGCATAAATATAAAAGCAAGCCACAGCGGCGCTCTTTTTAACTTTTTTCTGTCAGCATTTATAATACTTAAAATCATTTTTATACCTCCTTGCGGACAAATAAAGTCCGTCCTATAAAATAAAAGGCTACGCATAATAATATCGATACTGCAAACATAACCCAATTGATATCCATTAAGTAAAACGTGCTTATCCTTGTCACTTTGTCCCAATCCCCTCCCACAAACTGAAGAGCTCCGTAATGACCCCAAATAACCGAGTTTCTTATCCATGGGTATTGTGGAAGAAACAGTGCAAATAATCCAATAAATTCTCCAATCGCTCCAATAAAAAACGGAACTGCCTGATTTTTAAAAAGCATAGAAACACTGAATTGAAAAACATATATTTCCACGGCCGGAACTATTGTAAACATAAAATATAAGGCATACAATTCTATAGGAAACCTGCCGCTGAATCCAAAACATCTGCCTGCTATATAAACTGAGACAAACTGTATTAACAAAGATAAAAGTATAATAGATAAGCTATATATAAGTTTAGCGTCGTACAGTCTTTGCTTCGGCATAACCGAACATAATTGTTTCATCATTGAGGTTTCTATACCGGCAAATCTTGAGGCGACTACAATTGACAGCAGCGGCATAAAAATTGTATTCAAAAGCGGAAGCTGATAGAGCATCATCATCCAGCCGCTTTTTAATGCGCTCTCATTATACTTTCCATATAATCCCCAGCATAACGCCACGGCGGTTATGGCAACTGCCATAACAAAAATATATTTTCTTCTTGTTTTCTTATACTCACAAAATAAATATCTCTTCACAGGCTCTCCTCCCCTTTTGTTAACTCTAAGAAAATTTCCTCAAGGCTTTTTCCTTCTCCCATAGTATGAAGCGCTTCAAGACTGCCTTGAAACATCATACGCCCTTTAGCTATTATTCCAATATCGTCTGCCATTTGGTCTATCTCCGAAAGCAAGTGGCTTGAAACTATCACAGTCATTCCATACTTTTTCGGCAAAGACCGTATCAAATCCCTGATTTCCTGTATTCCCGACGGGTCAAGCCCATTTGTCGGCTCGTCCAGTATCAGTAATTTAGGAAACGCCAGCATCGCTGAAGCAATCCCAAGTCTCTGCTTCATTCCCAGTGAATACGCCCTGACCTTTTTCTCAGCCTGGGACTCAAGGCGCACTATTTTAAGCACCTTGTCAATATTAGATTTTGGAACTTTGAGTATAGTCTGAATTATTTCCAAATTTTCTTTTCCGGTTAAATGTCCGTAATACGAGGGCGTTTCTATCAGCGAGCCAATATTTTTAAGAATTTTCATTCTATTTTTTGAGTTAAACCGTTTGCCGAATACATCAATTTCTCCGCCGGAAGGGCGGACAAGACCCAGCAGCATCTTAAGCGTGGTGCTTTTTCCCGCTCCGTTTGGTCCCAAAAAACCATATATTTTCCCTTCGCTTACTGTCATATCCAAATTACTGACAGACAGTGAATCACCATATCTTTTAGATAATCCGAACGTTCTTACTATTTGATTTGACATGATAAAACTTCCTTTCTCATTTAATTTATAACAATTTTAACACCTCATTCTTTCATCAGACTTAACTTAACCTTAAGCTGACCTTAAATCAGAAAAAATTAAAATTATTCGCTTTATCTATCAGCCGATTATGGTATAATACAGTCAGGTGATAAAAATGGATGAAATAAAAAACAAAAAAATACTTATTGTTGACGATGAAAAAGAATTGTTAAAGCTTCTTGAAAACAAACTATTTGAAAGCGGCTTTTATCACATCTTTAAATCCGAAAACTGCAGCAATGCTTTGCAAATTGCCAAAGAACAAAACATATCCCTTTTCGTGCTTGATGTAAACCTTCCGGACGGCAATGGTTTTGCCCTGTATGAGGATATACGGAAGTTTTCCCAGTCACCCGTTATTTTTTTAACAGCGCGCGGCGAAGCGGACGACAGGCTCACCGGTCTCGGGCTGGGAGCCGATGACTATATAGTAAAACCATTCCTTACAAGTGAATTTGTTCTAAGAGTTACTGCCGTTTTAAAACGAACTTATAAACCGGTTATTAAGAATACAGACATTAAACTCTCGGACAGAGTTATAAATCTTGAAACCGCTTCAGTTAAATTTAGGGAAGAAGAAATTCCGCTAACTGCAAAGGAATTTATAATCTTAAAAAAACTTTATGAAAACAAAAACCGCATCGTGACTTATGACGCTTTATGCCTTGCCGCATGGGGAGACGGTTACTACGGATACGAAAACACATTAATGGTGCATATAAGACGTCTTAGAGAAAAGATTGAAACAGACCCCTCAAAGCCCAAACATATTATTACCGTAAAAGGGCTCGGATACAAACTGGAGGTTTCAGATAATGAATAAAACCGCCATAAAAATATTTACGTTTTTTATCCTGCTTGCGTCCGGCATATCAATTTTATTGCTGATGATAAACTTTTTCAGCTTCTCTATGACGGCGGCTGACACAGCAAAAATATATCCCGAATCTCAGACAAAAACTCTCAGCCGCATATCAGAAGCATTTACCTACACCGAAGACGGATACATTCTTGCCGATGAAACTGCCGTTCCGCAGGGTTCGTGGTGTATACTTATAGATGAAAACGGAAACGTAGTATGGGGGCAAAACGTGCCGGACGATATTCCGACGAGCTATAATATAAACGATATTGCCGTTATATCACGCTGGTTCTTAAACGACTATCCGGTGTATGAGAAAGTCTGTGACTATGGTCTCCTTATATTGGGATATCCCAAAAACAGCGTTGGAAAATATAATATTGAGTTTTCGATGCATTGGTTTGATACCCTGCCGCAAAGAATACTGGCGGTACTGATATTTAATCTTTGCCTTGCTATATTATTAGCCTGCGTTTTTGGCAACGGCCTATATAAAAAAATAAAAATGCTGATACAAGGTATACAAAACTTAAAACAAGAAAAACCTGTACACATGTCTGAAAACGGTATTTTTAAAGAAGTCGCTAAGAACATCAATACTACATCTGATTCAATAGAACGAAAAAATCAAATAATCAAACAGCGTGATACCGCCCGTTCTAATTGGATCTCAGGCGTCTCACACGATATACGGACGCCTCTTTCGATAATACTCGGATATTCCGAAGAACTGTTTTCGGAAACAGACGGCGAAAATAAAGAAAAAGCCAAAATAATAACAGAACAAACCTTAAAAATAAAAAAACTTATTGAAGATTTAAACTTAGTTTCTTCTTTAGAGTATGACATGCAGCCTAACCGAAAAAAAGAGATAAAGATATGCACTTTAATAAGAAACATAGTTACGGATATATTAAACAGCGGGTTATCCGATAAATATTCAATAGAATTAAATTTAAACTGTGAGAATGCAGTAATTATGGGGGATGAGCCGCTTCTTGAACGCGCCTTGTTCAATCTCATAAACAACAGTATAGTTCACAACAAAGACGGATGCAAAATTTTTATATCGGCTTGGCAAAATGATACTGACATATGTATTAATATAAAAGACAACGGCGCCGGTGCTGATGAAAAAATCTTAACCAATTTAAATAAAATTCCAAAGACTGCCCACGGACTTGGGCTGCCTATGGCCTATAAAATCATAACCGCTCACAGCGGAACATTTAATGCAAAAAATAAAGACGGTCTTAAAATCGAGATAACTTTGCCTTTTAAATAAACGTATTTTATAAATTTTCAAACATACAACAATACGCCATAAAGCGCTGTCTTGTGCCCTATGGCGTATACGTTTTTAAGTCTACAAATAATTATTTTTAACAAATATCACAAATGTCTTGCAAAATTTTTTCTTTTTATTTTATAATATAACAAATTACAATAAATTTTTTAATGTTTTAACATACGGAGATAAAAGTGGATATTATAGCCCGATATATTAGCGATAAAGACAAAACACAAACAATTTTAAATCATTCTGAAAATGCTGCGGTTCTTTGTTCAAAAACAATGAAAAAAGCAGGTCTTGGGATTTTGGGATACTTGACAGGATTGATTCATGATATGGGAAAGGCGTCTCCCGAGTTTCAGGAATACATACGCAAAAACGACAGTTCGGCGCGCGGAACTGTTCATCACGCACAAACCGGAGCTCTATATATTTACCGAAACTTTTATACGTCGGCGGCAGACGTTATCGAGCAGTATACAGCTCAGCTTATTATAGACGCGGTATATTCGCACCATACCGGGCTTTTTGACTGCATTACCGTAGATGCGGAAAACGGCTTCTTAAACAAAATGAATACAACTGACAATTTTTATCAAAAGGCAGCCGAAATATTTTTTGAAACTGTAATCAGCGAAAATAAAATTAAAGAACTTTATAAAAAGGCTGTTGCAGAAGTAAGAGATTTTATAGCAAAGATGAAACCGTTCAACGCTTTTTCCTGCGGAATGCTGCAAAAGCTTTTATTTTCTGCTTTGGTAGACAGCGACCGCTATGACGCATACTGCTTTGAGGCTGATATAGACCCTCTTTTAGCTGAGCCGATTGATTGGTCAGAAGCCGTAAATAAAATGGAAGCCAAAGCCGCGTCATTTTCCCCAAACACAACACTAAACAAAATTAGATGCGAAGTGTCTCAAAAATGCTGTGATTTTTCCGATAACAAAGGAATATACAGGCTCAATGTTCCGACCGGCGGCGGAAAAACACTGTCATCATTGAGATTTGCACTTCATCATGCCCAAAAGCATAATTGCGGCCATATTTATTATGTTATACCATACACCACAATTCTTGACCAAACCGCTGACGCAATCAGAGAGATTTGCGGTGATGATATGGTTTTGGAACACCATTCAGCTTTCATCAACGATGATGACGAAAAATATTCATTATATACACAGAGGTGGAACGCGCCGGTAATACTTACAACAGTGGTTCAGCTTCTTAACTCCATATATAAACGAAAACCAGGCTGCCAGCGCCGTATGAATGCCCTTTGCAACTCTGTTATCATTATAGACGAGGTTCAGGCGGTACCAATTAAAACTTTAAGCCTATTTAACGAAGCAATAAACTTTCTGCACAAAGTATGCGGCTCCACCATAATTTTATGCACAGCCACCATGCCGCAGTCAAACGAAAGCGAACATCCAATAAAACTCAGTGTTCCTCCTGATATTGTTCCTTACAGTTCAGAAACTGACGGAGCTCTCAAAAGGGTTAAAGCTATAAATCTAAGCGATAAAAGTATGAACTATGAAAAAATAGCAGAGTTCGTCAACGAACGTTTAATAAGAAACCCGTCTGTCCTGCTGGTGTTTAACACTACCAAGACCGCCCGCGCCGTATATGATTCCATAAATTCTGACTGCCGGAAAATTTTGCTAACCACCAAACTCTGCCGTGCACATAGAGATAAACTAATCAAAGAAATTAAAGAACGGACGCAAAAGCTGAATAATAAGGCCAATATTGATTCAGCTGAAAAACTTGTGGTAATAAGCACCCAGCTGATAGAGGCCGGCGTTGATTTATCATTTTCGTGCGCTGTAAGAGCTTTAGCCGGTATTGACAGTTTGATTCAGACGGCAGGACGGTGCAACAGAGAAGGAGAGTTCAACGGACTGCGTGAAGTATATCTTATACGGGCCGAGGGTGAAAATCTCTCAAGTCTCCCTGAGATAGCAAAAGCAAAAGAATGCACTGAAGCCGTGATGTCCCGCAGAAAAAATATTGATTTGCTCTCACGTGAAGCAATAGAAGCGTATTACAACGAATATCTAAAAGTCCCAACAAGCAATTTAAGCGAGTTTGACTATGTGGTAAAACTGCCTAAAGAAGATTCACTTGTTTGTCTGCTTTCGAAAAACGAATTTTCAATCGAATCTCACACTGCAAGACCTCTGCCTTTTTTAAAACAAGCCTTTGCGGCAGCCGGGGATAATTTTTCAGTTATCGGCAGCGAAACATATTCTGTGCTTGTTCCATATGAAGACGGAGCTGAAATAATTAACAACTTAAACGGACGCTCAGAAATCAGCCAAAAGACCAAATTGCTCCGAAAGAGTTATGCGTACAGCGTATCGCTGTATGAAAATGAAATACGGCAGCTGAAAGACAGCGGAGGAATATTTATTATAGAAGACACAGGAACATTTGTGCTCAACAGAAGGTTTTATGATGAAAATTACGGAGTATACATGAATCCGGATTTAGAATTTTAAAATATTAAAGAGGTGATTTTTTTGAACAAAGAAAACAAAATAAGCTTTCGCCTTACCGGACGCACCGCACTGTTCAGCGACCCTATAACCAAAGCGGGGGGCGAAAAGTTCAACTATTCAGTTCCCACATATCAGGCCTTAAAAGGCATATGTGAAAGTATATACTGGAAGCCGACGTTTATATGGTACATAGATAGGGTGAGAATAATCAATCCCATACGCACCGAATCAAGAGGCATACGCGTTCCAAAATATCAAAACAATTCTAATGACCTGTCAATATATACATATTTAATAGACGCCGAGTACCAGGTAGAAGCCCATTTTGAATGGAACATGCAGCGAGAAGAGCTGTCGGCTGACAGAGATGAGAATAAACACTTTTTCATCACCAAACGTATGCTGGACCGGGGCGGAAGACGCGATATTTTTCTAGGCGCCAGGGAATGTCAGGGATATGTCGAACCCTGCACATTTGGGGAAGGAAACGGTTATTATGATAATGAAAGCATGTCATTTGGCATAATGGTTCATGGTATCACTTATCCCGATGAATCCGGGCTTGAAAAAATGCAGACCCGGCTTTGGAATGCTCAAATGAAAAACGGAATTATAGAGTTTATACGTCCTGAAGAATGTTCAATAGTGATGGATACTGAAAAATATAAAATCAAACCATTTATACCCGGAAAAAACTTTTCAGGCGCAGAGGAATTTGAACGCGGGGGGGTATTTGGATGAGCTGGATAAACGCTCTCTGTGAGACATATGAAAAATTAAAAGACAGCCCGGAATTATTAAAACGCTGCAGCATGCCTCTTGCTCCTCCTTCCCACACCGTTCAAAATGCTCACGCCGAGATATTTCTGAATGAATTCGGTGAGCTGCTGCGTATACGTCCGCTGACAAAAGCAGAAGCAAGAACGATAACCCCATGCACTGAAGATTCCGCTGTGCGCAGCAGCAATAACGCGCCGCATATTGTTTATGACAACTTAAAATATATAGCCGGCGACGCGCAAAGATACATAGCTAAGCAAGATAACTCAAAAAATTATGAAAAATACTGCTCCCAGCTTTCTGACTGGTGTAATGACGAAAATTGTCCAAACCAAGTTAAAGCAATATATAAATACATAAAACGCGGCACTGTGTTTCATGACTTGATAGAATCCGGTTTAATACTTCCGGAGGAAAAGTTAAAATGGAACGGCGACAAAGACAATAAGCCTGCTGATATATCAAAGACCGTTGTGCGTTTTCGGGTTGAGGATAAATACGGAAACTCTTTTGAATGCAACACAAATTCTGAACTGATGAATTCATATATGGAATACGACGTCAAAACCCGCAAACAAAAGTCTGTATGTTTTGTCAGCGGAACCACCCAGGCTGTAACCTATAAGCACCCTACAAAAATACGAACAACCGGAGACAGCGCAAGACTAATCTCTGCAAACGATGAATACGGTTTCACATATAGAGGACGATTCAAAAATAAGGAAAACGTATTCTCAGTTGGATTTGAAAGCTCTGATAAAGCACACAGTGCGCTCAGATGGCTGGTCAGTAACCAAGGGTTTTCAACCGGAGACCAAACAGTTGTGGTTTGGTGCGTCGGCGGCGAGGATATTCCGACCCCGTTACAGGACACCTATGACATAACGGCTGGCGGCGACCCGTTTGGAGATGAAGCGCCGGCAGCAATTTATAATTCTGAAAGACAGTACGCCAAGCTTGTTGAGTTGGCAGTAAATGGATATAAATACAAAATACCTGATAATGACAATGTTATTATTATGATTTTGGAATCAGCAACTCCGGGGCGGCTGTCTATTACATACTACCGTGAATTTTCACCAAACGATTATCTTGACAGAATAAAAACCTGGCATACGACCTGCGTTTGGAATCACAAATATAAACTAGTCAGCAAGATTTTACCGGACGGAAAACAAGAATTAAAACATATTGAGTTCACCGGCGCGCCTTCAATAAACGATATTATATATGCTGCCTACGGAAGAAATGTTGACGAAAAACAAAAAAAGCATTTGATGGAAATACTAATATCCTGCATAACCGACGGCAAACGCATGCCCAAAGATTTTATGAACAAGTCACTGCAAAGAGTTTCAAATCCTCAATCTTTTAATGAGGACTGGGAATTGAGCAAAGCGACCAGCATAACATGTTCAATTATAAATAAATACATATATGATACGAAAGGGATGAACTACAGCATGTCATTAGATATAAGCAACAAAGACAGAAGCTATCTTTTCGGCAGGGTATTGGCCTATGCCGAACAAATTGAAGACTATGTTTTGTATAAATCAGGAGACAAGCGTCCTCCGAACGCTATAAAACTTAGAAGCAAATACAGAATACAGCCGGCTAAAACGCTTATGGTAATTGATGAAAAACTGCTTCCGTATGTTGAAAAGCTTTATAGTTCAAGCACATGGCTGTACGACGAGATGCAAAAAGTTATTGCTGAAATAAGCGCCAATGATTTTATGAATAACAAACCGCTCGACCCACAATATTTATTGGGATATGCTTGTCAAAAAGCAGAACTATTAAAAAAACATGATAAAAAAGACGAAACAAAAGAAACGGAGGAAAACTAATGAGCACTTTACAAAACAAAATTGATTTTGCTGTGGTATTTTCAGTTAACAAAGCCAACCCTAACGGAGACCCGCTCGACGGGAACAGACCGAGAATAAATTATGACGGATACGGCGAGGTATCAGACGTCTGCCTTAAAAGAAAAATCAGAAACCGTCTCCAAGACCTGGGAGAAAAAATATTTGTACAATCTAATGAAAGAAAAGACGACGGCTTTGACAGCCTCCACGAACGCGCCGACGCGTGCGAAGAATTAAAAGCAATAAAAAAAGACGTTGATAAATATGCAGAAACCGCCTGCAAAGAATGGATAGACGTTCGCAGTTTCGGACAAGTGTTTGCGTTTAAAGGCGACAATCTATCAGTTGGAGTCAGAGGGCCTGTAACAGTCCAAACCGCGGTGAGCATTAAACCTATAGACGTTACAAGCATGCAGATAACCAAAAGCGTAAACAGTGCGTCCGGAAAAGCAAAAGCGTCAGACACAATGGGCTCAAAACACAGGGTTGATTTCGGAGTATACAAATTTTTCGGCAGCATTAATGTTCAGCTTGCTGAAAAGACAGGCTTTACCGAGGAGGACGCCGAGCAGATTAAAAAGGCTCTCTGCACCCTGTTTGAAAACGATTGCTCATCAGCAAGACCTGACGGCAGTATGGAAATTTTAAAGGTATACTGGTGGAAACATAACTGCAAAGCAGGGCAATACTCATCCGCCACAGTACACAGGAGTTTAAAAGTAGTTGTCAGCGGCGAAGGCAAGTCGCTTGCGGATTATTCTATATCAGTTGAACCTCTTAGCGGTCTTGAAGCGGAGGAGTTTAATGGAATATAATGAGGAGGATTTTCTGCCTTTGGGAGGAATCCAGCATTTCACTTTCTGTCCCAGACAATGGGCGCTCATATATATAGAACGGCAATGGAAAGAAAATCTCCGCACACTTGAAGGCGGCATATTTACGGAGCAAGTATATATTTTGGGGTATTTGATGAAATGATACTTCAGCAAAAGGACGAGTTTCAGTTTAACGGAAGAAACAAACGCCCTCCTTTGGACCCTGTAGACTCTATGCTGTCCTATGTTTATACTCTGCTCGCACATGAAACATCTGCCGTAGCTGAGGCGGCCGGCTTAAACGCATATGTAGGCTTCCTGCACCGTGACAGACCGGGCAGGCTGTCGCTTGGACTTGATTTGATGGAAGAGTTTAGGAACATACTGGCCGACAGATTTGTATTAAGCCTAATAAACAGACGGGAAGTCACCATAGATAGTTTTTCTCAAAAAGAGAGCGGAGCGGTTACTATCTGTGATGAAGCAAGAAAAACGATTCTGAGCCAATGGCAGAACAAAAAACAAGAGACAATAACACATCCTTTCACAAAAGAAAAAATGCAGTGGGGCACGGCAATACTTGTATAAGCACAGTTGCTGGCAAGATATATCCGCGGCGATACGGACGCATATCCTCCATTACTATGGAAATGAGGTGAGTTTCATGCTTGTTTTAATCACATATGACGTAAACACCGAAACGCCCGCCGGAAAAACAAGATTAAGGAAAGTAGCGAAACAGTGTGTTAACTATGGTCAGGGAGTACAAAATTCAGTATTTGAGTGTTTTCTTGATGCAGGACAATCAAAAATGCTGTTACATAAGTTAGAAAAAATAATAGACAAAGAAACTGATAGCCTGCGTTTTTATTATCTTGGAAACAACTACAAAAGCAAAGTTGAGCATATAGGGATAAAGCCATCACACGATGTAAATGAACCCCTGATATTTTAGGTGCGAACCGTAAGCTCACATGATTTCCCTAGGAGGTTCGCACCGCGTTTTTACAAAAATATATAATTAGAGACATTCTTATAAACACATATTATATTAAAGATTTAAATATTATGTCGCAATATAACAATTATAAGAATAAAAATATACCAATTTTATATATTTTTGCAGTCGCACCCTACACGGGTGCGTGGATTGAAATAACTTTTGATTTATTTCGTGTTCTTCTGTTAGACGGTCGCACCCTACACGGGTGCGTGGATTGAAATGACAAGGAAGTAAATATGCTATCAAGGTTTTCAGGCGTCGCACCCGTGAAGGGTGCGTGGATTGAAATTATACTACTGATTGTACTGCAAATATAATATATAAGGTGATGAATAAATGACTAAAATAGTAGATGATGTTGATTGTCCAATGTTGAAAAAAGAAATAGAACTAGGTTATTGTATTGAATTACAGTGGATTGTTGATGGCGGAGTAAAACCAACAAAGGATGAAGAGTTTTTAACTCAAAAGCATTATGAAATTTGCAGAAATTGTAAAAAAAGAATAGACCCTAGTTTATAAATGTGTATAGATAAAAGCTGTAAAAATTAAAAAATTTTAACACCAGTTTAGCAATTTTAAATTTTAAAATAGAATCAGAGAAACCTAAACATGAGAAAATAAGTCACCCACTATGCGTATGTGTGGATTGAAATGTTAAACTTACAACGGATGAATTAAAGAAGTTGTGTCGTGCCTTATGCGGGTTCGCGGATTGAAATGAAAACTACTGTGATTTCCTAAATTACTTTGACAAGGTCGCCCCCTATACGGGTGCGTGGATTGAAATCAATAATTGAGGGAAGTCTCGGCACAATGTTTGATGGTCGCACCCTATACGAGTACGTAGATTAAAAATGTTCAGACTGATGAGAGCGTTATATGTGTTCGTCGCACTCTACATTGGTGCGTTGATTTGGCGCATCCAATATGGATGCGCCAAATTATTCTATTATGCCTCGTATTCAAAACTCACATTGTTTGACTTTAAAGAAAACAGCATATCGTCATTTTTATAAAATCTAAACTCCCCGGCGCAGGCTGCCGTTTCTATTATCGTTCTTGTCATCTCACCTTTGCTTGGGGCGCTCAGCTCTTGTCCGTTATTTTTGTCTATATCTATCTCCAGTTTATATTTCCCCTGCTCCAAAATTATTTTGTCTTTGGCACACTTTATAACCTTTACTCCCAAATATGTTGCCATTCTATATTCAGTCCCATTATACTGAATGATACAAATGCAGCCTTTAAAATGAAATCCCAAAAATGGTATATCCGCAACAGAAGCCATAATTGAGCAGGGCTCATCAAAATCATTAGCCTGAACCCATACATATGATGACGGAAACGACCTTCCGCTGTCCTTTTCGATATATCCCAAACCGTTTGTGAAGTCTATTTCTTTTCCGTTTAGTTTCAGCCTGCCTTCCAGTGTGTGGCGCATACTTATGATTCTGTGCCTGCACTCCATTGGAAAATATTTAAAGGGCCCCATTATATCATATTTTATAGGCGACAAATTCCGGTACTCCAAATCGCCGTTTAAGGAAATTTCATCAGTTTTTATATTTAAACTAACGCCTTTATCAGAAAAATAGTTCTCACCTATAAACGGAACATTGTATGAAGAATCCCTGGTTATTACCTGTATAAACTCCTCTGAATTTGACCTGCCCACAACCAAAGAAAGAACATCGTCTCCTTTTTGGTGTTTATAATAATATCCGTCAAAATAGTTACCCAATATCAACACCTCCGGTCGCAGGATTATCTATCAAATCCCCGTTTTTTTCAAACCTTGAGCCATGGCATGGACAATCCCAGGTGTGCTCAGCCTTATTCCATTTAAGCGCACACCCCAAATGAGGGCAGCGTTTTAAGGTCGGCGTCAGCAAATTTGTTACCGCTTCAAAACCGTTGACAAAAAGCTGGGGCTTTAAAATATTCCTGCTTGGGTTAAACAGCGGTTCATATTCACTGCTCTTTCCAACCACCAAATCTGCAAGAATTTCAGCCGCCGCCATAGACGATGTCATTCCCCACTTGTTAAACCCGGAGGCCACATACAAGTTTGGAGTGGTTTTAGAGTAACGTCCTATATATGGGATTCCGTCCAAACTCATGCAGTCCTGAGCCGCCCAATAAAATTTTTCTTTAGCTTTAGGATAATATTTTTCTGAAAATTCTTTAACCGCTCTCCAGTTGCCTCCTTGCTTTCCCGTCCTGTGACCTCCTCCCCCAATCAGCAAAAGGTCTTCATAATTTCTGAAAGACATACCGTTTTCAGCTTCATCAATATACATACCGTCAACATTGTCTGCGTTTTCAAAGGCAATAACATATGAACGCTTCTGATACATCTTTATAAAATAACTGCCGTGTTTATTTATAAACGGAAAGTGTGTTGCAACAATTATTTTATCTGCCAATATCTTACCGCCGTCAAACTTTGCCCAATTTTCACTTATATCGGTTATAAAAGTATTTTCATATATATTCAGCCCTTTTACTATTCCATTTAAAAACTTCATTGGATTAAACTGCGCCTGGTTTTTAAATTTTACGGCGCCTGCTGTCTTGAATGGAAGGCTTGTCTCAGATGCAAATTCTGCATTAAATCCCAGACTGTTTACTGCGCTTACCTCATCCTCAATCTTTTTTCTATCATTAATCGAATAAACATACGCGTCTTTTGTTTCAAAATCGCAGTCTATATTTTCAGCTATTAATCTATACTCTCTTAGAGCTTTTTCATTAGCGGATAAATACATTTGGGCTTTTTCACGTCCGACCGATTTTATCAGCTTATTATAAATCAACCCGTGCTGAGACGTTATTTTAGCCGTCGTATTTTTTGTTATTCCATATCCTATTCTGCTTCCTTCAACAAGTATATAATCAATACCTTTTTGCTCCAGCATGTATGCGCATAGTATTCCGCATATGCCGCCGCCTATAATTAAAACTTCAGTTTTCATTTCTTTGTCCGCTTTTGGGAACTCAGGTAATTTAATACTGTCCGTCCAGACTGATTTTTTCATTTTTATTCCTCCGAACCATTGCTTTTACATATTATTATTTCCGAAATCAGTCAATAAATTCAATACGCTTCAACAGATATAAAATCTAACTCTAATAAATAAAAAATGGAACGTAATAAAACTATCTTTTTCAAAAATGCTGCAAAAAAACAGCGCTCTTTTCATGGCTAAAAGCCTGAAGAGAACACCGTTTTCCTACTATTATTAAGTTTTTTATGTGGTTTACTAACGCGGCTTTATTTTTTACATCTCAATACAACTTTTATTTCTGTATTGAAAATAATTTATATTTAATAAAACTATTGTTTTTTCTTTAATTTTAAAACACAAATCATGGTATATTGAAAATTTATACTTAAAAACATCTTATGTGGAATTTAAAAAATAAAACATATCTAACGACAATTATTTTTTTATCTTAACTTTATAAATAAATTTATTTGCTGAATAAATATTAACAAATAAGAGAAATATTTATAAATAATCTAAAATCACTTTCCATTCATTTATTAATTTATCCAGTGAATATGCGGCGTTGGCAGGGCTGGTAGACGGAAGCTTTACCGCTTCATAATCGCAGTCCATATATTTTTTATATAGTTTATGCGCTGTTCCTCCGTTTGTAAAAACTGCTTTTATATCAGAATTTTCAATTATATTTTTTATATCATTCACACTCACATTCTTTATTGAGCTGTCAGACGAACCAATTATATCACAGCTTTTTATAACATCCCATACGGCAATGTGATTATGAATTAAAAATTCTCTCTTTTCTTCAATCGTTTGAGGACATTCAGAACGCGTCAGTTCTGCAAGAACTTTCCAAAATCTATTTTGCGGATGACCGTAGAAAAACTTCATTTCTCTTGATTTAACCGAAGGGAAACTTCCCAATATCAAGATCTTAGAATTTTTATCATACACCGGAGGTATAGGGTGATTTTCCATAAAACTAATTTCTCCTTTTTTAATAATCAAATTAAAACTATTATATCACTCATATTCTATTTTGCAAGTTTAAAAGCCGCTAAATATTGTTGAGCCGCTCAGACTGCCGATAAAATTATTAAGAGTTTAACATTATACACAAAATTTAATGTTTAGCCCCTATCGTCTGAAAAGTGAATATGCGTGGCTGCAGATGAGCGCACAGCATTTTGGAGCGGTTTTTATCCTTCAGTCAGCTTCAATGACAGTTCCATAGACTGAGGGAATCTTACTTGTTTGCACAACTTTTTTCTCAAACCGCTTTTTCTGCATGCTAAGCGACCAAATTGTTAACAAAGCATAAAGCGTTTGGCATTATACACAAATTTAATGTTTAGACCCCATTGATCTAGGGGTTAAAAGTCCGTTATTATCTGCACGCTAAAAGGCTCAGCATTACCGAGCCTTTTAAAAACACAATATGGGATTTTATTTTCTTATATTATTTTAAACCTGTTAAATATTCAACAGTTTCGGGGTCATAATGGGACAGAAATAAACTTTCGGTTCCGTCTAATTCCAAAATTCTTTGCTTATCCTCTTTTGAAAGTTCGAAATCAAAAATATTAATGTTTTCTTTCATTCTTTCTTTATGCGTTGTCTTTGGTATGACTATAATATCATTTTCTATAAGATACCTTAAAATAACCTGAGCAACTGATTTATTATGACTTTCACCAATTTCTTTTAAAACCGGGTTTGAGAAAATATTATTTTTCCCTTCCGCAAACGGCCCCCATGATTCGTGTTTAACGCCGTACTTTCTCATCCAATCATGAGCCTTTCTCTGCTGTAAAAATGGGTGCGTTTCCACTTGGTTTACCGCCGGAAGCACTTCATTAAACTTACAGAAATCAACAAGCCGGTCAGGGTAGAAATTGCTCACCCCTATAGCTTTGACTTTTCCGGCTTTATAAGCTTCTGTCATAGCCCTGTATGTTCCGTAATAATCTCCGAACGGCTGATGAATAAGCAGCAAATCAATATAATCTGATTTAAGCTTATTTAAAGACTCCTCTATTGAGGCTTTTGCTCTTTCGTAACCGCTGTTTGAAATCCATACTTTTGTTGTTATAAATAATTCCTCTCTAGGCAGACCGCATTTTTCAACCGCATTTCCAACGCCCTCCTCGTTATGATACGCCTGGGCTGTATCTATTGACCTATATCCTGTTTCAATAGCGTCAGACACACATCTTTCGCATTCCTCCGGAGTGACTTGAAACACTCCATAACCGAGTATAGGCATTTTTACACCATTGTTCAAAGTTATATATTTCATATTATATCCCCTTATTCTAAATTATTATATGCTTCATCTGAAACAGGCTCCAGCCATTCGTTATAAGCCTCTTCGGCTGGAACCTCAACAGCTAAATGGACAAAAACACTGTCCTTTGCCGCTCCGTGCCAATGCTTTACTTCCGGCGGAATATTGACAACGTCTCCGGCGTGTAGCTTTACTGCTTTTTCGCCCTCAGCCTGATACCAGCCTGAGCCATAAGTAACGAGCAGAATCTGTCCGCCCTTGTGATGAATGTGCCAGTTATTTCTGCATCCCGGTTCAAACGTGACATTACCTATAGAAACTCCTTTTTCAGTGAGCATGTTGAGATACGCTTTTCCGCTGAAATATTCTGCGAACATTTCAGGCAGTTCTCCGCCTCTCGGAAAAATACCAATATTATTCATTATAACTCACCGCCTTGCTTAATATTCTCTGTCCACTTTTCTATTTCGTCTTTCTTTGTCTTCATCGCCGTTCCGCTGAATTTAAGATTAAGACCGCTTTTGACCTCTGCGCCCCGGCACATATCTTTTATATCTTCAAAGGTGTGGCCAAGCCACCCGCCGTTTGTTGCAAAAGGATATATAACCTTTCCGCTCCAATTATTTCCCGACAGCACTGTTCTGACAGGAGGAGCAAAAGTATACCACCAAACCGGCGAGCCTAAAACTACGGTATCATATTGGCTCAAGTCACATTTTAAATCCACTATCTCAGGCTCCACCCTATTGTCAACTTCCTTTTTTCCTTGATTTACAACCGAGTTATAGTCCCCTTCATAATTTTTGACAGGTTTTATTTCAGCTATATCAAAACCTGTGGCTCTTTGAATCATTTTAGCCACTTTTTCTGTGTTACCGCTGTATGAGTAATATAATACCAGACCTTTCATAAACAGACCTCCTATTAACGATAAGATTTTTTAACTATCTCAGCGCAGTCCTCATGACCCAATTCACACGGGTCAGCTTCAAACAATCCTCCCATTGTCTCACGGGCGTTGGCTGCTATAACATCGGCTTCAATTTTCTCAATTCCGAAATCACTCATTTTTAAATCTCCTACACCGCAATCGTTCTGAAGTTTTTCAAGAGCAGTGATAAAATCATCAGCTTTATCCGCGTTCTCCATTCCCAGCGCCTTAGCCATTTTAACAAAACGCTCGTCACAAATATGCTGGCTGATAAAATACTTATAATACTCTTTAGAAATCATTATCAGACCGGCTCCATGAGGCAAATCCTGGTGATAGGCGCTCATGGCGTGCTCAATAGAGTGCTCGCTTGTACAGCTGCTCAAGGTCATTACAACTCCTGATAATGTATTCGCTAAAGCCACATGCTCTCTTGCCTCAATATCATTCCCGTCTTTAACCGCCCTTGGCAGATAATTGCCAATATTTTCTATTGCCGTTAAAGCATACATATCGCTCATAAGATTTGAGCACTTTGCAATATAACACTCCGTACTATGAAACAAAGCGTCAAATCCCTGATATGCTGTGAAACGCGGCGGAACAGTTTTCATAAGCTCAGGGTCAACAACCGCTATTATAGGAAACAGCTCATCTATACCGCCGAACCCTATTTTTTCGTTAGTTTCAGGGTTGGTTATAACACCCCACTGGTCCACCTCCGAACCGGTTCCGGCAGTCGTGGTTACAGCAACTATAGGAAGCGGAGCATTCTTTATCGGCATACCTTTGCCTGTCTTTCCAAAGGCATAATCCCATAAGTCTCCGTCATTAGTTGCTGAAACAGCTATTGCTTTTGACGCGTCCATAACACTGCCGCCGCCCAAGGCTACTATGAAATCACAGTTGTTTTCACGAGCGAACTTTCCGCCCTCCTCAGCTGTGGCTTTAAGCGGATTCGGCTGAATCTTATCAAAAACAACCGTCTCAACTCCCGCCTTGCTCATTTCACTTTTTACAGTATCCAAATATCCGTTTTCCTTTGTTGACTTGCCGTTTGATATTACTATAACAGCTTTCTTTCCCGGAAACTCCTGTTCATGCAGTTTTTTAACAGCTCCTAAACCAAATAATATTCTTGTTGGTACATACATATTAAAACTCATTTTCTATTCCTCCATTGACTTGATTTAAATTTTGTGATACAATTCTTAATGTTCAAATACATTATACAACTTAAAGTTAACTTTAAGTCAATACCTTTTTTGAAAATTTTTCTATTTTTTTGGAGGACTGGTTATGGTTTATACAATTGGGGAAATGGCTAAGAGATTAAATGTGGCTCCGTCAACGCTGAGATACTACGACAAAGAAGGAATGCTGCCGTTTATTGAACGTTCCAGCGGCGGTATAAGAATGTTTCAGGAAAAAGACATGTCTTGGCTTCAGATAATTGAATGTTTAAAAAAAACCGGCATGCCTATCAAAGATATAAAAGAATTCGTTGACTTATGTATTGAGGGCGATGGCACTATAGACAGACGTCTCGAAATTATCACTAAGCAAAAGAAAGCTGTCGAGCGGCAAATTGAAGAAACTCAAAAAATGCTTGATATGCTGAATTATAAATGCTGGTATTATGAAACCGCAAAGGAAGCCGGAACATGTTCGGTTCATGAAAATTTATCTGCCGAAAATATTCCTGAGGAATTTCATAAATTTATTTCATGTAAACACAGAGAGTAAAATTAAAAATTTTATTTAACTAACTATATTACCGTAATCTGCCAAGAGCTTTTTTATAAGCAGATAAAAACATTTAGGACGTTTCACGTACAGCCGATTTTATCAGCTGTTATAAATCAGCCTATGCTGAGATGATTTTCAGCTGCCGTATTTTTTGTTATTCCATATATCCTAAATAAAATCGACAATTGTATTTAATTAAAATATATAGAATCTTTATAACTTCCGAATATGTTATTTCTTATAAAAATAACATATAATTATAATATGGCAGGCCTGAATAATTCAGGCCTGCCATATTTTTACTTATCTGATTTGTATTTAATAAAAATTAGATTTGCAAACCTTTCAGCACAGCTAATCAATTATAAATTATTTTTATTCCGGCACTACAAAGTTTTTGGCCTCTGTCAATCCATATCCAATTAAATAATCACGCACTATTTTAAGGATATGACCGTAACATTCGGAAGTCTTCGCGGCAAACCCTTTTTTATCCCCATGTTTTAAACATTCAAATGCCTTTTGACTTTTAAAATTCAGTAAATTTGCGGCTTGACTGCCGTCTCTGTAAAAAGCGTAATAATATCCCCCGTAAATTATTTCACCCGTTTCCTCTAATATTGTTTTTAAAGGACGCAAACTCACATACTTATTTATACATTCCTGAATACAATCAAGATTTATGGAATCATGACAACTCATTTTTTCATCCAATTCATTTATAACATCTTTATCTATGTTTTGAAAGGCTGACTCCGCCGCAGCCTTAACCGTTATGGTCATAAGCTGCAGAGCGCTTAAATACATTAAAGTATCCCGCTTGTATTTTTTATTCTTTATACTTTTCATCGCCATTTCTTTATTCTGCAGCATAGCTTTTGTTCCTTTTGCATTAAACGTTTTGGCAAACCCTAGTTCATTCAGCATTAAAATAGCTTTTCTGACTGTTGATACGCTAACTCCATATTGTTCAGAAAGTTCAGCCTCATGCGGCAAAAATGTGTCCGGCTTATATATTCCGCTTCCGATTTTATCTATCAGTTCCCGAGCTATTTGAGTATAATAATGTTCTCTTCCCCTTTCAGCCGCCCAGGAATAGTCATACTCTCCCTCTTCGACATTTGGATTTTTTTCGGCCATTATATCCAAATACTTTTGTATTGCGTTAATTACCGCGTCATACATTAATCCGAATCTATAAATTATTTCGCTTCTGTTCCCGGTAAGCAATGATTCCATTACCCACATCGAATTCCCTATACTTTTTGTATCCACTAACTCAATAAATCCGTCATGGCTTGAAAAAAGCGGAAGCCTGGCATATACCTCTAAACTAACAAATAAATCGCGGAACAGTAAGTTATTTGATTTTTCCAAAATATCATAAAGAAAATCAGAAGCCACGCTCCATCTGCTTTGCGTATCTTTCTTCTTGCTGCGGCTCAAGCTCTTTTCCCATAAATCTAAATATTTCTGACCGCAAACCTGAGACGAAAAACAAAACAGTTCAGGCATCAACAAGGCCATGGTTTGATAAACTTCAACAATAAATGATTTACGCTCCAATACATACTTAACCGCTGATTCTTGGCTGTCTTTATTATCGCTGTAGATAACAACCGCAGCCTTTCTCTCCTCTGTCTTAATATATCCCTCGCTGCTCAAAGCTCTGAAAACATCTTTTACTGTCCGTATTCCTATATTATACTGTTCAGAAACACTGTTCATCGACGGAAGACTTTCACCGCATTTAATTCTGCCGCTGACTATCTGTTCTTTTAAATTCTCATATAAATACTCAAATAAGGTGGTTTTATCTTTCATAACTCTTCTCCCGATAAATGTTTATCTTAGATTATTATAACATAAAATTCATTATTTAACAATTAGCTATATGTATACGTACTCAAATATCTTATTGTTTTACTAAAAAAATCATGCTAAAATTATTACACAATAATTATGATATAGAAATTCAGGAGTTGTTAAAATGAAAAAAACACAAGACGTAAAAATATATAGTATGTCTGTAAGTCCTGTTATTCAAACCTGTATTGTTTCTATAATTCTAACGGCTGTAATAACTTTTATGCTATGGAACACCTCCGGGCTAAACACGGTTCTTGAAAACAGCACCAATTCTTATGTCAAAGACGCGTCATTTCAACAAGCCAACGATATATCATCAAAAATCAACTCTTTTGAACTGGCTTTGGAATTATTGAGCGACTCTATTAAAAAGTTACCAAATGAAGATTTACTGGAAGAATTTTTAAACAGAAAAGCAGAAATATTAGATTTCGATTCTCTTATCTTGCTTGATAAAAACAATAAAACTATTCCCTCAAATACTGAAAACCTAAACAATTTATCCGGCATAAAGAATTCATATAACGGCGAAAAATCAATTACATATATTGAAGGTCAAAGCCTGGTATTTTCCGTTCCAGTAGAATCTAACGGTGAGATTAATCAAGTTCTGGCAGGCGTCTGCAAAAAAGAAAACATACAAAACCTAATCGCGCCAAAAAGCTTTAACGGAAGCGGCCTTTCCTGTATTATTGACAATAATGGCAAGGTTGTAATTTCACCTACAGATGTAAAGCCGTTTATTCAGCTTGATAGCATATTTATGGCCAAAGATGAAAACAAGACAAAAAATGCTATTGAAGAAATGAAAAGTCATATGTCCAGCGGAGAACCCGGAGTATTCAATTTTACTTCCGTAAACAATTCACGCCTTGTTCTTTCATATCATCCGCTGGGCATAAATAATTGGGTACTGCTGACTCTTGTTCCGGCTGATTTAATATCGGGCGAGGCAAACAACTATATATTGCGCTCGTTTATAATAGTCGGTATCGTCGTACTTATCTTTGCTTTGTTTCTGATTATAATATTCAGATATTATAGAAAAAGCGAAAACCGGCTTAAAAAGTTTGCATTCTCAGACAGTCTTACCGGAGGGTTAAACAACTCCGCTTTTCAATTGGAGTGTCAAAAGTTAATTTCAGAATCACCGCCCATGACTTATACTGTTATAATGATGAATATTAAGGGGTTTAAACTTATCAATTTAAATTATGGAATTGAAACCGGCAATGATACTATTAGATATATACATAAAGTATTAAGCCGCCATATTAAAGAAGACGAGATGATAACGCGGAGTGAAGCAGACCACTTTTTCTTATGCTTAAAAGAATCTGACAAAAACGTTATACAAAAACGCATTGATGAAATGACAGCCGATATTAATTCATACGCGCAAAACTCTGATATTCCACATAATATAAAAATCTCACAAGGCGCATATATAGTGGAGGAGCCCGGCTTAAACATAAGAATGATTCAAGACCGCGCCCGCACAGCCTGTCAGCTTCAAAATAAAATTTCAGATTGTTCATTTTATAACTCTGAGATAACAAATAAAATGATTATGGAACAGAAACTTTGCAGTCTGTTTGACGACTCAATAAAAAACAATGATTTTCACGTTTATATTCAGCCCAAAATAAACCTTAAAAACAGTGAAACAGGCGGCGCTGAGGCCCTTGTAAGGTGGTTTCATCCCGACCGCGGGATTATCTATCCGTCAGATTTTATTCCTCTGTTTGAAAGAAACGGAAACATAATACAGCTGGACCTTTATGTATTTGAAAAAGTATGTGAATACCAAAAGCAAAGAATAGACAGCGGGAAAAAACTTTTTACCATATCTGTTAATCTTTCAAGGGTACATTTTAGAAATTTAAATTATCTGCGTCCGTTTATTGAGCTGAAAAACAAGTATAACATTCCGGATGGAGTAATCGAACTTGAATTAACAGAATCAATATTTTTTGATAACCAACAAATAGAACTGGTGAAAAACGCAATAAACCAAATGCATAGTTATGGCTTTCTATGTTCATTGGATGATTTCGGAGTTGGTTTTTCTTCACTGGGACTTTTAAAAGAATTTAATGTCGACGCTATCAAACTGGACCGAAAGTTTTTTGAGGATATAACAAACTCAAAGAGCCAAAATATAATCATAAGTTTTATAGACCTTGCCAAAAGGCTGAACATACACGTTGTTGCGGAAGGTATTGAAACTTCTGAACAGTTAAATTTTCTCAAAAGCGTCAATTGCGATATGGTTCAGGGATATATTTTTTCAAAACCTCTGCCTTTAAACGAATTTGAGAAATGGGCGGACAGCCGAGAAAACAAATGTGATGATTCGCTCGTATATAATTAATAAACAAGCCATTTTAATTATCGCCCGCCGGGAAAATCTTTTAAATTAATCCGGCGGACGGTAAAACAAATTTTATAAGCTAATATAAAGATTTATTTCTGCATTTTCAAAATCTTCATTAAGATATTCCTCAAAATCCGCCTTATAACTTCTTTCAAGATTCATTTTCCATATTTCTTCCCACGCCTCGGCAACAGCGTCAACCATATTTCCGCGCACAGAAAATTTTGCGTATTTTCCTCCGGGAATGGTTTTTATGACCATATCGTCATTATCCGCTTCAGTTACCTCACAGCCTGCCGTCACACAATAATTATCACCCTCGTAGTCTGAATAAAGACCTATAGCGAAACTGTTAGCTCTGTTTTTTATCTTGGCTATTTCTCCGCCCGGATACAGCCTTGTCCACAAGTCACCTATTTTTTTCTGCATTTCAGGGTCGTTATTGGATGTCACTGCGCTTATCCCAACCACGGTTTTGGGTTCCAACTCAACGATTTCATATTTCATTTTATTACCTCCTAAGTTTTGATAATGCTATTATAATACTATTAATATGACAACAGCATGTCATATTTTATAAAATAATATATTAACCAACCCGGGCTTATCTTTTATTTGACAAAACAAATCAAATTTTTATTTCCCGTAAACACGTTAGAAATCCTGATGAAAATTGCCGCTCAGTATTGAAACATAAATCTATGACATTCATTTGCTTTGATATACTCAATAATATAAAAATCCATAATCCGTTTCTTTGAACTGAATCATTTTTAATTAATTTATACCTCTTAATCTAAAAATATTGTTTAGTCTTATCCATGAACGGAACGTTGTTATAACAAAAAGGCGCCGTGAGAGGCGCCTTATAATCTGACGATTATTTATTAAACGTTTTAATTTTGTATTTCGGATTCCGAATCCGTAAATATCCACAAAGTCTCATGGCTGTTCTCTCCGTAATTCTTAAATTTTAATATTCTAAGCTTCAGCCAGGAGCCATCCTTTTTTTGATATAAAAATTCAGGCGTTATATTATCGCTCAATTTCATTTTTAAACCGTTATAATCACACACGCTTTTAAAATACTCTATATATTTCGGTCTTACATTTCTAGCAGCATATAGCAGCAGGGCTTTGCTGAATACATCACCTGTCTCTTTTAAAATTTTTTCAAAATAAAACGGTATATAGAGGTGTCTGACTGTATCCCTGTCTAAATCGACAAAATATACCCCTTTGAATTCAGGAGCTAAAACCGAGAGAAACGCGTCAGCGTCCTGTTTTTCCAAAACCATCTTTTCAACCTGCTTATCCAAACTGCGTGAACTTCTGACCGCTCCTCCTTCACAATAAAACTTTCTTTTATCATTTCTCATTTTTGCTTCTGCTTCATTAATTATCAAATCGTATCTGTTAAAAGATTCTTTCCAGGCCGTTCCCACCGACAACGCATAACCTTGATTTTTAAGTTCGTATCTTACAGCTTTAATTTTCTCTGAAATCACAGTCTCAGTCTTATTTTCGCTTAAAATTACGAACTCGTCTCCGCCAATCCGATAAACGCCGTCATCGCCAAAATTTCGCTTTAATGCATCCGCCACAGCTTTCAGCATATCGTCTCCGGCTTGATGACCAAGGCAATTGTTTATTTCATGAAGACCGTTAACATCAATATAAACACAGCCAAACGACTTTGGTTTATTACTCGATAATCTTTCCAAAGCGGCGCTGAAACTGTTTCTGTTCAAAAGCCCTGTCAAGTTGTCTATTCTTCCAAGTCTCTCCAGCTCATAATGAGCTTCATAATGGTTTAAAGCCATAAAAAAGCTTAGAGAAACCTGTCTCAGCGGAACATCGCTTTCCCAACGGCGCTTCATATTGCAGGCGCCAAATATTATTGTCAGTTCACCTCCTGAACCTGATACCGGAATAAGCATAAGATTGTTAATATTAAACTGAGCCAAGTTCTTTCCTCCGACAGGAAATTCCTCAGCAACAGCCTTCATATCATAGCTTAATATGCCGCCCCTTTCAAGAAGAATATTAAAAAGTCCCGGGAACAATTCAGACATTTCATTATCTTCATCTATATCAAAATCAATGCCCGAACCGTTATAACAATACTTAATATCGGAATGCCCGTTGATTATCCAAAAAAACGCCGCTTCTGCAGTTAAATAATCAGAAACCTTTTTAAGTGCTCTCTTAAAATTCTCAGGATGCAAATGCGCGTCAAACAATTCCTTTTCAACTTCAAGCATATACTGAACGTTCTTGAGCTGTTCATCCATCTTTAAATTTTCACGCCTGACATCCTTAATCATCCATATAAAATAAATTAAAACAATGAGGAAAAACGACAGAGCTAATCCAAAGAAGAACCTCATCATCACGTTAGCCTGAGAAAACACCTCATCCTCACTGATGCTAAGCAAAATCATCCAATCTTGTATGCCTACAGGTGAGACGTAAGAATAAAGATACTCGCCTGATGTTTGAGACAAAAAAATCGCGGAGCTGGATTTTCCGGCGGCAATATCCGAAACAAATTGGTCGCTGCTGTAACCTTTTTTGGTCTTTCTATCGCCGAACCCATACATATTCCCCAGCGTTTTATGCTGTGTGTCCTGCAAAAAATTACCCGTTTCCCTCTCAACCAAATAAATCTGAGTCTCATTGCCATAATCTGCGGCAGGAAAATATACAGGAAGCTTATTAAGGTCAACCACACCGATAATAATGGCTTCATTTTCACCGTTTCGCTCAATAGGAACACATTGTCTTAATATATAATTATACTGATTTTGATAATCTTTTTCGCGTTTAGAAATATGCACACCCTTTGACAGTTCCTCCTGATAAGAAAGCACTCCTGACATATCCAAAATTTCTCCGTCACCCGTAAGCATCATACCGCCCGGAAGCAACAGCTCCAAACGCGAAATTAAACCCATTCCCTCAAAGGAAGAAAGGATTTTTACTATCTCATCACGCTCTGAAATATCATACTGTTTTATTATGTTTGCAGCGCCGTTTAAAATATTTCTGTCACTCTCAAGCGTTCTCTTTATATCACTGCCAATTTCTTCTGTGTATCCGGTCAGCCGGCTGAAACATGCTCTGCGCTCAAAATCATAGCATTCCTTGCCTGCGGCCGCTATAACAGCAGAGAGCAAAACTATTAATAAAACTGTTACAATAATACGTTTGTTTTTCTTCATATACATTGCCTCATATTCATCCATACAGCCATATAACACGCCAACTATATACTAATTTAATCTATTAATTTATACAACTTATTATTCTTGTTTATAGATTTTTAATATTTTTTCTATTTCAGACTTATACCCGCTGCGAACCTCTTTAGGCTCTAAAACCTCACAGTCTTTCCCAAAAGTTGAGATATAGTAATAAAGCCACTGGTCCTTTGGACACATTATATAGGCAATGAAACTGCCGTCCTTATCCGCATAATATTCGTCGAATTCATCATAAACTCTGTAAGCCAGCTTTTTCGATATTCTCATCTTCAACCGTATAAATTCATCGTTGAAACTATTTTTTTCTTTGAAAATCTTCCTGGGAACACTCCTGCTGAAAATTTCTTCTTTTATTTTCACGTTTATTATGCGGGTCAGTTTAAAAAATCTAAAATCATTTCTAAACCTGCAGAAAGCATATAGATACCATGACCCACCTTTAAAACATAGTTTTAAAGGCTCTGCCTCACGTTTTGTTCTCTCGCCTGAACCGCTGAAATACTCAAACTCTATCACCTGTTTATTAATAATGACCGACTTGATTATTTCAAACGTCTCGGCAGTTTTCTTATAATCCGCCCAAGACGAAAAATCTATTTCCAGCCAGGAATCCGCTCCTCCGCCAAACATAGCGCCAAGTTTTTTAAGCGCCGTATCAGTTCGGTCCGCCCCCACAGCACTTACAGCTTTAAGAGAAGACAGAATATCGTTTCTCTCCTCCTGCGTCAGAACCGTCTTATTAAGCACAAAATCGTGAAGCAGAGAAATACCGCCGTTTCTGCCCTTCTCAGTATAAATAGGTATACCGGCCGCGGAAAGAATATCTATATCTCTGTATATAGTTCTGGCTGAAACCTCAAACCTTTCAGCCAGCTCTTTCGAAGTCACGGTCTCTTTATTGAGCAGAATATAAATTATCTCAAACAGTCTGTTTATCTGCATCTTGCTTCCTTTCACATTTTAAAACCTAATATTTTGCCAAAGGCTCAAGCGTATTCATATCGAAGAAAAAGAATTCCCTTCTAACGCTTCCTTCAACAATTTCATATGGAAAATCCAGCTCATCACCATTTTTAAGTTCCAAAGTATACGGCTTAGAGTCAATCAATAAACCGCTGCCGTCATATTGACAAATAAACAGCGTACCCGAAACATCTCCATATCCGCGCACAGTTAACGTATGCGATTTTTCTACTGCCATGACAACTTTATATAACATCTGATTATCATATGCGAGACGTTTATATGTACCGTCATTTGACATAACTATAACATCACAGGTCACGAAATTATAGTTCTTAGACGACTCAACTTCAAGATCTCCATTAAAAAGAAATGTAAAATTGTCTTGTATAAATTTAGGAAGCAAAGCAACCAAATCCGCAGATAAGGCGCCGGGTTTTGCCTTTCTCAATTCGTTTATCAGTTCATCAGCAACATTTTCCACCGTTAAGGATTCAAACTTTATAACAAACTGATATTCTGTTAATTTATCATCATCAAACTTAATTTCTAATACCCAAGAACCGCCGTCAGGCATCATATAATTGCGTACTGCATTTAAATATTCAGGCGTCAAAACAATACTGTTCCCTGAGATATTATAGTCTGCGCCCAGTTCAAGGGGAATCCCCTCGTCACACGCAACAGCGTTTTCTGCGGCTAAAGTTCCTTTCCCCAAATCAAATCCTACTGAAAGGGACCCATCGCTGTTCAGTTCTTTTTCATACTCATAAGTTCTTTTAATTAATTCCGGAGAATAGTCTCCGGGCTCCATTTTTCCTTCGACTTTAACAGTTATACTTTCCTCCCCGCTAACGGAAAAAGTTCCGGTAACATCTTTACAATGATATGTACTCTGGACATAAGTATAATTACCGTTCGGCAAAGCAAAACTGCCGTCGGCTTTCTTGGCGGCTTTTCTGCCGTCTTTGTCATACACGCTCATAATTCCCTTTGGGTCCAAAGTCTCAAACGTTACTTCTGTCTTTGGCGTGATATCCTTTGTAAAAGCCTTTATCGAACAATTGGCATAATCATATTTCTCGTTGCTTATTTCTGTCCAGTCTTTACCCTCAGCGGATATATAGCTTGTTCCCGGCTCAGCAGCTAAATGATAGTATTCAGTATATACCTTAATTCTGGCTTCAACCGGCAGGCTGTATATATAACTCGGGCAGCTGTATTTTACTATCACTGCAAAACGTTCTCCGTCTAAAATCACAGGGTTTTGAAGTTCCGCAGTGATATATCCGGCATGATCGGTATTACCTGTGCAAACAGGAGTATCTTTTGATGTATCATAAGACGCCGGATCTATTTTGTCAGCGTCAGGAATCACATATATAGAATAATCCGTATCCCCTCTTACACCTATAGTCACTTCTGTTAAAGCCTCTTCTCCCGGAAGCTTCTCGAATATATTCATCCCATAAGAAATACCGTTGCTGTCAGGATATCCAAGTCCTCTTGTCCATCCTGCAGGGTCTAAATAGTATCTGTTATCGTATTCCAAATATGGAGTTGAATCCTGATAAAAAATTAATTCATCAAGCGTTTCGTCATAATACGACATATAAAAACATCCATCGTCTCCCCAATCCGAACCCCAGCTGTTTTGTATTATCCAAGCTCCGTCTGCAGGCGGTTTTGCTACAAAATTGTCAGCCGAAAAGTTATCATCCCAACCAATTATAGTAACCGCATGATTTTGATAGGTACCGCGCTGATTATTATAAAATGAGTTTTTGTCCATATTATATAACGGATCGTAACTATAATACGCACATCCAGCGGCTCCATATTTCATTATATTATATTTAGCTTCAGCAATAAATTCATCAGTGGTATCGGGTAGTAAAAAAGTTTCCTTATGCGGCATATATTCGGCTTCTTTTACCTGAGCGATGGGTTTTATTAAAAGGTCTGCCTTATTTTCTGCTTCAATATTATTCTGAAACGGCATTTCAGATTCATCAACGGGTCCTGCTCCTCTCATAAAATATCCAAGCGGAGACAAACCATACCCGCCGCCGTCCACATAACGGTTTAAAGAATCAGGGTCAGCTAAATCATTTGGGTTTATAGCTTCTGAATTCTCCATATGACGCACCGAAAAGTCAAAAATATTTCCCGGATACTGTTTCTGCATTGATGCAGCAAGCGCTGTTGTGGCTGAAAAAGCCCAACAAGTTCCGGTGCTCATTTGATTTTTTACCGGAGGCAAATACTCATAATCCCTGCCGTCATATCTTTCAGGTAAAACACTGCTGAGAACAGCGTCATTATTATGCTCTTGTTTGATTTCTGCCGGGAATGGAGCGACAATCCCGCTTCTCTCACTTTCATCCAAATTTATATAGTCTAAAAAATCCTGCGATAATTCCTCAAACTGAGGTTCTGAATTCTGAGGTTCCGAAAAAACCGAAACTGTACCAAAAACCATCACAGCGGATAATATCACAGCCAAAAACTTAAAATAATAATTTTTCATTTTTATACCTCATTTCTCTATATTTTTTTATATTTAATACCATATACAGCTATAAACTCAATAGCAATACCTTTCGCATACAAATGTTTAAAGATTTTCAGCTGATTTAATAACACACTTCTATCATCTCTCTAAAACACAAAAAACTTTAAATTAAGAAGATAATATTTAGTATGCTTAATTCTTACGACAGATATTTTCCGCCGGATGAACCATTTAAAGACGTCCTGCAGCATTACTATAATAAATATTGTCCAAACGTTTTACAAGTGCGTCTTAAACTTAACTATTTCTATAACATTCCTCCTTTTTAAGCGCTTGCACTACTTAGTTACCTGACTGCACCTGCCGCAGTTACCGCAGCCGTTGCAAATAGGTCTGCTGCCGCAGGTTCCGCACACTTCTCTGAAATATGGAACATACATTTCACTCTCCGGTATTTTGTAACCGTACCTACTCTTTAGATTAAACTTAATTTTCTTTCCGCTATAACTGATTCCCGATTTATACGCCATCTCGCTTTGTATTCTTTTATTGGGAATATTATATCTTTTACCGTCCTTTATAAAAACCGTCCCTGTCTCAATAAAACAAAACGTTACATCATATTTTTTACATTCGTTTTGTAGAGATTTGACCCAATCATAATCACACGGACGCGCTCCATTGTAATTCTCTCCTCCGCAGATAACCTGCTCAATTTGTCCGCCGTTTAAATACTTTTCAATGCTTAACGGACCAATAAACGGAGCGCACATAATTCCTTTATGCTTAAACGGCAGATCCATCAGGATAGGCAAACGTTCATCCGCCCTTTTTTGGTTTTCACAAGTTACATTAAAAAACACATTTTCCCAGCCGTCTCCCCAATCATTCGGCAAATGCTTAGCCACACGCTCCGGGCGTTTGGTAAGCAAATAAAAAATAACATCGCTTCTGCTTCTAATAATCTCCCACGCCTCGTCTCTCCACGGATCCGCTTCTTCTAAGAAAAAGTCTGACGTCATGCAAACCCGTATCATCTCGCCGCTTTTTATTTTATATCCGCCTCCTCTGCTCTTTTGAATGGGATATCGAAAGCCATTTTTAGTCTTATATATCTCAGAACCGTCATTTCCATGCGCCTTGTCCAAAAAATACATATAGCAGTTATCACAGCCCTCGCTGCATTTAACGCAGCCATGCCACGGATTCCATATATCATGCATATGTACCACCACATTATTTTATATTCTATATGTTATATTTTAACACTGACAAAATTTTTTGTAAAGCACTATTTCTTATATATTGACTTCAATGGAAGTCGTTTTTTGACAATTCATATATAATTATATACGAGTCTTAATTCAGTATATACTGACGTTTTCTTAACCTCAAATAAAATATTTTTATAATTACAGTCTATTATACGGCTTCAGATTTTTTCACGCAGCAGTAAAAAATGAAAAATTGCTGTAAAGTGAACAGAAATGTAAGATAAAGGATAAATTATAACATATGCCGGGCAGTTTTCGTGTTCAAACTACTGATATAATAAAACAGCCGACTGCATTACTGCAGTCGGCTGTTTCAAACTTATATTTACTTTTAAACACCATTTTAAAAATAATAAATTCGTTAGTTTCTTAATCAAAAATTTTATAGTTCAAATCAAATACAATAAAACCGGAAACTATTTATTTTAAATATGGGTTTATATCATATTTTTAATTCATTAAAACGATATAAACTTATCAATTATTTTTTACGTTTTTATAATCTTCCGGAGTATACCCCTCCTCTTGAATCTCCTTAATAAACTCATCCAAATCTATTCCGCTTTTAATTATGATATTAATTAAACTTTTGAATGACGGCAATCTCTTTCCATTTTCTATATCAACATACTGCCTTAATGATATGCAGCATTTTTCAGCCATTGCTTCTTGACTTATGCCAAAATAAAGTCTTTTATAGTATAAAGTTTTTCCAAAGTACAATTTTAAAATTTCCATTTCTCCACATCCTTTGACAAAATATAAAGATATTTTATCAATTTCTCGTACAAAAAGATATGTGACTTATCGCACATAAATTCTTTATCGCGGAGACTTTATGTTAAAATAATGAAACTTTTTACAAGCTATAATACTTTGTGTAATATAAATTCCGACTATGCGAGCCAATCAATTGTGCAGATGATTATAAAAAAATAATTTTATCTCTGCGATAAACGGCCTTGCAAATAATAGAAAGGATGTATCATGGCTTTGGCATGTTGACTTTGATAAATTGGGAGACGCAAATTTATGCAGTCTAATAACTGCGTGAATAATGCTTTGTGGTTTTTCCATAAAGTTTAAATACGCTGATATAAATGACGAACCTATGTCAAATTAATAAGCATAAAAGACTGATTAAATAATACATCTGAAAATTAGCTATTTAAATTTTAATATTTTATTTTAAAGCAAATTATACATATCATCAAAAATACAATCCGCCTGCAAAAATTTTTATTCTCCTCATTCAAAACGCCCTGAAACTAAAATTTATGCTAATTTATATTATATATTAACACGGGAATAAGTCTCTTTTGAATAACAAAGCAGCTTTTTCATTTTAATAAAGCATTGTTTGAACTTTATTTACTGTATGTTTATCTGACATTTGGATACTATATACTTCAGAGGTGATTTTTATGTCATATGTAGCTCCAAACTTACGCGATAAATTTGAAAGCTTACCAATCGCATTAAAGAATGCTATTCTTGAAAAAGACGTACAGCTGAATACTATGTCAGACCTTATCGCGGTATTGGAAAAAATTGTTGCAGAAGGCGAATAGCCTTCTGCTCTGTGACGCAATAAATTTAATTTATATGTACACTATTTTTCATTTTATATAATTCCATAATAAAACCATTACTTATATATATTTTGTAAAAATATTATTCAAACAGATGGTTTTATATTCTATAGAAAAACAATCGCAACCAATACAAATATATAGCGCAATTAATATAAAATATGCAAAAAAACAGAACTCTAGTATTCACTAAGGTTCTGTTAATTTTTATAAAACTAAATTCTTTGTTCTGATAATACACAGCAAATTAAAAATAAATTTACTAAATATATACCTCGCCTTTACATCAAGTTAAACTGCACTCTAATTATTTATAACATTTCAAATTTTAAAATCTCTAAAATAGCAACTACTTTTTAATATTAGCAGTTGTCTAATTAACATCTGTTCTATATAAAAGCTGATTCATTGTACCATGGCAAGCAGACTACACTACTAAACACTCCATTTTCGTAACTGAATTCGCTCATTCCTCCTAGACCGGCTGCAAGATCGCTTACAATCTTCAACCCCAATCCATGATTAACTCGATCCGCTTTAACTGATTCAAACCCTTTAGCCGGAGGCAATGACGTGTTTTCTACCGAAATAATATAGTTACCCGCCTTTATACCCGTCTTGAGATGAATATACTTCTCACCGTCAACCTTTGCGCAGGCTTCGAGTGCATTTGAAAGCAAGTTAAATAAAATTGAGCATAACTTTATGTCTGGAACCGTTAACTTTTCTATCTCAAAAACCTGAAATTCTGTTTTAATACCTGTCTGTATTGCAGTTTGGTCAATGTGATAAAGTACCGCGTCAACAGCCGGGCGCGTACAGAAAGTAGCTTTATCCAGCAGTGAAATTTCTTCTGACAGCGCATTTAAATATTGATCCAACTCGTCATAATTATGTTGCCGGCTAAGTCCGGAAAGAGTTTTTAAGTGATTATTAAAATCATGCTTCAGCCGTCTTACTGTCTCATACTGGCTGCGTATCTGCCCGGTGTATGTCTCCTGCATGTCAAGCTGTTTTCTGACAGTTTCAAGTTCGGTTTCACTCCTCAGCATCTGAATATTCCTATAAACCATCCAAATACCTAAACCGCCTGATATAACATTAATTAATATACACAATATCACAATACCAACTGAATAAAGCTTATACTGATATGTAACCGCCATGACAAACAAAGACAGTGTAATCTGACCTGTCAAAAATAATACAATACTGATAATCCCCCTCTGCGGCAGCACATCCTTAAAATTCCGCCTCCGGTATAGAAGTATGATAATAGCATAGACAGTCAGCTGAATACAGACATTGATAAAAATATAAAATAACCAATCTCCTACCGAAATAAATTCCCAAACATACGGTTTGCCTATCACTAGATTGCAGACAGTAGAACCGCCCATTTCTATAATTAAACCGCTGACAAGATAAATTGTCACGCACAGCGCCTTTTGCCAAAATTTATCCTTAAAACAGAATGCCACTGCGGCAACCGTAACCGCCAGCAAAACCGGAGACTTTACCAATATTATTTCACGCAAAGGCAGAAGAATCATTGTCGGTACAAAAAAAGACAAGAACAAAATCCCGGCAGTTTTCCACCATTTCCATCTCGGTTCCAACAACCATACAAAAAATAAAGCTGAATTAATTGTTCCAATAGCTGATGTAATGATAAAAAAGCAAAAATAAAGCGGCGTACCGTTTTCCATCTTAATCCCCCTTAGATTACATCTTTCCAGTAAGACATCAGCCTTTGCCGCACGTCCTTTTCATACTTTTTTCCTATTGAAATCATATGTTTATCATCTAACTGGAGCGACGACCTTTCGTACCGTGATACATGCTTCATATTAACAATAAAACTCCGGTGACATCGTAAAAATGTTGCTTGATTCAGCTTCCGCTCTATCTCTTTTAAAGAAATATAACACGTCTGTTCAGTTCCGTCATTCAGACATATAGTAGTATTGTGTCCTGAGACTTCAAAATAAAGAATAGATTCTGATAAAATCTTTTGTACTGTTCCCTGGATTTTTAAACAGACATATTCTTTTTCACACAGTGCGGCAGCTTTACCCAAAGCAAAATCTAATCTTTTGCGTTCAATAGGTTTAACTAAAAACTGCAGATGATCCACATAATAAACATCCTGAAAATACTCAGGGTTGATAGATACAAAGATAATTTTACAATCCGGCGCTATATATTTAAGCTGTTTAACAATATCAATACCACTTTGATTATCAAGCATGATATCCATAATCACAAGATGCACGTTCTGACTCTTCATAAACTGATATAAAACCAGTCCGCTTTGAAAGGAATGTAATTCAATCTTCTGCTTTCCGCAAAAATATTGCTCCACCATATTGCACAGGTTAGAACAATCCTGTTTATTATCATCACAAATCGCTATAGTAAACATACTCATTCCCCCAAAAATTGACCATAAAATTATTATATATTAATATCAATCTAATATCAAGCCTGTTATGGAATCACAACATCCTCAGTATCAGTTAATGGTATTTGACTTTGAGAGTCTTTCCAAACCATAACCTTAGCCGAATCGAATTCCTTGTCTGCATAGAAAATAACGTCTGTTTTATCATATTCCATTTGTTGTGTTTCAACAAGCAGACCGTCTTTATACAATGCCAGAATTATAATACAATTTTCATTTAAGTTAAATGCTTTTACATTAAAAATACCATCTTTTAAAGTTGTTTTTGTATAAGCGGAGCTATTGTTTGGGCTCCATACCGCATACATGTTTACAACTGCATTATTTTGAGACGTAAGGTTTTTAACAGACTGTTGATCAGTAAATTCAGGTATCTCTGCGTCTTTGTTTTTAGACCAGCCTTTAAATGAATATCCCTCTTTAGTAAAATTATTAATATTAAGAGATTTTGCAGTGTCAAATGTATGTGATGAATTTGCTGTTGTTCCTATTCCGCCGTTTGGATTATATACTACTGTATAAGTATTTGGAATCCACTGTGCATAAAGCGTTTGATTTGAAGTTATATTAACCTTGCTTTCACCTGTTATTTTTGTTGTACCGCTTGCAGATGTGTACCACCCTTTAAATGTGTAGCCGGTTCGTGTTGGGACAGGTAAATCACCGTAAGACGCATTATATGACACAGTTTTTTTATTTATAGAGCAAACTCCTCCATTTGAATTGAAACTCACAGTATAAGAGCTTGGCGTCCACTGTGCATAAAGCGTTTGATTTGAAGTTATATTAACCTTGTTTTCACCTGTTATTTTTGTTGTACCGCTTGCAGATGTGTACCACCCTTTAAATGTGTAGCCGGTTCGTGTCGGGACAGGTAAATCACCGTAAGTTGCAGTATATGTAACATTTTTGCTTGATGTTGAGCAACTGCCTCCATTAGAATTAAAACTTACTTTAAAAATTGGATTTTTGACTGTAAACTGAACAACATTGCTTCTAAGACAATCAAATGCATTAACAGCGTCTACATAAGCAACATAATTCCCGGCAGGCAAAACCTTTCCATATCCGGAATAGGTTCCCCATTCTGTATGATAAGAATCCCCTTCAATTTTAACCTTCCATATTTTCAAATCATATCTGTCTTTACCCGGAACATTATTCCAATTAAAAACCGTATTGGTAACAGCAGTTCCTGCAGAAACCGTTAAATTTGGAGAAGCAATAACACTGTCTGACGCTGTATAGACCGAAAAAATTTGTGCATTTGTGTTATTTCTTTCATGAATTTGTATAATATTATTATCCACAGTGCTACCGCCGCATAAATCTAAAACAAGGTTTTTTTCCGGATAATGCTTTGACTTTATAATATAACCTCCATTGTTTCCGTATGGATACAAGTACCACCGCTGATATGCGCCTCCCCAGTCAGTATTTCTAACAACTATTGGAGTTCCATCAGCAGTATCGCCATTGAATATTTCTAACACCTTTTGATCCACAGCTGATTTAATAACATAACTGCCATCCGATTGTCTAAAAAACTTCCAGGCCTGATTTGCCATTCCGTTAGCCTGATTCAATCTGACTAAACCGTCAGCCGGATTATATGTAATTGGTTTCCAGCAAGCAGTATTGATAATTGTCCCATAGACATTCGTACCAATATTTGCCGGAGTTTCATTTGTTTTAAAATGATATACATATGCTTTATATATACCGGTTCCGCAATTCGGACAAGTCTTGCTATAATAATATTTTTTACTTCCGTTATTCGCTTTATTATGTGCATAGACCTTTACATATCCATTTGCGTCCGCTCCATTACAAAGCACTGTGTGAACATACGGCCGCGCTGAACATTTCGCTCCGGGACAATAATAAAAAATAACATCTCCGGCAGCTAACTTCCCTGAATAGTTCGACGCTGTTATTGACTTATCTGAATTCAAGGTTAATTCATACTCGGTTCCAAGTCCGGAATTTATCAGCTGATTTCTTAAAGCGCTGCTGCTCCTGCTCCATGCACTGCAACCTCCCGCGCTTAAACAGTTGGAAACAAACTCGGCGCAAAGACCAACGTTATCATTCCAATGAGCCGCGGCGTAATTTAAAGCAGCAGAACTGTTATAAGACGCCGCAATAACGGAATCAGCGCTAAATAACAAAATACCTATAGATACTGACAAAGTTAATAACAAACCAATTATCTTTTTCATGCTTTAATCCCCCCATAGTATAATAAACATATTAACTGTTAAATAAGTCAATAAAATTAACAGTCATTCTTTTTACACAATATTTTTATTCATTCTGTTCTATATCTACAGGAACAGAAACCGGACGCATTGTTTGCAAACTATCCCAAATAAAAAGACGATATATCCTCTGTGTATCCGTAGAATCCAAATCAAAAACAACTGTTTGAGTTTCTCCGTCTTCAAAACTTTCAAGAGTTTTAATTTCATTACCAACCAGTATGTTGTGAGAATCATAAACTGCAAGCACAGCAAATGGAAGAACAACTTCGCCCCGCCTATTAATCTTACTGCTGTTTCCGTTAATATCGGTCACCCAGGCAGCTCTGTCTTCAAATATAAACTCAGACATAAAATAAACACAGTTATCAGAAATATTACTTTCGATTTTTTGATACCATCATCTCCCATTTTTCTTTGATGACAGTATATCAAAATGACTTAAGCATTTCAACAAAACAGCCTAGAAGGCGAAATATACACCGCAAACAAATTTCTCGTCATTAACTTTCACATAATCAACCATTTATAGTCGATTATATTTATATTTGTTGACAAAGGTTACAAACCGGAAGTATAATGAAGCTATGCAGTTAAGTTTTACCTATAGTTATTATTAAGACGGAAATATAGAATATGCTTCAATAATAACTTCTGCTGATAATGACGATATATACTATACACAACATACAGATAAAAAAGCAAATGCTAGTTTGACAGACTATTATTTATATGGACAAGATATACAAAATACGTATGTTTATATTGTTAGAGTGAGGAACATGCGTAAATGAGAAAACTTAAAGTTTTATTATTTTAGTCTCTATAGTTATTGTGATAGTTGTATTAAATTTTATATATAGATTTGTTATGTATAACTATACAAAATCGCATTTAAATATAAGAACAAAAATATCAAGTATTATTACAAAACCAATTTATAATCTGTTTTCGAACAATAATTCACCACAAAGAATTGCAGAATTTTAAAATATATCAGAAAAGTTAGCAAGTGATGTAAAAACATATGGATTTATATAATAATTTAGTATAAAAGTTAATTTGAAAAACTTATCTAAAAAAGGAAATAAATAAAATAAATTACGAAATTGCATCAAATAAAAATATAGATAAATTTATTATGGGATATAGAAATGAGCATGAAAATATTGTGCCTGTATTTATGTATCCTGATAAAGAGAATAGTTGTATTATAAACGTTTTGATTAAAAAATTTTGAAATATAAATGATGAAATATTAACTGAATTTATAAAATGAAAATGGTAATATTCTATTCAAATAATTTGCATAGAAAAATTAAAAAATTTATAATAGTTGAACCTGAATTAAACACTGTTTTATATAATTATGAAGATAATGATTGAAAGGGATAGAAAATGAAAAATAATATAAGTAAAATAATATTCTTTATTTTAATAACATGCGCGATATTTCAAAGTTTCTCAATAAATTCATATGCATTAGACAAAACAGAAATAAATACTGATGAACTAACAGAGCAATTAATATTGTATAAAAATTATGAGAATGATAGTTTTACAAGAGAAGACTGTATTGTTAACATAATGAAAATTATAGGTTTGACAGAAGATTTAATTGATATGGGAGGAATGTACTTAGGCAGACCATTTATTGACTATAATCCGAAAAATGATTTTTATAGTTATGACTATTTTTTATATTCGTGGTCCATTGGAATGGTTAAATTAGAACTGAAAAACAATGCTGGCTGGGAAGTAAGACCATATGATAAGGCTAAAATATGTGAAGTTTTAACTTGGTGCATCCGATGTTTAGAACCTTCCGGAGAAGAATGTATTAAAGAACTCGGAGATTATATTTTTACAGATGAAGAAATATATAAAAAAGCATTAAAATATAAATTAATTGATGAAACTGGAACTCAATTTGACATGTTAAATATGCCTATAAATGTAGCAGCATATAAAAAAATAATTTCAAATTTATTAAAATGCCAAATTAATTTACATTATGCAGATAATAAATTGTTTCCTGAAAAGGCAGGATGTGATTTAAAATATGATGGAAAAACTTATGGAGAATATATAATATTAAAGAGAGAGGGTTTTGAGGCTAGAAAAAGATATCTGTATTTAAATATAAACGGACATTTATATGATAATTCTATATATCCATACTTGTTTGAAAACGATAGAATATTAGTTAATTATCTTGGAATAAAAAATAGTTTATATGATAATTTAAGCAAAGAGAAATTTAATAAAATAATTGAAGAAAATTCAATAGAAAGATATGAAAGAAAATTTAATAATAATATTGATGATACATATGTGTCAATAAGAGAATTCTGCGCAGCCATAGGATATAAAGTAGATTATGAGGAAAACAGCAATACTTTAATTTTAACAAATTTACAAGATGAGGTTTAAAAGGACAAGCATACGCATAAAAAACTGAAACGGAATAAAAAACACCGTAAAGTTTTTAAATATATAAAATTAATTAACTGTTTAAAATAAAAATCCATCAAATACTTCCTTTTTAAATGGTTAATAAATACATATGGCTCCATTTTAGTTTTTTATGCATAAGTCATATATTGGAAACAATTATGGTGCATGAATACAGTATTTGCCTTATACGATCTCATGAGAATTAAACGAGGAAAGTTTAGGCAGTATGCCAAGAGTAACATTACTAAATAAACACTTTATCTAGTATGACATTATTTTAAGATAAAAGGAGCTAAAAAAATGAAACAAATAGTTTATGTATTGATAATAGTAATATTAACAAATGTATTTGTTTTTGCAGAAGATACGCATGTCTCAGAGTTAAGTTCAGAGGAGCAGTTCAAACTAGGCAATGAGTTAACAGCAATAGAAAATCTTGAAAGTTTGGATATAGTTAGAAATGCTGAATCACGTTGGAATCAAACTTCTTTAATTACTCGCCGAGATGCATTAAAAATATCATATGTTTTTAATACATATGATAGAGACTTTATTGGAATAACTAGCGGTTATACAGCAGAGCAAATAAAAGATGAACTTGAAAAAGAGGCGTGGTTATATGGAATGAATAGTTATTATGGAAATTATAGGACTGCACGAAAATTTGAATTTTCTGATATAGAACCATTGTCATATGACTATAAATTAGCCGCAAGTTTATTTTATTATAATTTAATAACAGGACAAGAACAAGACGGGAAATTATATGCAAACTTTGACAATAATATGACATATAATGAAGCATTTGTAACAGTATGCAGAATGTTATCAACATCCAGCGGTTCACGATTTTACGCAGATTTATATATAGCAAAGTATTATTATGAAAATAATCAGGAAGTATGTAACCCATACTATCAGTTTTGCATAGATACTGGAATGATAAATTGTAAAAACGCATTAAGCGAATACGAAATGAATATATATCCGGAACAATTAGAAGAAAATATAACAGCATATGAATATTTATATCTTGTAAATCAAGCATTGTATATACATACGAGACAGGTGGGTGATTATGCGCAGCTTTATAATTATAGAAGAATTAATACGCGTATAAAATTAGAAGAAGATTATTTAACAAAACAACATGATATAATGGATTAAAATTAATTTAATTACTATATAAATTCGGAAGGAAATCAAATATTAAAATAAGTATTTTACTGTCAGCTGTAATGGACTAAGGATTACAAAGAGTATAACTAAAATTGTTTTGGAGGGCGTATAATTTACGCCCTCCAAGAAACCATTAGTTTGACAAGTGTACGCATAAAAAATTGACATAGTTCCGTTTCAGTTTTTTATGTATACAGAGAAAACCGACATATTTCGATAATATCAACTACAAACGGAAGCCGTACTAAAAAGTTATCCATATGACGCATTCGGAAACCATATGGGTAAAACTGAAAATGACAATAATCCATTTAGATATAACGGCGAATACACCATCCATATACGCCTGACCGCTTTTATCAAGCCCTGCATTAGCAGATTCCAAAACCTGAATCTCAGATTTTTCTAAGTCATAAACTGCCTATAGCTGATTTCTGACCGTTTTGCCCTTTAATATTTTCGGTCAGCTGTTTAGTATTTTGCTTATACGCTTTTTCCGTTTCAGCCAATATACTTTGCTTTTGCTTTAGACTTTAGGCCGGCTTTGCGACTATCTTATCATATCCGCCCATTTGCCGGGTCTGCTCTGCGATGATTTTCACGCCTTTTTGTGACATTGCATTCATACCGGATAATTCTGGCCGCACCTAAGATATAGTAGAACTTAATGACGACGCGTCACCCGCAAATCTTACAGTTAATTCCCCTAACTTCCGCTCATATAATCCCGCCTTCTTTTCGTAACAAAAAAGCACCCCTAATGTGCCGCCTCCCAAAAGTTAGACTAAAAATCTAACGAAAAGGAGGTCGGTTCATTCGCAAAGATGCTAATTAAATATTATTTATAACCTTATTTACAATCTCAAAAACTTGCTGTATATTACTATCGGAACATCTAATAGGGCACAGCTCATAATCTACGTCATAATATAAAAATATTTCACCGCTATTATATTCGGCAGATACTATATCTTCAGACGGTCCCATAATTTCTCGTTTAATTATGATATCATTATTCAATTTAAATTCTTCCACAATAGCCTCAAAAATTGCTCTCTCTGACTTCAATTCAAAATTTTCTATTAGTATTGTATTATCTCTAATAAATGCTTTCATCTATACCACCTAATTATATTTTCTAAAAATATTAACTTATAATATCAGGAGTAGGACAAACCTGTTTCTTGCATTTTAAACAGACCGCATAATCTTTTGCTGTAAAATGTTCTTCAGTTTGGGTTGGTTTTATTTCTTTATTGGCAATCATTTGAAGTTCAATACAATATGCTACATCAATATTCTCTTTTAACATCGGACATTTAACAAGTTCTGTTCCAGCCATTTATAAGCCACCTCCAATAATTTCAATGTATCTGATTTATAATCATGCTTGTTATAAACAGTACAAACCAAACCATCTGATATTCTTACACCTATTTTCACTTCAATTGAATTATAATTATTTTGTGTATTAGGTTTGGAATATTTCTTCATCATTATAACTGAATTTTCTTTATAACTTAAAATTGAATCTTTACTAATTTCATGTTCAATAATTCTGTTTTCTGCTTGAACTCGCCAGCAGTTATTTCAATATCTTCTGCCGGATATGCTTTTCTCTTATTTTTAATACCTGCTTTTTCAAGCTCTCTGTATATCATTACATATTCAATCGGTCTCCCATTAATATTACGCTCGTAATATTTTAAATCGTCCGATTGATCGGTATAATTATACTTTATATTTGGGAACTCGTCAAACGTTTTAGGTACATTCTCCTTACCCCAAACCTCGGTATACCTCGCATATTGTTTCTTGCAGCTGCTTTGGTTCTATACATTACAACGTGTTTTGTCAAATATTTCTTTTTGTTTGTCTGTCAGATTTTCTATCCATTCATAATATGTCATATTTAATAACCAGGCTATTGTTTAGTCTATCGCTTCAATTTGCCCCGATATTTCAGTTAAAAGTAAAACATTACGCATAATTGAACCGCTTGTCCTATTTACTCGGAACATACTATCGGCAGGCAGAGCGCTGCCATATAAAGACTCGCCGTTTTTTATGTCTTAAATCCTTATACCGTTTAACTAAGTAAATGTTGTCTGCATACATAAATTATGTTCAAGTTTATATAGATTTTTTGGGCTGATAACGTCTAGGCAATCTGCTCATTTATTAAAACTTATAATTACTTTTAGTTTCAGAGCTCATTTTTCTGCTGGACCGCATCAAAATAATCGTTTATTTTTTGTTATTACCTTTTCGGTTTTTCTCTCAAGTTTAGGCCGCATATATTTGACAACGTCTGTCATAAGTTTTGCAGCACCCAGTCAAATAAAATTATCATATTCACAAGTAAAATAGAATTACATAATATACAATATAAACCTTAGGAGGATTTTTGTATGGACCCCATTGCTATTACTGCTGTGGTAACCGCGATTGCAGCAAGCATTTCACAATCAGCAGAGCCTGAAGAACTGCCGCTGCTGGCCGCAATATTTACACAGCTCGGCGACACATTGGCAACAATAACAGTGCAAAAAGATTTTTTAGAAAATAAAAAATGATATACTACATAATACTTGAATTTAATCTTTATAAAATACGAACCCTTTATAATTATCATCTTTACAACTACCACACAGATATAAAATCGGATGTGCGTTTAAATGTAACAACCTAGTATTGTAAATCTTCCACATATGAGTTTTTTATAATTACTCATATTGTGTACGTCTTTGGTTATATCCAAATATTCGCAATTATTACAAATAATAACATATCTATTTCTCATAAATTCCCTTTTTGATATCTTCAGCTATCATTGCTGCTTCTATCTTCCAATTTATATAAAAACGCAGTATTGCAAACCAAATGCCACAAGTGCGGCAGCCCGCTTTCTTCATCTACGCCCAAAGGGTCTTTTATGTATACAACAAAGCGCCCGGAAGCCGTGTCCATATGCCTTTGCGGCTCAACATCTTTCCAGCTGTCACTATCTCCATACTTTTTTATTCTACACTCTCTTATCCTGGCTACCGCAGTAATTATTTTTGCCGGGCACAATGTAGGTTTTGGTTTTCCGTTATCAGATTTCACCTTTTCCCTCCAACATTATCAACAGCGACTAATTTCGATTTTCACTCTAGTATATTGTTTTTGTCTTATTATTTTTATAGGTGAACTTTTCCATAAGCACAATATTCTCAATACTATTGGCAGACCATTAAGGTATAGAAACCGTACAGTCGCCGCAGGCTCTAACTCTGCTGTTGCCGTATAACACTCCCATACAAAATCTAAAGTAATAATTCTCTTTGTCTACAAAAAAATTTGATTTCCTGATATATATGTGCTCTCCAACCCAAATCTTAATCGCTTTAATCACACACGTTTTTTCATAATTTTCTACAATCTAATGCGGAATAATATCCTGGTCATCATAAAAACTTCAGTCATCAATCGGACTAAAGACGTCTCCGTTAGGTGTTATAAGCTCCGCGCGAACGTATAATTTATTAGCATTTTCAATGTATCGGATATTTTTAATTCTTCTAACATTTTTGTATGTCTATCATAGTACGGCACAAACACCTTATCTTTTAAAATAATCCCACTCTTTAACTTACACATTTTTGTTTCTTCCTTTTATATATTATATTTTAGTTCCGCATAAATCCCGTAATAATTCAGCAAATATTGGCAATACTATATTTGAGGTGATAAAAATGAATAAGAGAAAACCCGACCCCACACATCAGTCTGAAAACGGAGAAAAGACCGCCACCGATAACCAGTGGGTTAGCACTAACATGGACCATTACCCTGATAACAGAGAACGCCGAGACGGTCCCGGCGGCGAAGACGCAGATTAAATATCTGCGTTTTTTATTCTCTAAATACAGTTAAACATCCACACTGCAAATCGTAACCTCCACCCTGGGGTTTGCTTTGTCAAAAGCAATCATATCCACCAAACCCATAACGTACTTCTGACTGTCGTTTGGTATAACTCCGGCGGTCTGCAGCGCGTCTAATATATACTTTTTACCCGAGTATATATTGTCAAGGTCTCTCCTTCTGTCTTTCTCAACCCATAAAAATTCTATGTATGCCGGCGTTTTCGCTTTGCCTATCCGCTGTTTCCGTATCTCAGAAATTATCTGAGTATCAATCCGCTTCTTAAATGCCGCCGCCTTATATTTGTTATGTCTGCATACGTTGATATAATCATTAAGGCTCGGCAGCCTTCCGCTTATCGTGAATTTTATCATCGCTGTTCCCCTAACATGTTATCAAGTAATTTCTTTTCTAAACCTTCATAATCAGTTTTGTTAGTGTCAATATAATTATTAAACTTGCTTTTTCTGATTCCGGTTTCTTTCCGCCTGTTCCTCTCCTCCCACTGGAGTATGGCTAGATAATGATTATTATACTTATATCCCTTAAGCTCCAGGCCTTCCGAAAATGTCTCTATCCACTTCTCCCAGTCATTAGGAAGTTTTTCTCTCAGCTGTTTAATCTCTTCGTCTGTTAATAACACATTCTTATATTTTCCATACTTGTGTTTTTGTTTTTTGCTCTCTTCAGGCACGGCCGGTATTTTATTTACTTTACTTTCCTTTACTTTTCTTTCCTTTACTTTACTTTGTGTAAAAATGTATACATTTTCTTCAGAAATGTCAACATTTTCGCCCTTTATGTATACATTTTCAAGGCTAATGGGTACACTAATTAAAAGGTATTTTTTCTCGACTTCAAAACGCTTCCTTCTTGAGCACATTTTCATACATCTTTCCTGTATCCCTTTTGATGTTAGAATTTTGTACTTCTCATACAGCGTCCTGTCAAAAATACCTCTTTTAAATGCTGCGTTCAATATTTCAGAAACGGCATTGACACCAACCCCTGTTTTGTGGGAAAACATCAATGCAACCTCTTCATCAAATTCACAGTAATAACCTCTGCTGCCGTATATTCTCATCCACAGCTTAACGATTACCGCAAACCCTATTAACCCGAATTCTGCTTCTATAAGCTCCATCTTATCACTAAGATGCACGTCTAAAGGAAAGAAATCAAATGCTTCTTTTCCCATAAGAATTCTCCTTTGGAACAACGCTGCAACCCGATTTATACGAACGGCAGCGCCACCCCTGTTACGGAACAACATTACAACCTGCCTTTTCAGCAAACGATAATGCCACCCCTATTTTCAAAACAATACTAATTACTGAAACTTAATACAGACTATTAATAAACTTTACCACGGCTGCGCGCCTTACGCGGCAGATTTCATCTGCATTGAGTATTCATAATAATGACATTGTAGATTATGGCAAAATAAAATCATATGTATAACACACACTTTTTAAGAAAAGTATGGTCACACCTACCGATGCTTGCTAAACAACATTTTTTATTATTTTTTAAATATTTACCCAAAACACAGTGTTTTTTGTGAACTACGGTAGGTGTGACCCCGTCTGTAGGGCGGGTGTGATACAAAACAACTTGTTTTGTTATAGATTGCAATGTCAATTGCGGCTACACTTTTATTTAAAAGTGTATGTTATATAAACTATATTGTGTTATACAAACTATAAATGCCAATAATTAACTTAGTTGTCATATAATAAATTTACTTAGTTGTGATATATTGCGCACTTGTGCGCCTCGTTAGGTGAGCTGTCATATCACGCGCAGCGTGAACATACTTAAAACAATTTATCAATAATCAGACTTAGTTGTGATACTATGAATATGTTAATTATACTTTAATGTAAATGACAGTGCGTGCCATAAATTAACTGCTTAACTAACTTTTTGCTTTATATAACAGCCGGCAAAATTAAAACGGCATATCATCCGGCACATCATTATCGCCCTGACCCATTTTTTTGCTCTCTCCAAAACTTATCTCGCTTACTGTTACATCAGTGGAATAATTTTTCTTCCCACTCTCAGATTCCCACATATGAGTAGAAATTCTCCCGGCCGCTATAATCATCATACCCTCAAACGGCGTCCCTGCGTATATATCAGATACTTCTCCGGTATCCGGGTCAAACTTGATTATCTAATTACCCAGTTGACATAGAAACTTTAAAAATACTATAGAAACAAAGAAATGGATTTTTACATATATGAAGAATTAAACTATACGCCAAATCTGCGCTTAAACACGCCGAAACTTGTCCGGATTTAAATGGCTGGGATTATTATGTATCCTTCCGCATTTTACACCGTACTGAGAAAGGACAAAATACACGTTTTGAAATTGATTGATATTGATAGAAAATATCTGAACGTAACGCTCAGAATATCACAAAAAATTAAGGGGCTAAGCCAAAGAAGCATCGCTTATGAATATAGGCTTAATACGCGCACTGCATCTCCAAATATTATTAATTAAAATTTCAGATGAACATAAAAAACGCCGGTATAAGCACAAAGCCTTTAACGACGATTTCAGAATTTGAGGAAACACATGTCCGCTCAAAGATTCTAGATTAGTAAAAATTAACGAACAGTTTGCCTAATCATCAAGACTGAAAACCATAAGCATACACGATTTTAGTCATAGCCACGCCTCGCTGATAGCAAACTAAGGCATAAATATACATGGGATTGCCCGACGCTTACGTTATACAGACGTCAATACGACAGGGAATACATATCCCCATATATCCCCCCAAAAAATAAGAGCAAGCGGTAAATATTTTGAATAAAATTGTGTAAAAAATCATTTAAGGCAAAACAAAACCGCCGTTTTGCGGCGGTTTTGGCTTATTTGGAGGAGAGGAAGGGATTTGAACCCTCGGTACGCTATAAACGTACACAGCATTTCCAATGCTGCGCCTTAAGCCAGCTCGACCACCTCTCCGAATTTAGCCGCTGTCATTTTCAGCACCGCATTAGATTTTAACATATTCTAAACAAAATTGCAAGTCCTATTTTAAAAAATTTGAATATTCTTAATTGAACTTTTATCTTATTTCTTTTTGGTATACTCACGTCTGATTCCGCTGTCATTAATCAGTATCAAAGTATCGCCATTTATCTCATAATCATATGATAGAACATGACCCATAAAACCCATGTCTAATATTCTCAAATGATTATCTATTGTTTCATATTTGCCTGTTTCATGTTTTGACGACATAGTGCCGTCATCATAAAATTCCATTTCATAACCGCTGCCATTTGGCTCCCATATACCAACTATAGAATTATTTCCGCAAGAAATAAGAATACACATTACAAGCATTGCCGATAAAACCGCACATACTTTTGTATCTATAAACTCCAACGTCACAATTTAAATAGATTAATTGTTACTTTTCTCAAAACTTAATTTATATATTATATGGCACCGAATCAAAGAACATCTGTAAATCCCTTTGAACAGACGCATCGTTAAACAACGCCATAAATACCGCATAAAAAATACAAAATATAACTATTGTAACCAGCAAATTGAAAGCTATCATAATAATAGAAGCAATAGCCCAGTTCTTTGACGTTTCATCAAACTTATCACCGCATGCCCATACAATTATCATTATAAAATAAACCAAACCGCCAACAATAGGTATCCATGGCAGAAACATACGTCCTACCCATCTTAGTACCGATACGGGCTGACCTATTGGTTCACTGTAAAGCGGCGTCATTCCTCTCGGAGGCTGGTTTGGTCTCATATTATATCCCGGCTGACGCAAAGGCGGCTGTTCCGCCGTCAAATCAGCATTTGGCCTGCGCACGCCTGCGCCGCACCTCGGACACGCAACAGAGTTTGGCTCTATCTCCGCGCCGCAATTAAAACATCTCATTACTCCCTCTTCCCCTTTCAAATTATATTTAGATTAATTCCGCAATATCTATATTTTCGCCTTTGAGACACACAACAGCTCCATTATCAGCCTCAGAGGATTCAGGATGCGCAATAAGCCATTTGTTTCTAGCAAACAGTCTCTTGTCCTCATCATTTTTAATTTCTATATCAGGCTTTTCGCTGTTAGTTCCTTTCGGCAAAACTATAATAACTCTAAACGAATCTCCTAGTTTTCCGCTGCACGGAGCATAATGCAGTGTGGTTGTATAAAGTTCAACCGCCGTGCCTGCAGGACACAAAAAAGCCTCAACCAATCCAGTGTCATAGCTATCGCCCATAGCGTCCTGCTGTCTTCCCAAAAGAAGAACCACATCATCAGCGGCAATATCTATTTCGCTGTCCCTATGATATTCCAGGCAGTTCAGCTTTGTGTTTGTTCCATTACAATACCCAATTTGAATCGGCATACCGCCGTATATATTGTTGCTGAGCAACTCCGCTTCCGGCATAGATTCCAAATTACTATCTCCCGGCACATAAATGACCTCATCAGCAGGCGCCGGAGTTGTGTTTTTAAGTTTATCAAGAAGCCGGCTGAACTCTATACCTTCTACCACTCTTCCATACTGAGCAAACTCTTTATCATTAACCGATTTTATAACTAAACTCATCATTCATTCCTCCATATAAATTGATAAATCTAGTATATGGTATTTTAAAAGATTTGTCAATATATGCTAGACTTCTATGCAATTATAAAATTTTTATGACCTATAAAAACATAAAAACAGTATTTTTTCGCGTTGTTCTCAAAAAATCCATTTCAGCACTCTATATAATCACAAAAACACGTAAAAGCTGCATAATACAAATGTTATGCGGCTTCTATTATACTTCAATCATCGTTTTCCGCGGGATTTTTTGGGCAAAACCGCATAGGCTTCAAAATCTATGAGAGATTGTAAGCACTTTTAAAACAGTAAAAGTATAACATGATTTATACCTTCACATAACAGAAACAGATGAGCAATTCGCGGTTACATTTACGGCTTTTACTGCGTAATTCTCCATAGTAAACGGCGTATATTGAAGACAAAACGATTACGCTCATAAAAAATTAAAAAGAACACGAAGGCTTGAAATTCTCTCAAAACCTCCGTGTTTCCGCCTATTTTACAGCAATTCATTTTTTACTTCATGTATTATCAACCGTATTATTCAGCGAAGAGCCCACTCCGCAGAATTAACTCCTAACTCTATTCAAAATTTTAACTGCTTCATCGACCTTGAGCACCTTTCCATAAGACACAACCTTTCCGTCCACGACAAGAGCCGGGGTAGTCATTACTCCATAAGCTGCAATCTGTGAAAAATCGGTAATATGGTCAATAGACGCATCCATGTTAAGCTGCTCTAACGCTGCCTTTACAGCAGTTTCAAGCTGATTGCATTTCGTGCAGCCGCTTCCTAAAATTTTAACGCTTGCCCCCTCTGTTTTTGCTTGTTCAGCCTGTGCCATACTTTCAGCATTGCAATTACCGCAGCAGGAGGCGGTTTCTTCTTTTTTTCTTTTCTTTCCAAAAAGTGCCATAATGATAATCTCCTTTCATTTAAACCAAAAAATAGTGAAATATATTAAACAAATAACCAACAATGATAATTCCGCCTGCGCAGATACCAATAAAAAGAGCAAGCAGTTTGGGCTTTACTGCCTTCCGCAGCATTATGAGAGACGGCAAGGACAAAGTAGTAACCGCCATCATAAAAGATAAGATTGCGCCAAGCTGAGCACCTTTGGCAAACAGAGCTTCAGCGACAGGAATTGTGCCAAAAATATCCGCATACATAGGTACACCGACAAGCGTTGCCAAAATCACCGAGAAAGGATTGCTGCTGCCCAGAGCTGTTTCAATCCAAGTCTGCGGTATCCAGTTGTGAATAAATGCACCAATACCGACGCCAACAAGAATATAAGGAAAAACTTTTTTGAAAGTAGCAGAAACCTGCTCCAGCGCAAACTTCAATCGTTCCCTTTTTGTTAAATCCGGGGCTTCAATATCTACGCTTCCAGCTGTTTTGATATACTGTTCAACATGTTTTTCCATGTGCAGTTTTTCAATGATTGTACCTCCTGCGACAGCTATAACTAAACCGACAAGAACATAAACGGCAGCAATTTTTGATCCGAATATGCTCATTAACAAAACGAGAGAGCCGAGATCAACCATAGGGGACGATATTAGAAAAGAAAATGTTACGCCCAAAGGAAGACCGGCGCTTGTAAAGCCGATGAAAAGCGGTATAGAAGAACATGAACAAAACGGAGTAACCGTTCCAAGCAAGGCGGCGGCAATATTTGCACCTACTCCATGAAAACGCCCTAATATCCGTTTGCTTCTTTCCGGCGGAAAATAGCTTTGGATATAGGAAATCAGATAAATAAGTACGCAAAGCAAAACAGTAATCTTAATTGTATCGTAAATGAAAAACTGAATACTTGCGCCAACCTTGCTTTCAAGATCAAGACCAACGGCGGACAAACCGCTGCCGATCACCGCATTCAGCCATTTCATGCCTAACACTTGATCTTGAAAAAAATTCAATATAGATATAATAATCTGCAAGAAAAACCCTCCAATCCATTTACACATCGCAATATATCGATATATTGTTTATTTTGTAAGCCGCCCGTACTTTAGGCGGCTTATCAGTAATTACGGCTGCATTGAGTGCTGCCTGTTACCGTTGTAATTTGATTAAGCAATTCTTTTGCATGATTAACGCCTTCCGGATTAAAGGAATAATACGTCCATTTTCCTTCCTTGCGCCCTGCAACTATTTCTGCGTCGCATAGAACTTTCATGTGATGTGATAAAGTTGGCTGCCCGATATTAAGTTCTTCCAATAATTTGCACGCACACTTTTCTCCGCTTTGCAGCAAGCCTAAAATTTTCAATCTATTTGAGTCGCAAAAAGCTTTGAATATCCTTGCGTTTTTTTCATCTTCTGTCATGATCCGAGCCTCCTTCTTTCTATATTCATTTATATTATATACATCATATTGAAATTTGTCAATATGTTTTTGCGCGCAGACTTATACGATTTGATAAACGTCACACCTCAATACCTGAGAATATTGAAAACAGCGGCAGACATATCACAGAAATCCGGTTTAATAACATTAAAATAGAATAACCGCCGCCAATTTTGATGAGTCGGCGAAATAATAGTAAAACATACAGCTAAAAAACTTGAAATTCTGGTTATAACTAAGAACAGGTTAAAAAATTTTTAAAAAAGCGATTTTAATAAAAATTATACAGCTGGAAAATGGGCGTATACTTCTCATTGCAATTGGTTTGCAAACGCTTTTTCAAACCGCGGTGTTAACAGATTGTCCGTCTGGTATTATTTATGGAATGTTCAGAGAGAAATAATTCTCAAAATAGATTAAAAGAAATTCTGAGTTACAGTCAAACGCTGTGTCGATTGCACATTTTAAGATACCTAGAACTGCGTAAAAGGCTTTATTTATGCTGACATAAACGAACGGACAGATAGAATTACTATACAGAAAAAATAATCTGTCGCCTAAAAAGACTAAATACCAAAGACAAAAGCGCATATTATCACTAATAAACTGATATGGACTGAATAGACTTCCCGGCTTTCACATTGAACTAAACAGAAATGTAATAAGCCTTAATACATGCGTAAATATAATCCTGTCTTAAACTTTCCTTATAACTGCCGAATTAAAACATTTTACGATTTTATATATTTATATAAATAAATTTTTATGTTATATCAATATCATGTTATAATAAATATAGTCTCAAACTGTATTAAAGTTAAAATTGTTTTACTATAAAAATTTTATTTTGACTTGATATAAAAAATATCATATAATTTTATTTACATTTACACATCCAATTTTATACCTTTTATAAATCTACGTTTGATATATTGAAATGTAATCAGCCGTTTGTCTTTGTACAGTCCGTTAATTGGCAGCTTCAGCCGTTCTCTGATTTAGAAACAAAATATATAATAATTTTTCTTTAAAAAAATCTATTAAATAAGTGGATATTTTTACTTTCTCTATTTACTTTAATAATAAAAGAGGCGTCTTAAAACTGAATTATAATTATAACAATACTGGATAAAAATATAAACATTTCAGCAATTATCGTCGTTAAATATTAAAATAAAAATTTTTATAAAAAATGCAACATTTTTACATTCCGAGTTGTATTCTATATGAAGTTATAAAATAATAAATTTGGAGGTTTTTTAAAATGAAGAACAAAAAAATCACAGCTGCAGTACTTGCAGGAGCATTATCTTTGTCATTGACAACAGCCGTACTGGCAGACGCTGACCCTATTGACAGCGGAGTACCGCTGCTGGTTTCAACACAAGCCTGCCCCGCAAACGTTTTAATAAACAACGAACAAATCCCCGCAAATATCTATGAAAATAATGGTCAGCTAATGGTGCCCGTTCGTTTAATCGGAGAAAAGCTTGGATTTAAAATTGAATGGATTGAGGAAGAAAACGCTGTATTTTTAGATAACGGTGAAAAAAATACAACTGTCTATATTGGGCTTGACAGTTATTACACCGCTAGTTCCACAGCTATAGGTATGTCGGCTCCATCATCGCTTGGGGCAGCTCCCGAATTATTGAATGATACAACTTACGTACCACTAAAGCTATTTGAACTGCTTGATGATATAAGTGTAAATATTGATAATAATACTATCACTATAACTAGAAATGACAATTCAGATAAAGAAGATAATTCATTGGTTCAGATTCCAAATCCTATTATAGAATATAACACTGTAGACGAAGCAAAAGCCAGTCTGGGAATTGACGCTTCCATTCCAACAGCGCTGCCGGCAGGCTATGAGTTATCTAAAATAACAACCATTTCAAATACCGCACTTGATTTGACATACGTAAACGGCGAAAGCGAACTCAGTTACAGAACCGCCAAAAGCCTGGAAGATATATCCGGCGACTATAATACATATGAATTTACAAAAACTGCAGAAATAAACGGATATGAAATATCTTACAGCGGAAACGGTCAAAAAGTGCACAATGCAAAATGGAACAACGGTGAGTTCAGTTTTTCAATATATGCGGATAACGGTATAACTTTTGATGAGCTTAAATCAATGATTGAAAGTATTATATAAATATGTTATCATAACTATAAAAGCCGCAGTTATGCGGCTTTCACTGTGTTATCATTTTATTGAAAGGGGGGCGTTTGCTTGCACGCGTTAGATTGTAATATTGAAAATCTCGTTAACAAGTATGGCGATACAGTTTACAGACTTGCGTTTTCATATATGAAAAGCAAGCAGGACGCCGAAGATGTTTCTCAGGATGTATTTATAAAATTATTCGAATATAACGGGAAATTTGAAAATGAAAAACATGAAAAACTTTGGATAATGAGAGTGACGTCCAACATCTGCAAGAATAAATTAAAACTATTTTGGCGCAGAAACATCTGCTCTATAGATGAAGTTCAGGAGCACCCATATTATGATGAATACAGTTCAGAGAATTTAGTATACAAATCTGTTATAAGCCTGCCCGCTAAATACAGTACCGTTATACATCTTTTCTATTATGAGGGATATAAGACAACACAAATAGCCGAGATAACAGGACAAAAAGAATCGACGGTCCGTTCTCTTTTACACAGAGCCAGAGAAAAGCTGAAACCAATACTAAAGGAGATGTATGATTTTGAGTAAAAAATATAATGACGCAATGGACAAAATAGTTATGTCCGACGAACTAAAAAACAAAATAATCTTACAGGCAAAAAATCAAAAGAAATACACCCCCAAAATATACTATATACGCCGCGCGGCCGGGATTGCCGCATGTTTGGTTTTAACGGTTACATCTATAATAGTTTTTAAATCAAATCCCAATATTCAAAACACGGCGTTTGATTATTCTTCACAGTACACAGAACCGCCGACTGTTAATCATAGTATTATTCCATACAACAATTCAAGGGAAGAAAACTCCGGCGATTCTAACCAAATAAATAGTGAGCAGGAATACAACAATGAAATCTCTAACAGCCCCAATAATTCAGGCATTAAATCCTGGCACGCCAGCGCTGTAAAACCAAAAGATTTTTCTGATAATCCACGTTATACTGAAAACAACTCTAGTTATATAAACGGACAAAATCAATTTGACAACACTCCTATAAATCCGGAAGATGAAAACAATTCAAATATTATACCGCCAGTCCAAAACGACAATACTGATGATAATCAAATAGATAACAGCAGCTCAGGAGAGGTTTCAAGCGGAAGTCCTATGCAGTCTGCAAACAGTATTGACGAACTGAGAAAAATTGCTGCTTTTGATTTTTCTGTACCGAAATATATACCCGACGGCTACCGTCCATACGACTTTTCTTTAATATTCGGCAGCGTAGTACAAATAAAATATAATAGTAAAAATGACTGTATGACATATAGAACAGGACCGGGAAAAGCCGGAAGCGAGGGAGATTATAATATTTATGATAAAGAAGAACAGGTTGAAGTAGGAGAAAAATCCGTAGTTTTAAAATCTAATGATGATATATATCAATCCGCTGTATGGGAGGACGACAGTATGTCTTATTCTGTCAGAAGTGAAAACGGTATTGAAAAAGAAGAATTGACAAAAACGGTTGACAGCGTTGATAGTGCATCAAAAACAACCCCAACTGAAGAAGAACCTCTCTCAAATCAAGAGATTAAATTATCAGAAGATTCTGAATCAAATCAAGCAAATTCCAATAACGAAGCGTCTAATTTATCAAGAGTAGAAATGACAGATTATACAGATAACGAAGAAGCAGCAGAAACTACAAAGTCCGCAGATAATAATCCGAATAATAGCAATGAAAGCGATGTTTTCGAAAACGAATTATCAGAATAAAGCATAGTTTGATAAGACATTAAATTGTAATTTCAATATTACAATAATAATTTGAAGTAAAGATTTGAACAAGCTTCAAATAAAATTATTATAGCCAAATAAGTAAATTATAGCTTTCAAAACTCATAAATATGTTTAACATAGTATCTTATGGTTAAATATAATTTTATAATTAAAAAATATAAATAGCTTAGTAATTAACTATCAATATAAGTGAATTAACTAATTAGAAAATCAATAAAATTTTTATAGTATCCATTACGATTATATAGCCAAAAATTTATTACAGAATTCAATATAATATACGCAATATACTCCGCAAAATATTTTTATCACATTTCAATATTATAAAAAATAAGCATATGCTCAGCATATGCTTATTTTTATATCAAACTAATATTAGTCTTCAGCGTCCAAATCCAACAATGAATTATTGTCAGAAGCAACCGCGCCATAGCTTGCATAAACATCAATATTATTATATATAGGCATTCCGGTTCCGGCAGGAACAAGCTTACCGATAATAACATTTTCCTTAAGTCCCACAAGCGGGTCTGTCTTTCCTTTAATAGCCGCGTCTGTAAGAACTCTGGTAGTTTCCTGGAAGGAAGCCGCCGATAAGAATGATTCTGTAGCAAGAGCGGCTTTTGTAATACCCATTAACTGAACTGAATACTCAGCCGGTTCTTTTCCTTCAGCAATAACCTTATCATTAATTTTCTCAAGGTCGTATATATTGATTAACGAACCTGTAAGCAATCCTGTGTCTCCGGGATTTTCAATCTTAACTTTATGCATCATCTGACGAACGATAACTTCGATATGCTTATCGTTGATATCAACACCCTGCAGACGATAAACACGCTGAACCTCTTGTATAAAGTAATTCTGTACAGCGGTCTCGCCTTTTATAGCCATAATGTCATGCGGGTTAAGCGAACCTTCTGTGATTGGATCGCCGGCCTCGACTTCCTGACCTTCGCGAACCTTTATTCTGGAACCAAACGGTATCAGATACGTAAAGGCTTCACCAGTCTCCTGATTAGTCACAATAATCTCACGCTTTTGTTTAGCTTCGCTAAGATGAACAGTTCCTGCTCCCTCTGTAACGATAGCGACACCCTTAGGCTTTCTAGCCTCAAAAAGCTCCTCGACACGCGGAAGACCCTGTGTAATATCATCGCCCTGAGCAACACCGCCGGCGTGGAACGTTCTCATTGTCAGCTGTGTACCCGGCTCACCGATAGACTGGGCGGCAATTATACCAACTGCTTCGCCTATATCAACCGGCTTCGCAGTAGCAAGGTTCATACCGTAACACTTAGAACAAATACCAACCTTACTGCGGCATTTAACCACAGAACGTATCTTAACTTCTTTTATTCCTGACTTAACTATTTCAGCCGCCTTATCATGAGTTATCATATCGCCGTCAGCAGCAATAAGTTCGCCCGTTTCAGGAGAAACGAGGTCGCCGATTATAGTTCTTCCCTCAAGTCTGTCTGCCATTGGCTCTATAACTTCATTACCGTCCATTATATCTGAAACAATAATTCCGTCATCCGTACCGCAGTCATGCTCACGAACAATAACATCCTGAGACACGTCAACCAAACGTCTGGTCAGATAACCTGAATCGGCTGTTCTGAGCGCTGTATCTGTCAAACCTTTTCTCGCTCCGTGAGTAGAGATAAAGTATTCAAGCACTGTAAGTCCCTCACGGAAATTAGCTCTAATAGGAATCTCTATTGTTCTTCCCGACGTATCAGCCATAAGACCACGCATAGCTGCAAGCTGACGAATCTGGTTAACGCTTCCGCGGGCTCCTGAATTAGCCATCATATAAATCGGATTAAGCTGTTTAAGGTTATCCATAAGCGCCTTTGTAACCTTATCTGATGTAGAGTTCCAAATATTGATTACCTTCTGATATCTCTCGTCATCGGTAAGAAGTCCGCGCCTAAAGTTCTTAACAACCTTATCGATTTCCTCTTCCGCTTCGAGCAGATACTGTTTCTTTTCTTTAGGAATTTCCATATCCGAAACGCCTACAGTTATAGCGCCAATCGTAGAATACTTATATCCCATTGCTTTAACATCGTCAAGCAAAGTAGCTGTTTCAGTTATGCCATGCACCTTTATGCTGGCGTTAATAATCTTACCTAACAGCTTTTTATCAACACCGGGTTCAACGTTGTCGCCGATGATATTTTTAGCGTCAGGTTTTTTGAGAACTTCATCTCCGATTTCGAGATTAAATCTCTTATCAGGGTCGGTTCTGTCTACAAATCCCAAATCCTGAGGGATTTTTTCATTGAATATCAGTCTTCCGACAGTAGCGTCTATTATAGCGCTCTCTGTCCTGCCGTCTATCTCTTTTGTAACGCGTACCTTTATAGGAGCGTGCAGACCTACTGTCTTATTTATATAAGCCAGCTTTGCCTCTGTAGGAGAACTGTATACCCTATATACAGTATGACCGTCCTCTTCTCTCGGAGATCCAAGCTCGGTATCATCTTTAAGAGTAAGGTAATACGAACCCAAAACCATATCCTGAGTCGGAACCGTAACCGGCTTACCGTCCTGAGGCTTTATCAGGTTGTTTGCTGACAGCATCAAGTATCTTGCCTCAGCCTGGGCTTCTGCTGAAAGCGGAAGGTGAACAGCCATTTGGTCACCGTCAAAGTCAGCGTTAAACGCAGTACAAACAAGAGGGTGAAGCTTCAGAGCCTTACCTTCAACCAACACAGGCTCAAAGGCTTCAATACCCAGCCTATGAAGTGTTGGCGCACGGTTCAGAAGAACCGGATGGTCTGCAATTACATCCTCAAGTACATCCCAAACTTCTTCACGGACGCGCTCTACCATTCTCTTTGCAGATTTTATATTATGAGCAAGCCCGTCTTCTACCAGCTTCTTCATAACAAATGGCTTAAACAATTCCAAAGCCATCTTTTTAGGAAGTCCGCACTGATAAATCTTTAGCTCCGGTCCTACAACGATAACTGAACGGCCTGAATAGTCAACACGTTTTCCCAAAAGGTTCTGACGGAAACGTCCCTGCTTACCTTTAAGCATATCTGACAAAGACTTGAGCGGTCTGTTTCCGGGTCCGGTAACAGGTCTGCCGCGTCTTCCGTTATCAATTAATGCGTCAACCGCCTCCTGAAGCATTCTCTTCTCGTTTCTGACAATAATATCAGGAGCGCCCAAATCAAGCAGACGTTTCAGTCTGTTATTTCTGTTTATAACGCGTCGGTAAAGGTCATTCAAGTCACTGGTTGCAAATCTTCCGCCGTCCAGCTGAACCATTGGTCTAATTTCAGGCGGTATAACAGGAATAACCGATAAAATCATCCACTCAGGCTTATTTCCTGACTGTCTGAAAGCTTCAACGACCTCAAGACGTCTTACAGTTCTGATTTTTTTCTGACCCTTTGCGCCTTCCAAATCATTCTTGAGTTCCTGATATAGTTCCTCAAGATCAATTTCACGGAGCATTTCAAGTATTGATTCAGCTCCCATACCGGCACGGAACATATCACCGTATTTCTCACGGTTTTCTGTATATTCCTTCTCAGTCAGTATTTGATTTTTCATAAGTCCGGTATTGCCCGGATCAATAACTATATAAGCGGCAAAATACAGCACTTTCTCAAGCGCGCGCGGAGAAATATCAAGCATTAATCCCATACGAGACGGTATTCCTTTAAAATACCAAATATGTGAAACCGGGACAGCCAGCTCAATATGTCCCATACGCTCACGCCTTACCTTGCTTCTTGTAACCTCAACTCCGCATCGGTCACAAACAACGCCCTTATAACGAACTCTCTTGTACTTACCGCAATGACACTCCCAGTCCTTCTGCGGTCCGAATATTCTTTCACAGAACAAACCGTCTTTTTCAGGTTTCAGTGTTCTGTAGTTTATAGTTTCCGGCTTCTTTACTTCACCTCTGGACCATTCCCTGATTTTTTCAGGTGAAGCAAGTCCGATTTTGATTGCTTCAAAATTTTGATATTCTCCCATAAACGACCATGCCTTTCTACTCACTGTATAACCCTTTGTCTGCCGTGAGTTAAGCAAACAATATCAATTGAAAAACATAAACCGATAACGGCTGAACAGTTTATGCTGACTGTTCTTAATTAGTAATTATCGTCGTCTTCATCATCAAAATCTTCTGCATCTCTCAATTCTTCAAATGACTTAACATCCTCGTCGTCCTCAAAAGCTGAAACGTCAGCGTCGCCTTCCTGAATCAAAGGAGCCGCCAAAATCTGAGTTACCTCGTCAATTATATCGCTTTCAGTCTCTTCTTCATCAGCCTCTTCTTCTGCCAAAAGTTCATCTTCCGGTTCAGCCGCCTTAGCCTGAACGAGTTCATCGTCCTCAAATCCGGCAATGTTAACAGGCAATTCCTCAACCTCGTCATCATCGAGAGTTTCACGAAGTATAACCTCGTTTCCGTCTCCGTCAAGGACTTTAATATCAAGAGCCAAGCTCTGCAATTCTTTTATTAATACCTTAAACGACTCAGGAACTCCCGGCTCAGGAACATTTTCACCCTTAACGATTGCTTCGTAAGTCTTAACACGTCCAACAACATCATCCGACTTAACCGTCAGTATCTCCTGAAGCGTATAAGCCGCGCCGTAAGCTTCAAGAGCCCAAACCTCCATTTCTCCGAAACGCTGTCCGCCGAACTGCGCTTTACCTCCCAGCGGCTGCTGAGTGACAAGCGAGTAAGGTCCGGTTGAACGGGCATGGATTTTATCATCAACAAGATGGGCGAGTTTCAGCATGTGCATGTAACCTACCGTTACCCTGTTATCAAACGGTTCTCCGGTTCTTCCGTCATATAGGACGCTCTTTCCGTCTTCGTTGTATCCAGCCTCTTTTAAGGCTTCCATTATATCTTCCTCTGTTGCACCGTCAAATACCGGGGTGGCAACCTTCCAGCCCAGAGCCTTAGCGGCATAACCCAAATGAACCTCAAGAACCTGTCCAATGTTCATACGCGAAGGTACGCCCAGAGGGTTCAGAACTATCTGAAGCGGTGTTCCGTCAGGAAGGAACGGCATATCTTCAACCGGCAGTATACGCGATACAACACCCTTATTACCATGACGTCCTGCCATCTTATCACCGACAGAAATCTTTCTCTTCTGTGCGATATAGCAGCGGACTACCTGATTAACTCCCGGCGGCAATTCATCTCCGTTAGCCCTTGTAAACACCTTTACATCAACTATAATTCCATATTCTCCATGGGGCACTCTCAATGAAGTATCTCTTACCTCACGGGCTTTTTCTCCGAATATAGCACGCAGAAGTCTCTCTTCGGCAGTGAGTTCGGTTTCTCCCTTAGGAGTAACCTTTCCAACCAAAATATCTCCGCTCTCAACCTCGGCGCCGACGCGGATTATACCCCTCTCGTCAAGGTCTTTAAGCGCTTCTTCGCCAATATTCGGTATATCTCTTGTTATCTCTTCAGGTCCTAATTTTGTATCTCTGGCGTCTACCTCATATTCCTCGATATGAATAGAAGTGAATACGTCCTCTTTAACCAGTTCCTCGCTGATTAGAATAGCGTCCTCGTAATTGTAACCTTCCCAGGTCATAAACGCCATTCGAATATTTCTACCAAGACCTATCTCACCGTTTCTAGTAGACGGACCGTCAGCTATTATCTGACCTTCCTTTACCTTTTGACCCTTTTCAACTATAGGTTTTTGGTTTATACACATTCCCTGGTTGGAACGCTTGAATTTTATAAGCTTATATGTGTCAGTATCGCCGTCGTCTGTCTTAACCTCTATTCTTGTGGCAGACACACGTGAAACTGTTCCGTCTCTTTTGGCAAGAACACAAACGCCTGAATCCTTAGCGGCTTTATATTCCATACCCGTACCAATGATAGGAGACTCAGGAACCAAAAGCGGAACCGCCTGACGCTGCATGTTTGAACCCATCAGGGCACGGTTAGCGTCGTCGTTCTCAAGGAACGGAATCATGGCTGTAGCTATAGATGTAACCTGTCTCGGGGATACGTCCATATAGTCCACCCTTTCAGGCGGAACTTCTATAAATTCATCTTTATATCTAGTGACAATCTTCTTGTTCACAAATGAACCGTCATCATTCAAAGGCTCGTTTGCCTGAGCAACATAAAAACCTTCTTCATAATCGGCTGTCATATAAGTCACTTCATCAGTGACAATCATTTTCTCATGGTCAACTCTTCTGTATGGAGTTTCGATAAAACCATACTCGTTAACTCTGGCAAATCCGCTTAGCGAGTTGATAAGTCCGATATTAGGACCTTCAGGGGTCTCAATAGGACACATACGGCCGTAATGAGAATGGTGAACGTCACGCACTTCGTATCCGGCACGTTCTCTTGACAGACCGCCGGGTCCCAGCGCTGACAGTCTTCTTTTATGAGTCAGCTCGCCGAGAGGGTTAATCTGATCCATAAACTGTGAAAGCTGAGAAGAACCAAAGAACTCTTTTATTGCGGAAGTTACCGGTCTTATATTAATCAAAGACTGCGGAGTAATAGAATCAAGGTCAGATGTGGTCATTCTTTCACGAACCACACGTTCCATTCTTGAAAGACCTATTCTAAACTGGTTTTGAAGCAGTTCTCCAACGCTTCTTATTCTTCTGTTGCCCAAATGGTCGATATCGTCAACTTCGCCTACTCCGTTTGCAAGATTACCGATATATGACATAGACGCTATAATATCATCAATAAGCACATGCTTAGGCTGAAGCTCGTCGCGTCTGTCCTCAACAGCTGTTTTAAACTCGTCAGAATTCGGATCTCCGAACTGGTCTAAAATTTCATCAAGCACGCTGCGTCTGACACGCTCGGTAATTCCGCACTCGCGCGGACTGTAGCTGAGCTCTTCGCCTATTTTATTCAAAATATACTCAGGCATATCAACCATATTGTTTGAAATAACCTTCGTCTGTTTGCCGTCACAGTCTAAAACGACCTCGTTAACAGCATTTATCTCAAGACTGTGAGCAATTTCTTTTGTAATTGTCTGACCGGCCTCACACAGAATTTCACCGGTAACAGGGCTGATAATATTCTCAGCCGATACATGACCCGTAACCCTATCGCTTAACATCAGCTTTTTGTTGTACTTATATCTGCCGACTTTAGCCATATCGTATCTTTTCGGATCAAAGAAGGTGCTGGAAATCAAAGACTGAGCACTGTCAACAGTAGGCGGCTCGCCCGGACGCAGTCTTCTGTACACTTCAAGCAGACCCTCTTCGTGGGTCTTGGTTGTATCTTTCTCCATTGTTGCGATAAGGCGTTCATCCTCACCGAACAAATCTATAATTTCAGCGTCAGTACCAAATCCCAAAGCACGTATTAACACGGTCACAGGAATTTTTCTGGTTCTGTCGATTCTTACATAATAAATATCATTGCTGTCAGTCTCATACTCAAGCCACGCGCCGCGGTTTGGTATAACCTGAGACGTAAACAGCTTTTTGCCCAGCTTATCATAATCCTGAGCATAATATACGCTGGGCGCGCGAACAAGCTGAGACACGATAACACGCTCAGCTCCGTTTATAATAAACGTACCCGACGGAGTCATAAGCGGAAAATCGCCCATGAATATCTCCTGTTCTTTAACCTCGCCCGACTCTTTGTTTATCAGACGAACTTTTACCCTGAGAGGTGCTGCGTATGTTGCATCTCTTTCTTTACATTCCTCAATATCATATTTCGGCTTTGACTCTAATCTATAGTCAATAAACTCCAAAATAAGATTTCCGGTATAATCCGTTATGGGAGAAACGTCATGAAAGACCTCCTTCAGTCCTTCACTCAAAAACCATTTGTATGAATTGGTTTGTATCTCAATCAAGTTCGGCATTTCCAAAACCTCATTGATTTTACCGTAACTCATACGTGTGTTTTCGCCTAGTTTCACAGGATGTACCATAAAACCGATCACCTCTCGTATAAAATTTTATAAAACCACAAAATATATATTTCGGGCATCCGAATACAATAAAAAAATCGCTTAACAACCGGGGCTTAAAAATCATAGTAAAATCTAACAATCCAAGACTGCGAAATCCCTCGAAAAAACGTTGATTCTAACATACAACAACTCTTTCTCAGTCTCAGTTATAACCTCAAAATAAGCAAACTTCCTCACTATATACAGACATATATTTTACCATACAATTTTTTCAATGTCAATACTGATTTATAAATATTTTTAAAATAAAAAACATAAAATTATATCTTGCGGAATTATTAATTTTATAGATTAGATAAGCGCAGTTTTCAGCGCCGCGTTTTATATCAGCCTATATCAATTTTTATCTCACTGAATTTTTTTATCTCCGGTTGATTACTTGTATGAGAGCCTATGTGTTTTTCCATCCATACCATATCATACCACTTGTTAAATTTATATCCGCATTTATGAAACTTCCCAACATACTTATAACCGCGCTTTTTATGAAAAATCAAACTATCGTCGGATATATGCTCATCTTTTTTACTTAGACAGGCAATACAGGCATTAAGATTCAAAATTCCCTGCATTTTCAAAATGTTTTCCAGCTCATTATATAGAATCTTCCCAATCCCCGACCTCCTCTTATTCATCTTTATGTATACAGAAGTTTCCGCCGCCCATTTATAAGCCGCCCGCTCGTGAAAGGAATCCGCATAAGCGTAACCCAAAACCTCGCCGTTTTTTTCAGCCAGGAGATATGGATACTTGTCCAGCACATTACAAATCCTTTCAGCAAAAGTTTGTAAAGAAGGCACTTCATATTCAAATGTTACAGCTGTGTTCCTGACATAAGGCTCATATATATTTAGAAGCGCTTTAGCGTCCTCCGCTTTTGCCGCACGTATTTTAATTTCATTATTCATAAGTTTTTCATCCTATCTAATTTGTTTATCTTATATAATTTATTCGTCTTATAAATAAAACACTTGTTTATGCTAATACATAATCATAAATAAGAACTTATAATATATTTTATAATTTAGTCTTATGTATGTCAATCTTTTATATAGTCATAATCAAATATACAAGTTTAAATTAAGTTTTGCCGTATATTTTTAATAACAACAGTTTCCGGCAGAATGCTAAATATAAAATCAACTGCCAATCTTTTGCACAATTCAAGTAAAAACAGACTTATAAAAAACTGTCTTCCCCGGGAAGAATAAAATAAATTCTCAAAAATATGTTTTTTTATGCCTTGAGAATAAAATTATATTAAAGAATATGAAAATAAATTTATCAAATTGCAGATACAAATTAATTAAATAGATATTTAAATTTATATATTAAGTACCGCTTCAAGACACAGTATAACAAAAAGCAGAAAAAGTTAACGTCAAGAATAACATTAAAATACTGAAATTTAGACTAATAATCTATCTATGTAACAGCAAATGGAGATAGTATAAAACTGAAACCAATATCAGCATATTACTTTAATTATAATTTAACCGTCTCAAGAACTCTATGTCTTCATGAACTGTTACAACTCCATATGGATAAATATTGGATTTTTCTAAAAATGTTAATTTTTTTCACATTCAAAGGCAAAATTCCTGTTATTAGAGCTAAGTTTTCATTACCTTTTTTATAATAAATATGTTATAATTAATTTGTTTTTTACTTAATGAAGTTAACAGACAAATTAGGGGGTAAACTTATGATTTTAAGGGGAGAAAAAAACTGTCTAAAAAAATTTTGTTCCGCATTTGCGGTTCTGCTTGCGCTGCTCACTTTAGCACTGCCCGTTCATACGGTCTTTGGGGCAGACAATATTCCGGCATTTCCGGGAGCTGAAGGCGGCGGTAAATATACGCTTGGAGCACGCGGCGCTTCGTCGCCTACAGTATACCATGTCACAAACCTTAACACAAAGGGCGCCGGTTCATTCGCTGACGCGGTTTCAAAACCTGGCAGAATCATTGTTTTTGATGTTGGCGGAACCATTCACTTAAACGGAACTTTTACAATAAAAAACAGTAATTTAACCATACTCGGTCAGACCGCCCCCGGAGATGGAATAACTCTTCTCGGCGGTGATATTTCTATAGCAAACGGCGTCAGGAATATTATTATGAGATATTTGAGAGTCAGACCAACCGATATAAACGGCGGTGAACCTGACGGAATCGGCGGACGCTGGAACAAAAACATTATCCTGGACCACTGCAGTACAAGCTGGGGCGTTGACGAACTTTTGACGCTGTACGCAGGCTCAACCGAAAGCGGTACTCCGAGTTCAAATATGACAGTACAAAACTGCCTGGCTACAGAAAGCCTAAGAATGTCAAACCACTTTAAAGGCGCGCACGGATACGGAGCTATTTTCGGAGGAACAAACTCAACATGGCATCATAACCTGCTTGCTCATCATGACAGCAGAAGCCCGCGTCTTGACCGTGAGCTGCAAAACACAGACGTTCGCAATAACGTAATATGTAATTGGGGTCAAACAAACTCCGCATACGGTGCCGAACCGTATTCATACAATAACGTTACTCAAACTCCTTCAAACGTGAATTGGATAAACAATTATTATAAATTCGGCCCGGGAACCGCGTCAAAAATAAAAAGCAGAATATTTGATATATCAAACGCTTATCCTGATGTCTCTAAATCCAATTTTTATTTTGACGGAAACTATATATATGGGGATGCCAATGTTACGGCAAATAACTGGAACGGCGTAAACAACTCGTCGGCCGCAAACAAGCTTTCCGCCCCAATAGATATGGGAGAGTATGAACTTTCCGAAACCCAAAGCGCCGAAGAAGCTTATAACACGGTATTATCAGACGCAGGCGCAACCCTTCCTAAGAGGGACAGCATAGACGCGAGAATAATAGCTGACGTTAAAAACCAAACCGGCAGAATAATAAACAATGCGAATGAAGTTGCGGGTTTAGTTGAAATGCCTGCAACAAAACGCGTGTTCTCCATCCCTGACGATTGGAAATCCGAAAACGGAATGGGCACAGCTTCTGAAACAGAGATAGTAAAAAGCGGTCAATATGCCGGATATACTTGGATAGAAGCCTATGTAAACGACTGGACTTTAAAACAGTCAGCACCCACAAACCCTTCTATAGTTGTTACCAATCCGGCGATACAGTCTATTTCGGATACTATAGACGGGAAACAGATAAACAACGGAAACTGGGAGGTTCTGACTGTAGACTTCGACCTGAATTACTGTGCTGAAGCTTCACCTTCATCAGATGACACATATATAACCAAAATAGAAATATATGACGGTTCTAAACTGGTAAAAACAGTAAACGATTCTGCTGTTAACACAGATATAACATTAACTCCGGGCACTCATTATATTTCTTCAAGAGCTTATAACAACAAAGGCGAATCAACTCAAAGCCCCACATCTATTGTGTATGCAAAATCATGTTCTGATCCGGGCAGTTTCAGTCATGCTCAAATCGGCACTACAGCCTTTAACGGAAAAGGCGGATCCAGCCTGGACAACGGAGTATATACCATAATGGGAAGCGGAGCAATCGGAGCCGGAAAAGGTTCAGACACTTGCGATTTTATGTATCAGGAAATCAAGGGCGATTTTGATATTTCTGTCAAAACCGAACAGGTTCCGAAATTTGAAAACGGCGAACTCTGCGGAATCATGCTTAGGGAAAACCTTAACGGCAATTCGAGAATGGCTATGCTTTCTGACGGCTGGCTCAAATACGGTGAAAATGTAAAGGCTATATATAGGACCTCACAGGGCTCCTCAGCAAAAGTTTCATGGTTTAGAAACAGCAGCGGAAAAGAAATATCCAACAGCGACTCATATGACACCAGCAAATCTGAATACCGCGTTCCTAAATACCTCAGAATGCAAAGAAAAGGCGACGTTATTACTCTGTCAGTTTCAGACAGCGGCACTAACTGGAGAGATAATCCGAGACAGCCTCAAACTATAACAATATCAGGATTAGCAGAAACTCTGTACGTAGGACTGGCGGTCGACTCAATACAGGGCACACCTAGGAAAGAGTATATGGCGGAAGCAAAATTCAGCAATCTTAAACTGACAGATGAAAATGCAACGCCAACGCCTCAGCCAACTGCTACCCCTGAACCAACAGAACCCCCAATCCCAAAATATGAAATTGCCATTGATGAAAATATTCAAAACGGAACAATTGAAATTGAGACGGAAAGCGGTATCGGAAGCGGCGGCAATAAAATAACCTGGCTTGCCGACGACAATATTCCGGCAGACGCCGTTGAAGGTGTAACCAATATATTCGGCAACGGAAAGGCAGTTCTGAATATAAATGGAAAAGACAGCAGCGACGGAACATTTACTTTTTGGGACTCTGTACAATGGAATTATGTTGATGTAAACGGAAGCAGAACAAAAGTCCTAAAAGGAGAAATAAACCCCTCTGTCCAATTTCCACTCAGCCTATATGAGCCTTTTGGAAATGTCTTTAGCTTTACCCCAAACAGACCGGGATACTTGACTCTTGAATTATTTCTAAATCCCGGCAAACCATTTAACCTTTATGATGATGCAACCGAAAGCTATTTTATTAAATCATATGTGCCGTCATCAGCCGAACTCAACACGTATGTTATACCTGTTGAAGCGGATTCAAGATATTATGCTTGGGCTAATGGATCGAAAATAGGATTAAAGAGCGTTACTTTTTCAGACAAAGTTCCAACAGCCAAAGAAGGTGAAACCGTAAAAATAATCGCATCCCCCGAAGACGGATACTTTGTTAATTCCATCAATGTAGACAGCGGAAGTGTAGTAGAAAAAACTGACGAAAACAACTATACTTTTACTATGCCGGCCCAAAATGTAGTTATAAGCGCTCAATTCAGCAAAATCGGCGAACCTACCAGCACGCCTGCGCCGACCGCTGAACCAACAGCGCCGCCAACTGCTGAGCCGTCTGCTTCGCCTACCACAGAACCGTCTGCAACACCGAGTGCAAACCCGCCGACCGCAACGCCGAATATTCCCGGAATATATTACAAAGAATATCCAAAGCTTGAAAACGGAAAAGTAACTGCTGAAATTGTTAATACTAAAAATAAAAACGCATTATTTGCTGTTGCAGTATACGATGAGACAAACACGATTTTAAAGGATATTAAAGTTATAGAAATTCCATATTCATCTGATTCTCAGTCTCAGAATATAGAGATTGCATTTTCAGAAAAAGATAATATCAAAGTATACCTTTGGGATGATTTATTAAGTCCTCAAAATGACGTAATATCGCTGGAACAATAACTATATTATAAAATTATTTTCTCTATAAAACACAGATACTGCTTTAAACACAATTAACTGCAAAAACTGAAAACGGCCGTCAATTGATGTGACCCCAAAAGTTAGACAAAATCTAATGATTGTGAGGTCAGTTCAAATCCAGACGGCCGTTTTCAATTCTAATTAATAAATAACTTATACATTTTAACGCTTTAATATGTGTTATTTAATCTCTGTTCTAAAATATTAAGTTTTCCCTAACTTGTTTCACATCTATATTACTGAATCATACACAGATATTTTAAACACCTTTCAAATATATCCGCCAACCGTTCATACTTTACGTTAAATATTTGTTATATACATAAATTAATATACACATAGGGTTAATTACATAAAATTATTAAATTTTTCAGCTAAAAAACTTATACTTCACTTTAGCATTGCTGTAAGTTGTAATTATAAATACCATATTTCTAATAATTAATTACAGAAAAAGAGACCGGCAAATGAACCGCCCTCCCAAAGTTAGACAAAATCTAATGATTTTGAGAAGGTTCAAAGCCCAGTCTCTTTTTCTACGCAATGAATAGTAGCTTTAATTAAATATATAATTTACTATAAGATTAACATATACATAACAAATATTTTATTTTCTTTTTATATCCCCACATTCGATTAGTGGTTCCATACTTGCCATATCGCTCCAAACAAATATTTTAATTTCCTGTGAAGCTTCTGAAGGCATTATACTTATCTCGCCGTCTCCCACACATTCGCTTCTTGTCATACCTATCATCATACCATCGCTGTCATACTCAGCTGCCGCCGCAGTATATTCAGCATTTTCAGGCATTCCGTTTATACTGCACGTCAGTTCGCTGTCGTCATAGCCGGTTGCTTCAACGCCGTTTTGGCGGAAAACATAGGTATCTGTTTTTGGTTCTTCAGCAAGTGTTTCAGTTCCAACCGATATATTATCTATACCTATTGTAACAGTTCCGCTTCCCGGAGTCATTAATTCCATTTTGGTAGGCGTCAGAGTCAAATTGTCTATATCTGCATTCGGTCTCTGAACCCCTGAGCCCAATATAACGGAGTCACGGTAAGTATACTTTGAAGCTCCGTCGTTTTTAGTATAAAGTGCAACCTCGTTTTTACCGTCAGCATTTTTTATATATTCAAGCCTAATACCATACCATTTATCTTTTTGATAGGTGAAATTTGAAAAACCAAAATCTACTCCCTTAGGACTATCGTCTGTGCTGCTTGTTCCCATAGAAAAATAATCGGTAAGAACAAGCTCACTGCTTGTTGAACTGGACTCTCCCTTGTTGCTGCTGGTCTTTAAATCAAATATAACACTTCCGTTTGAATAAGTATTATTTGCATTCGCATTAATTTCATCATATACTCTTAGGAACGTTGTGTCCTTTTCAATATCGCTTTTATTAAACTCAAATTCAAATACGACTTTATTTCCGCTTAACGGCGAATCCGGTTTATACGACCACTTCAACCTGCTTTTACTGTTATCCGCGATCTTTAGATAGTTACTGCTTCCGCTGCGGTTTGCAATAGTAATAGAATCCGCCGCGTCAGTTATATCAAGGCTTATACTCTTTCCATTCTTGTTTGTGATGGTATCATTTTTAGCATATGAAGTTCCTGCTGAAAGCTCATCGAAGTCCCACTTTTCATAATTTGATTCATATATCTCAGAAGAACTCTCTGTTTTTTTGGCAAACTTCATTCCTAAAAGCTTTCCTTTTGTTCCCGCAGGGAAGATATAATATGTATTCCCGGCTTTTACTTTAGCTGAAACCGTAACGGTTCCTCCGTTGCCTGCCTTCATACCAACATAGTCAGTTTTATAATTTTCAACTCCTTCAGGTACAATATAAAGCGTCTTTGTGTCCGCCAATTCCGCCGCATATCCATATAGCGTTCCATCATTAGGAGCCGTATATTTAAGACATGTTCCGCTGCCTTTGCCATCGCTGTAACCGCCGTTTGCATCCGACGTTATATATGTCGTTCTTGATACGCCGTCAATGGAGACCGAGGCTCCGAGTTCTCCCGTGATAATCCCACTTACATTGCTCAGTCCATCAGCCAAAACCGTGCCTGCCGATTTGCCGTTATCGGAACTCGATGCGAACCAATTCATAGTTGAAGAAAGTATCGTAACAGTGAAATACTTTTTAAGCACACAATCACCATTCGCTATATCCGCGGCAATGTATGCATTTTCATTACTCACGCCGGTTGGCTGAATCACCTGAGTAACAGCATTATTCTCTATTTTCAAAGAATCCGATGAAGAACTCCAGCTTATTTTTGAGCCAAACTTAGAACCCGAGACCGGCAAACTAATTTCATCGGCAGACGAAATTTTAGTTTTAGAAAGCTTAAGAGAATTTAAGTCCTCTATTGCTTTAGAATAATCGGCTCCAAGCTCGTCCAGCGTCGGTGATAAAGTAACTACCCCCTCTGGGAATGAATCTACAGTCAAATCATTGCAGTAATGTTCAATATTAGTATAGGCTCCGCCAATATAATAACCATTTGCATCACTGCTGTCATTTGGATTTAGACCTCTGGCAATCTCCCAGTCATCAGGCATACCGTCATTGTCACTGTCTATAATTTCCTTTTTGAGAACAGATTTTGGGTAATATTCGTCATAATTTACATACTTAATACTGTATTTGCTTCTAACATCCGCTGTCACTTTTGAGTTCTCAAGTCCGCCTGACAGAGAACCTGAGCCGGTGTAAGCGTCATTTAATACCTCAGCGTCAATTTTGTTCCTTGAATCTAAATTTACAGCCGCCCCTGCATAGCTGACAACATTATTAAAAGCGGCGTCTGCTGATTCGGGATTTTTTGCAGCAGATACATCAATACCATTTGATATAATAGGAAAATGCTCTGACGCACGATAATGAGACTCGTAATAATTAAGACTGCGGTTTAAACTAAGTCCGCCGTTCCAGTTATTGGTGCTCATAGGATTGGCCGCGTTGCCCTTCCTGTCCGTCATCTTATTTCCTTCCATAAAAAACTTTGTAGTTTCATAGTTGGAACCACTGTCGAGAGAACCAAAATTATCACCGTTTCTCGAAGAAATACTCTTTTTAAAATAATTGTTCACATAGTTTAAATGTCCAAAAGTGCCGTATGCTGTTTGTCCGCCCCAGCCATACACCACATTGTTCACATAGTCATTAGGCTGTTCTCTTTCAACCTTACCCCTGAAATTTCTGGACATATTATGACAAATCAAATTGTGATGCCAAGTATTACTGGCGGCACCAAACATAGGACCGAATCCATGAGAGCCTTTAGAGTGTGTGGAAAGACAATTTGCAGGACCTATTATGCTATACTGCATTGTCATATTTCTGCTTGAATAAAGTCCAAACTGCTCATCATTTGCCCAACCTATTGAACAATGGTCAATAATTGAATTTGACCCCTTTGATCCGCCCCAGGCGTCATACTCACCGCTTCCTTTTTCACCGGGTCTTGACGTCATATACCTGACAATAATATTATCACCTGCCATAGCAAGCTTTCCGTTGCGCACAGTCACTCCGGCTCCTCCCGGAGCCGTCTGTCCCATAACGCTTATATTTCCGCTTATACTTAAATCTGACTTCAAATTTATTGTTCCGCCCACATCAAAAACCACTATCCGTCTTCCTTTTGAAACCGCGTCACGCAGCGAGCCTGTCCCGCTGTCATTCAAATTTGTAACATGATATATCTCTCCGCCGCGCCCTCCGGTTGCAAACTTACCCGCTCCGTCCGCGCCGGGAAAAGCAACTGCACGGTCAGGCTCTGTTTCAGAAAATTCAGCAGCCGACGCGTTATCCGTATTCGTTGACGCCGCCGCTGTTCCTGCCGCCCCAAACGCCAATATAGCAGATAAAGCCATTGCTGTGAAACTTTTTAGCGCCCTATTAATTTTCATAACCATATCCTCCTGCCTCAGCTATTTAATCATTTAGTTATCATAGCTTATTTTAATAAATTTTTCTACAGATTTTACTTCTAATCGCAATAATCAGTTATTTCAAACCAATATTTCAGTGTTTTGTTTCCTCATTAAAAATAAATTTGTTCCTTAAAATTTTTTAATCAATTATTATCCTAATTAATTCTAAACTTTATATTATTAAAAATATCTATAAAATTTTATAGATAAATATTTAAAAATACCAACAATCTCGGTAATAAAAAAATAATTAGTTTACAATTTTATATTAAGTGTCGATTCACAAATTTTTATTATGTCTTATCAAAACAATTTATGTAATAATAAAACTTTTTTGATAATAACTCAGAGTTAAAATAATTACAGCAAAACAGATACGCTTATAATCAATCTAACTAATACTTAAAGAGACTCAATCAATAAAATCTTATCGGGTTTTACATTTTTGCACACCAAAATCACCGGGAAACTCTTACGGCATACTGAAACGGAGTGCCATATCCGCCGTTTTCTATCCATTCTGATAGACTGACTTCAATTATTTTTCCCCGGCTTGACGAAGAATGAAGCATTATATCATTTCCGCAATAAATTCCGACATGGGTAATATTATCAGGCTCCGCCCCTTTGCCCATACAAATTATGTCTCCCGGCTCCAGTTTTTCATAATCATATATTTTAACGCCGCACTCCGCTTGCTCATATGTAACTCTCGGTATTGACAAACCTATATCTGAATATGCTTTTTGAGTAAATGCCGAACAATCCAAAACACTGCGCGGCACGTCAAGATACACAACGGCAGCTTCCGCAGCTCTGCCGCCTTCAGTTTTAGTTTCATTGACATATACTTTATTGAAGTCACTTGTTAGGCACGGAAAAACCATAAATATAAACATATACACAAATAATATACAAATTACTTTTTTTGTCATAATAAATTTCTCCCAAAACAAATTACATTTAAATATATTCATGTATATATTTAATATTTCCGGCAATAATCTCCATATAAAAAATTTTATTGAGTGGTGATACTTATGATGTTAAAAAACAAACGCCAAGTTGTAATAATCAATGATATCAAGTCGGATAAAATTGAACAGGCAATTTTTATTCTAAGAGACAATGTTTCTCAAAACACATCCGAAGTACAGAAATACTTTTCAAAGAACCGCGAAACCGATATAGTAACCGAAGCACAGAGAATAATAAACAGCTTTCTGTATCCTGATGTCTATTCTTCTTCAAAAAGACAAACCAAACCTAAGGTTAAAAACAAAGTGCTGGTTCAAAGTTTATTATGGCTGGCGTCATCAATGGCAGTAGTTGGTGCAAGCGTTTTAATACTAAACTGGCTGTGTATGTAGTTTATTGCCGTAAACAAAATAAAAATTTCCATTTTCTTCCATACGTTATTGCAAAAGTCTATATATCGTGATATAATATTTATATATCAAATAATATCTATTATTGATTTTTGATTTTCCTGGGGGGCTTGGATAATGAAACGTTTCGTTTCAATCTTTCTTTTATTTACTCTTTGTCTTATAAATTTAACTGTTTTCAGTGATGAAAATTCACATCAAAAACAAACGCTCAAAGTTGGTTTCTATCAAATAGATTTTTATCAGGAACTTAATGACAGCGGTGATCCTTCCGGATATGTTTATGATTATCTCTCAAAGGTTGGCCAGTATGCCGGATGGGATTTCGAATATATAAAAGCCCCTTTTGCCGATTGTTTAAATATGCTGGAAAATGGACAAGTAGATATTGTCTGCGGTATAAGCAAAAATAGGGAAGACGCCTATAAATATGATTTTTCTAAATACGAGATGTCAACAGCCGCATATGAACTCTATGCCTCCTCAGCAAGAGAAGATATGAACTTTGACAATTTAGGTAAAACAGCTGACCTGAAAATAGGTATACTGGAAGGCAGCCGTCATAACTATCAGCTTGATGATTATATAAATAAGTATGGGTATACCTATCAGCCTATATACTTTAAAACCCAATTTGAAATGCAGAACGCATTATTTTCAAATCAAATAGACCTTATTTATACTATTGGATCCGGCAGCAAAAAAAATCTTAAAGTTATAACCCGGTTTCCCGAAATGCCTGTATATTTTGCCTTAACCAAAGGCAGTCCATATCTTAATAAACTGGATAATATATTGTTTGAAATGAAAAATATTTCACCTGCCTTCAGCTATCAGATGCATAAAAAATATTTCAATAACGGTCAAATATTCCAGCCGAATTTCACACAGCAGGAGATTGATTTTATAAACAGCTCGCCTGAGTTCAAAGTAGTTTACGACCCGTATTGGGCGCCAATAGAATATTATGATACAAACAACAAAAAATATTCAGGAATATCAGCCGATGTTTTACAGCTTATATCAAAATATTCCGGTCTGAAATTTACAATAATTGACGCTCCATCATATGAGGAAGCATGCCGAATGATAAATGAAGGAGAAGCGGATATAATTTCAGGAATCACATATGACTATAACTGGGCGTCCGAACACAATGTATCATTATCAAATCCTTATCTAAACTCTAACATAATACAAATCAAAAAAATTGAAGAATCAAATAAGAACACCATAGCGCTTCCAAAAGGATTTTACATAAATAAGTTTATACGAGAGAAATATGAATCGACCTCTGCAATAATAGAATACGACACGATTGAAGAATGTTTTGACGCAGTCGAAAACGGCAACGTCAATTGTACTTACGCGAACAGTATCACTGCGAATTATCTTTTATCAAAGTTTAAATATTCCGATTTAGTAAGCAACGACCTTACGGGCTCTATACAAGATATATCTATAGGCGTATCCGATACGGCAGACCCAACACTGCTGAGAATAATTGATAAATCGCTGCTTTCAATAACCAACGGTCAAATCGACAACATTATAGTCAAAAACAACAATATTTATGATGACAGTTACAACCTGAAAACATTGTTCCATAGTTATCCCGATATGATGACGCTGCTGCTTAGCATAATTATTCTGTTTCTCATTATATTTTTTATATGCTTTTTTATAATAGTAAAGAATAAAATTAAAGCTAAAAGAACTGCAAACGATGTTATACTCGGCAAAGTATTGATGAGCATGTATGACCAAGTGTGGCGGGTTACTTATAATAACACCTCGTCAAACGTGGAAGTCATCAACAGAAACGGCGTGTCTAATTCATGCAATTTTGAATTTGGTTTAAAAAAATATATAGAGTATATATGTCTAAACAATATACATCCAAACGATAGAAAAAATTTTTTGGAATACTTTTCTGATGTAAATATGTCAAAACTATTTTGCGGCGAAAGTTTTAGTTTTGAAGCGCGCACCTGCAAACAGGACGGCAAATACTCTTGGTATATGTATTTTGTGGAAAGTATTCACGATGATAATAAAACAAAATCAGGCTGCAAATGTATTCTTATTGCAAACCGAAATATCGACGAAACAAAAAAACGACAAATAGAATACGAAAACGGCTTGCGTGACGCGCTGATAGTAGCTGAAAATTCTGCAAAAACAAGAGATAAATTTTTAAGAAATATTTCACATGAGATAAGAACTCCTCTCAATGCAATAATCGGTTTCACTAATCTGTCTAAACAAAATATCGATGATAAAGTAAAACTAAATAATTATCTCCAAAAAACAGAGTATGCTTCCAAGCATCTGCTTTCTCTTATAAACGATATACTTGATCTTTCGAAAATCGACAGCGGAAAATTGCAGACGAAAACAGAAAAATTTGTTTTGAAAGACGCTGTAGACGAACTTCTTGCCGCAATTAACGCTCAGACAGAAGAAAAGAATATTGACTTAAAAATATCTTTTGATAAACGCCTTTCAGGTCTTGCCCTGATTGGAGATTCTCTCCGTTTCAAACAAATAATGCTGAATATATTATCAAACGCAGTCAAATTTACCGGTAAAAACGGAAAAATAGAGTTTGATATCCTGCGCCGCTCTGAAGTGGATAATATTTTATACATATCATTTATAATAACCGATAACGGAATAGGTATGACTGACGAATTTAAAGACAGAATTTTTACACCGTTTGAGCAGCAGGATGAAAGAATTTCCCGCGAGTACGGAGGCACCGGACTCGGAATGTCAATTGTAAAAAATTTGGTTACGCTTTTAAAAGGAAGCATAAATATTAAAAGTAAATCTGGTTCAGGAACATCCGTGACGGTTGAGCTTCCATTTAAATATGAAAATAATCAAACCAAATTAAGTAAAAACGATCACTCTGAAAATTCAGAAAAAAGTATAGCCGGAAAAAATATCTTAGTAACTGAGGATAATGCTCTCAACCGCGAAATTATTTCCGAGCTTTTAAAATCACAAAATGCAAACGTTGAACTTGCAGTTGACGGTTTAGACGCTGTGAAAAAATATAATAATTCGGCTGATAATTATTTTGATTTGATACTAATGGACGTGCAGATGCCAAATCTGGACGGATATGAAGCGACGGCACAAATACGAAACTCAGAAAAACCTGATGCCGTAACCATACCAATAATAGCTATAACCGCCCATAGCTTTGAAAGCGATATAACCAAGGCTCTTTCTTCAGGTATGAACGCCCATATATCCAAACCTATCAATGTGGATGATATGTTTAAAACCCTGCACAAATATATATAAACAAACTATAATTTATAAAATTATAAACAAAGCTATAACTTAAAGAACAAAAATTAAATCTAAGCCCGCCCAATTATATCGGAAAGGCTTAGATTTTTATTTTATCATAAAAAAATTTAAGACTCAAATTATTTGTATTGCACTAACTGAAATAAGACTGTTATAACAGAATAGCATTAAAGAATAAACTCCAATTCTTTCTCTTCTCCCGCTTTAAAATCAACTGTTTTTTTACTCTCTCCGCATGATACTGTTATTGTCTGAGGCTTAAAAGACTTGATTTTAGCTTCCGCTTTTCCATCAAACCATTTAATGAAGACTTCCGCTTCGGTTCTTGCCATAAGACCTCTTATTTCTCCGCATTTCCACTGCACAGGCAGCGCAGGCAAAAGTTCTATTTCTCCTGTATTTGAATAGAGCAAAGCCTCGTTAATAATACCAACAATACCAAACCCGGTATCTGTACAATAAGTATCTGCACGTCTGTCAGTATTATGGTCAGTCATCAGAGAAGTGTAATAAATTTCACTGTTTAATAATGTATATAGGGTTTCATACACAGATTTCGAATTTTTCAGTCTTGCCGCCACTAAAGCCTTATGTACCCATCCATGTGAAGCCGTGTCGTCATGGCCTTTATTTTCAGTGTTTCTGTTCTCTATGGCCTGATTGCACGCGTCTGTGAGCACTTTGCTGTGCTGAGTTTCATATGCCGGCCAAGCACAGTAAAGATGGCTTATATGCCTATGAACATTGTTTTCCTCATAACCTTTCATTGACCACTCACAAAGCGCTCCGCTATCGTCGAATTTATAATCAGGCAATAGTTTTTCAAAATTCTGAATTTCTGATATTCTGTCCTCATATCCTTCAAATTTTAATATTTTTTCAACCTCAATATTCATTCTGAGACCGTCGCGCGCGGCTGAAATATCCATTGCAGCATTGGCGGTTATAGTAGATTCATATCCTTTAGGATGATTTTCCGGAGAATACGATGGTATTATCAGATATTTTTCACCGTCATTTAAGCTTTTTTTACCTTTTAAATAACACGCATTGCCATCCGTATCAGTAAAATACTCGGGAGTGCACAGCTGTTTCCAAAAGTTGGTCTGCATTCTAAGCAAAGGCAATAATATATCGCCGAGCAATTCTTTATCTCCAAAATCAGTATTTACAGTAATATTTCCAAAGCACTGATACATCTCAAAGATAGGCTGTATCATCCAAGACGCTCCTGCGTTCCAATACTGAAACGGGTAGTTGCTGTCGTATTCCACCATCATTGCCCTGTCGCCGTCACAGTTTACAGGAACCTGAATAGCGTCTTCCATACCGTAAGATTTTTTTGCGTTATCTTTCCAGTCATCAATCTGTCTCAGAACAAAATTAACATATCCTATTCCGAATTCTTTTAAATTTCCTGTATTCATACCGCTGGACTGAATGTTAACATTGGCGTCCATTGTATATATCCCACGCCATTTTGTGTTCCATTCGCCGCTCCACATACCGCACAAACGGCTCATAGTTTTTCCGGCGCAGCAGGTCATTGCATATCTTCCATGGTTATATGCCTTTTCTACAAAAGAACTGCTGAGAACCTCTCTGCTTTTCTGTCTTTCAATCAAGTCTTCATTTGGTATATTCTCATCGTTCCCCAATGAAAAATATACTGCCCCAAACATCTCCTTTTGTATCTCGGCACTCTTTTTCAAAGCGTCATCATAGCTGAACTTACTGCCTCCATAGTTTTCAGCGGCAGCAATACAATCATTAAGCAAAGAATCAACAAGTTTATAACTTTTACTATTCTTAAACTCTTGAAATTCTCCCATATCAAAAGTCCTGCCGGTTTTGGTTATCAAATAAACAGCCTCAGCACCGCAGATTTTTACAGCCGGATTTTGTTCCTCTCCAACATTTTGTTTTTCATCTGTGTTTTCAAGCAGTATCTTTTCTTTAGTTCCGCCAATATTCAAAACATAGGTGACCCCGGCATAACCACCGTTTTTCAGTTCAGAACCTTCATATGACGGATAATGAGCCGCTTGGGCTATATATGAACCGTCTTCATCAACAAGCTTCTTATACTGCATAAAATTTTCATCACGAAGCCCGAACTTTTTCATCGATGAGACATCATCAATACTTATAACCATATCAATTTTTGAATCTTTAGATGATTTTTTTATTTCTGTAATAGTTACATTGTCAGTATGCGAGGTAAACGTTCTTCTTTCCCATATTCCGTCCTCATCCTCAAAACTAACGCACACTTCGCCCGTTTCATAATCAGTCCAGCGCACATAACTTTCACAGTTCCGGTCATTCATATTCATTCTCAGTAAATGACCCGGATGAAAACAATAAAAACATGTTCTCTTCCTTCCATGCACGTCCCACGTATCATCAAAATTTATTACAGCCTGCCTTGCCTCCTCAAGTTCGCTTAAAAGCTCCTCCGGCGTATATCTCGGTTCATCACTAGGCATTATGAAATTAATATTCTGATAAATAATCGTATCCGAATAAGGCGCGCCGCTGGTTATAAAACCATTTTCTCCGTTGCCTCCTACCATTCCTTCACGCCAGGTTCTTCCCTCCTCCACACTCTCCGGAAAAGGTTTTACTTCCCAATACTTATTTGAATAAACTTTATTTGTTTTCATCTTCTTCACCCTATAAAATAATTTTTAACCTGCATAATTATATGAATTGTTATTTATATTTACTTTTATTTTTAAACCCTTACAGCATAAAAATAGAATAGACAGTAGTTATTAAACCTGCCATTCCTATGGCAATACCGCTCATTGCCCCCTCAACATCTCCCAGTTCTAAGGCCTTTGTTGTGCCGAGTGCATGTGACGATGTTCCTATAGCGGTGCCTGCTGCGACCGGATTTTTTATACGGAATAATTTTATCAAAACTGGTGAAAACATGGCACCGAGCATACCGGTAAACATCAGCGAGATAACCGTTATCGCTGAAACGCCGCCGTGACTTTCACTAATCGGTATCGCTATAGCTGTTGTAACTGATTTTGGAAATAAAGATACTGTCAGCGTATCACTAAACCCAAATAAACGGCACATAAACAGAACACATAATATAGAAGCCAGCGACCCGACAGCCGTTCCGATAATCAGCGGCAGCCAATTCGCTTTCAGCTCTTTAATCTGAGCGTGTATCTTAACCGCCAAAGCCGCTGTTACTGGAGCCAGAAACAGCTCTATAAAACTTCCGCCGACAGCATAATTTTCGTATGGAATATTAAGCGCCAATAAAATAGTTACAATAATTATATCAGCAATAAGAACAGGATTGGCTATAGGCGTCTTAAGTTTTTTATTAGCCATTACCCCGAAAACATATGCAAATATACTCAGTGTAACCCCGAACAGGGCGCTGGATGTTATGTTATTAATTATGTCCTGCATCAGCATTCATCTCCCGAACCAATTCTTTTCCTTCTGAAACGCTCTTGTATTTTCATAACAAAAGTGACTGTATAAGCCGTTACAGCAAATGTCACCACAAACGAAACAACACAGATAATCAAAATCTGAACAATACTGTTTTTTATTAAATCATACTTTGTTATTATGCTAACCGCTGACGGAACGAAAAAAAACGACATATTTTCCAGCAAAAAATCATTAACATTTTTCAGCTTTTCAGGATTTGCCCAGTTAAGCATAAACAATATAAATAACAGCACCATACTCATTACGCTTCCGGGAAACGGCACCGGTATTAGCTCCGCTATTATCTGACCCACCAAACAAATACCAAATATAAATCCAATTTGTTTTAAAATTCTCATAATTCACCAGCCTCTAGCGAAATATTATAAATCAAAAAAAGCAAAAAGTAAAGACTTGTGTTAACACTTAATCAATGATATACTATAAAAGGTGATGAAATTTGAAATTTACAGCGGAAAATAATATAAATCAAAAAAACACTTGCTGCTTCAGCGGACACAGGATTGTGAAGTCTCAGGACTATGACAACATTCTTGCTAATTTGGATAAAATACTTGAAACGCTCTATAATAAGGGAATAACAAATTTTATCTCAGGAGGCGCTCTTGGCTTTGATACGCTGGCGGCGGAAAGTGTTATTAAACTTCGCTCTAAATATTCAAATATCAGGCTTATACTTGCTCTTCCGTGCAAAGACCAGGCTTGCAAATGGAACAAGATACAAAAAAATCAATATACAAAACTTCTCGGAAGCGCCGATGAAGTCATATATGTATCGGAAAGCTATACGCCCGAATGTATGCACAAGCGTAACAGATTTATGGTAGATAACAGTTCGGCGGTTATTGTGTATATTCTCTCTATGTCCAGCGGAACGGCTTACACTACCAATTATGCTTTAGATTCAGGGCACTGTCGGATTATTAACGTCCTAACCGGTGATTTTGAGGATTAAATATATTAAAAGGCGGAATAATATGGATTTTACACAAACAATATGGAATGATAACAGCTACCAAGCCTATATTGAATACCTAAAAAGTCTTGCTGACGACAAATATAAAGAATTTAACAGCAAAATAACACCTATATCAAACGAAAGTCAAATTTACGGAGTAAGGGTTCCCAAAATGCGCGATACTGCCAAATTGATTGCAAAAGGGTCTTTTCGCGCTTTTTTGGATTATGTGGACGCTCTTGATAATAAATCCTTATCTCATGAAGAGATTTCTATATATGGAATGGTAATTGGATATGCCAAACTTCCGTTCGGGGAACTCTGTCAAAGAATCAGAACCTATGCCTCCAAAGTCAACAATTGGGCATGCTGTGATTGTCCCGTAAGTTCGTTTAAAGAAATAAAAAAATATATTGAAGAATACAAAATTGAAATATATAGATTTTTAAAGAGCGAAAACCCCTGGGAACAAAGAGTCGGGCTTATAATTTTGCTTGATTATTATCTCTGCGATAAAGAAAACACTGAATACGCTCTAAACGAAGCCAACAGCGTGAAAAGTGACGAATATTATGTTCAAATGGCGCAGGCGTGGCTTATCGCAACCGCTTTTGCCAAGCAAAGGGACTTGACAAAAGATTATCTGACAAACAACTTTTCATTGGGAGACGCTGTCTTAAAAATGACAGTCAGAAAACTGAGAGATTCATACCGTGTAACCAAAGAAGACAAGGACTGGGCGGCTTCACTGCTGAAAAAATAGTTATAATAAATCGATACTATATAAAAATAACCGGAGTATAGCGGAATAATTTCCGCTGTTTCCCGGTTATTTTTATATATGTATAACTTCTATTTTGTTCTGTACAGCTTTATAACATAATAAACAAAAGCAGCTATAAGGTAAACAACAATACCTATAATCAATAAATTAATATTCCAATGTGAGTTGATGTTTAAATTCGTATTATTAGTAATGAAATGCAGAACATTTTCAGCCGCTACTCTGATTTTATTATACAGTGCCAGCCAAAACGAACCCAAAGCGCAAACGCCCAAGAAAATACTATAATTCACAGCCCTTTGCTTATTCTTTATCTTCCCGGTCAGGCCCAGTGATAAGACAACTATTGCCGCAGCTGCAAACACACCGGTCATTACCCACGTTACAATCTGCATATATGATAGCATTGAAGGCATCAAATAGAGCTGTCTTAGAATAAGAACCGCTATAATAGCCAAAATACCAAAGCTCAGATTTATCATATACCAGTTTGTAAGCTTTTCTCTTCTCTGCTCCTTGTCGCGAATCTTCTTGCTTTTTGCCGCCATTTTTTCCTTTTTTGTCATTGCCGCCATTTTCTTCTCTCCTTCATTTTGCTGAAGAATATTTTCAGCATTATATCTCATATTTCATCTTTTTCATACATAATCACAGAAAGAGCGGTGCTTCCTGCGGTCTCTGTCCTAAGTATCCTTTTTCCTAGTCCTGCGCAGAAGGTATTTTCATTCATGTCTTGAATAGTCTCAGCCTCTGACGGAGAAAACCCACCCTCAGGTCCAATCAATACTGCAATAGATTCCGCCTCAGGATTTGTCCTTAAAATTTCTTTTAAATTTTTCTTTCCGTCATGACCCAGCTCCTCATAAAACATTATTGAAAGGTCATAATTTTTCAAAATATCAGCCATAGCACTGAAGACAACAGGCATTGAAACTTTTGGCACAAGCCCTCTTCCGCACTGCTTAGCCGCTTCTTTGGATATTTTATTGAGACGCTCTATCTTTTGCCGGCCCTTTTTATCATCAGCAATCTTTGCAACAGACCTCGACGTTTTAACAGGAACGATATCATGAACACCAAGCTCCACAGCTTTTTGAACTATTATCTCCAGCTTATCCGATTTTGGAATCCCTTGAAACAGAGTAACTTTTGTTTCGGGTTCCAGTTCTAACAGGCTCCTTCCCAAAATATTGGCTATGCTCTTCTCTTTTTCTATTTTTATAAGCATAGCTTCATATTCATATCCTGTACCGTCAAAAACTATAATTTTATCTCCGCATTCCATTCTCAAGACTTTGGAAATGTGCACCGCGTCATCAATAATAGTCAAAGTGCCGTTGTCTAAATCAATATTATCAGGTTCAGTAAAAAATCTTCGCATATTTTTCTCCAAACTTATTGGTTATTATAACCGCCGTTGCCTGTCTTTTTTGGGCTGGGACGGCGATACCGCCTTTTGTTGTTTCCCTCTTTATTATCAGACTCCGAATTTTTCAAAGAGGGATTCTTAGATTCTGTGTTTCCTGAGTTTTTGGGTGCCGGTTTCCTTCCTGCAGGGCGCCGTCTTCTTCTGTTATTTTTGTTTTTGTTCTGATTTTCTTTGTTCTCACGCTCTGTTTCCTTCTCAAACTCAGTATCTTCATTTGCAAAAATTGAGTTTATTCTCTCGCTGTCCTCAAGCAGTCTTTGAGCTTTTTCTAAAACTTCCTGCTCTTTTTTAGACTTCAATTCGTCCAGTGACACAGAAGGCTCATGTCCTACAATATTGAATTCTCCAACATTATATACCTCGGTTTTATGACCTTCGGTTCCGTCTAACTTTACTCTTATCTGCTGCTTAAGCGTTGCTGTGTCCACCACGGTTCCGGTACCGTCCAAAGTTTCAACAGTTGCCCCTCTTTCAGGCATAGTTTTCAGCGCGTCATCATAAGCCGCCTCTTCATACTGCAGGCAGCACATAAGTCTGCCGCACACTCCTGAAATCTTTGTAGGATTAAGCGATAGCCCTTGTTCTTTAGCCATCTTTATCGAAACCGGACGAAAGTCGTCAAGAAAAGTACTGCAGCACAAAAATCTGCCGCATATTCCAATGCTTCCAAGCTGTCTCGCCTCATCACGAACTCCGATTTGGCGCAGTTCTATCCTTGTTCTGAACACACTCGCCAATGACTTAACAAGGTCTCTAAAGTCAACTCTTCCGTCAGCGGTAAAGTAAAACAGAATTTTGCTTCTGTCAAACGTATATTCGACATCTATAAGCTTCATCTCTAGTTTATGCTTAATAATAAGTTCACTCGCCGTTTTAAACGCTTCTTTTTCTTTAACTTGATTTTCATTCAGCTGCTTTATATCATCATCGGTCGCAACTCTTATTATTTTTTTTAGAGGCGCTTTTAAATCTTTTTCACTAACCTCACGGTTTGGGATAGAAACCTTTCCCATCTCTACACCATGAGAGGTCTCTACGACTACCATTGTGCCCATAGAAAGGTTTTGCCCGTCCGGGTCAAAATAATACGCCTTTCCTGCACTGTTAAATCGTACTCCTATAATCTCTGCCATGTATTTCCTCCCAATATTCACAGGCTAAACAAAACATTGAAATCCTAAGATTTGTATTAGCCGCAGCAATTCTTTCGTATTTTAAGGTTATATCCAAAAACTGTACCGCTGCACGTTTGGTAGCAACATTAGCCAGTTTACGCATCTCCGCGGTTTTATCAACATTTACCATTTCATCCGCAAGCCCAAACTTTAAATGAACAAAATCTTCAAAAAAGCTCTTTAAAACTGAAAATATAAAACTTAAATCATCTTTTTCAGACTTTAAAAATTTTGCGAAATTATAAATATTTCTGTTCTCACTGCCCAAAAGTCCCATAAAACCATCTATCGTCTCTTTTCTAAGCATTGCCGGACGAGGGCTGTCAATCAACTCAGCCGCCCTTCCTATACTGCCATTGCTCATAACAGCTTTTGCGGCCGCTTCTTCATCAGAAAGTTTATACTTGTCAATCAAAAAGTCAGATACAGTCTTGTTTGGCAATGCTGAAAATTTTACAACCGACGCCCTTGATAAAATAGTCGGCAAAAATTTATTTAAATTTTCCGCTATCATAATTATAGTGCAATATCCGGGCGGTTCCTCAAACACTTTCAAAAGCTTATTTTGGGACGCTGCGTTCATAGTGTCCGCTTTTGGAACTATATAAATCTTACGCTCAGCACTGTATGGCTTTATAAATATATCTTTCCTCATTTCGCTCACAGTATCCACTAATATAGAATCGGATTTACTCTCAACTCCATAAAGACTGTTTGTAACCGTTATAATATCAGGATGCTGTTTCAGGTCAGTCTTAACCGCATCTGCGGCAAACGCCCTTGCAGTGGTATATCTGCCGACCCCTAAAGGGCCGCAGAAAATATATGCGTGACTTATTCGTCCTGTCTTAACAGCCGTTTCCAGAAGCTTTTTTACACTTTCATGTCCGTATATTCCGCTAAAATGGCTCACGAAATTAACCTTCCTCCTCAATTTGACCTGTTTTGGAGTTTATACTGTTTGACACAACGGCTATTTTTTCAATATCCGTATATTCCTTGAGATATTCCACAACGCTGTTGTCAATTATTTGACCCGGCAAAACTATGGGGCAGCATGGAGGACAGGAATTAACAATTTCTGCACAAATCTTTCCAATAGCCGATTCGGCCGAAATCATAACGCTGTCCGAGAAAAAAGCTTCTTTCATAGGCATTTCAAATCTCGTATGCGGCATAGGTTTTGGTTTTTTAATCACCTGAGGCCTATACTCAGACTTAGATATATCGGTTATAGCCCTGTCAATAAGCTCCAAATCTTTTTTCGTTGTGCTAGCCGTTATATATAAAAGAACATTTCTCTCATCGGCCATTTCAGGATAGATTCCATAATCCTTTTTCAGCAGTTCGGCAGCGCCGTATCCGGTTATTCCCAGTTTTGAAAAGTCAACTGCCAGCTTAGTTATATCATAATCATTATCTAAGTTTCCTCTCGTCATGCACGAAACCTTATCCAAAACTCCAATTTTAGATTTTATTGCTGTTACTGTCTCTATTACCCGATTCAGCTGCTTTCCATATTCATTTGACATTTTTGAAACAGCTTCATCAATACTGGCAAGCAAAATATATGACGGGCTTGAAGTTTGCAGTAAATTTATATTTCTTCTCAGCCTTAAAACATCTACTAACTCCGTGTTTCCCACATGAATGAGCGCGGTCTGCCCAAGCGCCGGCAAAGTCTTGTGTGCGCTGTGAATAACCAAATCAGCTCCCGATTCAAGAGCCGGTTTTGGCAGCTCATCGCTAAAAGCAAAATGTGCGCCATGAGCTTCGTCAACAATCAAAAATTTGTCTGAGGAATGTATGTTTTTTGCCAAACGTTTAATATCAGAACAAATGCCGTAATAATTCGGAGATGTCAAAACTACGCCTACAGCGTCGGGATTATTTCTGAGCGCGTCCATAACCGTGATTGGAGACATAGCTCCATATATTCCAAACCTTTCAATATACTCGGGTTCAATAAAAATAGGTTCTGCACCGGCAAGTATCATTCCTGAAATAACCGCCTTGTGACAAGTTCTGTCCACTATCAGCTTGTCCCCGTTTCTTACCGCTGTCAATACAGCGGCTTCAATTCCCACTGTTGAACCGTTTACCAAAAAGAAACTTTTTTTGGCTCCAAAAGCTTTGGCGGCACGCTCCTCGCTTTTTAAAATTATACCGTTTGGATTTTGCAGATTATCCGTTTCATCAAACTCCGTAACATCAAGTTTAAACGCATTGCGCTTAAAGCCGGAGCTCAACCCTGCTCCGCCGTTATGACCCGGCATATGCGCCCGAACCCTGTCTTTTTTTATAAACTTTAAAAGCTCATCCTGCAAACTTTTTTTAAAAAGCATTTATAAGCACCCAATCTATGATTTATTAAAATGCAATTCTCTCTCTGATATAATCCGTCAAATCTTCTATTTTAACTCTTTCCTGTTCCATCGAATCACGATGGCGCACCGTCACGCTGTCATCATCTCTTGAATCGAAATCATAAGTTATACAGAAAGGCGTGCCGATTTCATCCTGGCGGCGGTATCTCTTTCCTATTGAGCCTGATTCATCATACTCGCACATAAACTCAGACGCCAGCTTCTCATAGACTTTTACAGCTTCCTCGGAAAGCTTTTTCGAAAGCGGAAGCACTGCTGCCTTTATCGGCGCGAGCGCCGGGTGGAAGTGCATAACAACTCTCGTGTCATTCTTTTCAGGATCGACAACCTCTTCGTCATAAGCGTCAACTAAAAACGCCAAAGCTACTCTATCCGCTCCAAGAGACGGTTCAATACAGTAAGGGATATACTTCTCGCCGCTTTCAGGGTCGGTATACTCCATTTTCTCACCGCTGAACTCGCTGTGCTTCTTTAGGTCAAAATCGGTTCTGTCAGCGATTCCCCAAAGCTCTCCCCAGCCAAACGGGAAAAGATATTCTATATCAGTAGTTGCGTTTGAATAATGTGACAGCTCCTCGGGGTCATGGTCTCTTAAACGCATATTTTCCTTTTTAATCCCTAATGATAAAAGGAAGTTTTCACAGTAGTCTTTCCAATATTTAAACCATTCCAAATCGGTGCCCGGTTTACAGAAAAATTCTAATTCCATCTGTTCAAATTCTCTGATTCTGAAAATAAAATTTCCAGGTGTAATCTCGTTTCTGAATGATTTGCCGATTTGTCCTATACCAAACGGCAGCTTCTTGCGGGATGTTCTCTGAACGCTCTTAAAGTTCACAAAAATGCCCTGAGCCGTCTCCGGTCTTAGATATATTTCACTGGAACTATCCTCTGTTACACCCTGGAAAGTTTTAAACATAAGATTAAACTTTCTGATATCAGTAAAATTATGCTTTCCGCACTCGGGACAAGGGATATTTTTTTCATTTATAAACTCTATCATCTTTTCATCAGACCAACCGTCGGCTATCTCTCCGGTTGCGTCCTCTATCAGTTTATCAGCTCTGAACCTTGCCTTACAATCCTTGCAGTCCATGAGAGGGTCAGAGAATCCGCCCACATGACCTGAAGCCACCCAAACTTTCGGGTTCATAAGTATAGCCGCGTCAAGTCCAACATTATAAGGGCTCTCCTGAATAAACTTTTTCCACCACGCTCTCTTAACGTTGTTTTTAAATTCAACTCCGAGCGGACCATAATCCCAGGAATTGGCTAATCCCCCATAAATCTCAGAACCGGGATAAACAAATCCTCTTCCTTTACAGAGCGCTACTATTTTTTCCATTGTTTTTTCCTGATTTTGCACCTAAATCAACCTCTCTCTATCATATTAAACAAAAATGTTAAAAACCAAATTCAACGGTTTTGCACAAATCCGCTATTTTCACATTATACTGTTTAATTATAATATAAACATACATATTTTTCAAGAGTAAATTTAAATTTACTCTTTAAGGTGAAAAACCATTGACTTTTGCAATAAATATACATTAGCTTTATAACAAATATATTAACAATCCGCTATCTTAAACATAGCACTTAATTTTATAAATGAAATTTTTATATGTATATCTTCTATGCAGTGAATAAAAATTTGATAGGTTGAAAAAACTGAACATAAATATTAAAATCACATATAGCGAACATCTGAAAGTATGACTGTGCCCCCACTGAAAGTGGGTGTGTATCTCCAATGCTTGCTAAACTGCATTAATATATTTTTAAATTATTATTTCAAATACAGTGTTTTTTAGTGAACATCGGGAGGGCGTGTTTAACACGCCTCGTTAGGTGAGCCGCCATATCACGCAGAGCGTGAACATACTTAAAAAAGTTTGTCATAATCCTTTTTACCAATAAACTTAGTCGTGGCTGCGCGCCTTACGCGGCAGATTTCATCTGCCCTCCGATGCTTGCAAAACTGCTTTATCTATAAAAAGTTTTTAGAATCAATTTTCCAAAAAATCATGTTTTTTAGTGAACATCGGAAGGGCGTGTTTAACACGCCTCGTTAGGTGAGCTGCCATATCACGCGGAGCGTGAACATACTTAAAAAAGTTTGTCATTATCCTTTTTACTAATAAATTTTTCCGCGGCTGCGCGCCTTACGCGGCAGATTTCATCTGCCCTCCGATGCTTGCAAAACCGCATTTTTTATATAATATTTACATCATTGAAAGCCCAGGCACGTCTCTAATTGTAAAGATAATCCTGCATAAATAAATACCTAAATAAATCTCATTTTAATAAATTTTGTAGAATATAGTTAGTTTATAACATCAAACAATTATTCTTGACATATAATGTATAGTTGTTAATATAGTAAATTAATAATGGAGAGTGATAATATGACCAAAAGAATTTATAAATACTTTACATGCGCTAACTCATCAGTAGGTTTTGTAAGTTTCTTTGAACAAAACCTTGACGGACTTGAAAACATTTATATTTTAAAAGGAGGGCCCGGAACAGGAAAATCCACAATGATGAAAAAAATCGGAGACTATTTTCTGAGCCAGGGAGAAAATATCGACCATATATATTGCAGTTCTGATTCAAATTCTCTGGACGGTATCATTATCAACAACCGGAAAACAGCTGTGGTTGACGGAACCTCACCTCACGTTATTGAACCCAAAGCTCCGGGAGCAGTTGAAGAATACATAAATCTCGGAAAAGCATGGGACAGAAACAAACTTAAACAGCATAAGTCCGAAATACTGGATATAAAACAGCAAATTTCAAAATTATATAATGGAATATATTCAAATCTTTCAAAAGCCAAAACAGTCCACGACGATTGGGAGAAAATATATCTTGACAATATAGATTATAACAGTTTAGACAGTGCTGCAATTGAGTTATGCAATAAAATAGTTGACAGCGAAAAATCAAATGACAACGGCAAAATAATAGACCGTTTCTTCGGCGCCTTAACCCCAAACGGGTCAGTAAATTATATCGAGAATTTGACCTCTGACCTCTCAAAACGGTATTTTATTAAAGGACGTCCCGGAACAGGAAAATCCACAATAATGAAAAAAATTGCTAACCTTGCCAAAAATAACGGCTATAAAACAGAAGTATATCACTGCAGCTTTGACCCCGATAGTTTGGATATGGTAATAATACGTGATTTGGACGTGTGTATCTTTGATTCGACTTCACCGCACGAACTGTTCCCGTCACGCACAAGCGACGAAATAGTTGACCTGTATCAGACTGCAGTTAAGCCCGGAACGGATGAAGAAAACTCGGCAAGGCTGTCCGCCATCCAAAACAGGTATGATAAATTAAACAGCCAGGCACGCTGTTTCCTAAGCAACATACATACTCTGCACGATGAACTTGAATCAATATATATTAACGCTATGAATTTCGATGTAATAAACAGCATAACTTCTGAATTAATCAATAATATTGAGGACTGTCCTATAGTATGTTAATATAATTCCAAAAATTCAACAGTCTTATATTTATTGGGCAATACAAATTTGCCATTTATATTTAATTAACAAAAAAGCCTGCACCAAACGGTGCAGGCAATTTTTATAATTATTAATTATCTCTGAACACGGCCGCTTCCGTCGCCGCCAACAAGATTTTCAACGTCAGCACGTGAAACCAAGTTGAAGTCTCCGGGAATTGTGTGCTTAAGCGCTGATGCAGCAACACCAAATTCAAGTGCGTCTTTAAAGTTCTTACCGTCAACAAATCCGCAGATTGTACCGCCGGCAAATGAATCTCCGCCGCCCACACGGTCAACAATAGGATGTACTCTGTACTCTTTTGAATGATAGAACTCTTTCGTATCTCTTGAATAGATACAAGCTGACCAGCCGTTGTCTGATGCTGAATGACTTACGCGCAATGAGCTGATAACGTACTCAAAGTTGAACTTCTCAACCATCTGCTTAAATATGTCCTCATAACCGGCAAGTTCAAGGTCTCCTGATGTAACGTCAGTAGCGCCCGGCTTAAATCCGAGAACCTTTTCAGCGTCTTCTTCGTTTCCGATACAAACGTCAACATACTGCATGAGATTTGACATAACTTTCTGAGCCTTCTCACTTGACCAAAGCTTTTTACGGAAGTTCAGGTCAACAGAAACCTTAACGCCCTTTGCCTTTGCAGCTTTCAAAGCTTCCTCAGTCAGTTCTGCAGCAGCGTCTGAAACAGCAGGAGTGATTCCTGTAAAGTGGAACCAATCAGCGCCGTCAAAAATCTTGTCAAAATCAAAATCAGCAGCTTCAGCTGTAGAAATTGAAGAATGAGCACGGTCATATACTACATTTGACGCTCTCATAGAAGCGCCTGACTCTAAGAAATAAATACCCAGTCTCTCTCCGCCTTTTGCAATGTTATCTGTTTTAACATTCATCTTGCGAAGTGCAGCAACCGCACATTCTCCGATTGGGTTATCAGGAACCTTAGTAACAAACTCAGCGTCATGTCCGTAATTAGCAAGTGAAACTGCAACGTTTGCCTCGCCGCCTCCATAACATACGTCAAACTCATCAGCCTGAATAAACTTCTCATTACCAGGTGTAGATAATCTGAGCATAATCTCGCCCATTGTAACAACTTTAGCCATTATAATTTTCTCCTTTATTTGTATAATTTAATTTCAAATATGTACTAATTATCTTTTCAAATTATCTCTTCAAAAACTTAAAGTGCAGCGCGCGCTTCTTTAATCTTTGCTATAAACTCTTTAGCTGTAGCAGTAATATCAGCATAGTCGCCTGTCTTAGCTCCCTTTGTAAGAGATGAACCTGCTCCAACTGCAACTGCGCCGGCCTTTATCCACTTATCAACGTTTGATACGTCCACTCCGCCTGTAGGCATAAGTTTAGCGTGCGGCAAAGGACCCTTAACATCCTTAATAAAGTTAGCTCCAACAATGTCTCCGGGGAATACTTTACAAATATCACATCCAGCTTCCATAGCCGTCAAGATTTCTGTGATTGTCATACATCCAGGCATGTAAGGAATCTGATAACGTCCGCATAACTCTGCAGCGCCCTTGTTGAAACCGGGGCTTACTATGAAATTAGCTCCTGAAAGAATAGCCTGTCTTGCTGTCTCTGAATCCAAAACGGTTCCTGCGCCCAAAAGCATCTCGCCGTTTGTGTATTTTGAAGCAAGAGCCTCAATAACCTTAGCGGCACCCGGAACAGTAAATGTTAATTCTATTGAAGGGCAGCCGCCCTCCAGGCATGCGTCTGTGATTCTTATAGCGTCTTCAGCATTAGATGCACGAACAACCGCTACAAGACCAGCATCTGTCATTTTTGTTAAAACTTGTTGTTTATCCATAATTAATCCTCCTATATATAAAATAATTCTTTTTCGAACAAGCCCCAAATACCGAAACATTCGGGTTCACGGGTCCCTCTTCCCGCACTTTGTATTATAACTCAACATTTCAAAATACGCAACATTAAATTAAATCTTTTTTACAGTTTTTTTATTTATTTTCCAAAAAAAGTAATAAAAACGCCACACAATGTAAATAAACAGTTAAAATAAAAATTTATTCCATATTTCAGTATGTGATTTTATGAAAAAGTCACCGCAGTTTAAATATGTTTTTGTTACAGTATACAAAATTAGACACCACTCGGTTTTTCTCCTTGCTTTTTGCTTTTATATAAGTTAAAATAGATTACGTGGTGCAATTTAGCACCAGGCAGAATTATAGTGTTTTTTCGGCTTTATTTTAAAAGCATAAGAACTCTGAAATTAATTTTTGCACATATTTACTTAAACATAATAGAATATAAGATAGGAAATAATATCTATACGGAATTTTGCCTTAATACATAAATACAGGAGGGCTAATTATGAGCGAAATCAAAAGAATCGGTGTTATGACCGGCGGAGGCGACTGTCCTGGGCTTAATGCTGTAATCAGAGCAGTTGTTAAGACGGCTATCCTCAAATACGGTCTTGAAGTTGTTGGAATAAAACATGGTTACCGCGGGCTTTATCTCGGTGAAGACGAGTTTGTTCCCCTTACTCTTCATGATGTTTCAGGAATTATCTCTAAAGGTGGCACAATGCTTTACAGCTCAAACAAAGATAATCTGTTTGACTATTCATATATTGACGAACACGGACAAGAACAGCGCGGCGATGTTTCGGATGTTGGAGTCAACAACCTAAAGAAAGCCGGTATTGACGCTCTTATTGTTATCGGCGGAGACGGAACTCTTACGTCCGGCCGTGATTTTGCGCGCAAAGGAGTTAAAGTTATAGGCGTTCCAAAAACAATAGACAACGACCTAGCTTCGACAGATACCACTTTTGGTTTTGATACCGCCGTTGCAACCGCAACTGAATCTATTGATAAATTAAGAACAACCGCCGAATCACACAGCAGAACCATCGTTGTGGAAGTAATGGGCAGATATGCCGGGTTTATTGCTATAGCATCAGCTATAGCCGGAGGAGCTGACGCGGCTTTGATACCAGAAATACCATACGATATTAATAAAGTTGCAGACGCTATTAAAGAAAACAGAGCCAGAGGCAAGAATTTTGCTATTGTTGTTGTTGCAGAAGGAGCTAAGCCTATTGGAGGAGACGTAGTTATATCCAAAGTTATTGATAACAGTCCAGACCCAATACGTCTCGGCGGGGTTGGAGAAGTAATCGCCGGGCAGCTTGAACATTTAGCCGGTCTCGAGTGCCGCGCTACTATTCTTGGACATACTCAGCGCGGAGGTTCACCAACATCTAACGACAGAATCTTGTCAACCCGTTACGGTTCATACGCGGTTAAGCTGTTGATGGAAGGCAAATTCGGCAATATGGTAGTTTTAGACGGAACTAAGCTTGGTTATGACTCTCTTGAAAACGTAATCGGAAAAAACAAAGCTGTAGAAGAGAGCGGTTACTGGATAAAAACTGCAAGAGCTATTGATATGTGTCTTGGAGACTAACAAAAAATATATTTACATTTTTTGAAAAAAGTGTTGCATTTTGATTTCCGTTGTGCTATAATAGACGACGTTGCTAATTAAATGGATAAATAATTGAGTTATATATTGAAAGAGGTGAAACACGATGAAGGAAGGAATTCATCCTGATTACAAGCAAACACAGATCAAATGTGCTTGCGGTAACGTTATTGAAACCGGTTCCACAAAAGAGGACATCCGTATAGAAATTTGTTCTGCTTGTCATCCTTTCTACACAGGAAAGCAAAAGCTTGTTGATACAGGCGGCAGAGTTGATAAGTTCAGAAAACGTTATGGTCTTGAAAAGTAAAAAATTAGACACTGCTGATTGCGGTGTCTTTTTTATTTGAAAACAAAAGGGCTGAGTATTGACGCGCCCTCCCATCGTTAGATTTTTAGTCTGACTTTGGTGAGCACATCATCTTTCAGCCCCATTTTTATTAATCTTCATCTATATCTTTAAAGAATATGTATCTGTTCTTACCATTTTGTTTTGCCTTATAGAGTGCAATATCGGCTTTTTTATATAATTCAGTATAAGTTCTCGCGTCACTGACATAAAGGGCAATACCAACACTTAAAGTTAAATTTCTTAATTTATCGCCGGACTTTACAAATGTATCCCGCTCCATGATTTTATTAAGAAGCTGTTCCACCTTGACGCCGCGCTCATCAATATTTCTGCAAAATACCATGAACTCGTCTCCGCCTATCCTACCGACAATACAATCATCATAAAAAATGTCTTTAAACAAACCAGCAACTATTCTGATAGCTTCGTCTCCGATACCATGACCGAACGTATCGTTTACTGATTTAAAATCATCGATATCAAATAAAATCAGAGCATGATTTTGTGTTCCGCGGTCTAGTATAGTGTTTTCTATAAGCTGCTGAGTAATCCCTTTGTTATAAAGCCCTGTGAGCGAATCTCTGGAAGCTTTATTTTTAAGCTCCATTTCTTTCTGAAACTGTTCTTCCACATCAATAACTATTCCTACCGCTTTTACAGGGACATTATTATTATCACGCACCGAACTTAAAACTAACCTGTTATGACTGTAAATCCCCTGAAAATCCTTTAATTTCAGCAATATTTCAAGGTTATCTTCTATTCCCTCTCTTAGGAGTTTTAAATTATCATAAAGCACGGATATATCATCAGGATGCACAAACTTTTTCAAAATAGTTTTTTCAATTTTAAAATTTTCATCAACCATAAATCTGCGTGAAAACTGGTCGGAAGCCTCAAACGTATTTTTTATCATATCCCATTCAAAAATACCGCTGTTGATATTCTCCAATACGATTTTGTTTCTTGCCTCTGCCAGCTGCAGTTTCTCCTGCATATTTTTTTCACGGCTTATATCGAATAAAACAGTATATACAACAGTTTCCAGCTTATCATTTTTCTTTAAATGACTTCTGCTGGAAACCCAAATACGGCTTCCATCACCTCTGAGAATTTTATACTGAGCCTCTGAAAAACCCGTTTCGCGAAGCATGCGCTTTTGTCTTCCAAACTCCCGCCTAGAGTCGTCTCCCACCAGCAGACGAAAAAATTCACATCGATATTTTCTTTTTATATCATTTTTTTCATAACCCAGTATGCTGTAAAAGACAGGAGTAGCATTTATTATTGTAAAACTATCGTCGAAGTATGTTACCATAGTTCCCCCGACAACATTTGTCATGATTTCCGTATCCTCATCGACAACATTTTTTAATTCTTTAAAAATCCGTATTGCAAAGCTAAAAAGACAGACGGAAAATACAATCACAGCTGTCTCAACTGCAACAATCCACTCTAATCCATGCGCCGAGTCCCCAAATATTAATCGAATTAAGCCAAAAGCAAAAAAACTAAATATGACCATAAAAACAACGCACCATACTACGCGCCACACTAGCTCAATTTTGGGAATTTTTTTAATAATATTAAGTTTCTTTTTCACTTCATTCTGCTGACCTGATATGTTATCGTATTCTAGTTTTCTGGCTGTGTCAGTCATAATTCTATCACCTAACAACACCTTCATTTCCAGATTATTCCAATTATATAAATAACATAATAACACAGCTTACAAAAAAAAGCAAATATATTTACACAATAATTTGCCTCATTAATTTACTAAAAATATAGAATACTAACAAAATATAACAAATTAAATTTAATTACTAAGATAAATTAATTTACGATAATAAAGTGTTATAAAATTTACTTATAATTATGTAAAAACAAATTTTAATATAACTATTAATAGTTATATTAAAGTAATATTATAAATATTATTTTATTTTGCCGCGTTTAAACTTTCTGGACGCTAATATCCCCGGAACCAAACCTGACAAAAGACCAAATACTAAAGAGAGCAAGAACAAAAAAACAGTCATAAATAAAAGTCCGCCGTTAAAATACAGAGGATTACCGGTTAAGAGACAATATAGGCAGCCGGCTCCGATTCCTGCCGCCAAACCAACTAATGTTCCTGCAATAGAAATCAAAAGACAAATATACTCTAATTTAAGAAAAACATATGCTGAACCATTCTTTTTGTTTGTTTGATCTAAATCAGTTTTTATGGTTCTTGAAGGATAAGCGGCAAACATGGCCAAACTGAAGCAGCTTATAATTAGTATAATAAGAAAAACTATAAGAACAATAAGCCGAATTACGCTAACCATACCGCTGTTATAATTTGATTTTATCGAGTATTTAGAATTATCCGAGAAAACCTTACCCATATAGCTTTCCGCTTGATTAACCGCCCTATCTGATTCAAACCCATCCTTACACACAAAAGTATAGGTTCCAACGTCAGTTGAATTTAAAATAAGCCTGGCGCTTTTGTATGGTATAATTACGGTTTCATTCAGCGACGATTTGCTTTCGCTGTCGAATATACCCACAACGCTAAAAATCTGATTATTTATTTTTAAGTCCTGTCCTATAGGGTCGGAATCACCATACAAACTTTTAGCAATATCACTGCCGATAACTGCAACATGAGTTCTTGCCGTTACATCTGCTGTCGAGAAAAAACGGCCTTTATCAATAGTCAAAGCCGAATGATTAAAAAACGAATAGTCTGTTGCAAGCACATTATAATATGAACTTGTACTCAAGTTACCAAACATTTCAATATTAGAAACCGTCTCAGTTGGCACAACGTCTATAAAATCATCATATTCCAAAATAGAGCTTCTTAAGCCGTCTATTTTTACTTTAGATTTTTCTTCATTTACTGTAAGAGTAATAGTATTAGCTCCTAAAGGATTAGTCCTATATCCTTCGGAAATTATCATAGAATGCGTCGCTATTATAACAGCTATCATAGAAGCGGCCGCAATAAGAAAGCCTGCCGCCGATATAAGCGCCTGGATTTTATTCAGCTTTATTTCAAAGAGTGCGTTTTTAAACGCACTCTTAAATATTCCGCTTTTTTTATCATTTAATTTTTCTTTCTCATTATTGCTCATTTACGCATTTCCCCTAAAAACTTTTACTCTAAATCGGTAAGATCTTCCTGGGTCGCTAATTTTCCGGTTGATTTGACATTTTCACCATTATCGCTTTCAGTTGTAAACTCTTCATCAATTGAGTCTGCGTCACCACTTTGTGATTTATCAGTTTTTGAAGAATTTTCTGAATTGTTAGATGAATTTTCTGCTTCTTTATTCCCGGAATCTTTACCTGAATTAACACTATCCGCAGGCTTAACATTTTCACCGTCTTCTGCTTTGTAAAGGACTGTATCTCCAACAGACAGACCGGAAATAATCTCAACATTAGTGCCGTCGCTCACGCCATACTGAACCTTAACAAGCTTATATCCTTCAGGAACATTTATATTCGGATATTCCGCCGGATTCATCACAGCGTCTTCTTCAGCACTGTTAGAGTTTGTAATAACCAATGCGTTTGTTCCGTCAGACTCATATAATGTGCGTTCAGGAACAGACAAAACATTTATTGCTGAATTAATTATTATTTTGGCGTCAACGTTCATACCGGACTTGATTTTTCCTGGGTCTGAAATTGTAATTTCAACTGCATAAGTGGTAACGCCGTCGCCCTTTTTCTCACCTTCGCCGGCAATATTCGTAATCTCACCGCTGAAAGTCTGACCCGGCAAAGCATTCGCTGTTATAACAACTGTTTGACCAAGTTCAATATTCCAGATTTCAAGCTCATCCACTTCAATATTAAACTTCATTTTACTCATATCAGCAATTACCATTAACGGCTTATCAGTCTGATTAGCGTTCACGTTGTCTCCTATTTTCGCATTCTTAACCAATATTGTGCCGTCGATAGGAGCAGCTATTTTATATTTTTCAAGTTCCTTGTTTGCCTGCTCTAAAGCAAGTTCGCAAGACGCTATATCCAGCTCACGCCCCTCTTTTGAAGAGCCGCTGCCGTCACTTTTTAAAGTCGCAACCACTTGACCCGACTCAACAGTTGAACCGTTCCTAACATTTACTGACTGAACTGTTCCTGTAACATTCGGTATCAAGGCAAATTCTGTTCCGTTTGCCTGCGTGATAGTTGCAATCTTACCGCCTGTTATACTGCTTCCGGCTGAAATATTCAAATCGCTTATAGTTCCTGACGCGTTAGCATAAATTCTAAGCTGCTGTGACGAACCTGAATCTGAATCGTCCACCTTAGCACGCTTAACATCATTTTCAGCCATTTGAACTGCCAGCTGTGCGTTTGTATCATCTATTTTATAAACCAGTTCACCGGCACGAACCTGCTCCCCTGCGTTAAGAGGAGTCTCGATGATAGTTCCGCTGACTAAGGAAGTTATATCATATCTGGCGTTAGGCTCAACATTTCCTCCTGCCGCCATAGTTTTAATAACGTTGCCCTTAGCTACATACGTTTGAGTATATCCCATGAGAGGGTCCATACGATTCCAAAAGAAGAAAACAGTTCCGACAATAACTAAAACTACAGCCGCAGCTACACCGGCGCCTATAAGCCATTTTTTACGTCTCTTGCAGAAAGCTCTAAAACCTTTATCAGACAAATTTTCTTCCGGTTCATCATCCAAATTATCCAAATCAAAATACGATGTCTGCGTTACCTTAGGACGCATATTCTTCGGAGCATATGCGGAGTAAATCTCTTCTTTATCTATCTCACTGTTTATTGGAATTGTTTGTTCAAGTTCCCTCGTATCAGACAAACTATTAATATCTGAACCGTTATTCCCGGCTTCGTCAGATACAGAAAAAGTTTCTTCCTGTGCTTCCTCTGAAATATAATTATCAGAGGGTATAAAATCTCGTCCGTATTCCGCTCTCCTGTCAGACAATTCGTCTGTAGATAGATTCTGTGCCATATCAGCCGCAGCGCTGATAGCTTCAGTATCCATTTCCCCGGTATCGCCGCCTAGGTTATCATATGCCGATTCAGGGTCAAACTCTTCAATTTCGCTTATATCTTCATCTTCGTTTATATATTCATCAAAATCTGAATTTTCTCCGCTGTCTTCAATATCTTCATAATCCGTTTTTAAATCTAAACTTTTATCTTCGTCATATCTATCTCCGCTGTTTTCAAAATTATCCTGTTCAAAACCGATATTCTCATGCTCTGAAGCTTCTTTCAAAAATTTGTTTTCATCGTTTTCTGCGCGATCGTTTTCATACTCTCTTTCATGAACGCCAAAAGTGCCGACAGGCTCACCTTCGGCAATCTCATTTTCAGAATCGGTCTTATAACTTACGCTGTTTTCATCTAAAATTCTTTCCGGATTAAGATGCTCTTCTCCAAGACTGTTATAAGCGTCATTTAAGAAATCCTGTTCTATATTATCTTTGTCATTGTTTTTTTTGGAAAACAACTTTTTAAAAAAATCCATTCGTTTTCCCCCTGTATGTAATAGGCCGGACCTCAGGCATTCAAACCCACTTTTCCCGGGTATTAATATCCAACATTATACACTGCTCCATATTAACCATGTTATTTTATCAAAAATATTCCAAATAAATGTTAAGTGAATATTAATTTTCTATTACCATTAGTTAAAAATATTTTTTGCCTATCAAGACAAATTTATACAGTATCAACGCACATATTTATCGGCTATATATTTATTCGCCTTGTTTTCAAGTTCGTCATCCAGGGGCTTAAGTCCATCAAAATCGTCATATTTTCGCTTTAATGCACATTCTAAAATATAATCGCATAGCTGAGGATTTTTAGGAAGCAAAGGTCCGTGAAGATAAGTGGCAATAACATTTTTATATATTACGCCCTCATAACCGCTGTCTCCGGTATTTCCATTTCCGAATTTAACCTTCCCCAACGGAGTGTGGTTTTCACCAATATATGTTCTTCCTGCATGGTTTTCAAACCCTACTATAGGCTGGTCAAACTTTTCGCACTCTAAAACCACATTACTAATCAGCCTGGTATCTCCCGCATCGGTATATATATCCAAAATTCCCAATCCTTCTATTTTAGTATTGGCCGTTTTATAATATTTGCCCAATAACTGATAACCACCGCAAACAGCTACCAAAACGCCGCCGTTTTCCGCATATGCTTTTAATTCTTCCTTTTTTTCGAGAAGCAAGCTGCAAACTATCTCCTGTTCACGGTCTGAACCGCCGCCTACAAATATAATATCAGCTGCTTTAAGATCAATGCTGCTGTCCTGATTTGTACACATATGAACTTTAGCGTCAATTCCGCGCCACTTCAGCCTTTTTTCCATACAGGCTATATTTCCTCTGTCCCCGTAGAGATTAAGCAGATCAGGATACAAATGAACGATGTTTATCTCATAATTATTTCCCATTGCTGCTACCTCCTGCACTGACCGGAACAAGCTCGCTGCTGCCCAATTCTTTTTTAAGACCCAACATTGTATTTTGGGTAGGATATAACGCTGTATAGTTTACGAGAACATAACATACTTCTGAATCAGGATTGTCCACGCATTTTTTAAGCGCCGATTTCATATCAGAGGTAATCATATCAACCTTTATATCAGCATATTTAAACCTGAGAGAAATGTCGTAAAGCCTTATTCCCGTAGTTATTAGACTGCATAAATTAGCTTCTCCCAATTTATCAAAGTCAACATCCCAAAGCCATGATACATCCCTTCCATCATTTGCAAGGTCGTTTATAGCCACGATAACATCCTTTTTTCTCTTATCCAAAAGCACGGTCTGAATAGCTTGGTTAAACCCGGCCGGATTTTTGGCCAAATTTAATATACAAGGCTTTCCGCCCAGTTCTATCAGCTCCATACGTCCTATCTGAGGCTTATAATCACTAAGTATACTGTTAAAATTCTCGGTCTTAACACCCATAACATCAAGAGCTGAGTATACTGCCAAAATATTATATATATTATAAAATCCACGGTAATTCACATCTATTTGATTATTACCTACAGAAAACTTCATAGACGACGACAAGTCCACATTGGTTGCCGGATAATTAATCTCAGGTCTCTTATTTCCGCAGTGAGGACAATAGTAGTCGCCCAGCTGGCTGTAATGAAAATAATTATACTCCTGTTCCTGTCCGCATTTTGCGCAGAACCGCCCCTCCTTAGTTTCGTCGGTCTGTGGAAGCACCTGTTCCGAGATACCAAAATAACGAGCGTCTCTGCCTTCGCCAAACTGAGCGGTCAGCGGGTCGTCGCCATTCAATATCAGCTTAACATCTCCTGCCATATCAATAGCTTCATTAAGCAAATCAACTGTTATATCAATTTCTCCATACCTGTCAAGCTGGTCACGGAAAAGATTTGTTATAAGCATATAATCAGGTTTGATGTGTTTAAACACTCGCCTTGCAGAAGCTTCATCCACCTCAAGCACTGCATAGTCAGCTTTAAAATTACCGAATATATTACACGCTTGAGCAAAGGTTGTCGCTATACCTCCGACCATATTAGCGCCTAAGTTATTGCAAACTGTTTTATATCCGCTTTTTATCAAAGCAGTATTCAGCAAGTTATTTGTAGTAGTCTTACCATTCGTGCCGCATGTAACAATCACGCCTTTTGTGACATTCTTGGCTAAAATACTTATCAAATTGGGGCAAATTTTAAGAGCGCACACACCCGGCGTTGACGATGATTTTTTGCCAACAATCCTGCCTGCCACCGACGCAAGCTTCGCCGCCCACACAGCCAATAGTTTTCTCATTAAATTCATCCTTTCGGCATAATACATTTAAGAAATAATTTACTCCGCGTCCAAATTCTTTTAAAGTACATTATATCTGAAAGGTGAATCTTTTTCAAGAGTATTAGTATCAAAATTTGCATACTAATACGTTAAAGTTTGTGACATTTATGTTAAATTTATTATTTAAGTTCATTTAAGAAGTCAGCTATACATTCAGCGGCACAGCTCATACCGTACTTAGCCTCCTCTAAACTGTTTCCGCTTGACCCCATCTCAATGATAAGGCTTCCGTGGGTTGTGTGTCCGTTAAACCTTTCCTGCCTTAAGTTTACATGCCTCATTAAGTTAGGGTATTTCTGGTCTATTTTATCCTGCAGTTTCAGTGCAAATTTCAAATTCTCGCGCCAGTCCGGATGATACAGCCCTTTTTCGTTAGTGCCTACAACAAACATTAGTTGAGCCGCATTTTTACCATTTATTTTTGTAACCACTTTTGCCTTTGTATCATCATCATAAACTATTGAATCTCTATGCAGGTCAAAAACAACCTGTATGCTTGGATACTCAGACAAATACCACTCAATAGACGAAAGTGCGTCTGCATAAGCTCCGTTAAATGACGGATAATCATGCAGCGCTGTATCATGCAAGGTTTCAATGCCGCGGCTGTTAAATATTTCAGTAACCTCATTGCCTACCGCTACGACATTCTCAGTATTCTCCATGCTCCTGTCGCTCTCCTCGCGGTTATACTTTTGAGCTCCTTCAGGAGCATATGCCTCTGTCGCATGTGTATGTACTATCAGAACTTTCGGACCGTCGACGCTCATATCAATATCAAGCGGTTCGCTCAGCATTTTATTTATATCTACGCCGTATGAAGTTTGGTTCCCTATTTTAATCTCATTGGAGTTGCTGTTTGCGTTCTGACCTGCATTTATCGCTTTTATGTCCGCCTGATTCTCACCGTCGGCCGACGATTCTGCTCCCGGTGTTGGCCGAGGTTCCTCTGTCGGGACAACATTGCTTTCGTCAAATTCAGAAGACTTCTGAACCATTTCATAACTGTTAACCATATCGGCTCCATGAATTTCTGCAGCTAAAGCCCCGTTAATATTGTATGGGTCAAACCCTAATATGTATGAACAGGCAGTTTTTAAAACTGAATCAAATGACTCCTTTATATTTATTTTTTTATCAGACCTTTCTTCAGATTTTTCTTCGCTGTCCTGCTTTACATTTTCCTGAGCCACCTCCGCAGATTGCGATTCCGTAACATGAGACGCTGTCGGAACAGCTGTTTTAGTATATGAAAACGATGTTATTATAACGCCGACAATAACTCCGACAGCCGCTAAAAAAACTGCTGTTTTTATAATTTTATGTCCGTCGATAACAACAGCCCGGTACTGATGTTTTTCCGGAATTTTTCTTGCCTTGTAGCTTCTCTCAATCATTTCTTCTCCTCCACGCTTGTCTGAATTATATCTCTTAATCATATTCATGATAATTTTAAATATACATAGATAAGCAAAAAAGACTACGCACTGAACAAGAAATATTAGATACAATTTATATCAATTATTGAATTGAAAAACACGCCGCGCGTAATAAAAAAGTAACTTGATAAATATCCTGTATCATGGTATAATTTCTTTGTAAAATCCTGTAAAAAATGAATAAAAAAATATATTATAATATAAAAAGGAGTAAGAATTATGACATGCAAAGATTTTAAAAATTTATCTTTAAATCAGCTTCGCGGTAAGTGGGGCAAGGCTATAATTGCATTGTTTGTTGCAACTCTGGTAGTTATGGCTGTCAGCATTGTAGTAAACTTTCCTGCGCAAATGACTGCGAATTTGATTAGTATGGGCTCAAATGTATCAGCCGGAACGTTTATATTTGTAACATCCTACTCATTAATCGGCACTATTGTCCTTCTGTTTGTATCAGGATGTATGACGTACGGTATGAGCAAGTATCTCCTGAACCTTGTAAGAACCGGTAACTCGGAGTTCAGCTACATATTTACAGGATTTTCTTATGGATTTAATACAATAATGCGTTCTTTCCTGCTTATGCTCTTAATCGGGATATTCACATTCCTATGGTCATTGCTTTTGGTTATCCCCGGCATCATAGCGTCATACAGATACTCACAGGCTTTTTATCTGCTTGCGGACAATGATGATATGACCGCTCTTGAAGCTCTGAGAGCCAGCAAAGAAATGATGAAAGGTTATAAGTGGAAGTTATTTGTACTTAGCCTAAGCTTTATCGGATGGATTTTGTTGGCCGCTGTCACATTAGGTATTGGCTACATCTTCCTATCGCCATACATAAATACCGCTTATACAAACTTCTATGAGTATCTCCGCGGTATACGCGATAACAGCCAAAACGTACAGACTGCATAAGATAAACTTAGTTATTAGGATATATAATATGAAAAAAACTTTAAACTTTCTTAGACGCTCTCTCGGTATATCACTGTTTTTACTGTTTATTATACCTTTTTGCACACCGGTGCAATGCGAGAGTATAATGGATGAAACGGTCAGCAGAATGGGTAAGCTCTGCGAGACGCCGGATTTCAGAATATACTATGAGGCAAAAACCGAAAACAGATGTTTTTACGGAGCAAAGTTTGAACCCGGCAGTGGGGTGTACCATGGTACCCCCCACGACGTGTCTTATTCTTCGATTCCTAACACTATAGACACTGAATATTTTTGGTTTGATTCGACTTTAACAAATGACGTATGCGAAAGAGCTGAAATATCTGAATATGCCGAAAGAAGCGGAAAATTCAGACTTTATAATTGGAACTGTGCATTAAAAGACGAAGTTATTGAACCTGCAGACTATGAAAACTACATTAAAAATACTGTCGATAACATAGCCTCAGACGGTAATGACAGCCTTTTGGTATTTGGCAAAGAGTTTAATATAAACGATAATTTTACTCATCCTGAAAGCTTTATAAAGCTTTTCAGATATGTAGCCGACTATGCCCACACAAAGGATAATATTGCGGTTGTTTGGGCGCCGAATAATGTTGGTTCAGTCGATTTAAGACTGATAGATTTTTATCCCGGCGATGAGTATACAGACTGGATTGGTATGAGTTTATATGTAATGCCATACTTTCAGGGAAGTAAAGCACAGACAACATGGTCAAACAGCGTCTCTTTCGTAGCCGGCGACTACAGCAATGCTGTAATAGGAGCTAAAGTAATAACTGATTTTATGGAAACATATAACATAAAAAAGCCGGTTGTCATAACTGAAGGCGGTGTAGGTTACGGCGAAATGCCCGGACGTGAAGACTACATAAACGGTTTTGAATATGTTGACTGGGCAGCACAGCAGCTTAGAAAATTTTATTATGAGATTCCGAGAGTGTTTCCGCAGATTAAAATAAACGTAAGCTTTAACCATAACGTGGATTTGGATTTTTACAGATATAACATGAGTGATTCGCCGGAACTTTACTCAATAGTTAATTCGGCGGTTTCAACCCCTCCATACATCCAGGGATATCCGGGATTTTCTCCTGTCGAGTATCCCGAAATGCACGACATAGAAGTTAAAGACAGCCTTAAATTATCCGCCTACGCCTATGAACCCAAAGCGTTGTATTTAAACGTCAAATACCTAATAGACGGCGTTTCTCTCTATGAAACAATGTATCCTCCTTATGAGTTTACTCTTGATTCGTCAAACTTATCTGAAGGAACGCATACATTAACGGTTGAAAAATATTCTTCAAGCCAAAAACTTGACTCAAAAGATTTCAAAATAACTTATAATTCAAAAGACTCAAATCAAACAGTCAATTACCCTGAAGTTCCTGTATTTATAAATGGCGAGGAACTAATTTCAGACCAGCCTGCTTTTATTATTCACGACAGAACAATGGTTCCAATGCGCGCTATATTTGAAACTTTGGGAGCCGAAGTAATTTGGGACGAGACAAATGAGACAGTAACCGCAAAGAAAAACGGCACCGAAATATCTCTAAAAATCAATGATAATAAAATGACTAAAAACGGTTGGGAAATTGAACTTGACGCACCTGCTATACTGTTAAGCGACCATACAATGTTACCGCTCAGAGCTGTATCGGAGGCTTTCGGAGCTGCAGTTACATGGGACGAGCAAAACAGGATTGTAAATATCGAATTTATTTGAATAACAAAAAGCGGCTTATAAAAGGCCGCTTTTATATATTATTTAATTTTCAAAATCAAATTGGTCCGCATTACGCTTCTTAAATTCCTGATAAATTCTCTCCGCCAAATTTTCATCTACAACCTGAGACAAACAATCCTCACTCTCGGCAGCCTTATCTATCTTAAACAATACGATTTCTGTAACTTCTTCCTCTTCTTCATTATATGGAATACACACTATATAATCCTCGCCGTCAATTTGCACAGTATCCAAATGCTCAAAAGGCACCGTGTTTCCATCCTCATCTACTAATTCTAAAATATTTTGATTTTCTTCCTGCATTACATCTTTATTTTCATCTGACATTTTTACTGCTCCTTTCTCAACGTTTGCTGTCCAGATACGATTGTAATATAAAGGCGGCGGAAATACTGTCGACAGACTCTTTTCGTTTCTTTCCTCTGACGTTTGTAACGTTCATTAAATTATGAGCTGAAACGGTAGTAAGCCTTTCGTCCCAAAGAATAACGGGCACATCTACCAACTCTTCCAGTTTTTCAACAAACATTTTAGTCTTTTCTCCGCGTTCCCCAACCGTACCGTTCATGTTCTTTGGAAACCCAACTACAATTTCGGAAACTCCTAACTCATTCGAAAGTTTAGCGGCATATTCGGCAACTTTATAAATGCTTCCGGACTTAAAATTATCCAAAGTGCCGGCGCCGAACCCCAATTCATCAGATACTGCAAAGCCAGTTCTGCTATCTCCGAAATCTATTCCCAAACTCTTCATATACGGTTTTAATCCTCCATGTTTACAATTTCCAAACAAAAATTAATATCAAAGTTATAATACCATTATTCCTAAAATATTACAACCCTTTTATACTATAAATCTTTCAAAAGAACTGTTTTTTTCAGTCCATATAGGAGAATACTCTTCAATATTATCAGAAGTATCAAAATTGTTTGGAGTAATAGGGTTTGACATCAGGAAATATTTAAGCGCGTCATATAAATGATCCTCCTGTTTTGTATCAACATCCTCAGGGTTTATACTGTCATACTTCAGTTCCGGCAAGGTTCTTATCATGTTTGAACATTTGCCTTCAAAAAAGTAAAGCATTGGAAAACCTTCAGCGTCAAAAGCCAGCCTGTAATGCACCTGCATCTTTCCTGCCAGTCTGTCATTTTTCCCTTTTTCAAAATATACTCCGCGTTTTTCCATCATCTCAGCAATACTCCCCTCTGCGCTTCCTGTAGCGTTCCATATTGCCGGATCCGCAATTCCGGTTATCTTACATCCGGCTTTTGTCTCATCTTCTTCAAGTTCAAGTATCTTATCGGCTATTTTCTGCGCCGTCCATCTTATTCCAACATCAGGCTTTCCGGCACAGCCGTATAACTCACGGTAATTATATGCTCTGCCGTCATAATCCACAGCATACCATGATACCGCAAAAGGCTTGGAATAACCAAAATCAAACGCCCTAAACCTTCTCCACTCTTTCGGAATTTCAAACGGTTTTATAACATGACTGAATTTTCTTGATTTATAGCCTCTTATGTCGTTTTTCCATTCGGTAAACACCTGACCGTCGAATATATCCCATTCTCCGAATAAAAGCGCCCGGCGTTCGTTTTCAGGAAGCTGTTCAAGCCTTTTTATATAGTCTTTATCCAAATTCATCAAAAATTTATTATCCTGAACAAAAGACGGAATAAACAATCGTTTAGTATCAAATTCAGTTTTATGCTCAACCCCTGGCTCATATCCGTCAATAAATCTTCGCTTGACCCAATTATGCCCTATTCCGCCGGGATTTGTGCTGGATTTTATCTGTTTTGGATACCCGTTTGTTCCCCTGACGCGCGATAAAAGATATGTATATTGGTTCTCAGTAAAGTGAGTGAGCTCGTCAAACCTAACTATGTCATATTCAGCTCCCTGATATCTCAGCACATCCGTCTCAGACTGACAAAATCCGAATTCGATGACCGAGCCGTTTTTAAATATCCACTTTCTGGAACTCACCTTATAAGAAGCCACGCTGGTAGGGTATATCAAAAGAGAATTCATTATTAAAGAATGCTCAAGTTCAGGAAATGTTCTTCTCAATACCAGCTGTATACTTCTGGGATATTTCAAGGCAAATAATAAAGCGTCAACTAATTGTCCGTATGACTTGCCGCCTCCGGCCGCGCCGCCGAACAGCACTTCATCAGCTTTTGACTCTATAAATTTAAGCTGCGTCTTTGTGATTTCAAGCTTTAATTTTGAATCCATATTGTATACCCCATCCTATATAACCTTTATTTCAACTTCAAGCTTTGTTATTTCATTTTCTCCCCCAAGTTCACCGGGCATACCAAGCTGACCTAATATCTCCTTAGCCGCAGATAATTCAATTCTTTTGTCTCCGCAGCAGAGCAGTTCCTGTATCTTATTTAAAGCTTCCATCGCTCTGTTAACTTCCTCGCTCTGTTTTATAACATTTGTAATTTCCCCATTATTTAAATCTTTATTTATATATTCTTTGGATTGGTCGTTTTTATTATTATGATTCTCATTAACAAACTCTGCCATATTATTCTCCAACCGTCTCGCCTATTAACTTTTCAGCCGCTCTTTCAAGTATTCTGAAACATTGGCGGCGGCTGTAAAACATAACGAATTCCATAGAGTCCCAACTGTTGCCTTTCAAATATTTTTCAGTTATTAATGTTATCTCTTCGCTGTCTAACAATTTTGAAAGTCTTTCCCAATCCTTCAGCAGTTTATCATATTTTTTCTTGCACTCCTCAATCTGAGAACGGTAAAAATGAACATTGTTAATTTCACCTTTATATGTATTTTTCGATAATCCATTTCTCACTATTTCATTCTCAGTATATTCAACTCTTGTAAAATCATTTATTAGCTGATTATAAAAACTTATTTTTGCATTCATTTCTTTTCTCGCAACCGGCAGCAATCTCAGCCACTTTTTGACTTGGTCTGCATTTGAAAATTTCATAATATATTCTCCTTTCTTTTATTCACATTTACTCCTGTGAATCAATTTCATAGTAGTTATGGCAGCATTCAATATTACAAAACAAACCGTCAAAGCTCTTGATGAACCCCTCATCGCCCTGAAAAACCTCACTGCCGCAAAACAGGCATATACCGACCGGCCTGCCGCGTTCCAGCTCCCCTCTGGTATAACCATAACGTTCTATATACTTTATGTCGGGATGCGTCATATTCATATTCCTTTCTTATTAAATTTTGTGATTTATTTTCACATTGCTTTTAAAAAAATAATTGCTTATCTTATATAAATGTTTATAAATACCTGATTTAAAATATAAGACTAAGATTTTTTACTTACACATTATTACCATAAACACCAAATCCCAACAATTTTTTTGTTATCACAACCATTATATAACAAATTTTTTATTTGTCAAGGATAAAATAACAAATTTTTCGATTTTATTCCTTGATTAATTCTACAAAATGTGATATATTATGACAGGAGGTGATTATATGGCAAATAAAAACTTGAGTAAAAAACTCAAACAGGCACGATACAATTCCGGACTTTCCCAAAAACAGGTCTATGAAAAATTTGGTATAAAACAAGCTAGATTCAGCGCTTGGGAAAATGGCATTTCCGAACCGGACGTCAAAACATTTCTTGAACTCTGCCGGGAATATAACATTGATGACGTATACAGTTTTTTTTGCGACGCAAATACTGAATACAACAAATTTAAATACAATACTGAACTCAATCTAGCTATCACAAAACTGCGTGAAATCTCTCGTGACCCTGAAAATTTTGAAGCAGTACTTAATTGTTTAAATTATGAATACAACAAATATTTGGATAAACGAGTTATTAAATTTCATAACAGAATGCGGCCTATACCTGTATACATGCAGCCGGCAGCGGCCGGGCTGGGCAATTATATAACCGATGATGATATGGAAGTAATGGAATTGCCCGCTCCTCCTGAAGCAGACGCCGGAATACGTATTTCAGGCGATAGCATGGAACCGGATATTTGTGACGGTGAAATAGTTTATATCAAATATATGCCTCACATAGGATTTGGAGATATAGGAATATTTCTATACAATGGTGACGCATATTGTAAAAAACTTGATAAAATAAACGGCCGTCCGTGTCTAACTTCAATCAATCCCAGATATACTCCCATATTTTTCAATGATTCTGAACCTATCTATACATTCGGGAAAGTAATATTGTGATTACGAAACTTGTGTTGCATTTTGTATATTCGCAGTTTTTACACCCACCGCAGCCGGCTTGTGCTGCGGTGATTTTATTTTTTCACCATTAACTTCAAGCTCCGTATTTATGTTTTCTTCATACTCAGCCTTTAAATTTTTAAGTCCTTCAATTATCTTTTCCTTTCCATCCAAGTGCATGGCTTCCAGCATTAGTATTGACGCGTCCGCCTGCTTCGGGTCAAATATCCCCATCTGCCAAAGCTCCGTTAATGTTTGATTTTGGGCTATTCTGCTGTAAGGGTTATTCTTTTCAGCGCTCACAGATATATCAAACTCAGCCCTATGATAACCATTTTCCAAATCATCCTTTGAAAATGTTACATACTCGCCTTTTCCATTGCTGCGGTTTATTCTGTAAGAACGCGGGTCATCATAAAACTGTCTCATCAGCTCAATACAAAAATAAATAATATCTCTAAACGCGTCATATCCTGTTACCAGCATATCTCTGGCGAGTTTTTCACCGGCCTGCTGAAGCGCCACTATTGCGGAATATGCCGTAACTCCGCCATGCGTATCTCCCTGCTGAAAATCTCTGTTTCCGGCAATTTCTTTCAGCTCCTCTATTTTATTCTGACGGTGCTGAATAATAAAGCTATGCATAGGCTTAGCCTGCAGTTCCCTGATATTTTCGTCGCTTACCGAACCGGCAACGTGAATAATATCACGGCTTAAATCAGACAATTCATACTCATTCAACCCTCCGTTATCTTTAACCATAAACCTGGTTTTTCCGGATATCAAAGCATTTCGGCTGATAAGCCCGTCCAGCTTATCAATATATAACTGAGGGTTCTTCACTATATCAACAAATCCAAACCCTACCGGACTATCTTCGTCGGGATACAAAACGTCGAACACAAAAGGATACATGCCATGGTCATAAATACCGTCTTCCCCTATATCCTCAGATGCTTCCAAAATATTTCCATCATAAAATTTTAATAACTCCACAGTTTGTTTTTCTCCGTCCGTCTTCTTATAATAGCAGTCTACAACCAAACACTTGTCCCTTAAAATATTTTGGTCGGGTCCTCCTAACACATCGTCATATGTAAGTATGTCCATAGAGTTTCCGCCGGTAAACCTATCCGCCATGTGAGGATATTTAACTTTCAGCTCTTCACGGTCTATAAGAGCTGTCAGAAATACAAACTTGCTGTCTTGAATATCTATTATTCCGGGCTCCCAAAACATATTTAAAAGGTCTATGCGCTTTATATCAATATCGCCATTTTTGCCGGAATCGGGATTATAAAATATGCCATAACAGGAAGCTCCGTTTTTTAGCTTATACCACCAAGCCCTGCTGTAAGTTCTTTTAAAATCACACAAATCCAGCTGCATAGGAAGAATTTTTGTCAGCTTTTCAGCAACCTGAGTATCCTCCTCGCTTCTTTCCAAAATATTTGGTTCAGGATAGTTATCCATAGCATCGGCATGTTTATTTGCAATAACATTGAATAAGTAAGGTGTTGTTGGCTCCGGTATCACCGCATCAGGGTCGGAATTATAACGGCTCTTATACCACCTGTTGTTATCAATGATTCTGTGATCCAGTTCTTGTTTATTGTCCCTATAAATTTTAAAATACTCCTGAACCTTTCCAAAAAATTCTAATTTTATTTTTCCGCTGTACCTATCATTTTTCATAAATTTTACTCCTTTTTATTTATATTTGTTTTTTAATTTCATCAATCTCTTTCAATACGTCTCTTCCGTTTATCAATACTCTATCGCCTCGAATCCATAAATCGCCGTCATCCATAAAAGATAAAACTGTGCTGCCTCCCACTGTCCCAAAGGATGAATATGTCGAGTTTTTTTGTATAACAAAACTGCCGTTTGAGTATTTAACGCCGTTTATAGTAACCTCTCCCGAACCGTCGCCGGAACCTAAGACTATGTAAGCGGTTCCGTCATCACCAACAGACATTCCCAGCTTTTGCAGCCGTTTTTGATTTTTATCCTGAAGTATTTTTATACCCTTTGTATCCATCTCCGCAAAAACTCCGCCATTCTTTTGCAGATATGAAACACTGTCTGTCCCTACTATAGTTGAAGAAAATATCTCAGAGCTGTCAACACGTCCGCTGAATACCGCGTTGCCAAAACTGTTTATATAAACAGTCGGATTTCCTTCTGAGTTATTAATTACAAAACTAAACAGACCTGTATCCGGGTCATACTCAACCTTAAAACGCTCCTCTTTATTATCGCTTATTATTATAGAACTTCCGCTCATACTGAGATTCCCGAAGTCGCTCTCAACCGTAACTAAATTAGTGTTGAGCTGACCCGTCCTGAGTTTATCAGCAGTTAGATTTCCAATCTGAGCATTTTGTATTTTAGCGTTTGAAGTATCAATATTTTCAGCTTTTACGCTTGCCGCTTCCGACACGTTTCCGGCGTCCAAATTATTGAAAATATAGCTTAGCTCATCAATAAGCGCCGTCCCCCATTTTTTTATTGCCTTAATATCATCTCCTGCAGCTCCTGTAAGCTTTGGAGGTATAGGCGTAGTTAAATTCGGCATGTTTTTCTCCTTTCAGATTTTAATTATTTATTTAAATTATTGACCTATAGTCATTATAATAAATATTAAGTGACAAAAAGTGCCAGGGAGAATAAAATTTAAAATTGAGTTGTTTTTTGATAGACTTTTAGGCGATAATAAAATACAATATTCAAATAAAGACACATCATAATCAAAAAATAAAATAGATTCGGAAACAAATTAATTTACAAAATTATGCAACCAAGCATTATCATTTTCTTACTATAGATTTGAGGCAGAAAAATAAAAAGGAGCTCTTACCATGGACGACAAAAAAATAATAGATTTATATTTTAATAGGGATGAATCCGCCATCCCTGAAACATCATCCAAGTATGGGAGGCTGATAAATTCTATAGCATACAACATTTTAAAAAATATCACCGACTCGGAGGAGTGCGAAAACGATACATATTATGCGGCGTGGAATCAGATTCCGCCTCAAATACCACGCTGCCTGCCCGCTTTTCTTGGGCGTATAACAAGAAATATAGCGCTCAACAAATATGACTATTATTCAGCGGCAATGCGCAACCGTGAATTTGAAACTGAATTATCCGAACTTGAAAATATATTATCAGGCGGAGAAACGCCGGAGGAAAAATATGAAGCTCGTGAAGTTGCAGAATTTATCAGTCATTTTCTTAAAACAAAAAGTTTAACCAAACGAGTTATATTTGTAAAGCGGTATTGGTATTCAGACTCAATTTCAAAAATAGCGAAAGATTACAAATTCTCAGAAAGCAAAGTAAAGTCTATCTTAATGAGACTTAGAAACGAATTAAAAATTTACCTGGAAAGGCAGGGAATTAGATTATGAATAAAAAAGAGCTATACAAAACAATTGGATTAATAGATGATGATTTGATAACAGAGGCTGAAAATTCTGTTAAATTAGTAAAGCATTTAAAAATATCAAAAATAGCCGCTGTTGCAGCGGCGGCGGTTATGCTTTTAAGTCTCTCTGTATGGGCGGCAAATGTGTTAATCACCTCAAGAGGCGCTCAATCTTCAAATATACCGACATATAACAGCGTTCCAACAGCAGAAACGCTTCAAGATGATATTGGTATCTCTCCAAAAATTCTAAATAACTTTTCAAACGGATATACCTTTGACAGCGGTTATATTGTTGAGAACGAGGATTACAGCGAAGACGGAAGGATTTTTGAAAGCTATAAATCACTAAATTGCCATTACAAACGTAATGAAGACATGATTTCTCTTGATATAGACAAATCAACTGCGGGAAATCAAAGTAACCATTCTGACACAGCAGAAACATATAAAGGAAGCGATATAAAATATTTTGCATATACAAACAAATTGGTTCCCGGAGACTATCAATTAACTGAGCAGGATAAAAAGGATGAAAAATCAGGCAAATATATATTTAGCTATGGAAGCGCCGAAATAAAAATATCTGACGTACAAATCCTATCATTTGAATATAATGGCTTAAACTACAGCATTTGCGCCGCTGATTCTGAACTCACTAAAGACGAACTCATAAATATGGCAAAAGAAATAATAGACGCACAGGAGTGAAAATAATATGAAACTGACAAAAACTTTTATAATACTGCTATGTTTTTCAATATTTATAGGATTAAGTCCTGCCTACGCATTAGATGATGAAACAGGATTTGAACTGCTGGACACAAAAGATATTTCCGACTTAAACGGAAAAGCCTATTACTATAAGCATACAGAAACAGGCGCCGAAGTCGTGTTTCTTGAAAACGACTCCGAAAAACTGGAATTTTCTATTGGCTTTAAGACGCCGCCGATTGATAATAAGGGTGCAAATCATGTTTTGGAACACAGTTTGCTCTGCGGCAGTGAAAAATATCCGACCAAGAATATAATGAATTATCTAAACAGCAACTCTCTCGCAGAAATAATAAACGCTTTCACAGTTGACGACTGCACTTATTATTCTATAAAGACTGCAAACAAAACGGAATATTATAATCTTATTGATGTTTATATGAACGGAATTTTTCATCCTATGTTATTAAAAGATGAAAATATTTTTAAACAGCAGGGAATAAGGCTTGAATACATTGACGGAAAAGTACAATATAATGGGGTTGTATACAATGAGCTTAAAATAAAGAACTTAGAAAGCACCGAAAACTCAATAAACTTTTTATCCGATAAATTATATACTGAAATTTATGGAAACACACCCCCGTCATTCAACAGCGGCGGTACAGCTGAGGGTATAAAAACTTTAAGTTATGACGACTTAATGCGGGTTTATCACAACTATTATATTCCGTCAAACAGTATGACTTATATTTCCGGCAAGCAGGATATAAAAACTACTCTGAAACTCTTAGACAGTTTTTTTAATGGATTTTCAAATCAAAAGCCTGATATAGCCTTTAATGACGCAAAACAACTGCCTGAAAATCAGATAAGCGAATATAATATCACCGCTGATACTCAAACAGTTGATATTGGATTTATGTCTTCCGGCGCTATGATGTCTGAAGGCAATGAGGAATTGTATGCAAGAGAAATAATTTTCAACCTGATACTGCAAAAAATGAATGAAGTAAACAATAAGACTTTTGTTACCGGCGGCAACAGCGGCGGTATATCAAATTCAGCTCTGCTGGTTACTGAAATACCTATAAACGAAAAAGATAATATAATCAACACTTATAATGCAATATTAAAACAATTTTCTGAAAAGGGATTTGACTGCAGCGAACTGAACAGCGCAGTTGGCGAATACATATCAAACCGAAAAGACCCCTATATTTATGCGCCGGACCTCACATTATTTGACGGAATTATATATAAAAATGACCCGTTCTATTATACAGGCATATCAGAGACAGAAAAATATTTAAAAGAGAATCCTGAGTTCTTTAGAGTAATTTTAGATAAATATTTCATTCAAAATCCGTACAGCAAGATAGTTATATCCGGAAATGGAAACAAATCGCCCGAATACGACGATACGCTGTCACTAAGTTCTGAGGAGATAGAAAAGATAAAAAATGATACGGAAAACTTCAATAATTGGGTGGATGAACCCGACTCGCCTGAGGTTATCGCCGGCATCCCTTCTCTTACGCTTGATGAAGTTAAAAATGCTCCTGAATACTATGAACCCAAATATGAAAACGTTGAAAATATTCCGTTTTATTATACTGAAAAACTATCAACCGATTCCTCAACAGCCAGTCTGTTATTCCCTATTCAAGATTCAGATTTAAATTACATCCAGCTGCTAAACTCACTTTTGACAAGGCAAGCTCAAAAGTTAAATATTTCAAATGTATATTTTGATATACTATCGATGGAAAGTTATAATGATGAAAATAAATTTGACCCACAGCTAATAATTTCCATGTCTTCGCCAGACAATGAAATTACTGAGCTGCTTGAAAAAGTGATAGAATTTTTGAATAACGACTCTATTTGGAATCAAAACGATTTTGAAGAGTATCTCAAAACAGCTCCCGATGAGATTTTAAAAAATGGATACCGCGACCCTTTTTATCTTTCATACGAGTTAATGCACTCCTCACAATCCGCAGAAAAAAGACTATATTCATCAACCCGCGGCAGTATCGGACAAGGTTCAGTGCCTTATTATCACTTTTTGAAAAATACCAATTTACATAATGCTCCGCAAATATTGACAAGGCTTAAAGACATGGTACAAAATATAATATTAAACACCGCTCCAACAGTTGAATATGCCGGCGGAAATGGATACAATGATTTTAAGACTGCTGTCTGTGAATATTTTAAAGATTCAAAACAAGCTGAAAACTCTCATATAAATCTGCCGGTTGGCTGCTATTCCGCGGCCGCGATAACTAATATTGAAGATTCAAACCATTTTATGCAGGCAGGTTATTTCAGCAAAAATCTTTACACCGGTAAAATGAACGTTCTCGCAAAAGTTCTCACAACAAAATACATTCTCCCAACAATGCGGGGTAAATACGGCGCATACGGAGCCGGCGTTTCCTTTGATGACTCCGGTATGGTATGTTCAGTAGCCAGTCTTACGGATATTGATTTGGCAATAAAGATATGGGATGGAATGGACGATTATCTAAAATCTCTGGACATGACGCAAAAAGAGCTTGACGCGATAATCGTTCCTGTAGTAAAAGAATATGATGAATACTATAATAATTCTGAATATGGAGCGACTATGGCGCTGACCGGCAAAACAAACGGCGACATTAAAAAAGTCCGGGATGAAATGATTTCAACAACTGTGGAAGACTTGAAACAATTTGCCGGACTGATAGACGAGCTTACAGCCCAAAAAAGAATCTTTGCTGTTTTAAGCAAAAAAGCGGCGGATAACGCCGAGTTTAAATTTGCTTATTATGCAAATGCAAACACTCTTGAAATTACGCCAAGATTAAAGGAGAACCCCGGCAAATACATTAAAGGTGACACTGATAATACGCTTCCGCAGGATAGATATTTAACAAGAGCCGAAACGGCTGAAATTATTTCACGTCTGCTTGTCGATGAACGCAAGCCTGTAAATCAAAATAAATTTAAAGATATTAAAACAGACGACTGGTTTTATGATTCAGTAATTTCAGTTTACGAAAAACAAATTATGAAAGGTTATGATGATAAGACATTTCTTCCTGACAACAATATAACCCGAGCCGAGTTTGCCGCTGTTTTTTCAAAATTTATATATGAAGTAACAGATAAGTCTGAAGTAAATTATAATGATTTGGACTTTAACGACTGGTTTTACACACCGGTGTCAAAAATGACAAACTGCGGATACATGAACGGATACGAAGACGGAACATTTAGACCTAACGACTATATAACAAGAGATGAAGCGGTGACCGTTATAGACCGAATGATAAACTCAAAATAAGATACACTCTAACAAACAACATTATTTATTAACACAAATTTTTGTACAGACAAATTCACCTTTATATTCCGCTTTCATAAGAAGGCGGAGATAAAATTCACCTAACGCGGCGGACTGTGTCCGGCCTGCCGATGTTCATTTAGCCGCTGACACTATCATCACATATTTCTATTTTCACTATATTTAAAACATATTATTGTCAACAAAGCAAAGTCAATAAAAAACTAGACAGGAAAAAGATTTTATGCAATAAAAATTCTTAAAAGAATGTAAAAAATTTGGTTTTGCAAGCATCGGAAGGGCTGTTACCACACTTTTTTAAAGTGTGTGTAATACAAAGTGAACTGTTTTGATAAACCTACAATGTCTGTGCCCCTGTCCGTAGGGCGGGTGTGATTCAAAGTAACTTGTTTTGATTAACCTTCAATGTCAATTGTGGCTACACTTTTAAATAAAAGTGTATGTTATATAAACCATATAGTGTGATATAAACTATAAATGCCAATAATTAACTTAGTTGTCATATAATAATCAGACTTAGTTGTGATGTGCGTACGAAGTACGCCTCGTAAGGCGCGCAGCCACGGAATACAGATAAACAAATATTCTAAAGCGCATTAAATAAAAAATAAAACACTTTATTAAAATTAATAGGAGATGGAAAACCCATCTCCTATTAATTTATCACCAAATATATTCAGCCTCTTTATCTATTATCCCCAAGGCGCAGCGCCGAATCAAATCCAGCGCATATAGAGCGGCACGCTCGCGCACCATCCCTCTTTCACCTGTGAGATTAAATTTATACGCCTTATGAAAATCTTCAGTACACACAGAAATATAAACCAGCCCCACTGGTTTCTCATCGGTGCCGCCTTCCGGCCCTGCTATTCCGGTTATTGAAACAGCAATATCCGCTCCTGATTTTTCTAGCGCGCCTTTTGACATTTCCAAAGCCGTTTCCTCTGATACAGCGCCCACGCTTTTAAGTGTTTCGGCGCTCACTCCCAAAAGCTCTGTCTTCTGCTCATTTGAATATGTTACATAACCGCAGTCAAAACATTCAGAAGCTCCCGGAACACTTGTTATCTTTTCCGCAACCATACCACCAGTGCAGCTCTCCGCACACGTAACTTTAAGCTTCTTATCACGCAGCAGCTGAACCACAACATTCTCCATAGAATTATCTATACCTCTGCCGTAAACCTTGTCTCCGAGTATAGATATAATTTTCTCCTCCATTGGCTTTAACATTTCTTTTGCTTCTTGAACAGTATCAGCCTTTGCGGTAATACGCAGTTCCACCTGCCCTGTTTTGGCGTACGGCGCAACAGTTGGATTTTTAGAATTGTTCATCAAATCCCCGAGCATCTCATCAACCGCAGATTCGCCATACCCAAATACCAGCAAAGATTTAGAACGTATCACACCGTCAGAATATTTCTCAAGATATGGTATAACGCTATTGTCAAACATGGGTTTCATCTCGCTGGGCGGTCCCGGCAGCATTATAAAAATGCAGTCTTCTCCCTCAACTATCGCACCTGGAGCTGTGCCGTTCTCATTTTTTAAAATAATACATCCCTCAGGCATCTCCGCCTGCTTGAAATTATTTTCAGGCATATATGAATTGCCTTTATGAAAACGATTTATTATCCGCTCCTTGCTTTCTTCATCCATAACACATTTCAAACCGCAGTATTCTGCTATGGTTTCTTTCGTGAGGTCGTCAACTGTAGGGCCAAGACCTCCGGTAGTAATCACAGCGTCTGCTCTTCCGGCAGCTATCTCAAGCGCCGATTTCAGCCTGTCCGGATTGTCTCCAACCACCGTAGTATAGTATACATTAAAACCCAATTCACTCAGTCTTCTGCTAAGATATTGGGCGTTAGTGTTTACTATTGACCCCAGCAGCAATTCCGTTCCCACTGACAATAACTCAAATGTCATCTAAACTCCTCTTTCCATAAGTTATTCTAAACCAATCTAATTGGCTTAATTAATATACAAAACTTCAGCGCCCTCAATAGCCTCATTTATCATAAATTCAATATCGCTGAGATTTTTCTCAGCCTCTGCTATCTCATCAAGTTTTGGTTTCGTCTTAGGATGTTTTGGTACAAATATAGTACAGCAATCCTCATACGGCTGAATTGAAGTCTCATAAGCGTCTATCTGCTTTGAAATTTTCACTATCTCCTCTTTATCCATACCGATACACGGCCTGAATACCGGAAGATTTACAGCTGAATTTGTGCAGTAAAGAGCTTCCATAGTCTGACTTGCAACCTGCCCTATACTTTCTCCGGTTATAAGCGCTTGCGCGCCGTTTGACAAAGCAATTTTCTCAGCTATTCTCATCATTATTCTTCTCATGATAACCGTCAGATAATTTTTCGGGCACTTTTCGATTATATCCAGCTGAATATCTGTAAACGGCACAACATACAGCTTTATACCCCTTGAATACTGGGCAACTATTTTCGCTAAATCAACCACCTTATCTTTTGCACGCTCGCTCGTATAAGGCGGACTGTGGAAGTACACCGCGTCTAAAGTTACTCCACGCTTTGCAATCATATACCCCGCTACCGGGCTGTCAATTCCTCCGCTGAGCAACAAGGCAGCTCTCCCGCTGCTGCCGACCGGCATACCGCCTGCGCCGCTGAATTTTTCCGCAAAAACATACGCGTCACCGCGGATTTCCACTTGAACAGTGATGTCCGGATTATGCACGTCAACTTTCAAGTCTTTAACATTCTTTAATATTTCCCCTCCGACTTCCCTGCTGATTTGAGGCGAATTCAAAGGAAACTTCTTGTCTTCGCGTTTTGATTCTACTTTAAACGTCTTTCCGGCGCAGTCAATAGATTTCATACATTCCACAGCAGTCTTGTTTATGCTGTCCATATTTTTTTCACAGCGAACTGCCGGACAGATATTGACTACGCCGAAAACCTTTTGCAGACGCTTTATGGTTTCCATCATATCTATACCGTCTTCAAGCGGCTCAACATAAATAGTAGACTGCGCCCTTTTGATACTGAATTTACCAATCGGAGCCGTTGCAGACGCGATGTTGTCAATAAGCTTCTGCTCAAATAAGGGACGGTTAAGACCTTTTAGAGCAATCTCTCCGTACTTTAATAAAATTAAATCTATCTTCTGCATTTTTATCTCCATTCTATATTTTTATCTTAAAGTAGAAAAATATTTATTAATATAAAATTATTATTTTAAATTTAGCTTTCTTAATCTCGGAATTATCTTTTTTAGTGCCTCAATAGTAATATCAACATCTTCTTCAGTTGAAAATTCTGAAAGACTAAAACGAATACTTCCATCTATCATCTTTCTTGGAACACCGATTTCAGTTAACACATAGCTTGGTTCTTTTTTATGACTGCTGCATGCGCTTCCGCTGGATACAAATATATCCTGCATCTCAAGAGAATGAAGCACAACCTCGGCCTTTGTTCCCCCAAATGATACATTCAATATATGAGGCGCATTATTATCAGGCGTATTTATTCTAACGTTATCTATAGAATTTAAAATTCCGTTTTTTAATCTTTCTTTAAGTGCAGACATCCTCTCGATTTTCTTGCCAAGGTCAGTTGTAGCAATTTTAGCTGCAATACCAAAACCTACCATGCCGGGTACGTTTTCAGTTCCCGAACGCATACCCTGCTGCTGACCTCCGCCGTATATTATAGGTTTTATTTTTGTTCCGCGGCGGATATAAAGCGCGCCCATTCCCTTAGGACCGTGAACTTTATGTGCGCTTAATGAAACCAAATCGACGCCTAACGCGTCTACGTTAATCGGAACTTTCCCAAATCCTTGAACTGCGTCAGTATGAAATACAGCTCTCGGATTTACAGATTTCAAAATCTTTGCCATTTCAGCTATAGGCTCAATAGTACCTATCTCATTATTGACAATCATAGCTGTCACCAAAAAAGTATCAGGCCGAATAAGCCTTTCAAAATCCTTTAAAATCACCTTTCCACTTGAATCAACAGGAGTATAATCTATCTTATATCCCCTCTCTCTTAATTCGCCTAAAGTGTTAATAATAGCCGGATGTTCCAAAGGCGTAGAGATTATGTGTCTTCCGCGGTTTGCAGAGGCCGTTCCGAACAATGCGATATTATCAGATTCGGTTCCTCCCGATGTGAATAAAATTTCAGATGGGTTTGCTTTTATACCTGCGGCAACTCTTTCTTTTGCTGTTTTTACGGCACGCTCTGCCTCTATGCCCAGCTTATGCAAGGATGACGGATTGCCGTAGTTATTGCTCATAGTATCAAAGACAGCCGAAGCCACCTCGTCATATGGTCTGGTGGTGGCACTGTTGTCAAAATATATTTCCATACAAATTCCTCCAAAAATGATAAACCTTTAAACTCAGAATTAATTCTGAATATAAATTTACCATTGCAAACTATTCTAACATAACAAACAGAAGTTTTCAACCGCCATTTTAAAAATCTTCTACATTACAATATATTTCGACAACATTCGATTTGTGAATAAATATACAAAATTAATAGATTAAAATAAAAAGCCCCCGAAATATAAAACGTCGGGGGATAAGTATTATTATAAAATATTACATAAGTCCGGGAATATTTATTCCTCCGGTCAGGCTGTTCATTTGCGTCTCGCTGTCCTTATCAGCCTTTCTCATAGCCTCGTTCACAGCCGCAACTATCAAATCCTGCAGCATCTCTATATCATCAGGGTCTACAGCTTCCTCCTTGAGAATAATCTCCTGAAGTTCTTTCTTTCCGTTAACTGTTGCAGAAACGGCTCCGCCGCCGACCTCAGCAGAAAAAGTTTTTGTTTCCATCTCTTCCTGCATCTTTGCCATCTGCTCCTGCATCTTCTGAGCCTGCTTTATCATCTGGTTCATATTGCCCATTCCGCCGCCCATTCCTCTTGGAAATCCTTTTGCCATCGTTATTGTTCTCCTTTCACCTTTATTATATCTCCAAACTGCTCTTTCTTGTTCACTATATCCATTATCGAAGCCTGACTCCCGGATTGCTCCTTCTTTGAATGTTCACCTTTCATAAACACTCTGGCGCGCAAATTTGTTCCTGCTACCTTCGAAAACAACTCAGAAAGATAATCTATACCGTTAGCCGTTGCAACTGAATCATATGCTGATTTCAGCCCTACTTCAATATCGACCGTATCACCGTTCAATGTGACTTCCGCCTTATACAGATACATATACAATCTCTTGCTGCTTTGCTTTATCGCTTCCAGCGCCTCAGGCCACATATCCCAGGCCATATTATTAATTTCAGTCGAAGTAGCAGATTTGGGTTCTTCCTTTTTTTGTGATGAATCTATATCTTTATTTTCAGACTGAACGTTCCATGGCGGTGCGTCAGGATTTTTATCATGATGTACTGCTTCAGATTTAATTTCAGGAAGCTGAACTGCCGCAGCTCCTCTTCCAACCAATTGCTCAAGCTTTTCAATCCGCGCATTAAGCGCATCAACCTCAGAACTATATTTAGGTTTACAGAATTTTATCAAAGCAACTTCTGCCGCAATCCTAGGAATAGCCATAGACTTTGCCCTGCCGTGATATTCATTAAGAACAGTTATTCCATAAATCAACTGCGTTGCAGTAAGTTTTTCAGCCTGAGATTTGTATTTTTCAATCGCCTCCGGCGACTTTTCAAGCACCTTTTCCGGTTTTTCACACTCATTACAGAGCAGTACAGAACGAAGATGTTCTATATAATCCTCAAAGAATGTCAGAACATCCTTACCCATATTCAAAAGTCCGTCCAGTTTCGCAATAGCTCCGCTGACATTATTTGAAATAACATCCTCAGTTATATCAAACAAAACTCTCTCGTCAACTATTCCTACTATTTCAGAAACATTTTCACGCCGCAGCTCTTCACCAAAAGCAGAACATCTGTCTAAAACGCTTAGCGCGTCTCTCATTGAACCGTCGCCGATTTCCGCAATAAGTTCAAGCGCGTCTTCCGTAGCATTTATCCCCTCGGCAGCCGCTACTTTTTTTAATCTCCCGGCAATATCATCAACGCCGATTCTTTTAAAATCGTATCTCTGACACCTGGATAAAATTGTCTGCGGTATTTTCTGAGGTTCAGTCGTCGCTAAAATAAACAGTGCGTGTTCAGGAGGCTCCTCAAGAGTTTTAAGAAGAGCATTAAACGCCTGTATCGTAAGCATATGGACCTCATCTATTATATATACCTTATACTTACATCCGGCCGGCGTATAAATCACCTCTTCACGCAGGTTACGTATAGCGTCAACACCGTTATTGCTGGCAGCGTCCATCTCATAAACGTCCATAATTCTGCCGTCGATAATACCCTTGCAAGTATCACACACATTACAGGGTTCTCCGTCTTTAGGATTTTCACAGTTTACAGCTCTGGAGAATATTTTCGCTGTTGTTGTTTTTCCCGTGCCTCTAGTGCCGCAAAACAAGTAGGCATGCCCGATTTTTTCAGAAGCAAGCTCATGTTTCAGCGTTTCCGTAATATGATTCTGTCCTACAACGTCGTCAAACGTCATAGGTCTCCATTTTCTATATAAAGCCTGGTATTTTTCGGACACCTGTCCTTCACCTCTTTTAAAAAGCACAGATAAATAAAAAAGCCATGTGCTTGCATTCGAAATAGCTTTACAAGCGTTACTCCCACAGTTAGCTCAAGTTTGGCACCCTTACGGCACATCAGAATGACTGCTTATCGCTGCTGCGTTCCCGCCCTGACGAGGTTCACAGGTTCCAATTGCGTAAGACCAAACCGTCAACACCACTTATGCGAGGCAGACCAAACAAAGATATCCCTCATGGCAAGTTTTCATCCCCTCTACAGCGGATTGAGGGTTACAAGGCACCGCTAAAGCCCCGATTTAACATGACTTAAATATTTTAACATAATTTATGTTTTAGGTCAATAGTTTTTACTTATTTATTTTCTACATTTTGCTTTGCAAAATATATGTTATTTATAACATCCTTTCTAAACAACTGATTATTTTATCTATTATACAGTAATATCATCTTTATATATAAAATACTAAGTTAATAGTTGATTTTATAATTACAAAAGAATATAATAAAAATATATAATTCCCCCTTTTTAAGACGTTTTTCGTCAGCAAAGTCCTCCGTTTCTAATTAAACGGAGGACTTTTGTTAAATATTATAAATTTATATAATTATTTTTATCTTATAATTTATCAAATAAATAATACACATTTACGGCTTTTCCTCATAGAATACATTGAGCGGCGAAAATAGTCGTCTTGTGACGAAAAGTTTTCTGCTGCTCATAATAAAAGGAGAACCAGATTATTTTGAGCTACAGCGGAGATTTATTAACCTATTCAACATCAAGTGTTTGTATGTTGGTTATTGTTAAGTCTTTGTGTTGAAACAGCGTCGCCTAAATCCGATTATACCGCCGATGTCAGATTTAGGTATATTCAATTTGTATTAGACCAATATTTTTTGAAAGCAGCAAATTTATCCCAATAACCTCAAAAATAAATTTTTATCTTTAAAAATCCCAGAAATTAAAGAAAAGATTTTTTGGTCAAGTAATATTTAATTGAATCATTATACGCTGCTGATACCTTTGCAAAGCTGTTTATGTGCAGCCATATATTTATAACGTTAAAACAAATTTATGTATGGCAATATCATAGATAAGCTTTAATAACAAAAAGTCTGCCTCAGCAATCACTAATTTATTGAATTAATAAACAGTTCTGTGTTTTACAAGTTATGCAAATTTCTGCAAACGGTTTACAACAGTCTTTGGGCGTAGTCTGATTTATAAGCAATCTGTAAATCACCATGCAGCAGCAGTCAGAAACTGTAACCGCAAAACTTCCGCTTAAGCTTTAAATAACAATTAATGTTCAAGAAAACACAACACCTTGAAACACCAGTATTCGGAGAAAATTTGATCTGTATTTTTGACTGCGTCAATATTTAACCCGTTTATTGTTGACAAACAGATCAAAATGATATATTATTTAAGATAAGTGCAAAGGCGCTCACCTAAATCGGTGAGTGCTTTTGTTTTTTAATCACTCGCAGACTTATTTCCTAAGCCTTGATAAGACTAAAGTATATAATTAACATACTTTTTCATTTACATAAACAATTCCAATGTATCTGCAAGCGGAATATTTTAATATAAATAATGCAGAGACCGCTATAGTCTCTGCATTATAGTTATCCAAAAATCTTATGCTTTAATTTAAACATCTCTCTGATAAGGCGTCTTTGTGAATAGGTGCGAAGCGCCATAGAAAACGATTCCAAAGTAGTATTTCTATACACGCCGCCTCTTGATATTTCATAATGATTATCTTTTGAATATTCATTTGTGTCTATCGCATATGCGTATGTAAAATACCTTTGAACTTCATTCAAGACCTTATCGTTAAAGTAACCTCCTGGATACGAAATAGTTGTGACATTTTTACCGGTTATCTTAGCTAAAGCCGCGCACGACTCTCTGAATTCCTGATCCATATGACTTTTATCTTCATTGGATAAATCCACATGATGAGCCGTATGGCTCTGTATGCTTACAAGACCGCTGCCAACCATTTCTTTCAGCTGTCCTTCCGAAAGATATCCTTTAGTTCCGACATATGAGGAAACAACAAATATTGTTGCTTTCATATGGTACTTTTTCAAAAGCGGAAACAATTCAATATAATTATCCTCATACCCATCGTCAAATGTAAGTATAACAGGCTTATAAGTGCTGTAAGCCTGTTCATACTCGTCAGCAAACAAAGTCGTATAACCATTGTCGCTAAGGTATTTAAACTGTTCCTCTATCTGAGCCGGACGGCAATATAAATTTTCATCTCCGCCCCTGGGTTCATCCGCCACACAATGGTACATAAATACCGGAATCCCGGGTTCAGTCCAATAAGGAACTAAAAATGCAGCTAAAACAGCTATAATAACTATTATAATAATGGTGTTTCTTCGTCTTCTGTTTATTCTTGATCTAACTCTGTTCATAACAACCATTCACCCAAATATGTTTATAGTCTGCTCTTCCCGCCGCTTTTGCAAAACTCCAGTTTTTATCCTTTAACAACAATATTTATCAGCTTTTTAGGAACAGCGATACACTTTACTATTTCTTTTCCGTCTATAAGCTCCTGTATTTTTTCGCTTTCCAAAGCTAGCTCTTTCATTTCATCAGGGCTCATATCAGGATTGATTTTCAGTTTATCTCTTATCTTTCCGTTAATTTGAAGAACAATCTCAATCTCATCTACAACTAAAGCGTTATCATCATATTTCAGCCAGTTTTCGCTTGTTATATCTGTTTCTTTTCCCATAAGCTCCCAAAGCTCCGATGAAATATGAGGAACAAAAGGACAAAGCAATATAACTAACGATTCCAAAGCTTCAGTTATAACCGACTTGTTATAGTTTTCCTTGTTCACCTTTTCCTTATAGACATAAAGCGCGTTTACCATTTCCATAACAGAACTTATTGCTGTATTAAAACTGAATCTCTCACAATCAGCAGTAACTTTCTTAATTGTAGTGTGAACCGCAAGCCTTAACTTTTTATCGTCATCATTCAAATCAGACATATCAGAGGTATCACTGATAACATAACATTTTAAATCTTCAACAGCTCTCCAAACTCTGTTAAGGAATCTATAAGCCCCTTCAACAGCAGTGTCATTCCAGTCTAAATCCCTCTCGGGAGGAGCAGCGAATAATATAAACAGTCTCGCTGTATCAGCTCCGTACTTCTCTATTATTTCTTCAGGACTTACTACATTGCCAAGTGATTTTGACATCTTAGTTCCGTCCTTTAATACCATTCCCTGCGTCAGTAAATTTTCAAACGGTTCTTCACAGCTCAAATATCCAAAATCATGAAGCGCCTTTGTAAAAAATCTTGAATACAGCAAGTGAAGAATCGCATGTTCAACTCCTCCTATATATTGGTCAACATTCATCCAATAATCAGTCTTTTCTTTATCAAAAGGCATCTTATCATTATGAGGGTCACAATATCTCAAATAATACCAGGAAGAGCATACAAACGTATCCATTGTATCCGTCTCACGTTTTGCAGGGCCTCCGCATTTAGGACAGGTTGTATTTACAAACTCATCACACTCGCTTAGCGGTGACTTTCCCTGACCGGTAAACTCCACGTTCTCAGGCAAAATCACCGGCAGCTGTTCTTCGGGCACTAACACTTCGCCGCACTTTTCACAATAAACCACAGGAATTGGAGCTCCCCAATATCTCTGTCTTGAGATTAGCCAATCTCTGAGCCTAAAGTTTACTTTTTTCTCTCCTATACCCTTTTCATCTATATATTTAATTATAGAATCAAGCGCCTCTTTGCTGTCCATGCCATTAAACTGACCTGAATTTTCCATTATACCCTCAGCCGCAAACGCTTCGGTCATATCTTCAGACTTCATATTTTGGCCTTTTGGCTGAATAACAATTTTTATAGGTAAGTTATATTTCTTAGCAAAATCAAAATCACGCTGGTCATGCGCCGGAACTCCCATTACTATACCAGTTCCATAATCCAAAAACACATAGTTAGCCAAATACAGAGGTATTTTTTCACCTGTGAATGGATGAATCAAATATGTTCCGGTGAACACGCCTTCTTTTTCTGTATCTGTCGCCGAGCGGACAATTTCACTTTGATTCTGAACCTTTTTTATAAACTCCCTGCATTCCGCTTCGGTTTCGCTTCCTTTTATCAGTTCACCAACAACCGGATGTTCAGGAGCAATAACCATATAACTAACGCCAAAAATTGTATCGGGTCTCGTGGTGTATACAGTGAGTTCCTTATCCATTCCGTCTATCTTAAATCTTATCTCCGCTCCTTCGCTTCTGCCGATCCAGTTAGTCTGCATGGATTTAACCTTATCAGGCCATCCGCCGAGCTTATCAATATCATCCAAAAGCCTCTGAGCATAATCTGTTATTTTAAAGAACCACTGTTCCAAATCCTTTTTCCCAACTTCACTTTTACAGCGTTCACACTTGCCGTTAACAACCTGCTCATTAGCCAGCACTGTTTTGCATGAAGGACACCAGTTTACATATGATTTCTTTTTGTAAGCCAAATTATGCTTATATAACTGTTCAAACATCCATTGAGTAAATTTGTAATAATCAGGCTTAGCCGTAGCAACCTCGCGGTCCCAATCATAACTGAATCCCAGCCGTTTCAGCTGTCCGCGCATATTATCGATATTCGACCAAGTCCACTCAGCGGGATCAAGTCCGTTTTTAATTGCGGCATTTTCAGCAGGCAGACCAAAAGAATCCCAGCCCATCGGATGCAGAACATTATACCCCTGCATCTTCTTATACCTTGCCACAACATCTCCTATTGAATAATTTCTGACATGGCCCATATGAAGGTTGCCTGACGGATAAGGAAACATCTCAAGCGCATAATATTTTGGCTTTCCGTTATCATCCTCATTTATTTTAAATGCTCCGTTGTCTTCCCACTTTTTCTGCCATTTTTCTTCAATATTCTTAAAATCGTACCTCAATCCTATTCATTCCTTCCTGATTACTGTTATTAACGTTTAAATATTTCTGTTTTTACACCAGCAGATCTGAAACGTCGACCCTTATTCCATCTTTCCAAACACGTTCCAATCCGTAAAATTCTCTTGTCTCCCCAAGAAAAATATGAACTACAACTTCATCATACGCCAAAAGAATCCACTGCGCCGTCTTATATCCTTCTTTATTAACAGGTGTAAGACCTTCCTTTTCAAGCTCCTCTTCAACATTGTCGCACAAAGCCTTTACCTGGGTATCAGAACCTCCGGTAACAATTATAAAATAATCTGTCATTGTTGTAAGTTCAGATATATTTAATACTTCAATATCTCTTCCTTTTTTACCGTCAAGTATTTTTACAATTTTATTCACTGTCTCATTAGTACTTGCCATATTTTTTATCCTTTCTTAATACAAACTTAAATTTATTATCTAAAATTTTCACTTATCATTGCTTTAGCTTCTCTTTCGCTCACAACAAAATATGAGATGTTACTGATATATTTAGAATCTCCGGGAAGCTGATATATATTAACATTATTCTTTCCAATAGTAAACATATCAAACATAAGTTCCCTAACCTCGGCATTGTTTAAGTCTGTAGTGGTGTTTTTCATAACAGCACTGTATAAAAACGGTGCTTTTAATATTCCAATCGGGCTCAAAGCTTTTTTCATGACCGCAGAATAAAACTCTTTCTGCGCTTTATTTCTATCAAGATCTCCCATAGGATATCCTGTTCCGTCGTCATTCTTTCTGAATCTCATAAACATCATAGCATGCTCGCCGTCTAGCTTTTGTTTTCCTGCTTTAAGCTCGATGCTAAGCCCCTGAATCGGGTCATGATAATTCATGTCTATAGGAACTTCTACAGTAACGCCGCCCAAAGCGTCAACAATCTCTTTAAAGGCGTCAAAAGTAATGGTTGCAAAGAAGTCCGCATGCAGTCCGGTAACGCTTTCAACTTCTTTTTTCAAAGTCTCTATCCCCGAAAAGTAAGCGGAATTTATCTTTTTATCATTTCTCTTATTATTAACTTTAGTATCACGCGGTATTTGCAGAACACTCACTTTTTTATCAATATTATTCACTTGAACAAATAAAATGAGGTCCGTTCTGTAACCGTCCACATCGACGCCCGCCACAATAATGTTTGTAACCTCTGTAAGTCTTGACTCAGCGTTATCGCCAAAGAACATTTTACCGAAATTAAAACCCACAAACGCAAATACAATCACCAACACAACAGCCATCATGCGGCGAAACGGTGATTTTCTTCTCATAATACCGACTTCTCCTTTGTCTATACACGCACTCTTATCTCTGGCTGCGCTTGATTATTAAATCGTTTCTTGCATGAACAGTGTCAGGATGAATTATAAGACCTCTTTTGATTAAATCTAAAATAGTTTCATCTATACCGGCTATTATGGCCTCGTCTATATTTTCATAAGCTAAGCGCCGCAGTTTTTCGACACCTTCAAAGTCTCTGTTTGGCTCTATGTAATCAGCTATATAAATTATCTTGGCAAGGGTGCTCATATTTCCCTTGCCAGTTGTATGATACTTAATAGCGTCTAAAATTTCCGGATCATAAATTTCAAACTTCCTCTGCGCCTCGCATGCTCCCAATGGTCCATGCAGAATTTTGGGCATAAGACGCGACATAGAATCAACCGGCACACCGTATTCAGTTTTAAGAATTCCCTCCATCTCTTCCGGCGGAAACTCTTTGGCACAATCATGAACCAGTCCTGCCAAATACGCCTTTGATTGGTCTGCGCCATATCTCCGAGCCAATTTTTCAGCTTCTTCCGCCACACCCAAAGAATGGACATAACGTCTCTCACTGAGGATTTTTTTTAATTCACTTTTTATCCCGTCGATTTCTAACAAACCGGCACACCTCCGTAGAATTAATTCTTACACGCTTGATAAAGCCCTTTATTTAAAATATATTCTATAATACTGTCATCCGTAAAATATCTGATAGATTTCCCTTCTTTCACTCTTTCCCGGAGCATACTTGAAGATACGTCTATAAACGGCACATCTATTCTTATAATATCAGCTGAATACATGTTTCTCAAAATATTAATCTTTTCATTCATGTTTTCGTCAGTAAATCCTGTCCGGCCGGCAACAGCTACCGTACACTGTTCAAAAATCTTCTCAGGCTTATACCACTTTTCGATATAATCAAGAGAATCAGCACCTATAATAAAATATATCTCATACTCATTATTCGGATAAATTTTTCGAAGTTTTGCGAGAGTATTAGCCGTATATGTCGTCTCGTCCTGCGTTATCTCTATATCAGACAAATCAAACATCGGATTTTTTGAAACAACCTTATCCAGCATATTATATCTGTCCCAGCCTCCGGCCGATTTATCAGTATTTTTATAAACTATTCTGCCGGTAGGTATAAACAATACTCTGCATAAATCCAGCTGTTCGGCCGCCTGTTCTGCAATAACAAAATGACCCAAATGGGGCGGATTGAATGTTCCGCCCATTATTCCGATTTTTTTCATAATAATTTAATATAATACCACCTTGGTAACATCCTTGTCAATAGACTTTGACTTTTTACCGTCTTCTCTGGTAAAGAACAACTCAAAGTTTGAACCGTTGTCTTGTTTATTATAATACACTATCTCACCATTATTTTTGAGGCCATATGAACTTACGCCTTTAACAACATCAACAGTTTTTCCTTTATTGTCAACACAATAAACGTCTCCTGTTCTGGTTTCTAAACTATAATTTTTAGCATATACAATATATGAACCTGTTTTATCAAAAGAAAATGCTCCTGCGCCAACCTCCTGCGCCAAAACCTTCGATTGTTCGCCTGTATATGCGTTCAGTGTTACCAAATTCCATTTTATATCATAATTATCAGCATATCTGATTGTCTGTCCGTCAGGTGTTATATTGCATGAATAAGCAGTGTCGCTGATTTTTTTATCTGAACCAACCACTCCGTTAGTTATTGAAACAACAAACAATGCTCCGCTCTCATTAGCAAGATCATATCCCTGAATAAACCCGGCCTTAGTAAAGTCGTCATTTATTTCAAACTGTGATACCTTTTTATGGTCCTCATCATCAAGCACAGTCACATTTTCAGCTATCAGCTGACCTTCTGTCCCGGCTTGGTTTGCATAAAAATAATCAAAAGCCGTTCCCTCAGCGTTTGCCTTTCTGAAAACTACAGCCTGTTCATCCTTGCTCATCTTTATTATCTCTGTAAGTCCGCCGGCAATTTTTTCTTTCTCGCCATTTTCAAGACTTGCATAATACAGGCTCTGATAATACTCCTCATACGTTCCGCCTATATACATGCCCTCTGAATTTTTCAGGAAAACAGGTTCTATTCTGGAACCGTCTGTGACCATAACAGGTTCACCTAAGTTATCATTTTTAAGATATATTTCAAAGCACTCGTTTTCAGTGTTATAGTTTTTAGCATATACCACTGACTTTCCTGTTGGATTTGTTCCAAATATCTTGTATACATCAGACTCTATTTTTTTAGCCTCAGCAACCTCGCCTTTTGTTATTTCTGCAAGGTATAAATCGCCTACAAAATACTCGCCGTTATATTCTGTTATATATAAGGCACTGTTTCCGTTCTGTCCGAATCGGAAATTTCCAATATTCACATTATCAGAAAGCTTTACAGCCTTTTTAGAGATATTAGACCAAAAATTAAGAGTTCCTCCGGCACCAAATTCATCAGTATCCGTCAAATATAAAACTCCGCTTCCGTCTTCAGCAATCTCAATATCATAATATACGTTATCCGCAATCTTAACTGTAGAATTTTTTTTGCCGTTCTGAGTATACTGCAATGAACCTGTATTATTGTTTAAATCAGCATTATCCAGGAAATAAGACAAAGTTCCGTCAGCAGTATAATTTATAAGCTCTTTTTCTTTTATGGGTTCAAACTGTGGTGCCGGCGTGGGAGTTTCTTCCTCGTCATCGTATCTGTTTCTATTTGGAGTTGTTGTCGGTTCAGTCTGTTCCGTATATTCGCTGGCGATGAAATTCTGACTGACCTCTACTGATTTGCCGCCATAATAGGAATAAAGAGAGTTATCCTTAGCATACACCGTTGGCGTTGCCGGAATACCCGCAGTAACTTTAGACGCCATATTTACAGAAGCTATAACAACCGCTATAACAAGAACCGCAACAATAACGCCGGCTATCAAACCGGTTTTAGGCGATACCTTAAAGTTTTTTGAACGCTTGCCGCTCCTTTTCGGGCGCTTTTCTGCTGCATCAGACTTATCGGCAGATCCGCTTACAGTTGAAATATCAGAAGAACTCTGTACTCTTTCAATCTTTCTCTCTGCGGCACCGGCAGCTTTATGGCTTCTTTGACCGAATGGAGCAGAAGAATCAGAACGCTCACCGGTTTCAACTGTTTCTTTAACAGTCTTATTTTCTTTATCCTGACCGGAGAATGAGGAAAAAATACCGCCGCTTCTTTTTGCCTGCTTTTTTTCGCGTCTTTCTTTTCTTGCCAATCTTGCCGCTTCTAACGCCTTGATTTTCTCGTCGTCTGTCATATTAGCAAAACTGTCGTCATATCTTGCTTCCCTTTTCTTTTTCAAAGATTCATCAATTTCATAATCAGCGTCTCCAACATTTGACTGATTACTTTCAAACATCAGAGAATACTGTCTGTCAAACTCATTATCCTCTGTACCGGAAGGAGCTTGTTCTGAAGTATTAATCTTGCCTGACGAAGTTAACTTCTGATTGGAATTGGAATTTGTATTTTTCTTTCCGGCAGACGCACTCTTATTTTTATCAGTTGTGTTAACATTTTTATTCTGCGGAACGGTGTTTTGGGGGGCAGCGGCATTGCACTTGGGACAGGTTTTCGCTCCCGCCGGAATGTCAGCGCCACACTTTTCACACTTCATTGATAACTCAACCACCTTTCTGGGTCATTTATATACTGTTTTCAAACATACTTATTACAATTATAATTAAATATAATTTTACCACATTATAAGACAAAAAACAACTGTTTTATAAAAATTTTATCATTATTACAAAAAATGGCTTTCAGTTTTAACAGTACAGAAAAAAACACCTCATTTAAGTATTCCTCAAATAAGGCGTTTAAATTATTAAAATTGCTATTTATTTTCTAATTTTAATTTTTTTACGAATTCTTGTTCTTCTTCTGTCAAACGAGCTTTGTTAAGCATGCTCTTGCGCTTTTTAAAAGTATTTTCTATAGACATCTTTCTTTTCCAATTCTCAATATTTTTGTGATGCCCGCTTAGTAATATATCAGGAACCTTCTCATTATGCCAAACTTCAGGTCTTGTATACTGCGGATACTCCAGCAATCCGCTATAGTGAGATTCGTCCGAAAAAGCCTCCTCAGATTTTAAAACTCCGGGTATCAGACGCGCAACGGCGTCTACCACGGCCATCGCCGCAATTTCTCCCCCGGTCAGAACAAAATCCCCAATAGAAATTTCTTCATCTATTATCTCATCAATAAGTCTCTGGTCCACCCCTTCATAATGTCCGCAAAGTATAACAACATGGTCATACTTTTTTGCCATACGTTTTGCTGTGGATTGTCTGAAAGTTCTTCCCTGCGGAGACATATAAACAGTATAAGGTTTATAATTTAAATCTTCAGTCACGCTTTCATACGCCTTAAAAATAGGCTCAGCCTGCATTACCATGCCCTGTCCGCCGCCATAAGGATAATCGTCCACGCTCCTGTGTTTATTAAATGCAAAATCCCTTATCTGTATATAATTTAATTCAAGCAAACCTTTTTCCTTAGCCCGGCCTATTATACTTTTATCCAATACGGCTTCAAACATTTCCGGAAAAAGCGTTAATATATCAAACTTCATAACTGAAAAATCCCCGCTTCCTTTTCAAAACTTATACAAGAAATAAATTCCTAGTCATCAATCAAACCTTTAGGCAGCTTGACTACTATATATCCTCCGTCTATATTTGTCTCAAGAACCACTCCTTCAATAACCGGAATAAGCACCGGCTTTTTGTTGAATGTATCTTTTAAGGAATACACATCATTACTTCCTGTCTTAATTATTTCGTCGACAACGCCCAAAATTCTGCCGTTCTGTTCCTTTACAGTGAGCCCTTCAATATCGGCAATATAGTATCTCCCCTCAGGCAGTTCCAAAGCATCTCTGTTTATATATACTATTTTATTTTTAAATCTTTCAGCATCATCAATGTTGTTCACATTTTCCAGCTGAACGATTTGGCATGTTTTATGAAAACGGTTACGCACAATATTATATTTTTCCCCTTCTATAAATAAATACTCCAGCTCGTCAAATAACTCGGGTTCATCACACCAAGGCTGTATTTTTACCTCTCCCCTAATACCATGCGTATTAACAATTTTTCCTATCTCCAGCAAATCATCTTTCATCATTTTACTCCTCTGTAATATCGCTTGATTTTTCAATTTTAACTGTATTCACATTTCCATCCCACAGACATTTATCTAAATCCACTCTTCCATCATCTGTAAATATTACTCCGTCAAGTTCCAGCATCATTCTCTGATGATCCTCGCCTCCAAAGGCAAATGCCTTAGACGTGCATCCGTTTCTGTTCACCACTCTGAAACACGGTATTTCGTCAGGTTCAGGATTGACATGCAGAGCATAACCCACAACTCTTGCAAGACGGGGATTTCCTGCCAAAGACGCTATCTGTCCGTAAGTTGCAACCTTGCCGCCGGGAATTTGTTTTACTATCTCATATATTCTTTCGAATGTGTTCATATTTGCCACCTCTTGTCAGACGCAAAATATCCAATACGTTAAAAGGCTATCTCAAAACGAGATAACCTTTAGACTATAAAATGTCCACAACAACTTTTTTATTCTCGCGGCTGCCCGCACTCTTTATAACAGTTCTTATAGCCTTAGCAATTCTTCCCTGCTTTCCTATAACCTTACCCATATCGCTTTCAGCGACATGGAGCTTCAGAACTGTAAGGTTTTCTTTCTCGACAACCTCAACCTGAACAGACTCAGGGTCAGTAACCATTGACTTAGCTATAAATTCCAACAGTTCTTTCATTTTTTCATCCTCCCGCAAGGGAAACTATTTAAAATTAGTCGATAATACCCTTGTTCTTTAAAAGTCTCTTAACTGTATCAGTTGGCTGAGCGCCGTTTCCAATCCACTTCTGTACCTTTTCTGCGTCAAACTCAACAGCGGCCGGCTCTACCATAGGATTATATGTTCCTACCTGCTCAATAAACCTTCCGTCTCTAGGAAATCTTGAGTCTGCTACAACTACACGGTAAAAAGGTGCCTTCTTTGCTCCCATTCTCTTTAAACGAATCTTTACTGCCATTTTTTAAATCCTCCAAATTAATTCTTAATGTATATAAATTTTATTATTTTTCTATTGATTTATACTGCTGTAAAGCTCTGAAGCTTAAAACGGAAATCTGCCTTTGCCGCCCATTCCCGGGCCGCCCATCATTCCGCCGAGCCCTTTTCTTTTAAACTTTTTATTCATATTGCCGCCGGAAAGCTGTTTAACCATTTTCTGCATCTGCTCAAATTGTTTAAGCAATGCGTTTACCTCAACTATAGAAGTACCGCTTCCTTTTGCAATTCTCTCTTTTCTCGACGGAGTAAGCTTATCTTTAAGCTCTCTCTCCTCAGTCGTCATAGATGTTATAATTGCCTCTATATGAGCCATTTTTTTCTCATCAACACTTGCGTTTTTAAGAGCTTTTGCATTCACCCCGGGAATCATACCCAAAACGTTTTGAATAGGACCCATACTTTTCATTTGTTCCATTTGGTCAAGAAAATCCGAGAAAGTAAACTTTTGGGTCATCAGCTTCTTTTCGAGTTCTTCGGCTTTCTTTAAATCTAAAGCCTGTTCAGCCTTTTCAATAAGGCTGAGCATATCTCCCATGCCCAAAATTCTTGAAGCCATTCTATCCGGATAAAACTGTTCAAGGTCTGTGAGTTTCTCTCCCATACCGCAAAACTTGATAGGTTTCTGAGTTACAGCTCTTACAGATAATGCTGCACCGCCCCTGGTATCACCGTCAAGCTTAGTCAAAACAACGCCTGAAATTTCAAGCTCACTGTTAAACTTATCAGCAACGTTTACCGCGTCCTGTCCGGTCATAGCGTCAACTACCAAAAGAATTTCAGTAGGGCTTACTTCTCTGACAATCTCTTTCAATTCATCCATAAGCTGTTCGTCTATATGAAGACGTCCGGCAGTATCAATAATGAATACGTCGTTAGAATGCTGAACCGCATGTTCAAGACCGCGCTTAGCTATACCAACAGCATCGGTAACGCCCTCTTCAGCATAAACCGGAAGTTCCAGCTGACCGCCCACAACCTGGAGCTGCTTTACTGCCGCCGGACGATAAACGTCACACGCACACAGCAAAGGCCGCTTTCCCTGCTTCTTCAGCAGTCCGCCGAGTTTCGCCGCAGTAGTAGTCTTTCCGGCCCCCTGCAGACCTGCCATCATGATAATTGTGGGAGGTTTTGAAGCAATATTCAGCTTCTCAGCTTCACCGCCCATTAATTTTATCAATTCTTCATTTACTATTTTTATTACCTGCTGAGCCGGAGTTAATGATTCCATTACTTCCGCTCCGCCGGCACGCTCAGAAACATCCCTGACAAAGTCTTTTACAACCTTAAAGTTTACGTCAGCCTCAAGAAGCGCCAGCTTAACTTCACGCATTGCTGCCTTTAAATCTTTCTCAGATACTTTTCCTTTTCCCCTGAGCTTCTTAAATGTGTTCTGAAGTTTTTCAGATAAACTTTCAAATGCCATATATACACCTCAATAAATTCTCTAAAACCACCGAATTCACAAAAAACTATTCCGTCTCAATATTATTTATATCATGTATTATAATCAATATATCATTAATCTTATGTTTTATATCATCTGACAGAGATTTCACATTAGGAGAAGCTTCAATATCACGGATTATATCATCAATTTTCAACAAATCAGATTTTATTTTAAGAAATCTGGATGCAAGCCCAAGTCTATCCTCAGTATCAAACAAGGTGTTCTCCGCCCGTTTAATATTATCTCTGACGCCCTGGCGGGTTATCCCCATATGTTCGCTTATTTCAGCCAGCGATAAATCCTCGTTATAATATAAATCTATGCTCTCAGCCTGTCTTGAAGTGAGCATATTTCTATAAAAGTCAAACAATAATGCGACCTTAACATTTTTCTCCATAATACCTCAGTCCGCTCTCAGTCTATAAAACCTCTTGTAAAGCAAATTAGCTTTACAACTCTGATATTTTAACTTATTTTACTCCGCTTGTCAAGAGTATTTTTAAAGTTTGTAAAATATAACTAATTATAATAGTGTTAAACAAAAGGGGATGCAAAACACAAAATTATGACAGCAAATCACAAAATACTCTATTATCGTGAGAAAACGGCGCTCTCTTCAGACTTTTAGCCATAAAAAGAGCACCGTTTTTTGTGGAGTATTTTTGAAAGAGGTGTTTTCTTGCAAACCCTTTTCAAACTTGAAATTATTTTACATTAACCGAATCAATAACTGTTTCAAAAATCTTTATATTCTTTGCTCCATAATACTCTATCGGAGTATCAAGGATACATTGAACGCAATTATTACCGTCATTGCAAATAAAAATATCCATTATATAAGCCAAACCTTGATTATCTTCATAAGAGAAAACCGCACGGTATCCTTTCTTGCTTCCTACAGCAGTATAAGAGGCCGGCTTTATTAACTTATAGTTTTTACTCTTTTTTGAATAATCTTTAAGCATTGAATTCAAAGCATCCTCAATACGATAGTTTCCATCAATTGCAAAAACAATAACAGACGTATCTACGCCATTATTTACCATTGAAGAGTTGCTCCCAGCATCACGATTTATATTCCATGTCATCGGTGCGGAGTATTCTACGTTAGCTGACCCATTTACTGTTGTATATGTAATATCATCCTCTTGTTTAACCAACAAACTTCCAACTTTAGACTTGTCAATATCTTTAACAGTAACAGAGTTCTTTATCGCGTCCATATCAGCGTCGCCGTTTCCAACAACCTTGAATGCAAAATTATAAGCATAATCACCCTGAACAAAGAAGATGTCTTCCATAGTTTCAACCACTTTGCCATCACTATTCTTAACACTGTATGTGTAATACTTTGCATCGTTTCCTAAAAATGATTTAGTTTTCACGCTGTCACTGAATTCTGCGTAATCCAAATTATATAATTCTTTATTTCCCTCATAGTCATGTCTGGCCCAGCTATCAATAGAAGAAATATTATCTACGGATTGAATAGATACTCCAACATAGCTGTATGAGTTATCACTGTAACTTTCTCTGTTTGTAAAAGTTATAACATTTTCTATATCTTTATTTGATGACTCATACCAGTCGGCGGGCATATCTAATTTGAACTTTAAGTTTTTATTCTCATAAGTTCTCTTGCCATTTACAACGTCTGACAAATCCACAGCGTTTTTAAAATCCTTTACGTTAATGGAAAATGTCTCAGCAAGAGAAATAGAATCCATGTCTCCACCGTCCAGACTGACTTCAACTAAAACTGTATAAAGCAGTCCGTCAGATATAATATGCTTCTGATATTCTTTTATAGTAGATGATTTTGTTTCTATTATAAGACAATCGTTACCTTGAGAGTCTTTGCTTTCCGACTGTTTTGTAATAGTTTTGTTGCCTGCAGTCTCTTTAAATAATGTAAACACTTCATCTTTTGTTATACCGTTTAATCTTGTTATAAATATTCCTATAGCCGCTTTATCTCCATAAGCAAAAACAGTATTTCTTCCATCAAACGCACGGTCTGCTACGCTTAAACTTTTTGACGCTTTCATAGACCATCCGTAATAACTGTCCCCTATATACTCTTTGTCCGTATTATGCAGTATAGAAGAATAATCTGATACAGCGCCTTCCTCAACTATAGTTTTCTCAACTAAAATAGCTTCTGTAGCGTCATCGTATGAAACATCAGCGCCAAAATTTTCAGTAATAAATCTAAGAGGTACCATTGTAGTATCGTTTGTCAGCTGAGGAGCCAAAAGCAATGTAGTCTTTTGACCATTAACCAAAGCATCCGTCCTGTCTATCCATATATTTATTACAACATCCTCATATGTAAGTGTAACGCCCATATCAGCGTCGTTCCATTCTACAGTGGCTCCAAACGCCTCGGTTATAACCCTAAGCGGCACAAGCGTTGTGCCATTCTGCTCATATGGTGTTGTTACAGCAACATCCTGATCATTGATTTTTAAAATACTGTCTCCAATTTTAAACGCAATTGTAATTTTCTTTTCAGTTACTTCATTGTTATCTGAATTTTCATTGCCTATCTCGTCTAAAATATCGCCTACAACTATATTTTCATTGTTTTCTTCATTGTCTCCGGAAGCCGCAAATGCCGGCAGATAAACACATGCTGACACCATCATCAGCGCAATCCCCATAGCCAATAATTTTTTAAAAATATTTTTCATCTTATAATCCTCCGCTTTTAATTCTTATATTTTTATTTTTCATCAAAAGTTATATATGTATCTATAAAACTATCCCCTCGCTTTACCTGCACGCCGGCACCGCTTCCGGGCAAATAGTTTTTTGATAGTTCGTTCCAGTCTATTTTAGAATTTACATAAACGCCGTCGACAGAGATTAATATATCGCCATTCTGTATTCCGGCATTTGCTGCGGCTCCGCCCGGAACTATTCCCGAGAACGTGAGGCCTTCATTACTTGGCAGTCCATATTTCGCAGCTGCGCTCTCCTGGAACTCCCCTCCAAAGCTTGGTCTTTTTACTTTGCCGTATGTTTGAAATTGATTTATTGCATATTTTACGTCCGATATAGGTATCGCAAAGCTGAGCCCTTCAATTCCTGTTCCAACATACCCGGAAGAACATATACCCAAAACCTCTCCGTTTAAATTAACCAGCGGACCTCCACTGTTACCGGGATTAATTGCAGCGTCGGTCTGAATAAGCTTATAATCGCTCGAAGTGCTTCGGTTTACACCGCTGATAATCCCGGCTGAAACCGAGTTCCGCAGTGACATTGATACCGGAGTTCCGACAGCAACTACTTGATTTCCTGGATAAATCGAACTTTCATCAGCAAACTGAGCTACCGTAAGACCCAATTTTTCAATCTTAACAACAGCTAAATCAAGGTCACTGTCGATATACTTAACTTTCCCTTCATAACCTTCGCCGTTTGACAAAATCACAATTATTGACGACATATCCTCAACAACATGAGCGTTTGTCAGTATTTCTCCCCCCGACGTAATTACAACTCCGGTACCATGAGCTATACCCTCCGCATATTTATCCTGATAAGTTGCGGTAGTGTTTCCGGTATAGTTCCCCACTATAGCAACAGTACTGGGCGAAATTTTATTAATAGCATATGAATAAATATCCGCGCCTGACTGAGACTGACTAATATTAATTTCCTGTGTTTCTTCATTCCAGGCAACATCTGCGCCCAAACTTTCACTAACCGCCCTCAAAGGAACATAGGTAACGCCGTCCTGAATAAAAGCGTCGGTTTCTATTTGATTTCCATTAACGAATATATTTGGTTTTTCTAAAGAAAAAACACTATATCCAATACAACAAGATGAAATCAGCGCTGCAGACACTGCCAAACAAATTCTTTTTTTCATAAATTATCCTCCAAAATTTGTTCTTTAAATTCACATTTATATAAATACAACAAAAAAATAGCACCATTCAAATTGAATTAGTGCTATTATAACATGAAATACATTTCATGTCAATATTTTCCATATAATTTCTTTTTTATTTATAATTTCACACGAATTTACACTGGGTTCAACAACCATAAAACATATATTAATACAATATATATTTCACATTCATAAAGAGTTATAAAACTTCCGCTGCACCGCATATTCGTAATAAAATTCAATCTTTTTCTTTTATATAATATCATATAAATTATAAATCCCAAAACCGCTCCGAATGTATTGGTGATTAAATCATCTAAATCTGTGGTTCTCCTATTAAATAATTGCATAAATTCAATTGAAAATGAAAACAAAAAACCTATTACTGCAATCCTTTTCCATCCGATTTTTGATTTATCAATACTCAGAACAGAGAATAAGAATCCAAAGGGAACAAATAAAATGACGTTCAGAATATAACTCATTTGGTCATTAAAATACATACGATACGGATTAATATGTATTTCAGCCGGATTAAAAAGATAAATAAGTTTGCTGGTAATAGGAGACAACCTTTCCATTGCCGCTTTGCTATAATTAATAATATCTAAGTCCAGTGAATATTTATGAGCAATAATATATTTTATATCAGGAACACCTGTTGTTGTTAAAATGCCGACGCATAGAAAGCAGAAAATCTGCACCGTAATGACACGGTGCAGATTATAATCATTACCTAATTTATGTGAATTTTTAGCTATTAAACACTGCGCCAATACAATAAAAGGCAGCATCATCAAATATATTTTTACAGACTCCAGTATATGCAAATTATTAAACCCCGAGATACTAAGCCAATTTAAAAAATTATTCAACATAGTCAAATTCACATCCATATATTTCAACAGGGTCTCCGTCCTGGATTCCGGCTTCTTTTAGCTTGTCTATTACACCGCTTTTTATAAGTGCACGCTGGAAATACTGCAGGGATTCATAATCTTCCATATTGGTAGAACCTACAATAAACTGTGCCCGTCTGCCCTCAACATGATAAACTCCGTCTTCCACACTGACTGTAATCGTATCGTCAGCTTTTCTGTCTGACTCCAAATCAAACATTTCGTATTCTTCTTCAAACTCCTCATCAGGAATTTTAGAAAGAATTTCATAGGTGTATTTCAGAACTTCGCTTATCCCTGCTTTAGTAGCCGCCGATATCTTAAAGACCGTATACCCTCTGTCCTCCATCTCTTTCTTAAACGCCTCATAATTTTCTTCAAACCCCGGTATATCGGATTTATTAGCTAAAACTATCTGACGTTTTTGAGCCAACTTTTCACTATACAGTTTAAGTTCATTATTTATTGTATCAAAATCTTCAATCGGGTTTCTGCCTTCAATTCCTGAAACATCAACAACGTGCAGAAGCAGCTTTGTTCTCTCAACATGCCTTAAAAACTCATGACCAAGCCCAACTCCTTCATGTGCGCCCTCAATAATTCCGGGTATATCAGCTACAACAAATGAACCGTCACCCATATTCACTACACCCAAATTAGGCTGCAGAGTAGTAAAATGGTAATTAGCTATTTTAGGTCTCGCGTCACTGACAATGGATAGGAATGTAGATTTTCCCACATTAGGAAATCCCAGCAGCCCAACATCAGCGATTAATTTTAATTCCAAAGTTACCATTCTCTCATCGCCAGGCGCGCCTGGTTTTGAAAATCTCGGCACTTGTCTGGTAGCGGTCGCAAAATGGGCGTTTCCCCAGCCTCCTATACCACCTTTTGCAATAACAAACTCCTCGCCGTCCTGTTTCAAATCACATATAACAAGTCCCGTTTTTTCATCTCTGACTATAGTTCCAACAGGGACGTTAATCCTAAGATGCTCTCCGTTTTTGCCATTCCTGTTCGCGTCTCTGCCGTTTCCGCCGTTCTCAGCGGCAAATTTTCTTTTGTATCTGAAATCAACCAGCGTATTAACATTCTTATCAGCAACAAAAATGACATTTCCGCCTTTTCCTCCGTCGCCGCCGTCCGGTCCGCCGGCCGCCACGTATTTCTCCCTATGAAAGGTAACCGCTCCGTTTCCGCCGTCACCCGCTTTAATAAATATTTTCGCACTGTCTGAAAACATATTTTTCCTCCTGTTCCGCTCTAAGAGCGCTGGATATAGCTCTAACTATATATTAAGTTTAAAACAATAATCCTATACAATTATTTTAAACTTAATATATAAAAACAAAAGGGCGGACAAAGTCCACCCCACTATAGCTGTTTAAATTACTGAACAATTTCGTAAACAGAAACCTGTTTCTTTGTCTTGCCCTTACGTTCAAACTTAACTCTTCCGTCAACGAGTGCGAACAAAGTATCATCACTACCCTTTTTAACGTTCACTCCGGGGTAAATCTTAGTTCCTCTCTGTCTAACGAGGATATTTCCGGCAATAACAGGCTGACCATCGCCCTTTTTAACGCCTAGGCGTTTGGACTCGGAATCTCTTCCGTTTTTGGTACTACCCATTCCCTTCTTATGAGCCATTCTTAATCACTCCTTGCTATCAAAAATTATGAAAATCAATACTTATGCATTGATTGCTGAAATCTCAACCTTTGTATACGGTTGCCTATGTCCCTGCTTCTTGTGATAATGCTTTTTAGGCTTGTACTTATAAACAATAATTTTCTTTGACTTGCCGTTCTTAGCAACAGTAGCTGTAACGCTTGCTCCGCTAACGTAAGGAGCGCCGACTTTAACGTCGTCACCGCCGACAATCAAGACCTTATCAAACGTAACAGTTTCTCCGGCTTCAACATCAAGCTTTTCAATAAAAACTGTATCGCCCTGTTCAACCTTATACTGCTTTCCGCCTGTTTCTATAACTGCGTACATAATCGTAATACCTCCTATTACCCAAGACTCGCCATTGGGGTGGCTTCCGCAACTTAATAAAACCCCTTCTGCGCGGTTACCGATATAATATACCATAGCTTAAAAATTTTGTCAAGTAAAAATTTATATAATTTATATTATCCGAAAAATTTAAGTTTTTCAGATTTATTTTCCATAACACTAAAGTTATAGTAAATACTTTTTTTACAACCCAAAATAACATATTTGTTTATTATTTTGTATTTATATATTTTTTAATATTTTAAATCATTAAATAAAACAAAAAAAGTCATAAGACTTAATAAATAAAGTTAATTAATTTTATCTTCACTATTAAAATGAAATTTACAAACCGTTTTATATCTAATACTTTTTCAAAAAACTGAGCCGGTATTATAATACCGGCTCATAGAACAGCTAATAATTTTTATTTTTTGTCATAAATCTCCTATGTAGTTTTTTAATTGGGAAGAAATTTATTACTTTTAATTTATTTTCTATTATTTAACTTCGTAACTGTCTGAAAGCGGTGTAATATTATCAGAACTATTCCAAATATAAAGTACAACTTTATTTTCTGCTGTCTCCTGCAATCCATTTATAACAAATTTTCCGTTGCCTGAAACATCCGCTGTTTTAAAGCCGATTAATATTCCGTATTTATTGTATTCAGCAGCGATTAAACTTGCATTTTCCGAACTCTCTGTTTTATTATATTTTATCTCAACTTCAAGATTCCCGTTAACATATTCGGCGCTGTTTATTTGGTATTCAAATGGAGTTGATGTCGGTTCCGGGCTCTCAGTCGGATTGCCGCCCGCTTCTGCAACGGAAATGCCGGCCAAATTTATATCTCCGACAGGTCCGGCTATATACAATGGCGATCCCACTTCTGTAAAATGATAGGTGAACGAACAGTCTCCTCCTGCCTCAGGTGTAAAAGTAGCTGCCGGTGTGCTTAAATCAGTAGTATATAACCCTAAATAATTAGAACCGTTTGAATAAAAATACACCGTAACCAAACATTCGCTCTCAGGAATACAATAAAATGAACGTGAATCTACCTGTTTAGTTTGATATCCTCTTGTTATTGATACATCTCCTGCCGTAAACTTATTTGTCTTATAACTGTTTCCGGATCCCTTATAGCAGCCGACATAACCATCATTTGATATATCACCGGCAGACATACTCTGTCCGCCGAACCAATCCTTTGCATAACTGGTTACGCCCGTTGGTATTTTTGTTATATCTCCCGGAGGTTTTGCCGTTGGCGCCGAGGTTGCATCCGGGTCTTTGGTGGGCTCAGATGTAGGCGTTACATAAGGCGGTTCTACTGGAACAGCGCCTCCTGCAACAGCAACGAGTTTTGACTTATATGACTTTATAGCCTCCAAAAGTTCAGGAATTATTTCGTGGTTCGTATCCTCAGCCGCATTATCAAAGGTCCACTTAAAGTCTCCGCCGTTTACTCTGCCCGCATATTTTTTTACCTTTTCAACAGCTTCTTCCGCGGTATCTACACTGTACTCATACATAATGCTGGGATCGGTATCAAAATTATTATATGTCCCTTTTCCTACTTCATCGCCTTTTTTGGCTGTTACCGTTTCCGGCACAACCTCATCACGGCTGTTTGCTATATACGCGTCAAACTCTCCCACGTCAGGAGTGTTCTGATATGTATAAAACCTTTTTGCTCCAACAATTACGTCCCCGTAGGATTTTATCATACCGCCCATTTGGCCTGAAAGAGTTCCCTTATCATTATATGTTCCTGTTTCAGAGTTGTAACAGTCGCTGCCTTGAGACGCTATTATCATTGGTCTTTGACAATTTCTATAATAATTATTTTCTGAAAATACCGATGTTTTCATTGCCGCACCGATTCCATAAAGTGCATTGCCATCATAATAATTGTTATATACATGGTTACTGCCAACTACGCATCTCGGATGCCTTGAGTCTGTATGATCAAACCAGTTATGATGATATGTAGCATAAATCTTGGCTTCATCAGTATACATATTGCTGTTTTCCCACGGACCGCCCGAGACACAAGTCTTGCCCAAATCCCACATATGGTTATACGCAACAGTCACATAATCTGACCTTGACTTAATATCTATAGCTCCGTCGCCTTTAATTTGGTCAGCGTCCTTGCCCGGCGCACCGTAGAAAAAGTCACAGTTGTGCGCCCAAAAGTTTTTATTATCAGTATCAAGAACAACAGCCGAACCTGTGGTTCCTTCACCGCCGTACATCATTCCGAAATTTCTCATCTCAAAATTGCTGCTTCTTTTTAGTGTGATAATCCAGCCATATATTAGCGCGTCGTCGCCAACACCTTCCAAAGTTATATTTCCGGTGTTGATAAACCTCACTGTATGATTATCTGTTAACGCCGGTTCATCAACACGGCCGATAAGTCTTATGCACAAAGTTGTCTTTATCTTCTTTGACTCTCTATAAGCCAAAATATTATAAAGACCAACTCCCAACGATTCATCGCCGTTTATTGTAACGGTATCTTTATTCCCGTTTGTAACATAGATAACATCTGCGTCTTCTCTAAGTGTGCCGTCATCATTATACGCGCCGCTTGATGTTCCGTATGGAGAATTTTTAGAAAAAGCAAAACCCTCGCGTGCATGTTTCATCACGGACAGCGCTCCTGTTTCGGCTGATGCATCAGTTATCTCAGCGCCGTTTTTTACCGGAACCACTTTTAGAATATATTCACCCTCAGGCAGTCCCAAAGCGTCCGCCCTGAAATATCCCGGATATGTTCTAACCAATTCATCATCCAGCTTAAAATATTCCCCTCCGGCTTGTTTGCAGTAAACATTGTAACCATCAGCACCCGAATATTCATTCCAAGTCACATATGCTGTTTCAAGCCAGCCCTCACTGTGAATTAAAGACACAGTGGTTTGATTCGCTGCAGCTGAAAAACTTACTGCACTCAGTAAAAATACCAGAGAAATAATTAAACACAATCTTCTTTTCAAATTAGTTTTCATAATTGCCACTCCTTTTAATTTTTCATTTCTCTTATATTTGTATTATAACAGCATAAAAAATTAACGTAAAGTAGCAGTTAATGTTTATTTTTATGGTAGCAGATTATTTACTGCATTCACATGCTCTTGTACGGCAAGTTTGGCACCAAATCTGGTCCGATAACTCCTTAGGTTATCCGTTTTTTTAAAAATATATTGTTTTTACGTTACAGCAGAAACCTATAAGGTATTTGATTTCTTATAATAATCAATAAGAATATAAATTTATTATTTTGCGTGACGTTCTGCTGTTCTGCATTATTATCATACATCAAAATTGGCGGCAGAATTAATGTCATAAATAATTTTTTAAAAATATAAAAAGCATATAGTCTATTAGTCTCCTAATTAAAAAATCTCTCACAGCTTGTTGCTGTAAGAGATTTAAATTATTATCTGCTGCTACCCGAAAAATCCGGACAGCAGTCTCACAATATCGTTCCAAGTTGCAAATAACATTAGTCCTATTAAAAGCAAAAATCCAATAAAATGAACATATCCTTCCTTATCCCTGGGTATCGGCTTCCTGAATATCATTTCAATAAGCACAAACAGAATTCTTCCGCCGTCAAGCGCCGGCAGCGGAAGGAGATTCATAACACCGATATTTACTGCAAGGAAACCGGCAAAGAAAATAAAGTCAGCCAATCCCGTTTTTGCAACAGTGCTCATAGCAGACACCACGCCGACAGGTCCGGATAAATCGGTTACGCT